>DEAG01000002.1 GCA_002346665.1 Gemmatimonadales bacterium UBA2988
GTCACCTCGAGCTCGCCGGTCCACGTTCCCTCGTCATAGCTGGCGATGACCTGGGCGTTGAGGCGCAGCACGACTCCCTCGGGCTCAGCGTGCTCCTCGTGCTCGTCGAGGCCCACGGGATCGTCACCGCAGGCGGCCAGAACCATCGTGCCGACGACTGCAGTGGTAAGCCATTTTTTATTGTTGAAGAATCCCATTATCTCATCCTTTATACGTAATTGTCGGAACGGTATGGAATGACTCCGGTACAGGTCACAGTCCCGACCACACCTTCGGGCAGGGGCTGCACTGAAGCGACAGCAGGAGGCCCTATGAGTGCTTCAGCCCAGGAAGGACCTCGTGCGGATGGCTTTCAGGACGGTGTCTGGGAGGGTTCCCGGACGGTCAGGCGGCGGGAGGCGCCCGGGAGCCAAGCCCGCCCAATAGGTGGGAGGCCGGCATAGAGGAGGGAATGTGCCCGTGGGCAACAGCCACGTACTCAGGGGCAGAGAGCGCAAGTGCGTCACCAGCGGGGGACGCCGCGCCTGGGAAGCCCAGTACGCGGCAAAGCTGGCAGTAGACGTGGTCGTGGAGCGCGGCGCAGGAGTCTGTGCCCAGCGGCTCGACGTGAACCGTGTTGTCAGTAGTAGCTTGCTCCAACAGCGCATCTGCGGTGGTAACGAACCCCACCGCTGTGAGTTGTAGGAGCGCAAGAAGTAGGACGCCAAAGCGGCGCCACCCCTCCTGCTGCCTGTAACCTGTGAGACCCACGAGCTCTGCCTCCACGCTGTCGCGATCGACTGGCTAGCCGAGAACTATCGTACCCGGAGTACGTTCCTGGAGGTCCGCGCTCACGCGGACCTCACTTGGTAGGCTACGGTGCCAGACACCAGTAGGGTTAGATCGGCAATTTGGTTACCGGACGGGATCGGGATGTGAGACCAGCCACCTCACATCCACCGCAAACGAGTACCCGAGCGCCGCCAGTGCCCCTGCCGCCACCACGCCCGCCAGCGCCGCTGGGACGATCGGTCCGAGACACACCAGCAGCGCCACCCCCTCTACCGCACAGACGATCTTCCTGCGCTCACTCGAAGGCAACTCCCCCGCAAGCACCGACCAAAACAGGCCGCCGACCACGAACAGGTAGCGAAGCGCGCCGATTAAGATCACCCAGGGACCCACCTTCCCGCTCTGCCAGACCAGTACTGACAGAGCTAACAGGAGAAACGCGTCCAGTTCCATGTCGAAGGCGGCACCGAAGACCGACGTGGTCCCGGTCTTGCGAGCGACCCGCCCATCCGCTCGGTCCAGCACCATGGCGACCGCGCCAAGTGCGATGATCCACCAGTAGGCCCTCTCCAGCGCGAGCACTCCCGGCTGGAGCGTCAGCACGGCAACCGGAAGGACTAGGGTAGCGCGCGCGAGGGTGACCCGGTTGGCGGCCCCAATCCCGGGACCCGGTTGTGTCGTAGGCATCTGGCGGAGCAGGAGCAATGCCATTAGAGCATACAGAACCGCGGCGTGAGCGATATGGCTGGTCGGAAGGCCGAGAAGCAAGCAGCTTGCAATGGTGACGACGACGACGAGCAGGGCCCCGGCGGACAGGTCACGACCCGAGCGGGAAAATCTGGAAGTCGATGGACTGCGGGTGGCCGTCACACGCATACCTGTAATCATGCACGCTTCACTTCATCGAGAGAAAACCGAGACGATGGTGCCGAAAACCATGACTGCTCGACAATTCTGGATCCGCGCTCCAGGACGGGGAGAAATCGTGACCGCCGACCTCGGCCCCCGCCCAGCCGATCACGTGCTCGTGCGCACCCTCTACTCCGCCGTCAGCCGGGGTACGGAAGCGTCGGTCTTCAGGGGAGAAGTGCCGCTGTCTCAGCACCAGGCGATGCGCGCCCCCTTTCAGGAGGGCGAGTTTCCTGGGCCCGTCAAATATGGCTACTGCAGCGTCGGTGAGGTACTGGAGACCCCCGATTCCCCCGGGGGGGCCTTGGTGAACCAGACCGTCTTTTGCCTCTATCCGCACCAGGACCTCTACTCCGTGCCCGCCTCTGCCGTGAGCGTTCTGCCGGACGATCTCCCCCCGGAACGCGCGGTGCTCACCGCCAACATGGAGACCGCGGTGAACGCTGTTTGGGACGCTCGGCCTTCTGCGGGGGACGTCATCGTCGTAATCGGTGCCGGCGTGGTGGGACTGCTGATCGCGTGGCTCTGCCGACAGGTGCCAGGAGCGCACGTGAGCGTCGTGGACGTCGATCCGTCGCGGCGGCCTGTGGCGCAGGGATTCGGATTGGAGTTCCTGGATACCGCGCCGCTCGGTGCAGACGCCGACCTGGTATTCCACGCGAGCGGCAGCTCGGACGGACTGGCGAGCGCCTTGGCCGTGGCGGGCGTAGAAGCTACGGTCGTGGAAGTGAGTTGGTATGGGACCCGCGCCGTGTCCCTGCCGCTCGGCGAGGCATTTCACTCTCGGCGGCTGACGATCCAGAGCAGCCAGGTGGGGAGGATTCCCCCGGAGCGGACACCGCGTTGGAACCACACCCGCCGGCGCAAGCTGGCGCTCGATCTACTTCGCGATACGCGGCTCGACGCTCTCATCACCGGCGAGACCGACTTCGACACCCTGCCAGATGTGATGGCCGAGCTGAGCCGGAACCCACGCGGGGTTCTATGCCACCGCATCCGCTATGCCAACCGTGCACCCTGAGGAGGCCGACCCTATGTACAGCCTGAACGTGCGAGACCACTTCATGGTCGCCCACAGCTTCCGGGGCGAAGCCTTCGGCCCAGCACGGAACCTCCACGGAGCCACCTATGTGGTGGACGCCACGTTCCGTCGGCCGGAGCTGGACCCGGACGGTTTGGTGGTGGACATCGGGCTCGCTAGCGCGCAGCTCAAGGTGGTCTTGGACGACCTCAACTACCGGAACCTGGACGATGAGCCTGAGTTCACCGGGAAGAACACGACCACGGAGTTCCTTGCACGCGAGATCTTCGAGCGCCTCAAGCGGGCCATCCACACTGGCGAGCTGGGCGAGGGGGCGGGCGGACTCACCACGCTGAGGGTAACGCTCAAGGAATCCCACGTAGCATGGGGCGGATACGAGGGCCCGGTGTGAAGCCCGAGGAGCTCCACCTGATCATTCCCGGCCCGATCGATCAGCGAACCGGCGGCTATCTCTACGACGCACACATGGCTGCGGGCCTTGAACGCTTGGGATGGACGGTGGTGGTGCACAGCCTCGACGGCGACTTCCCGGACGGAGACGCCCAGGCCGAAGCAAGCCTTGCTAGCGTGCTTGCGGGACTCCCCGAGGGCACGCGGGTGCTGCTCGACGGACTGGCCATGGGAGCCCTCCCTGGCCCGATCCTTGCCCACGCCACGCGTCTGCGTGTGCTCGGGCTGGTCCATCACCCGCTGGCCGACGAAACCGGCCTCGACGCAGTGCAGAAGGACCGATTCAGAACTCTCGAGCGCGAGGCGCTGTCCGCGTGCATGGGAGTGCTCTGCACCAGCGCCTTCACCGCGACCCGACTGGAAGTCTACGGGGTCCCAACAGCACGCGTGCGTGCTGTGCCACCAGGCACCGAGCCGGCCCCACGCGCGTTGGGACCCGCCGAGGGAGAGGCTCCGCGACTGCTCTGCGTCGGCACCGTGGTGCCCCGCAAGGGGCAGGACGTGCTGGTGCGGGCGCTCGCTCGTCTCCGGCACCTCCGCTGGAGCTGCGTGTGTGCGGGGAACCTTGACAAAGCGCCAACCTATGCGAGTGCCGTGCGTACCCAAGCGGTCGAGGAAGGACTCTCCGACCGCCTCGCGTTCACGGGCAAATGCGGCCAGTCGGCACTCGACGACCTATATCACTCCGCCTCTCTCTTCGTCCTGCCATCTCACCATGAGGGATACGGAATGGCGCTCACTGAGGCCCTGGCCCACGGGCTACCGATCGTTAGCACCACGGGCGGGGCGGTCCCGCACACGGTCCCGGACGCGGCGGCGATTCTGGTGACTCCCGGAGACGAGGCCGGGCTGGCTGATGCGCTGGGATACCTGCTCGCGAGTCCGGCCGGCGCCTTGCGGCGCGCCCGGATGGCCTCTGCGGCACGCGCGCACGCGCGCACCTTACCAACCTGGGAAAGAGCCGCCAGCGCATTCGCTCAGGCCATCTTGGAGCTGTCTCCGGTTGAGTGAGACGTTCACCGCGGACTGGCTGGGACTGCGCGAACCGGTAGACCACCGGAGCCGTGCAAACGACCTGCTCGACGTGCTGGGCACATGGTGGGAAACGGCAGGGGGTTCTCGGATCGCAGACCTTGGTAGCGGAACCGGATCGAACCTGCGCTACCTCGCGCCTCGACTTTCAGGGGTCCAGGAATGGACCCTAGTCGACCATGACGCTGCGCTGCTCGCCCGCGCGGAACCGGTGGGACGCGTGACAAAGCTGGAACGTGTTGTCGGAAACCTTGCCCGGGAAGGGCTGGAAGTGGCCCGCAGAGCTGACCTAGTAACCGGCTCCGCACTGCTCGACCTAGTGTCAGAAACATGGCTCACTCGGCTCGCGGACACGTGCTGGTCGACGCGCTGCGGCATGCTGTTCGCGCTCAACTTCGACGGCCTCATCGAATGGTCCGACTCTGACCCCGACGACCGACTAGTCCAAGACGCGGTAAACTCGCACCAGAGGCGTGACAAGTGGCTCGGACCGGCACTCGGTCCAACCGCTGGGGAGGTCGCGGAGCGAAGTTTCCGTGCGGTGGGGTACCGTACTTGGCGGATGCAAACCCCGTGGCGGCTCGGTGCTGGGGATGCGGCACTCGCGCAATCGCTCGTGGACGGCTGGACTCGTGCTGCGGAAGAAGAGTGCCCGGCGGAGGCAGGACGCATCCGGACATGGGCAGAGCGCCGTCAGCACACGGTCTTGGAGGGAGCATTCGTCTTGATAGTGGGACACGTAGATCTGTTGGCGCTGCCTGGAGACGCAGCCTCCCAGTGACGCGTAGAGCCATGCACGTCCTCCTCCGCCTAGGAGTCAGCCTCGGCTTGCTACTCACTGTCGCGTGGCTGCTGGACGCCGATAACGTGGCTGCCCGCCTCGCGCACCTACGGCCCCCCTGGGTACTGCTGGCGCTGGGGATTTCGGTGCCGCAGATCGTGCTGTCGGCTTATCGGTGGCGGGTTACGGCAGGCCGGCTCGGGATCCACCTGCCCTTCAAGGACGCGCTCCGCGAATACTACCTGGCGACGTTCCTGAACCAGGTCTTGCCCGGTGGTGTGTTGGGGGATGTGTCACGGGCTTGGCGACACACGCGTGTCCAAACAGGACCGGTCATCCGCACAGTGATCATCGAGCGTGCTTCTGGCCAGGCCGTGATGCTGGCAGTCGCGTTATTCTCCCTTCTGGTCATCCCACGCACCTTCGGCGTCGACCCGTGGCTCGCAATGGGCGCCGCAGCGATCGTATCAGGGGTGATCGTCATGGGGCTACTCCACACACGGCGGCGGCAAACACGCATGGCCGAGGGATCCGTGGGTTCTATATGGCGTGACGTCCACACAGCCCTGCTAGCAAGAGACGTTGTCGTCACACAGCTCACCGTTTCCACGCTCGTGGTGGGATCCTACATCGCAACGTACGTGGTCGCAGCCCGCGCGGTTGGGGTGACCACTCCTACGTCGATCCTGGCCCCGCTGATAGCCCCGGTGCTAATGAGCATGCTCATCCCCACGTCGATCGCAGGCTGGGGCGTACGCGAGGCAACGGCAGCGGGACTCTGGATCGTGCTGGGCATGACTGCCGAGGACGGGGTAGCCATCTCAGCCACTTACGGCCTTATGGTCCTGCTGTCCAGCCTCCCCGGAGCACTCTTCCTGCTCACCGCAGGTCGAGATCGAACAGAACGTCTTCGCCCAAGTGAAAGTGGCGGCAACGGGGACGAATCGCCTGCGCAATGGTCTCGACCGGTGGTAGAGTGAGTGCAGCGCGTCCAGAACCGATCAGCAGCGGCGCCACGGTCACGTGCAGCCGATCCAAAAGACCAGCCTGTAGAAACCGTGAGACCGTTATCCCGCCGCCCTCGACCAGCACCCGCCGCAGCCCCTGGCCACGAAGTGCATCGAGCACGGCACCGAGCTCGAAACCGTCTGGGCCCGCTACGGGCAGCAACACAACACTTCCTTCCACAGACGCACCCCCCGGTTCCGGACCTGCCCGCCGCACCACCACCGTCCGGGCCACTCCGTCGGTGAAGACACGGTGGTCCGTATCCAACCGGCCGTCCGGATCTAGAACCACACGAACCGGGTTGTCGCCTTCGACCTCGCGCACTGTGAGACGGGGGTCATCGGCCGCGATGGTACCAGCCCCTACCACGACCGCGTCCACCAGCGCGCGAAGCCGATGCAGCCGTAGGATGTCAGCTCGGCTGGTCACGTAGTGAGAGTGACCACTCGCAGTAGCGATGCGACCATCCAGACTCTGACCAAGTTGCCCGATCACCAGGTCAGCACGCAGCTGGAGAGGCAGATACAACTCAAGCAGATTGCATGCGGCAGCGGTCGCCGGAACGGAGGCGTCCCACCTGCCCGAAGGGTGTACGTCCAGCCACACGCCCGGGCAGGATTCCAAGTAGACACGTGTGGTGTTCGGCTTCTTGGCACGTACAAGAGCCCAGGCGGTGTCCTCGTCGAGGGTCAGGCTCACCCCTCAGACCAACCGGTCCAGCGGGAACGCCAGCGCGTCCCCGATCACCTCGGCCAACACGGCGCCGTAATGTGATACAAGCCGGGCACCCATAGTTGAATCGGCGCGTCGCGCGTCGCCAACCACACCGTCAGCGTTGAGATCGCCGGCCAGCCAAGCGAACGAAGCCATCCCCTCGGGTCGCAACCGAAGCAGCGTGCTCTCGAGCTCCTCTCCAAGCGAGCGACCCTGAGGTATCTTGTCGTCGTGCACTAGGTCGGGTCGCAAGTGCATCATCATCGCGGTCTCGACCGCGCCTGCGTGTAACCCGTGGCGCCATTCCGCCTCGGGCAGATCCACCCCTGTGGGGCGGGGGAAGTGGAACCAGCTCGCCTCCACCACCAACATCTGGTGCTCCTCCCGAAGCCTGAGCCCCGCCTCGTCCAGCGCGTGGCGATTGCCGCCGTGGCTGTTGCTCAGCACGAGGCGCCTCACACCATCGCGGGCCAGTGCGTCGCCCGCCGCCTCTATTGCAGCGATCAACAACTCCGGTTCGAGCGAGATGGTCCCCGGGAAGCGTGTGTGCTCCCGGCTGGCTCCCAGAGCCTGCGGTGGTAACACCCACGCAGGACACTCATCTGGCAGCAACTGGAAGGCGGTGGCCAGCACGCCCAATCCGATATCTAGATCGGTCGAGAGCGGCAGATGCGGTCCGTGTTGCTCGATAGCCGCGAGGGGCAGAATCGCTACCGGGTCTCCCGAGGCTAGGTTAGCTACTTCGGCGGTGGTGAGCGACTGCCACCACCGGATAGGATCATTAAGCATGGTGACTCGACACGAGCCTAGCGTAGACATCTCCCGACGACGAGCCACCCGCGCCATCGGCAAGCCACCGGATCATGCGCTCTCCCGTCTGCCAGCCGTCGAACACGAATACCCTCGCCTCGCCACGGACCGCGTTGAACTCGTAGGATCCCAGCGCCTCGAGCCGCCGCACACAGGCAACCGCCACTTCGAGGACGCCGTAAACGAACTCCACCGATATCCCTGGCACGGGCTTACTCAGGCCCGCCAGCACCTCAGCCTCGTGCCCCTCCACGTCGATCTTGCAGAAGCGCGGGACGCCGTAGCGTTCGATGAGCACGTCCAGGGTGGTTACAGGAACCTCCACGGTCTCCTCCCAACGGACATTGCGGAACGTGGGGTTGGCATCAGGCAGTTTCGCCCGCCATTCGTATGCCAGGGTGGACAGAGTCGGCGTGCACTTGCTGACGGCGAGCTGTGCCGTACCCGTCTCGCGGCCGACCGCCTCTCCACTCACAGTGACCCCCTCACGCAGCCCCACGATCCGCTCCAACCAGCGCCGGACGGCCGGCTGCGGCTCGAGCGCGACCACCTGCGCACCCAGGGCCGCGAACGCCGCCGTTCGATCGCCCAGGTGTGCGCCTACGTCGAAAACTAGATCACCCGGGCCTACCAGTGGACTATAGAACCGTGTGAGCCCACGCTGGCGGCCTGGGCGCCAATATACGACCAACGACCAGAGCAGCCCGAGCCAACCGTTCAAACTTCCCCGCCGCTTCCCCCTCCCACCGGGGGCCACATCCGCGCCATCTCCCCGTCCCGCTCAACCAGCTGGTGACGCAGCACCTCGGCGATATGTACCGCAACCAGGCCCACCAGCACGAAGGCCGCGAACCGGTGCACCAGCGAAGCCACCGAAACGGCCGCTGGCATATTGGGCAGAAGCGGAGGGACACCCAACCAGTTCAGCAACTCGATTGGAAACCCGTCTGCAATTACGCGCACGTACCCGCTGACCGCTACGACCACTAGAAGAAAGTAGATGAAGCCATGAGTCACCGACGCAATCCGACGCTCGAGCGGAGGCCAATGTCCGGGCATCGGTAGAGACCGATGGGTTAGTCTCCACAATACACGCAGGAGGATGACCACGAGCAACACGGCTCCCAGCCCCTTATGGATGATGTAGAGCACATCGATCGTACGCTGCTCGAGCACCGACGCAGGCACGGTCATCGCAATGCCAGCCGGAATCTGGACGAGCACGAGCAGCACCACTAGCCAGTGAAATAGGCGGGTAACCGTGCCGTGGCTGGATTGGGACTCGGTCATCGGTCGGATAGCAGCGAGGGTCGCTTCGCGGCGAAAGTGGGAGGATCGCTGAATGCAGGCACGAACCAGGATCGGAATTCGTCCATACGACGTATCGGTTGGTGAGAGTCGGGGACCACACCGGGCTGGAAACCCCAGGCCAGGAACGGCTTAAGCAACGCCTGGTCACGAGTGATGACATGCACAGGCACCTCGCGAGTCACATCTTCGCCCGTGACCCATGGCTGCGGATCGTGGTCGCCGAGCACCATCAGGAGGGAGCCGTCATCTAGATAGCGCTCGGCGAAACCCGTGACCGCGTCAAGCGAGTAGGTCAGGGACTTCGGATAATCCTCGCGGAGCTTGCTGAGGTCGATCCAGACCTCCTCCGGCGGAGCCCCGTAGGCCTCGTACGGCGCGAAGGCCGCCCCGTCCCCCACAGAGTCCCAGTCGAGGATCGGAACGATCGGTGTCCAGGGAATGTGGCTGCTGACCAAAGCCACCTCTACGAAGAGTGGCCGGCCGGCAGCCGAGGCACGGATCGTGTGCTCGAGGAAGGACAGGGTGAACTGATCCGGCATGGTAACCCAAAAGAACGGCGGACCCGCGTACGAGATGTCCGGCCTCGTGAACACCTGGTCGTAACCCAAGCGCGCACCTTCGGGCCAGGCCATTGTGATCGCAGGCATCAGCGCGGCAGTGCTGTGGCCTGCCCGTCGGAAATCGTCGACGAGCGTTTCGCGACGGCTGGCCATCATCAGGTCATACCGCAGCTGGGTATCGAGCCAGAGCCCGCTGATCATCGTTCCGTGGGCATACCAGGACTGTCCGCCCAGGGTGGGAGACAGAAGCTTGCCGGAGGCCACGTGCAGCCCGGTAGCGGCCAGCCGGCTGGCCAGGTCGTCTAGCCGGGGCCGGACGACGGCCTTCCACTGCGGGTCAACAAGCGCCGACATCCCGTAGGATTCGATGAAAGTCACCAGCACGTCCTTACCGGCTAGTTTCCCCAACAGCCCGGACGTTCCCTCGTAGCTGTCGGGTGTGGCAGCGAGTTCGGCCGCAAAGTTCTTCCGCTCGACCTGCGTAAGCCGGAATTGCTCGACCTGCTCCTTGGCGAACTGTACAGCAGGAAGTGCCATCCGCTCGCCGAGCCAGGGCACCGAGCCGCCCCGGCTGAGCCCCAAGGCGAACAGAGCAATCATCAGCAGACCCCCTAAGCGCGGCACTAACCGTGACGCCTTTCTCCCGGACGGCATCAGCAGCCGTGCCAATCCCCACGTCACGAGCGCTAAACCCAGCGCACCGATGACAAAAGCGATAACGGTTTTCGCCATACCCAGGTTTCCGAGCGCGAGTTTGTAGACCGCTCCCACCAGGTAGAGGTCAAGGGAGAGGTTGATCGGACGCCCGAGGCTCGCCCGAAACCCGACGTCCACAAACGCTAACACGAATACCAGAACGAGGCCGACCGCGGTGGCGGTGGCCAGCCCCGCGCTCCACCGCCGCCTAGGTAGCAACGCGAGCATACCCACCAGCAGGGCCGCCTCCATGGCAATCCAGCCAACCGTTTCGCCATCCCCGGTATATGCCCATAGCGGAGCTATCAGCAGGCTATTGACAAGCACCCAAGCGAGCACGAGCCTCAGCATCTTGGTATCATAACCTCCCCTTCGTACCCCCTTTTCCAGGCGGTCCCACTGATGGCGCTCGACGGCGAGAGAGCCGGCGATCGGGAGATCTTGAGAGCACTACCAGCAGCAAGATACCGTGAGCAATAGTAATGAGGTCGGGCCCATCGCCATACTCCTCGCTCGCTTTCTGAGGACTTGATCCTGATGCACGAGGTAGAACGCGGGTTATTCGAGCTGCGGCGGGGGCGGGCCTTGTACGTGTCCTCACCCACCCCCGCGGGGTCCGCGCTCGTCGCTGCCGTCGAGGGCCTCCGGGGCGAGACCCTGGAGCAGCTCAGCTCTCTGGGCCATCCCCTGCGCCTGGTAGTAACCCACCACCGCGGCCGGATGATGGGTCTGGCCACCAAGAACGGTCGAGTCCCTCCCCACTTGAGTCTCGGACTGAACGGCTACAAGAGCCCCAGCGGGATCCTTCAACTCGCGATCGCCTCGGCCGCGCAACTTTCTCCCCATCCGGCCGAGTGGCTGGACGTGGACCCCGCATCGGCAGCTGAGGCCGCCGGCTTGGCGCTCACGCGCCTGGGCCGGCTGATCCCAGCACTAGTGAGCGCTCACGTAGGCACGGACCAGGTGCCCAGACTTCAAGAATTACTCAGAGATGGGGCCGTGCTGGAACTGACCAGCGAGCGTATCGAAGCCCTGGTCGCGACCCCAGGCATCGAAGTGACCCACGTCAGCGAAGCCTCGGTCCCGCTGGCAGACGCCGAAGAGGCTCGCTTCGTCTTCTTCCGTGAGACCAACGGATTCCTCGAACACGTGGCAATCCTGATCGGTGTGCGTTCGGAGTGGCCGGACCCGGTCCCAGTACGGATCCATTCGGCCTGCTTGACCGGCGATCTCTTCGGGAGCCTGCGCTGCGACTGCGGGGAGCAGCTGCGCGGGAGCTTACGCCACTTCACCGAACAAGGAGGAGGCGTGGTCGTCTACCTGGCGCAGGAGGGACGAGGCATCGGCCTAGGGAACAAGATCCGCGCATACGCTCTCCAGGAGGAGGGACTCGACACAGTCGACGCCGACAGCACTCTCGGGTTCGGCGCCGACGAGCGCAAATATGACGCCGCCGTCTCGATCCTTCAGCACCTCGACATCGAGCGTGTGCAGCTCCTCACGAACAACCCTGACAAAGTGCGGGCGGTGGAGGGGGGAGGCATCAAGGTGGAGGATCGCCTGCCCATCCACGGTACGCTCAACCGCCACAACCTTCCGTACGTCAGGGCCAAGGTCCATAGATCCGGCCACTGGTTGGTTGATATGCTTTCGCAGAGTGTCACTGCCGACTAGCCGTCAGTCAGTGGGTCATAGCCCAAACGATGGCATTCGCGGCCATGGCGTAAACATCCAGCTTTGTGGGTGAGGGCCGGACTCACCTCGATCGATCAGTTGGTGTCCGTCGGGATTCGAAGCCTCTGCCCGATCTGGAGGCGCCGAGGATCTAGGTTAGGATTAGCACCGATCAGACCGTTCAACGATACACCGTAGGAGCGCGCGATCACCGAAAAATTATCGCCTGCCCTCACTCGGTGGGTCTGTACATACCCTAGCGCAGGAGTAGGCATTAGCAACTCAGTTCCCGGCATTAGACGTCGCGGCGACAGGCCTGGGTTGACCGCCATCAACGAGCCCAGAGTGATCCCGTAACGACGGGCGATCACCGAAAGGTTCTCTCCCGACCGTACCGTGTGGGTGAGCGCCGTCACGGTGGAAGGTGCCAGCGTCTGAGACTCTACCATTCCGGAGCCTAATGCGGAGGTTGTAAGGGGCCGTTCGAGGGACTCTGGGCGTGTATCGGCAGACAGGCCCAATCGGTCAACACCCCGCTCGAGCAAGGCCCGTACACTCGGGTTGCGGCGGTATCTGGACAGGATGCGGCGGGTCGACGGCATCCCCCGCACGACATAGTCAAGGACTGTCGCCATCACTGCGCCTTCCTCCGAATTTGTATCGCGGAAGCGCCTGCGGAAGCTTTTGAGCACCGTGTCAAATGTGGGATCCTCCCAATCGGCCGCAGTAGCCTGCAGATTGATAAACTCGCCTAAAACGGCCAAATATTCCGGGGGGGGTGGTCGGTGCCAGAAAGCTACGTCGCTGCCGAATTGCCCGCTTTGGATCGGAAGATACAAGGTGGCCCCTTTCGGGACCCGTCGTACGAGGGCCGGGTTGAAGCGCTTCAGCTGATCGGTAGACAGGCCCGTGCGTTGACGGATGTCGTCGAGCGAGAAGGCACGTGTAGTACGCATAGCATAAATGTCGTCCTGCGGGATCGTCTCCCGCAGCCTCTTCACGTTGTAGGTGTTGCCCAACACCATCTCCGCGTACCGGAACGAACGTGGACCGTAGGTGCCAACCACCCGCCTAAAGGTCCTCGTGCTGATCGCCCTGAGATCGCGGGAGAGGTCAGCGCCCATGAAGTACTGCTCGCGGATGTCAGTGCCACCTAGCCGCTCACCGTTGATGACTGTGCGGCCGACGTTCGACGCCCCGGCATGGTGTTCGGATAACGCGGGGATAAAGCTCCCGTACTTAGTCGCGAGAACAGTCAGATATGCGGCACAGTAAGGTGCCTGAGTAGTCTGATTCTGAGCTTCAATGTGAATACCAGACAGACGCCTGAGCTGGTTCCAGTTGCTCGGCAACCACTGGCAGAAACCGATTGCCCTAGATTCTGACCTAATCCTACCGCTCAGGCCAGATTCTATGATGGCCTGGGCTAACCCTACCTCCGCTGGTACTCCAAAGCGCTCGTAGATCGTGCCCCATTCGGCCAAAAAGCTCCCGTAACGTTCCGCGTTCGGGCGCAGAAAGTCGCCCCTGGTTGGATTGTTAACCACTGGCCCCACCGAACGCTCAAGCAGGAGCGCTACTTGGTCTCGCCGGTCGTTAACACGCCTAGGAAGCCGGGAACCATCCAGGACCGAGGCCAGAGCACTGTCCTCCCAACGACCGGAGAGCGTCCAGTCGCCACGCACTGGGAAGCTCGCGAGCAAACGTCCGTCCTCAGCGCTCCCGAAAGCGATCGAGCCGTCGGGAATCGTGAAGACGTACTGCCAGAACGAGTAACCGGGTCGGAACCGCTCTAGGGACGCGACGTCCCGAGCCAGCCGCTCCTCGGAGAGCCGGCGCACCATGTCTTCGTCGTGTGGGGCCACACGCCACTCCACCTTGAATGACGTCGCGACTGCACTCCCCGTTGCCGGGGAGGCGGCTACCAGCATCACAAAACCGAGAATGGCTGCACTGCTCATATGGCAGACCGTAACTAGGAGCGGTTCGTACCGGATGGGTACAGGCGAAACAGCCGGTCACAACATACGCCTATCATGAATGTGCCGCTGTAGGTACCAAGGGGGCAATCCTTTTCCTTCCCGCACCGGACTCTACAAACCGACCTTGCCGGTGGGGTTCGTAGGATTGGACACGAGGAAAGCGGAAAGCCCACGCCCGAGCACATCGCGACGCAGGTCCTCGGCAGTGAATTCGTGCGCTAGGGAATCTGACCCAGCATCGCATCGCGCCGGGCCTTGAACTCGGTCCCCGTGCTCCATTCGGGGAAGGCTGCGCGCTGGGACACCCGATAACCCACCTGGAACAACAACTGGGCGTCCTCCACAACCCCGCCCAGGTCCCAATCCGCTTTCACCTCGTCGTTCACCCCATGGTAATCCCCGTTCGTGTACTCTCCTCGCTTGGTCAAGCCGTATGACGAATCCTTGCCGACGTAGCGCGTACCGGAGGCTGTGAAGAGCGCAGGCACACCCTGCTTCGCAAATTCGAACTGGTCGGACCGGTAGAATAAACCCTTCTCGGTCTCCGGATCGGACTCGAGGACTCTGCCCTGGGTGATGGCCGCAGCCGCCAGCACATCGTCCAGCGTCGAATTGCCCCGTCCTACCACAACGATGTCCTCTGTGCGCCCCCACTGGTTGATCATGTCGACGTTGACGTTAGCGACCGTCTTGACGAGGGGATACAGTGGATTCTCAGCGTAGTATTTTGCGCCGAGCAACCCCTGCTCTTCCGCCGTTACCGCCAAAAACAGGATAGAGCGGTCGGGCCTCCGGGATAACTCCGTGAACGCCTCGGCAATCTCGATCACCGTGGCCATGCCGGACGCGTTGTCGATTGCGCCGTTGTAAATCTGGTCTTCTGTGAGCGACGCGTCCCTGCCCAAGTGATCCCAGTGCGCGGTGTAGACTACGTACTCGGACGATCTGGTCGTTCCCTCCAGCTTAGCCAGCACGTTCCGCGACTGCACTTCCCGTAGCTGCTGTTCGAGGTCGAAATTAGCCTGGGCGCCGAGCGCAACCGGACGGAAGTCGCTCCTGACCGCCTGGTCCTTAAGCTGGTCGAAATCGTACCCCATCTGACCGAGGAGGCTGCGGGCCGCTGGCCCGGACATCCAGGCCTGCACCGCAACCTCACCGATGTTGTCATCTGCAGACTTGATGGTGAAGCTCTCGCGCTGGAAGCCGCCCGACAGCACGTCGAACGGATAGCCCGCGGGCCCGGTTTCATGGATTACAATTGCTGCAGCCGCACCCTTCTCCGCCGCGATCTCGTACTTGTATGTCCAGCGCCCGTAGTAGGTCATCGCCTTGCCACGGAACATGCTCTGGTCGAGCACTGTGTCCCCGGCGAGCCGGATCGGCGGATCGTTCACCAGCATCACAACCGTTTTCCCCTTGACTTCCACATCCTTGTAGTCGTCCCAACCGTACTCGGGTGCGACCACGCCGTAGCCTACGAAGACCAACTCGCTGCCTTCGACCACGATCTCGGAAGTGACGTGCGTGGACTCAGCGATGTAGTCGCGTTCCCCATGGAGGGGAATGTCCTGTCCCTTGATCGTGAGCCACGCGGTGACCTTGGGCGTGATTCCAACTAGAGGCACCTCCTGTTGGTAGGTACCGTCGGGGTTGCCGGGATCGAGTCCGAGTGAGCGAAACTGCTCCTCGATGTATCGCACGGTGCGCTCCTCGCCGACCGTGCCGGGAAGGCGACCCTCCATGGAGTCGGCCGCCAACACGGAGGTCCTCCTCAAGATGTCCTCTGCCGTAATGGACGCGAGCGCGGTCTGCATCACGGCCATCGTGACCGGCGCGTCGACCTGGACGTCGGCGTCAGCCCCGCCACTCATGCATCCAACCACCAGAACGCTCAAGATGGCTAGGGTCGCGATCCCACGGAACTCGCTCACCGATCGGCCCGCACCGCGGGTTCGGAAAGCGAAAGGGTAGCCCCGTCACCGTCCAAATGCGCGCGAACTCCGACAGGCAGCGTACAGTTGTGTTCGACGTGACCGAACGGGAGGCCGGTGACCGTCGGCACTCCTATCCGCTCTGCGAACTCGGAGATCACCCCCACCACTGGATACGGGTCGTCATCGGGCGCACCAGTGAAGCGGCCGAATGCCAGCCCGACCGCGCCATCCACCACACCCGCCTGTTCGAGCTGCAGAAGCATTCGGTCCACTCGGTATGCAGGTTCACCGATATCCTCCAGGAAGAGGATGCGGCCTCTGGCCCGAAGCGCATTCGGCGTGCCGCAGAGCGCCGCTAGAACCGCAAGATTGCCGCCTATCAATGGCGCTTCCGCCTGGCCATCCACCAACGTTAGCGGCCGTGGATCGCCCGACCGCAGGGGCAGTTCACCAGCCGGATCGGTGGAGAACAGGACTCGGCGGAACGCGTCCTCGGTCTCCGGTGGAAAGTCTGCACCGGGGTGCGGCCCATGGAACGAACCCACGCTCAACGCGGCGTGCAGCACATGGATCGTGGTGTTGTCACTAAAGCCGATGAACGGAATCGGCGCTCTCTCTTGTCGCCCCAGGTCGAGCCGATGGACGATGCGCGAGGTGCCGTAGCCACCGCGCAGCGCCCAAACCCCGTCAATGGAAGGATCGTCGAATGCGGCCTGTAGGTCCGTTAGCCGTTGCTCATCCGTACCTGCGAGAAAACGGTCGCTCGCTCCCGCAGCGGCAGATACTACCGGCTGGAGGCCGAGGCTCTCGCAGCGCTCGATGGACACCTCGATCCGCTCGGGCTCGACCGGCCCCGCAGGCGCCACCAAGGCGATGCGTGCGCCCGGGTGGAGGGCGCGAGGGCGGGAGTTCACGTTACTTCCATCGGATGATCATGAGCGCCGGAAAGTAGCGTGATCCGACCCGGCCCCTCCGCGGGTGCACATTCTTGATCGTATTGGACACGCTACAGAGCGGCAAGCAGTCGTAGCAAGCAAACGCAGTTCGCCAAAGGCCAGAGTCATCCTCGGGGTCGGCCCCCTGCGGGATGCGAGACTCAGGTCGGGAGAGTCAAATTTCGGACGAAATCTCATGATCTCTTGCTCCTTCGGTCATCTCAGGTCATGGTCGGTGCGCTGATGAGCTTCTTCGGACAGGAATAACACTTTGAATACGGTCGCTGAGGTAGTCACACGCGCGCGCGAAGCCCAGAGCGCTTACGAAAGCTACACGCAGGAGCAGGTCGATGCGGTCGTCACCGCGGTCGCCTGGGCCGGGTACAGCAACGCCGAGTCCCTCGCCGAGCTTGCCGTGCAAGAGACCGGGCTCGGAAATTACGAAGACAAGGTTAGGAAAAACCGCAGAAAGACATTCGGAACGCTGCGGGATCTCAAACATGCGCGTTCCGTCGGAGTCATCGACGAAAATCGAGCCCGAGGGATCACGAAAATTGCCAAGCCGGTCGGTGTGATTGCCGCCTCGACTCCCATCACCAACCCCGCGGCGACACCGATCCACAACATGTTGGTCACTTTGAAGGGTCGCAATGCCATCGTCCTTGCACCCCATCCGAAGGCAGACGGGACATGTGGTACGCTCGTCCGTCTCGTCCACCAGGAGCTCCACAAAGTGGGAGTCCCTACCGACATCGTACAGCACTTCAGTCTGAAGTCGGATGACAAGGCACACAGCAAGGAGCGTCTGCGCGAGCTCATGGAAGCCGTGGATCTGGTCCTGGTAACCGCCGGTCCCGCCAGCGTCAGGGCGGCATATCAGAGCGGGACACCGGCGCTCGGCGTGGGCCGCGGCAACGTTCCGGTTCTCATCGATGCTAGCGCAAACGTCGAGGACGCAGCGGACAAGATTGCTAGCAGTGCAACGTTCGATTACGCCACAAGCTGCTCATCCGAAAACTCACTGTTCATCGAAGAGAGCGTTTACGTAACGGTTTTAAATGCTCTACAATCCCGAGGCGGCTATCTCGTGTCTCGTGAGGAAAAGACGCTGCTCGCTGAAGCGCTGTGGAAAGAAGGAGGGCTGAACCGTGAGCTCGTCGCGCAATCACCGCGCATCGTTGCCGAAACCGCCGGTATCGACGCTACCGACGCGAAGTTCTTCCTGGTGGAGGAGGAAGGTATCGGGAAGGCCTTTCCCTTCTCTGGCGAGAAGATCGCACCGGTAGTCACGGTCTACCGCTGGCGCAACTTCTCGGATGCGGTGCAGACGATACAGCGCATTCTCGAATACCAAGGCCTGGGCCACTCGATAGGCATTCACTCCACGAACGAAGAGCACATTAAGGTGCTCGCCCACCGAACCAAGGTGTGCCGGGTGCTCGTCAACCAAGCTCACTGCATCGGGAACGGTGGCGATTTCGCGAACGGGCTCGATTTCACGCTATCGCTAGCTTCGGGCACGTGGGGCGGAAACAGCACTTCGGACAACATTACGTACAAGCATTTTCTCAATATCACGCGCCTCTCTCGTCCAATCTCGGCAACGCCTCCCACGGAAGAGGAGCTTTTTGGCGATTACTGGGATAATTTCGGCCACGATGCGCCTTGACGAGCACACCGCCTAAGGAGCTCTTGGCAAAGCGAGGGTTCCGCATTCCTCGCGGATACCTGGCCACCACGACGGCAGAAACGGTCGGCACCTGTAGGCGAAGCGGTGGTACGGTCGTGCTCAATCCGCTCGTCAAACTCGACGACTGACAGGCGGAGGGCAGCGTCGAAGCGGAACCCCTTCAGGCCCCCTCCTGGCCCAAGGTCGCCAAGAGTTTCTCGTGGATCCCGCAGAAGCCTCCGTTCGACATGACAAGGAGGACGTCGCCCGGGCGGGCTGCGGACACGATCGCATCGACGATTCGGTCCACCTCAGGTATATAATCTGTCTCGACTCCGTCCGCTCGAAGCGAGCTCGCCAGCTCCTCTGGGTCCAACCCCGTGTTTACATCGTAGCGCTCGGGATGAAAGAGCCCGGCTAGCACGACCAGATCGGCGTTACCCAGTGCTTCGCGATAAGGCTGCTGGAATTTCCGCAATTGAGCCGTGTAGCTGCACGGTTCGAAGATCGCCACCACGCGTCTGCCGACGAACCGCTGGCGGGTAGCCGCGATCGTCTCGCGCACCGCGGTCGGATGATGCGCGAAGTCATCGATCACCGTCACACCCCTTACCTCCCCCCTCACCTCCATCCGGCGGCGAACAATCTTCAAGGTCTGCAACCCCTCGACCAGACGGTTCCAGTCTGCGCCTAGGGCACTCGCCGCGGCCAGGGCGGCGAGGCTGTTACGCACGTTGAGCGCGCCACTAAGGGGGGTCCGGACACCGCCCAGCCGCACTCCCCCGTGGTATACGTCGAACGCGGTCCCGTCGGGACCGTATTCGATCCGCTCAGGGTGCCATCGGGGATGCTCAGACAGGTCAGGCTCCTCGATTCCGAAAGACTCCACCGGAGCCAGAGACTTCCTGCTAAGCTCCCGTGCTATCTGGGTTTCCCATCCGACCACGAGTGTGCCCGTGCGCGGGATCAGGTTGATGAAACGCTCGAACGCGAAGCTGTACGCGATCTGGTCCCGGAAGATATCGGCATGGTCGAATTCCACGTTAGTCACCACCGCCGTACGCGGTAGGTAGTGCCACATCTTGGGGCCTTTGTCGAAGTACGCGGTATCGTACTCGTCGGCCTCAATCACGAAGTACTCTGAGTCGCTCAGCCGGAACGATGTGCCGAAATTCTCAGCTACGCCACCGATCAGGAACGAAGGATTCATGCCTGCCGATTCGAGCAGCCACGCGAGAATCGCGGTTGCAGTGGTCTTTCCGTGGGTCCCCGCGACCGCAAGCACGTGCCGTCCCTTGAGGAACTCTTCCTTGATCGTGTGCGCGGCGGAGGTGTAGTAGAGCCGCCTGTCGAGCACGGCCTCCAGCTCTTCGTTGCCCCTGCTGATTGCGTTGCCGACCACGACCACGTCAGGTGCTGGCTCAAGGTTAGCCGGATCGAAGTTGAGCGCGTATTCGATGCCCAGCTCGTCCAACTGGGTGGACATAGGCGGATAGACGCCCTGGTCCGAGCCGGTCACTCTGTACCCCTTTGCCCGCAACAAGCCGGCCAGGGATCCCATGGCCGTACCCGCAATCCCGATCAAGTGATAGTGCATCAACCGTAGAACAGCCGGACGATCCAGACGGCGAGGAGCGCGGCGGCGATATCAGCGGTCAGCCCAGCGGAAATAGCGTGGCGGGTGCGTTTGATGTTGATGGCCCCGAAATAGACGGCGATCACGTAGAAGGTGGTCTCGCTCGACCCAAACATCACCGCCGCCATCTTTACGAGGATGGAGTCCTCCCCGTATCGACTGATCATGTCCACCACCAGGCCTGCCGAGCCAGAACCGGTCAGCGGGCGGATGATGGCCATCGGCAGCACCTCACCGGGGAAGCCGAGCGGGCGCAGAACGGGGTTGAGCACGTCGACCAGAAAGTCCATCGCACCGCTGGCCCTGAACATCGCGATCGCGAATAGAATCGCGACCAAGTAGGGTATGATGCGGACAGCTACGTTGAACCCGTCTTTAGCGCCCTCGACGAAGGTCTCGTAGACAGGAACGCGCCTGAAGAGGCCGTATAGGGGAAAGCCCACCAGGATCGCGGGCACCACAAAAACCGATAGTAGAGCGAGCACTTCGCGAAGGGCATTCACGGAGTGGACGCAAACCCCGACGGGTTCCGGTTGGGGTCTGACGCGCGCACACTCGGCAGCTTCGCGTACAGCTTCGCTGCTACGATCGCAACCAATAAACTAAGGGACGTAGTGATGATGATGGGAAAGATGAGCTGGTTGATCTGAAGGCCCATCAGCGCCAACAGCAGCACAGGTGGGACGAGCTGGATGCTCGCCGTGTTGATCGCGAGTAACATCACCATCGGGTTAGTGGCCGTGTCGTCGCTCGGGTTGAGCTTCTGCAGCTCCTCCATCGCCTTGATCCCGAAAGGAGTCGCGGCATTGCCGAGACCAAACACGTTCGCGGTGATGTTAAGCGCGATCATCCCCAGTGCGGGATGGTCGGCCGGCACCTCTGGGAAGAGCGGACGCAGGATCGGGCGAACCAGCTTGACGAGAGCAAAAATCACCCCGGACGCCTCGCCTATCTTGAGCATGCCCAGGAAGAGCGACATCACACCGACCAGAGAGAGCGCAATCTCGGCGGCGGTCTGAGCGAACTCGATGGCCGCAGCAGAGATGGCGGTGATTTTGACGAAACGGACCGGCTCGAAACGGACCGTGGCGGGCGCCACGAGCAACGCCTCGCTGGCGGAAGAACCGGGCGATGATTGGAGGGATTCGGGCGCCGTGAACGTGACCAGAGTTCCCTGCAGTTCGTCCTCGTTCGACTTGGAGATCCTAGCGATGGTGGCGAGCGGCTCGGGGAAAGCAGACCCGGCCTCGAACCTCACCTGCGCCCCCTCCTGAGACGTTGACAGGTAGCCGAAATATCGCCGCTGCGGCCGCGCTTCCGTGCCGTACAAACGTCCGTATTCGTCCCCATTGATCATGACCTGAACAGGAACGCGACGCGCGGCGCTGTCATAACCTTCCGGAAAAGCCAGCTCGACCGGCAGCGGCTCGCCGTTTCGGTACCGATCGAGTCTCATGTCGCGGACGTCGTAACCGACCGCGAACAGGAGACTAGACACGATTAGCCCAGCCCAGATGTAGTTGAGCATCGCCGTTTGGTTGTAACTGGATCCGAGGGCCACATACCTAGGGACGTCCCCCTGCGCCCGCAAGCTGCGCGTTGGAGCGCGGGACCCGTCGAGGAGGTCCAGTGCGGAGGCAGCAGGCTACCCTCTTTCGGCAGCCGACCAACCGAGGTGGTGCACCCCTCAATCCTTCGCTACGATCGTTATGATCCCGGGAGAACCCATTGTCAGGGGTATCTCTCCAGCCGGGATCCCGTTGAACGACAGAATGTAGGAGACCACCTCGACGTAGGCGTCGTCGCTCAACGAGCCAGGTCCGGTCAAGGGCATCTCATCTCTTACGAACGAGAGAAACTCGGCTACCGGATAGCCTCCCCAACTCGACGCGAAGTAAGCATCCGACAGGGGAGGGCCTTGATCCCCACCCGTCAGATCGGATTCGTGGCAAAACGCACATACCCGTTGAAAAATCTCCTCGCCCGCGTCCACCTGTGCGACCGTGTACTGGGGCAAGGGAACCTGCTGGGACGAGGCCGAGGCCGGCATCCCAGCGACAGCGACAACCCCAAGGAACACGGGGGCAAGGGCTGTAATTTTGTGCAGTCCGAAAGCAAACATTGAGAACCAGATCAGAGGCAAATGAATCCCTAGGGATGTTGAAATATCGCCACCCGAGCCTCTCAACAAGGATGCCGCGTCATCAGTCCGCACGCCACTCTAAGTTCTCACCCAACCGCATTGATCATGGCCTTCAGTGCCCTGAACAAGATCAGTCCCTCCCGTATTCGCGCAGCAACGGACGAGGGCTGCTGATCAGCGCTGTGAGCGAATAGGCGGGTGACCGTCACCGCGGCTGCAATGTCGTCGGGAAGCGCCTTCTTGAAACGCAGACTCTCAGTGTAGGGCACGAGCCGATCGCTTCGTCCGTGAAAAATGTGGATTGGAACCTGTATATGGCCAAGCACTGGCTTGGGATCGAGCAGAGGCGTACTCGAGCGGCACGCACCCGCCAAATCGACCGCCATCGCCTCGCACTCCTCTCCCCCTACCAACAATGAATCGGCAGCCGGTGCGAACATGTCGAAGAGAGCGTGCCACCGCGCGTCGAGGCAACTACGGAGCTCGCCCTTGAGCACGTCGTGGCGCGAGTCCCAAGCGGGCAAGCGAAGCTGGGTTGCAGACAAGGCGAGGCGCCGCAACGATGCGGCAACATCAGCAGCCTCCTCACACCCCGGCACTTCGGTTAAGTAGTTGCTCGCCAACACCCATCGCCCATACGGATCTGGGTCAATGCGTCGGGTCACCCCTTCCCACTCATGCAAACCCGTCAGCTGGCAGCGCAAAGTACGCTCGAGGTCGCAGTAGCCACCGAAGGCCACTACGGCCGCGATCCGCTCGGCAAGGTCCTCGTGGTTAGAAGCAATCGCCGCCTGGGGAGCACCGAACGAGACTCCGATCAGGCCGACCTTGCCGCGACGTACTTCGGGCCGCTGGTCAAGCACACATAACGCGGCCTGAACGGTCGGAACCGTCACTTCGGGCCTCAGTCTGAGGTCACGCCACTCGGGGACCTCCGGGACAATGACACCGGCTCCGCTCGCAGCCAATGCTTGTGAGAACCGAGCGAGTTGGGGATGGAAGCGGCCCATACTGGTGACTCCGCCGAGCACAATCCATCCGGGTAGGTCTCCACGATGTGACGCAGGCACCGCGAACGTCGCGGGCAGTCTCGTCCCATCCCGCTCGATCGTGGTTTCGTGGAGCACTGCGGCGGTGCCATTCTCCCAGCTCCGCGCATAGCGCACCGTCCGCATCACGCCACGTAGCATTACGGGCTACAGGTATGAGATCAAAAGTAGCATACTGACCGGCAGTCCAGCCTGATCAGCCCTTGGGGCCTGAGTGCCCAACCCCCCCAGCCTTCCCCAGATCCATGAGCGTCTCATTGGACCGACCCGTCAGCTTTCTGCCCAAGATTTCCCATGCGTCCGTCCTAATTTAGGATAACTGCGACATGTGCTGTGCCAGGGAGACCCCTTGGTGAGCGGCTATATATAAGGATAATAGTACAGACTAGTCGGTGGTCCCGGAGCGCGTCAAAAAAATCAGGAGGCTCTGTCGGCACAGTGCCGGACCGTGCTTACGATGTGTGGAGTAGCAGAGCCCAGGGGGCTCAGGTGATCGCATGAAGGCGAGTGCCAACGTAGGCACGCGGGGGCAGTCGTAGGGTACGGTTGACAACTCCAGCAGAGAGCCGATGGCCAAGAGCGGACGACAACATGCCCCGCGGGACCGCAACCGACCCTACCGGTTCCCCAAACCTCCTTGCCAGCCGGCGCAGCCACAGCAACCAGATCCTCCCCAACCACCTGGCGCCACACGCGGCACCGGACCCGACCCGCGAAAGCTGCTGGACGCGCTCAGGCGGAAGGGGAGGTAGCGCCGATCAGCATGCGTCAACGTGGCTTGCCGGTGGCCCTTCTGGCGCTCGCGGTGACCGGAGGATGCGCGCAGATCCGCGATAGTATCGGGCTCAGCGGAGCAGGACCCGACTCCATGCCAGTGGAGGCTCCCACCGCCTCTGCCTTCCTAGGTATCGACCGCATCCTACGGGCGCCGGAGGCGGCAGACGGCCGCTTCGAGCGTGTATCGTTCCCCGATCCCCCCGGAAGCGGACGACTTCTCTCCGGTGATTCCGCCATTGTGCTCGACGTGGCGGGACCGGGCGTGGTGCGGCGTATACGGATCATCCTGGCCAGTAGAGATCCCCACTACCTCCGCCGAATCGCGCTCCGCATGTACTGGGACGGCGAGGAAGATCCTTCGGTCGACGTCCCGCTGGGCGACTTCTTCGGCAATGGATTCGACCACCGTCCGTACTCGGCACTCCCCATGGGAGCCTCTAACGAAGGCTTCTACAGTTACCTGGCGTTGCCCTTTCTCAGGCACGCCCGAATCGTAATCGCAAACGACACCGGGATAGCGGTGGATCTCCTGCGATTGGATGCCGACATGCAACTCGGGATCGAGTTGGCGGTGCCCGTTGCCACCTTCCACGCCGAGTGGAGGCGTAACCTGAGGGTTCGTGCCGATCAACGGCACTCTGTTGCCGACATCGAAGGCGCGGGATGGTTCGTCGGCACCACCCTGAACGCACAAGGCTACGACAGTACTCTTGCCTTCCTGGGTGGAGAGGAACACCTGCGGATCGACGGGCGCACTATTAGGCATACCAAAACACCAAATTACGTCTCTAACGGAGAAGCGTTCGCAGGCGCCTTCCACGGAGTCGTGCTTAGGGACGACCAACGGGGCCGCATAGCCGCATACCGTTGGCACCTCCCCGACCCGATCCCCTTCCACTCCTCCCTCCGCCTCGACCTCGAGCGACCATCTACCGATCGTGAAGCGGCAGATTTCGCGACTGTCGCATATTGGTACCAGACCGAACCTCATAGGCCCTTACGACCACTTCCCTCTCCCGGCGAGCGCAAGGTACCGAAAGTGCTCATCCCATCCGCAGCAGTCTACCGGGACGACCTGGACCTCGCGGGAACGGGTGCAGGAACGGTGCGCCTAAAGATTCCGGCTCCCAGGCCGGACCGCTACGAGGTGGTGGTCTACCCCGAGGCGTCACCCGGTTCGGCCTCGCCTACCGTGGGTGTACGGGAACAGGGGCGCCCCAAGCACACGCTCGATGTGAACCCACCCGGAGCCGAGCCGGGGGACGTGTTGCCCGGCGTCGTGGTGGACACGGTGGCGGTGGCTGGCCATTCCGTGGAGCTCGAGTTGGCCGCCCAAGGCGGCGTAGCGCTCCCGGCTGGAATCCATCTGCGTCCCGTGCGCAGCTGGACGAAAGAATGGTGGGTGGTCGGACCGTGGCCCAGCGACGCCTCGAACGAAACGGATCCTAGCCCAGCCCTAGACTCAGTGTGGGGTCCGGAACTCGATCCCGATCCCTTTCAGATCTACCGACTCCCCACGGGAAGGTTTGCCGGGTGGCAGGCAGCCGATGCCGACACCCTTGGCATCCTATCTCTGGGTGCCCATTTCTCAACGGGCGACAAGGTATCGGCGTATGCGCAGGCGTTCGTGCGTTCTCCCGACGACCGGCCGGCCACGCTACTCATCGCCGCCACTGAGCCTTACCAGTTATGGGTGAACGGGCAGCCCACGCTGGAGCAGCGCGTGCGCAACGCCGCTCTAGCGAACGAGGAGGAAGTGCCCACCTTCCTAAGGACAGGGTGGAATCAGGTGCTAATCAAGCTGACCGACGTAGGGAAGGGGTGGAGGCTCACGCTGCGCGTGGCCGACCCCAGGAGGGAGCACCGCTGGGCCCGGAATCCGGGTTGACCCTGGCCCCTGCTGCTTCCTTGCCCATATGATCATATGACGCGACTTTCTGACGTTTCATAACAGTTTTCGCCGCGCGCCCGGGCTTGAGGAGGCACTGAAAATGGCCGATTCCAAGCACCCCGACACGTCCTTGAAACAGCCCAAGATAGAAACCCGCTCCCGCCTTGGGGGTGTGGACATCGATCGTCCGGCCATGCAGTACGACTACACGAATTTCTATTTCGGGGCCGGGGAAGACTCATTCGCGCTGTTGGACCCGTTCGATGCCTGGTGGTCGGAGGCGGAACCGGAGGGCTACTACCAATACGAGTCTCCGCTTCAGTCGGCGCCCACCACGCGAGTAGACGTGCTAGACAAGAAGACGGGCCAAGTGCGCGCGGGGCTGATCAATTTCGCCTCCTACAACTACCTGGGCCTCTCTTATAGGGAAGAGGTGAAGGAGGCAATCAAGGCAGCAGTGGACGTGTACGGAGGCGGCGCCTCGGGGAGCCCGATCCTGTCTGGAACCACCGCGCTGCATAAGGAGCTTTCTGAGGAGGTGGCGCGTTTCAAGCTGAAAGAAGGGGCTCTGATCTTCCCGACGGGCTATTCGGCCAACGTCGGGACGATCGCCGGACTGATGCGCTCGGGGGACCTGATCGTGGCAGACCAATGGGCGCACGCGTCTATCGTGGACGGGATGATCCTATCGAAAGCGACATCGCGCTTCTTCCGGCACAACAACGTCGAGGACCTAGAACGCAAACTCAGCGGATTCAACGGCAAGAAATTGGTGGTCGTGGAGGGAGTGTACTCGATGGATGGAGACATGCCGCCGCTGCGTGACATCGTGGCGGTGGCGAAGAAGCACGGGGCTCGGGTAATGATCGATGAAGCACACTCGGCTTTCGTGTTCGGGGACAACGGCCGCGGAGTAGTGGAGGAGTTGGATCTCGAGGAGGAGGTGGACATTCACCTCGGCACGTTCTCGAAGAGCCTGGGGGGCCAGGGGGGCTACACAGCGGGGAGCCTCAAATTGATCAACTACCTGCGGGGCTTCAGCCGCTCGCGCTTCTTCAGCTGTGCGCTAGCGCCGACGGTGGCAGCAGGAATATTGGCGGCGCTTCGACTGGCAAAAACAGAGCCGCAACTCCGCACCAGGCTTTGGGACAACGTCCGCTTCATGAAGGCCAAGCTAGACGAGGACGGGGTGCCAACCGGGGTGAGCGCTTCGCAGGTGATCCCGATCATGGTGCGAGACGACGCGCGTATCTTCGAGATGGGGGAGGCGATCTTCCGCGCTGGCGTCTTCATCAATCCGGTCAAGTACCCGGCGGTACCCAAACACAAGAGCCGCTTCCGCATGTCGATCTCCGCCGCCCACACCCACGAGGACCTCGAGCAGGGCGCCACCCTCATCGCCGGTGTCCTTAGAGATTTCGGCGTATGCCAGTAGCAGCTGGGCGCTACGTCTTCACCACGGGGGTGAGCGCATTCTTCGAGATGCCCACGTCCGATGCTCGGCGAATCCTCCCCGAGCATCTTGAACCCGTGGAGGTGACTCACCAACGTAGCATCCTGGCGGTCACCGCATTCCACTTCACGGAAAGCGTCGCTGGCCCCTACGTAGAATTGATGTTCTCCGTCATCGTGCCACCCGTCCCCGGGTGGTGGAGGCAACGGCAACATCCTAAGGCGGGTTTCTACCCGTTCCTGGCGGCCACTAGCTCAGATGAAAGCCGGCTCCATCGGAACGAAGGCTTCAGCATCCCACACATCGCGGATGACATCGACGCCCAGTTCGTGGAGAGCGCCGGAACGCTCCAGGTAAGCGTGTGGTCGCACAGCGGCCCCGTCGTCGATCTCACGGTGACACAGCATAAGTGGGAGTCCACCACCCACCTGCTGCACACGTTCATGGTGGACGGGAAACGGCGACTCAAGTCCAACGTCCAGATCAGTGGCCGTTACACTGTACACGAGAACGAGCGTGGTCGCATGACCCTCCACCACCACCCCATGACCACCGCTCTCACGCTCGATGAGATAAGCCCCTATCCGTTCCGCGAGCACTGGCTCAAGGACGGAGTGGAGCTCTTTCATCCGCTAGAGACGTTGTAGCCGGGCGCAGGGTATGGCGAGAGGCACACTGTTCAAGACGATGCCCCGCTAACGGACGGCTGACCGCAGTTCCTGGATATAGGTAATCAGGGTCTCGCAGGTGCACACGGCCGGAGAAATGAAGTGGGTCAGGGGGAGGGCGGCACCCCGACGTCTACGCGATGGACCTCGTACACGAGCCACGAATTGCGGGGGACGTAGCCCAGGTCACCCGTCTCCCCGTAGCCGAGGTCCGGTGGAATCACTAGGCGCCTCCTCTCACCGGCGCGTATGCCTTGAAGGCCTTCCATGACACCGTCAATAAGAAAATCCTTGCTCAGGTCCACTATGAGCGCCGCCTCCCCCTCATTGGAGTCGAAAATCTTCCCGTCTGGGAGCCATCCCTTGTAGTAAATCTTGACCCTCTCGCTTCTGCCCGCAGGATCGCCATGGGCCTCGTCCAGCACCTCTATGTAGAGACCAGTGTCGGTCCGGTCGGAGTTGGACAGATCCACGACGAGATCGGGCGCGAAGGGAGGAGGCTCCGGGAGATCGTCCCGGCACGCCACGCGCACGATGACCAAAATCGTCACGAGGGACAGGGCACAGACGGTCCTGGCTTTGCGAAAGTGACTGTGCACGGGACGTTCGAAATAAGGACCCAAGGGGACTCCCTAGAATAGGTGGGTCATGAATACGCGTCGATGCTGTGGCAAACTCACGGTAAGGCCCGTCCTCAGGCCTCGTCCCAAGCCGATGTGGATGGCTGTCACTCCACCTCCCCGGGCTCACTCCTCACCGCCTGGCGAGCTGCCCAGTCCCGGAGCCGTGTCACGCCCCCTTGGAACGAATAGGCTTCATATCCGACGCGCTGCATCAACTCCGCTATGTGTGCCGTCTGCACCCCGTGCTCGCAGTAGAGCACGTAGATGCTATCTTTGGACAGTTCCTTCATGCGCAAGGCCGCCTCGTGCGGCGCCCGTAGTTCAGCCCCTGGATAGTGCCAGGCGCTATACTGCTCGGGAGACCTACAGTCCAGCATCACCGCGCCCTCAGGGACCTTGTCGATGAACAAGTAGGGCTCAACCAAGTCGATAGCAGTTAGGCGCCGAAGGTCCAGCACGTGTCGCTCGCCGACGGCCTGGTTTAACAAAGACAAATCCAGGTCCGTCTCCTGCGCTGTGACCCGCTCCGGTGAACTGTGCGTGACCGGCCTTTCGGGCGTGATCGCGCAGTATTCGCGTACACGTGCACTCAGCGCGGCGGTACCGACTTCCTCGGCCCGCTCGATAATCCAAGACTTGTCGAAACCTAGTAGAGGCCGGAACACTGGCAGGGTAGCCACCGCATCGATCGCCCGTAGGTTACCGAGGGTCTGTGAGGACACCTGGCCGATAGCCTCACCCGTCAGGATCGCCTCAGCTCCGATTTCGAGGGCCACTGCTTCGGCGGCGCGATACATTAACCGCTTGAGCACAACCTGCCAGTATCGAGACTCTGTTTTGGCGCGCAGATCGTCAACCACCGCAGCGAAATCCACCACGTGCAACCGGGGATGGTCCCCAAAGCTCCACTCGTCAGCAAGCACCTTGGTGACCGACGCAACCATGCGCTCGTAGGCGTCGCCGGCCAGATTGCAAAACACGTAATCGAGCGACACGCCCCGGCGTAGTGCCAGCCACGCCGCCACCGGGGAATCGAAGCCGCCGGAGATCAAGCAGACCGCTTTCCCCTCCACACCGAGTGGGAGACCGCCGACCCCAGCCTCGCGACCACAGAACAGAAAGGCTTCCTCCTCACGCACTTCTACCGAAACCGTGACGTCGGGCGCATCTAGGTCCACCGTGCCATAGGGATTGAGGGCAGCGCCCAGCTGGATGCACACGTCTCGGGACCCAAAGTGGTGCCGTCCAGACCTGCGGGCCCGGACGGCGAACGTGCGATGTCGCCCCACCCGCTCGCGGTAGAGGTCGTGGCCGACCGCGACAATCTGTTCGAGATCAGGCGGGAGACGCGCATCGACCCGTGACACGGACGCCACCCCGAACACACCCGCGATGCGGTGAGCGGAGCCTGGATGTTCCGCCTGGACGTAGATGCGGTCCCACTTATTGCGGATGTAATACTGACCGCCGAACCCTGACAGTGCCTCCCGAAGATTCTTGACCAGCCGCTTCTGGAACCGCCGCCGTGTACGACGCGCCTTGGTGGTGAGGTCAGGGGAGAGACGGACTAGGTAGAGTGGAAGATCGGGCATGGGGTAGGATAACACCCGAGACGGCCGCAGCCCTCACCCCACCATCATGATCACTCCCATCGTGATCCCGATGGCCACAACGATCCAACGGAGCGTGCCATGGTCCAGCTTCTGGATCAGGTGCCCTGCCCCCCAACCGCCCAGGGCGGATCCGACAATCATAACGAGCGCCACCGACCCGACCACCACACCGCCCATGATGAAACCCACGGCGGCAACCCCCTTGATGCCCGTCACAATAAGGTTCTTGAGCCCGTTGGCATCGTGCAGGTCGGCTATACCAACGAGCCGTAGCGTGAAGAGGACAAGGATGCCGATGCCAGCACCGAAGTAGCCGCCGTAGATAGAGATCAGGAACAACGCTGTTAGGGAGGTGCCCTTGCACCGCTCTCCCGGCACGAGTCCAGAGAGATGCCGGCGAATCAGGGGGTCCGCCGCCACTAGCCCGGCAGATCCGATCACAAGCCATGGCGCAACCGCGGCGAACCAGTCCGGTGGCAAGACAAGCAGAAGGCCCGCCCCCAAGGCACCCCCGAGCAATGCGGGGACCCAGAGTATCCCCCAGCCCTTCTGTCCTCGGATGCGCCCCCGGTAACTCCATGCACCGCCGCCGGACCCCGCCAGAAGCCCGAGCGTGTTAGTGGCGTTAGCGATCTGCTCGGGGAGTCCCACCCAAACGAGGATCGGGAAGGAGAGCGTGGTGCCGCCCCCGGCAACGGTATTGCCCGCCCCCGCGAGGATACCGGCGGCGAGAACGACCAGGAGATGAGACGGTTGGGATACGAGGTCCATGGGGGTAACAACCTGGTCGGCTCAGGGCGCACGTGGCAAGGCGGGACGAGCGCCATTCCGGTCGACCGGTCCTGCCCCTATACTCGATCTGTATACTCAGTCCGGCCGCGGCACTGCTACAACGGCTTGCCAGGCCTTTCCCTCACCAGGAAACTCTCGATGCGGGCCACCGCGGCGACCATCCTTCTGCTGGCCACCCTACTGGCGTTACCCCCAGCCACGTCTGCCCAAGTCGGGGTTGGGATCCGGGCAGGCACGCTCGGGTTGGGAGCAGACGTCGCGTTCGCGCTGCCGCCCAACATCCAAGTCCGGGGGGGAGGAGCAATCCAACCGTGGAATCCTAGGTTCACGATCTCCGACATCGAGTACACGGTGAACTTGCCGGGCACGTTCGTCAACATCGGGATCGACCTCTTCCCGATAGGTGGCGGTTTCCGAATCGGTGGCGGGCTGCTTTACGAACCCGACGACATTTCCATCAGCGGCGAGTTTACAGGCAACGTGGACATCGGTGGGCGGTCCTACAACGGCTCAGAAGTAGGGACGCTCACCGGGACAGTGTCGACCAAGGCCACGGTGCCCTACGCGATGATCGGTTTCGGTAAACACGCTACCAGCGGTATCGGGTTATTCTTGGACCTGGGAGCTGCCTTCGTAGGTGAACAAGCATTGACCCTAACCGCGACCGGCGCGGTCGCCAGCAACCCCCAGTTCATCGCGGATCTCGAGGGCGAGCGGCTGGACGCCGAGGACTCCCTGAACAAGGTAAAGATCTATCCGATGGTGAATCTGGGCCTCCGGATCGGATTCGGAGGTTGAGCTAGCGTTGAGCCCCACAGGAGCTGCTGCCAGTCATGCGCTTCCTGCTTCGCCTCGTCACCACCGCCACCGCACTATGGGTAGCAGTGCGATTCGTCCCGGGAATCACGTGGACCGGCGGTCCCCTGGGCCTCCTCGGCGTGGCGATCGTATTCGGCCTGGTCAACGCACTGGTGCGTCCGGTACTCGCGTTCCTCACGTGCCCGCTGATGATCCTAACATTGGGACTTTTCGTGCTGGTCCTGAACGCACTCATGCTCTGGCTCACGGCAGCGCTGTCGGAGCAGCTCGGGCTCGGCTTCGGAGTCGCCGGATTCATACCGGCGTTCCTAGGGGCGCTGGCGGTCAGCGTCACGAGCGCGGTGCTCAACACCCTCGTCGCTCCCGACGACCCAGAAAAATAGTTCAGGATACCTGCACTAACCGTCACCCTGGAGCCGGCGATACGAACGCCGGTAGCGGATGAGCGGCTCGCCCCCACGCAGCTCCGCCCTCTCCACTAGCGCCAGCACGAGGCGATGGTCCCCGGCACGATCGAGGCGCTCTACCCGGCATCCCAGGTGGACAAGAGCGTCTGCGAGGAACGGCTCACCGTATTCCGGGAAGGGCGGATCACCAACCGGATACGCATCCGCAAACACACTTGCCCGACGGCCCTGGTAGTCAGCAAGAACGCTCACTGCAAAGTGGGCACCCTCGCTCAGGAAGGGGAGGACCTGAGCCGACGGCCCGAGGGACAGGAGGACCAGGGGAGGCTCCACCGAGACGGACAAAAAGGCCGTCACGGTGGTTGCGATCACCCGCTTCTCATCGCGCACAGCCGCCACGCTAACGCCGCTGGCCCAGTGGGAAAGGGCTTCACGGAATCGGGCCGCTCCCAACTCCTCTTTGTCGGTCATATAATCAGCACGCCATGGAGTGCCCCAAGAAATCGCTTGCTTCCGAGGCAAAGCCATGAGATATTAGCGGCTGCGCGAGTGAAAAGCTGGGCTTGACCCGGCGCCAGAGGACCTGGACGCTCCGTCCCGGGCCTCTTTTTTATTCGCGATAGCAGCGGCGGAACGGTTTCGTCGCGGGAACGGAAGATGAACGGTTGGTACGGGTTCCCCGACCCCGGCATCATCCAAGACCACAGAGGTAGAGTGAATGCGTACCACAGGCACCGTGAAGTGGTTCAACGATTCTAAGGGCTTCGGGTTCATCACCCCGGAGGACGGCTCGAAGGACTGCTTCGTCCACTTCTCCGCCATCCAGGGCAGCGGCTTCCGCACTCTGGCGGAGGGAGCGAAGGTCGAGTTCGACGTCGTGCAGGGCCAGAAGGGTCCCGCCGCAGAAAACGTAACTGTCGTAGGCTAACAGCCGCTGACGGGTTCGTAACAACGGCCTAGAGAACGACCCCCCGGGAGAAATTCCCGGGGGGTCGTTCGCGCTCGGGGGGCAGCGACGTCCCCACGGCGTGTAACGCCGGACTGCTAGCGAACGTTACGGTACATAAGGTCGATAATCTCATCGTACATCGACTCAGCCTGCTCGCCGCTACCCCGAATCGCTGCGGACCCGCAGTGCTTGAGGTGATTGCGCATGAGCTCGCGACCCACCGCCCGCAGGGCCTCCTGAACCGAAGCAATTTGGATCATGATGTCGGCGCAGTAGCGCTCGTCGTCGACCATGCGTTGGAGACCACGGATCTGACCCTCGATGCGGCGCAGCCGCTTGATATTGCGGTCCTTGATCGCTGCATCAACATGGATCGAGCGGCGCTCTCCGCCCTCGCCATCGCCGGCCGCACACCCGCAGGTCGTGGCTACTCCTTCCATTCGTTCGTGCGCCATCCCGCCACCTCCGGTCCCCGTATACCCACCCGGACTACGCCAAGGAAAGGCGTCCCGAGTGTCGCTCACGACCCCGCAAGGTGGCGGGCGTTCCACCCAGGTAGGTAAGGTGCCGCCGCATCGGGAAACGAGCGAACGCTGCAAGACTGGCGCACACGACCGAAGTTAGGGATCCTCATCAACGTCGTGCAGAGACTCCCAACCACCCTGTGGCCGAGCACCGGAAACTGATGAGAGTCGGATTGGTAGGGTTCGCTGGATCAGGAAAGACAACCGTATTCAACACGATGACGGGGCTCGCCGTGTCCGTGGGTTTCGGCGGTGAACTCCGCTATGGAACGGTGCAAGTGCCCGATAAGCGCCTAGCCGCGTTGTCCAGAATCTTCTCGCCCAAGAAGACGACATACGCGGAGATTAGCTTCTGCGACATTCCCGGGGAGCACGGCTCCGAACACAAGGGGTTGTCGAGCAAAGCGCTCCAGCAGATCCGTGACCAGGACGCTTTCTGTCTCGTGCTCCGCGACTTCGCGTCGCTCGTGGTCGAGGGAGATCCTGATCCGTTGCACGACCTCGAGGCATTCCACCTCGAGTGTGTCATCGCCGACCTCGAGGTAGTAGAGCGTCGCCTCGACCGTGCTCGCAAGGAACAGGCTCCGAAGCAGGAACTGACCACCTTCGAGACCATAAAAACCGCCCTCGACGAGGGCCGACCGCTACGTTCGCTGTCCGCCTCTGACCTCGACCGTGGCAACCTCAGGGGATACCCCCTCCTGACAGACCGTCCGCTCCTGGTCGCTGTGAACCGCAGTGAGGCGCATGTAGCAGACCCGATGCAGGAAAAGCTAGCCACCCGGATACAGGAGCTCGACGCCGCCGGGCTCGTGCTTTCGGCGAGTGTGGAGGCAGAGATCGCGGGACTCGAGCAGAACGAGCAGGCCGTGTTCCTCGAGGATCTGGGCCTCGCCGAATCCGCACTGTCGCGCTTCATTCGCACGGCCTATGGCCTGCTGGATCTTATATCGTTCTTCACGGTGGGTCCGGACGAGGTACGAGCGTGGCCGATCCGTCGGGGCACGGCAGCACGTCAGGCCGCCGGCCGTATCCACTCGGACCTGGAACGCGGCTTCATCCGCGCCGAAGTGGTCCCCTACGAGGTGTTCGTGGAGTACGGCTCGGAGCAGAACGTTAAGACCGCCGGTCTCCTCCAGGTCGAAGGTAAGGAGTACGTGGTCGCAGACGGTGACATCCTGCACGTACGGTTCAACGTCTGAGGACGGCGTCGGCGCAAGACCTGTGGAGTCGGCCCTCGGGCGGGTTCTAGCCCGCCCGAGAGGGATCCTACGGAGTGTGAAGAGGAGAATAGGGTCCCTGACACCGATCCTTGCGCTGCCCGTGAGGACCGTGTGAGCGGAGCACTCCAATGATTGCCAGCCTCCCTTGAAGTGTGCCACCCTGTAGCAACATGTTGGGCCGATATTGCTCCCCGGCCGCCCTCTCAACTGGTCATCGTACCATGACGCCTTTCCCCCGGTCTCAGCAGCACACGGTCGTGATATCTCCCCGCGGCGGAGCGGCCGGAACGGAAGTGACGGTTGGGATGAATGGATTGCCGCCACTCACCCGCGTGCGGATCTCGTTCGGATCCATGATCGCTTACGAGGTCATCGACCGGACGGTGACGGACATGGAGGGCAACTTCACCATGATCGTCACGGTCCCGACTTGGGTAGAAGTCGACCAAATGCACTATGTCTTGGTGTCTTACGGCTCCCGGCAACCACGCCAACAGTCGGATGGCTTCCATGTCACTGCACCCGACGGGACCGCACGGGTAGTGGGCAACATCAGCTCTGATGGCGGTGATTGCGTCGCGCTGCGGGACTCGAGTGAGGTGCTCTACAATCTCGTGGGGGAAATCGGGCAGTGGCCCCTGGGGGCCCGCGTCTCAGTGACCGGGAGCATCGCAGACGAATCTGCCTGCGAGGAACAGGGAATAGCCATCGCGGTCAGGGAGATCAGAGCGCTTTGATCACTGACGGCCACACGGCCAACCCTCGCATCACCCGTCGGTCAGCGCTGGAGCAGGAGCCGCGGGCGCGGCAACGCTCAGTGCCAACCCCACCAACACCACCGTGCTCGCGCCGATAACGTTGTGCCAGAGGAACGAAACCGATGGCGCCAAGAAGCTCACGCACCCCACGGTCACCATACCGGCGATCAGGCCGTAGAACGCGCCCCGCCTCTCCCCTATGCCTGTGAGAGCGAGCAGGAAGACACCCAGGATAGAGCCGTAGAAGAACGATCCGAACCGGTTCACGACTTCGATCAGTGACCCGAGCCGAGAGGCGTACACGGCAACAACGCACGCGAATGTCCCCCAGAACGCGGTGGCAACCTTCGATGCGATCAGGTAGTGCCCTTCTCCCTCCCGTGGTCGCAGGCGACGACGGTATACGTCAATCACGGAGGCCGTAGCAAGCGAGTTGAGTTCAGCGGCTATTGTCGACATCGCCGCGGCGAGGACCGCGGCGATGAAGATACCCGGCAGCCCGATCGGCAGCTCGTTGAATACGAACGAAGAGATGACATAGTTGACGTCACGAGGATTCTCAGCGGTCACTTCTCCCGCCAGCTTCAATGCGGCGCCCCGTAAATCTTCCACGCGGGTCTCGCTGACCACGAACGCGGCACGCGCCTCCCCGGAACCCTCGCGGGAAGACTTCGCAACGGCATGAGCAGCGGCGCGGCGCTCCGCCAAAACTCCCTGGAAGTTCTCCTCGAGCTGGGCGTACTCACCACCCCGGTCGCTCGCCCTGACTGCCGCGTCGTGCGCCGGATTAAAGAGAAGAGGAGGTGGCGAGAACGTGTAGAAGGAGAAAATGAGCACGCCGATCAACAGCACGAGGGCCTGGAGGGGAATCTTCCAGTATGCGCTCATGAACAGCGAGCTGCGGGCTTCGTCGACAGACCGGGCGGCTAGATAGCGCTGGACCTGGCTCTGATCCGTCCCGAAGTAGGACATCATCAGGAAGGTGCCCCCGAGCAGACCTGACCAAAACGTGTAGGTCTCTGTCAAGCTGAGGCGAAAATCGAATGGCTTGAGGTGCCCTGTGGCCCCCGCCACCTTGAGAGCGCCCGTGAGCCCGACCCCATCCGGCATCCCCAGGATCAGCACGACCGCAATTGCTGCCAGCCCGAGAACGATCATGATGACCTGCTTGACGTCCGCCCAGGCTACCGCCTGAATCCCCCCCAACGACGCGTAGACGACTGCGGGCACACCCACCAACGCGACCGACCAACCCATCGGCCACCCGAATAAAGCCGACAGGATCACCGCAGGCGCGGAGATTACGACCCCAGTCGCCATCGCACGGGAAAGAAGAAAGAGCAGGCTTGTTAGCGTGCGGGTGCGCCCATCGAACCTGTGCTCGAGGTACTCATAGGCCGTGAACACTCGCGCCCTGTGCAGCAGCGGTAGGAGGGTGACCGACAAGATCAGCATCGCTAACGGCAAGCCCAGATAGAACTGGATGAAGCGGAGACCATCGGTGGCACCTTGTCCCGTGGTGCCCACCAGCGTGATCGCGCTCAACTGAGTGGCCACCACCGAGAGCCCGACCACCCACCAGGGCAGGTTCCGGTTCGCTAGAAGGAAGCCCTCCATGCGGTCGTTATCCTTGGTGCGGCGGAGGCCATCCCATACTACGTAGCCCGTATAACCCGCCACCAAAAGCCAGTCGATCCAGTGCACTAAGGCTGCGCCTCAGGAAGCGCCAAAGGCTATGTTCAGCAGCCAGAGGCCGATCAGTGTAACTATCTGGACAGCGAGTACACGGGCAACCACCCTCGGGAAACGACGCCGGACGCTGTCAGTGTCCAATCCCGCAGCAGGGTCCGGGGAGGAGGGCATTGTCACCACGGTCGGCCTGCTTCCACTCATCCGCCAGCCGGTGGCACCAGGGCCGTGAGATCATCGGACAGCTGACCACTGGTGAGGTACGAGAGGAACGCACTCACGGAACTGGCCTCCCCGATCGAGGTGAGCTCCATGCTGAACACCGTTTCCCCCTCTTTAGAATTGGCGTCTGGGAAGCGCACGGCGCTCAGGCTCACGATCTCCCCCGCGGCCAAACGGTCCAGGGTAGCCTTAGTGGCGGGAATGACGGCGTCGACTGGACCCTGAGCCGAGGTGGGCGCAGACCAAATCACGTCTTCCGTAGGTTCGGTAAGATCGCCGAAATGGAGGAAGTAGAAATGTGCCCCCGCAAGCGGCTCGGTTACGTTGAGCTCAAGGGCCAGCACCGGAGCGATCAGGTATTGAGGGTGCTCAACCGCGAACCCGACCGAAGCCAGGATGGCCTGGAGATCCGTGAATTGATCCGGAGACACCGTGGATCGGTCCTGGATAAACAGCCTCACGGCCAGAGCCAGGACCAGGTTGCCCATTCGCGAAACTGACCTGGTCTGTACACCGCCGACCCCCCCCTGGGGAGTGAGACCCACCGGGGGAGGGGAATTCCACGGCATAACAGATTCTATGTCCCACAGATCTTCGGGAGCGTTCACGAAGCGGTAGCGCCCAGAAGGGGTGGCAGCCCGCGCCTCGCCGCACACTGGGCTATCCATCGTGGCGCATTCCTCGAGCACTGCGGTACGCACCAGCATGACGTCATCGCACTCGCGAACCTCGGTCAGGAGATCTCCGGACGCGGCGATCATTTCCGTCACCCGCACATCCACCGAATCGACCGCCTCCTGCAAGCGCCCAAGAATCTGGCCCCGCCCCTCGGCGCGTTGCGCCTCGATGGCCGGGTCACCGCTCTCGGCGTACTGGCGCGCCAACGTCTGGTCCGCGGCAAACCATTGACGAACGGCTTCCTCCAGTGAATCACCGACGTCGAACGGGATTGCCTGGGTGGAGTCTTCGCGTGTCACCGCTCTGCCAAGCGCCTCGATACGATCGACCTGACGGGCAAACGGCTCCATCCTGGTAGTGAGTGTGTCCATCCGTGCCAGCGTCGGCACGCACCTCCGCGACCGAGCCAGCTCCGCGGCCACGAGCCCGGGCGCAAGAAAGGCATCGGCTGGTTCGACCACAGGTGGATCCTGGGCCAGGAGGGGCGTCGGCAGGTTCAGGACCACAAAGAGTAGGACGGGACTGATCTTCACCAGAAGCTCCAGAAGGAGGGCCGGAAACAACCGCTTAGATAGCGTTGGGAAGAGCGGGGGGGGCAGGCACCGATGACCACACCGTACCTCACGCCTCCGCCGGGTAAAGAGTAGAGTGTATGAACATCCTTCCCCCGTCCAGGCTAATGGCCATAAGCAGATCGCTCGCCTGACCCGGTCCGCGACGTGCGAGGGTCCCCGGAACCCGGCAATGAAGGTGAACGCCACCGCCGGGATGCAACTACGGCGTGAGGTTCACCGGAATAGCGTGCACCGAGCCGTGGCTGCTCGCGTTCGCGGACGGGTTTGAGTAAGCCACCAAGCACCGTGTCTCGCCTCCCGGAATGCCGTGAGCCCGTGACTCAGGTGCTACAGAAGGAGGGGTGAGGATATCCCCCGGGGGTCACCACCACACCCCCGACTGGGAGATCACCCATCCCGTTGAGGTAGGCGTGCACTTCGCTACCCGCCCCAGCCTTCACCCTTCGGCTGGCCCCGGTGAGTCGCGAGAATCCCGAGCGCACCGGACGTAGCAGAGCTTGGGTCTCCACTTCGTCGAGCTGGCCCTGCCGCACTGACATTATCATTGTTGGAGGTCCCAGGCCTTGCGATACATGGCGACGGCCTCCTCACGAAGGTTCTTGCGGTCGTAGAGGATGCCCATCGTGTAAAACGCTCGGTGATTGTGCGGTTGCAGCCGTGCAGCCCGCTCAAGTATTTCCAAGGCCTGGTCCATGCGACCGAGGCGATTGAGGGTCTCGCCTAAGTAGAAGTGCGCATGTCCGTGCTCGGGATCCTGTTCGCACACCCAACGGAGCTCCGCCTCGGCTTGATCGTACAGACCCCGACGGAAGCAGAGAATGCCAAAGCAGCAGCGCACAGCAACCCCCTCGGGGGCAAGCATCTGTGCACGACTGATCTCCCGCTCCGCATCGTCGAAGCGCAGGAGCGAGCCGAGCGCCGAACCCAGATTGACGAGCACCTCCACACCGTTCGGGTCGAGCGCCCGCGCCGCCTCGAACTGCTCCAACGCCAGCTCGTGGTGTCCAAGTTCGTCGTACAGGACCCCGAGATTATTGCGCGCCTTGACGTTGAGAGGATCGTCTTGAGCGACTTCCTTGTACAGGGCCACCGCCTCGTCAAATCGCCTCTGTACAGTGAGATCGCGCGCCTGGCGAAGCCGTTTGTCCTGGGAGTTAGGAGCGGCCTCCACAGCGGGAGGCCCGGTTCCGACCTTCGGAGCGATGTTTTCGTCAGACGCGAAGGGCTCGCCCTGAACTCCGCGCTCGCGGCCCCTTCCCATCACTCTTCCTCAGCCACGTAACACTCCCTGCCAACCCAGGCCAGGTATGCCGCGAGCCCGTTCTCGACAGGCAGAGTCAGCAGCTCGGGCACGTCGTACGGATGCAGCTCTGCCGCACGGGAGATCAGGGTGTCCACGCATTCAGTGGACGTCTTCATCACCACCAATACCTCGCTCGACCGCTGAACTTCGCCTTCCCACCAGTACAACGAGGTCACTCCCGGCAAGATGGACGCGCACGCAGTCAACCGGGCCGCCACCAAGTTCCCTACCACAGCCTCAGCTGTGTGGAGATCCGGTACGGTCATTAGCACCACCCGCGTATCCGTCACCCGTTCCTCATAGTGTGAAGACGGTCTGGTTCGAGTTTTCGTCCTGGTAGAATCGATCGACGAGAGACGCGTAGCGATCCTGCACAACGCGGCGCTTCACTTTGTCGGTGAGCGTTAGCGTCCCGTCTTCGATGGAGAAGGGTGTGGTCAGGAGCGCTAGCTTTCGTGGAATCTCCGTGTGGGAAAGGTCGTCGAATCCACTCAGCGCCTCTTCGGCCATCTTCTCCTGCACCGCCGGGTGTGAGATCAACACCTCCCGGTCCACTATGGGTACGCCCTGTTCCCTCGCCCACCTCTCCAGAACACCAAAATCAGGAACTACCAGCAGTGCGACGAACTTGCGCCGATCCCCCACCATGATCGCCTGGTCGACAAAAGCATTGCGTTTGGTTCGGTTCTCGATCGGCTGCGGCGCAACGTACTTCCCTCCCGAGGTCTTGATCAGATCCTTCTTGCGATCGGTTATACGGAGATAGCCCTCGGCGTCCAATTCTCCGATGTCACCGGTGTGGAGCCAACCTTCTGGGTCGATCGCGTCAGCGGTCTCTTCCGGTCGGTTGAAATATCCCCTCATCACCTGAGGACCCTTCGCCAGAATCTCGCCGTCGTCTGCGATGCGGATCTGGGTGCACACCACCGGCCTGCCCACGGTCCCGACGCGCATCTCGTCCGGGGTATTCACAGTGAGCACGGGGCTGGTTTCGGTGAGCCCGTAACCCTCGAGAATGGGCATGTTAGCCGCATAGAAGAAACGGGCTATCTCTGGATCCAGGGGCGCACTCCCGCTAGCGAATATGCGGACGCGTCCGCCCACCGCAGCGCGGATCTTGGCGAAGACCAACGCGTCCGCGATGCGGCGAGCCACCCGCAGAGAGAGAGTGGGGATGCGACCGGCTAGCCGTTCCGAAGCCCATGCCAGCCCAACCTCCCGCGCCCATCGCACCAGTCTCCCCTTGGCACCACCCACTGAAACGGCTGCACCATACACCTTCTCGTAAACGCGGGGCACCGCCCCTACTATGGTGGGACGCACGGTGCGGAGGTCCACTGCGAGCGTGTCCTTCGAGTGGGGATAGGAAATCGTGCAGCCACGGGATAGGAACACGTAATCCACCATCCGTTGGAAAACGTGTGACAGCGGCAGGAAAGAGAGGGCGGAGTCGGTGGACTCAACATGGAGCGCGAGGGAAGCCGCTTCGACATTGGAGAAGAGATTGCGGTGGGTGAGCACCACACCCTTAGGATTCCCAGTCGTGCCGGACGTATAGAGCATGGTGGCCACCTGGTCGGGAGTGGCCTGCAGAGCTGACGTGCGCAGCGCCTCGTCAGTCACCCCTTGCATGTGCACGCGGCCCTCAGCGACTAGGTGGTCCCATGAGAACACTCCCTCGGGTAAAGGTGACAGTGGCTCGAACGCGACAATCCGCACTTTGTGGGGAGAGGCCGCACAAGCCACCTTAGCCTTTGCGACCTGCTCCGCAGAAGAGACGAACAGAACACGGACCCCAGAGTCCTGAACTATGTATCGGATCTGTTCGGCTGTGAGCACGGAATGGATGGGCACGTTCCAGACGCCCTCGAACAAGCATGCGTAGTCAGTGAGCGCCCACTCGAATCGGTTCTCTGACAGGATAGCGGCGCGGTCCCCCCGTTCGAGCCCCAGCAGGCGGAACGCACCCACCGTATCCTTCACGTGACCGAACAATTCGCGATAGGACACTTCGCGTAGCTCTGGCCCTGGGCCTGTGAAGATACGAAAAGCGTGGCGCTCCCTTAGCCGGTCAATGGCATCCAGAAACAGACTAACCAGCGTACCGCTGGGCAGCTCCCCTTCCCGTGTGGCGTATGTGTATGCCGTCATGATGCTGGGGGGGCCGGTCGGCTTAGTCCATCCGGATCTCGAAGCTAAGCTCGAGGTCAGGCCGAAGGCTGTGGAGGACGCTGCAGTAGGTCTTGCGGGAGAGATTCAGCGCCCGCTCGACCTTGGGCCGATCGCTATCGGAGGCCCCGTTCAGCCGGAAAACCATCTCGATGGCAACGAACCGGCGGGGGGGCGTGGGCGCACGAGTTCCCATCACGTCGACCTCGAGCTGGCCGATCGGGACACGCGATTTGTTGAGGATGTCCAGCACGTCTGCCCCCATGCAGCCAGCAAAAGCCAGAAGCAGATGGTCCATAGGCGAGGGGCCAGCCTTGCTGCCACCATCCACAACCGAGGGAGTAACACCCTCAGGACCGCCCTCGAAACAGAGACCCTCTCCACTCCAGCGCAGGGCTACGTGCTTAACCAGCGGCTTAGGGGCCGCGGCGGCAACCGTCACCACCGAATCAGAAGAGCTCATCGTTCTCAGGTTGGAGTTCACCGGGAGCCTCTCCGCTGGCCAGCTGAGTGAGGGTTGAGCGGGCGTGCGTAATATGCGAACTAGCCTCCTCACCGTGTGGCGGATTCTCGAGAAACGCATGTAGGTGCTCCATCGCTTCCTCGCGGTCACCTGTACGTAGGAGCAGGAAAGCGAGCCCATAGTGCGCGCCGGATGCGGACGGCTCCTTGTGGAGCACGTGGCGGTAGGTCTTCGCCGCCTCCTCGGTCATCCCGATTCGGGTGTACGCAATCGCGATCTGCTGCAAGATGACAGGGTCTCCTGGCTGCTCTTTGAGCGCGAGCCGCAGCGAGGTCAGCGCCTCGTGGAATTTGCTTTCTCCCAAAAGGGTGAGGCCTTCGTCGTAGTAATCCACGCGGCCCGATCGCTCGGAACCCAAGAGTTTATTCCACCAGGCCATCTATACGCGCTCCCTGAGGGGTGATTACAGAGCGGCGGACGCTTCGCCCCCGAGCGGGGGAATGAAGGGTCTCAGTCGAACGTAAGATCTAGGCTCGAAAGCGCGCAACGGCAGGACCTTAGCGCGTTTCACGGAGGGCCACGACCCAACCGTCCTCCTGGAGCAGGATACGGCTCCCGGCACGCTCGAACTGGGCAGTGGCGTCCGGACCCGGTCCCTCCATCACCACGCGCCCACCGTGCCCGACCACACGGACCGCCTCCTCGGGAGCCACCACGTCTCCGACCATGGCTAACGCGCGAAAGGTCCAAGGATGAAAGGGCAGCTCCACCCCCGTCACTAAGCGACTCACTCGCTCTCTTTCCACCTCAGCATGGGTAGCCGCGTCTACAGCAACCACCTCGATCTCCGGTAGGCGGTCTGCGAGCGCCGCGGCATGGACAGCCACGGAACCAAGCAAAGCCACAGTTCCCGGACTCTCTATAACACCTAGGAGAGCTGCCAACCGATTAGTCGCCTCGACGCCCGGATCCGCTGAGAGCGGTGTGGCCGTGAGCGGGTCACGCGGGGGAGGCCTCAGATCCGCGAATCCTCCCTTGATGGGAAAATGGTCGCGGCAGTTGGGGCACCCCAATTCCCCGTCGAGCACGCGACGATCAGCCATTCGCTTAGCCAAGAGAATCAGTCCGAAGTCTGGTCCGCAGCGCGGACAAATGAGCCGATCGGTGAGGAGGAAATGCACCGTGTCGGGTCCGGACCCTCAGCCCTTCTCAATACGGAGCAGTGGGATCCTAACCCCTGCGGGGCGCGTTGCCGCGAACAGCACGGCCTCGGTCACGTCGTCAACCGAAAGCATTGCGGCCCTGCTCGGGAGGTCAGCACGCTCGTCCGGCCCGTACGCATCCCAGATCGACGTGTCGGTAGCACCCGGCTCCACCAGCGTAGCACGCACCCCGGTTCCCCGTAGCTCCTCGGACAACACTTCGTGCATCCCGCGGACACCGAATTTGGACGCTGAATAGGAGGCGTTGCCGGGAAACGGCTGGTGTCCCGCGACCGAACCTACCGTAACAATACTCCCACTCCCACGCTTGAGCATAGCCGGGAGAAGGGCACGAATCACAAGAAAAGGCCCCCTGAGGTTCGTCCCTAGAGCACGATCGAATAGCTCGATCGAGGTGTCGTCCATGGTCGCCATTTCGAACGTGCCGGCTGCGTTCACGACCAAATCGGGGGGACCCCCCAGCGCAACGGTGAGATCCTTGAGCACCTCCCACAGGTCGCCCTCGTCTTCAAGGTCGGCCGGCCAAGCACTCCCGCCCAGCTCGCGAGCCATTTCCACGAGAACGTCGGCGCTCCGGGCCAGCAACTGGACCCGCGCGCCCACTCCGGCCAAGCGCAACGCCACCGCCGCGCCGATTCCCCTGCTGGCACCCGTGACAAGCACGGTTTGGCCTGCCAGCGAGGCGCCTGTCACAGCGGCTCGTGTACGGAGGTAGTAAGGCGGAGGAACTCGTCGCGGGTGCGGTGATCCTCCAGAAAAATACCGCGCATAGCAGACGTTACCGTCTTCGAGTTCTGCTTCTGCACACCGCGCATCATCATGCACAAGTGGTACGCTTCGATCACCACAGCCACCCCCTGTGGGCGGATGGCATCCCAGAGCGACTCCGCAATCTGGTCCGTGAGACGCTCCTGCACCTGGAAACGGCGTGCGTACACGTCCACCAAACGGGCGATCTTCGAGAGCCCCATGATCTGCCCTTCAGGGATGTAAGCGACGTGCACCTTGCCGAAAAAAGGTAGAAGATGATGCTCGCACATCGAGTACATCTCAATGTCTTTCACGAGCACCATGTTTCCGTGAGACTCGTTGAAGAGCGCGTCTCCTATGACCTCCCGCCCCGTGAGTGCGTAACCCTGCGTGAGGAAGCGGAGAGACTCCTCGACTCGCTCGGGCGTTTTGAGCATCCCTTCGCGATCGGGATCGTCACCCAAACGGCGGATCATTTCCGTCACCAGGGCCGGAAACGGAATAGCCGATAGATCTCCTCTCGTCGCCGATATCTCGGTCCCCTTCTTGGCCACTTCGTCTCCCTCTGCCCTAATCGCCAGTGTACTCAACGAAATTGCTGGGCGTTTCCTGGAGCAGCACCCGCTCCAATCTGGCCCCCGCCGGAAGAACGTCGACGAGCCGGTTCCAGACCGCGAACACCACGTTCTCGGTCAAGGGCGGCATACCCTCCACCCAGGGCACATTCAGGTTCAAGTTGCAGTGGTCCACGTCGTTCACAACATGCTGCCGGACGAGCCCCCCCAAGGCCTTGAGGTCCATCACGAACCCCGTCTCCGTATCGACCGCTCCGGCTACCGTCACCTCGAGTTCGTAGTTGTGTCCGTGCCAGTTATCGTGCGAGCAGTCTTGGAAGACATGAGCATTGCGATCGTCGGATCAGTCCCGCTGGAAGAGACTATAGGCTGCACTGAAAATGGAGTCTTCGCGTGACCCTAACCTCAGCCACCGGGTTGCCTCCGGCAGCATCATGTCTAGTCTCGTATGACCGATGTATCCTCGCGGCACCGCGGGCCCTGGGGCCGGTCCATCCAACTCAGCGGTACCCGCAGAGGGGAACATCGTTTCCATCACCGATGCTCCATCGTTGGCTTTCACACCAGCATGAAGCCTGACAAAAAGGGGCCGACGCCACTGATGTGACGCCGACCCCAAAGCCCGCTGGGAGGGGGTTTATTGAAGCCCGGGTACATTCTTGGTGACCCCCCCTCGGGTTTCGCCTTCCTCCTCGCAGAGGCGTGACGTCGACCTCGGGAGTCAGTCCCGGCTTCGCTTGCATTGGCTCAATAAATGGGCCCTCCAAGCACGCGGCCGGAATATAGAAGGGAGGAGAGTCACTGTCCAACACGGGCCTTCGGCGCGTCCACACCTCCACAGACAGCGGCGATTCACGAGATTAGCCTCAGGAGCATTCAACCCCTTCCGCCGAGAGAGGGTTGCACGACTCTCTTACATGAGCCGCGCTCTTGAGGAAACCTGGGCGTCGTCGGAGGCAGTCCTAACGACGCCCGAATCGTTCACTGAACCAGTACCTAGTCGGGTAGCCCCGGCTCTGTCATCGTCCGAACGTCGAGAGCCCGGTTCAGCTCCGCGCCCTTCATCAGCCCGCGTTCCTGCACGACCTCCCGCACCGACCGTCCCTGTTTGGCTGACTGTTTGGCAATTTCGGTAGCCCGGTCGTAGCCGATATAAGGGTTGAGGGCCGTGGCGATGGAGGGATTCCTCTCGAGCAATTCCTGCGCACGCGCGCGGTCGGGTTCGATTCCCTCGACGCAGCGGGTCGTAAACGTGCGGGACGCTCCGGCAAGCAGCTTGACAGATTCGAGAAATGCCTCAGCCATTACTGGCATCATAACGTTGAGCTCGAAGTTGCCGCGGCTGCCGCCGATCGTGACCGTCACGTGATTCCCCATCGTACGAGCGCAAGCCATAATCAGCGCCTCCGCCATCACGGGGTTAACCTTGCCCGGCATGATCGAGCTGCCGGGCTGAACGGCCGGCAAGAGGATCTCTCCGATTCCCGAAGTAGGACCACTCGCCATCCAGCGAATGTCATCTGCGATCTTCATCAGCGCCACTGCACAAACGTTGAGAGCCCCCGATGCGCTGACGAATGCGTCCTTGGACCCCTGCGCCTCGAAATGGTCCTCTGCTTCGCGGAACTTGATGCCCGTGGCCTTGGTGATCTTCGCGATCGCCTTGGTTGCGAACCTCGGGTCTGTGTTGATTCCGGTGCCCACAGCTGTCCCCCCGAGAGCCAGCTCGGCCAACTCATCCGAAGCGTGACGCAGCCGCGAGACCGAACGAGCCACCTGGGTCGCATACCCGGCAAACTCCTGACCCAACCTCACCGGAGTAGCATCCATAAGATGGGTGCGGCCCGACTTCAAAACTCTATCAAAAGCACGCGCCTTCTTACGAAATGCCTTCTCCAGTGCACGGAGCGCCGGAATCAACTCCTCCTCGATGGCGACCCGACCCGACACATGCATCGCCGTAGGGATCACGTCGTTAGACGATTGCCCGAAATTGACCTGGTCGTTCGGGTGGACTGAGCTGGCTTTGAGAATCTCATTACTGCGGCGGGCAATCACCTCGTTAGCGTTCATGTTGGTCGAGGTGCCAGACCCTGTCTGGTAGACGTCGACCACGAATTGATCATCCCATTTCCCCTCCGCCACCTCACGAGCGGCCCGCGCGATCGCGTTACCCGCCCGTGCGCTTAGGTGACCCAGCTCCTTATTGGCCTGAGCGGCAGCGGCCTTGATCAGACCGACGGCTTGGATGAAACGCCGGCTGAAACGTTGGCCACTGATAGGAAAATTATCGAATGCCCGCTGCGTCTGGGCTCCGTACATGGCGCCCCGCGGGACGCGCACGTCCCCGAGGGAATCCTTCTCGATCCTGTAGTCAACGGCCACAGAGGCCTCCGGGCTTAGAATGACTCGACGACGAACTGGGAGAACTTGCAGATCAAACAGGGATCGGAAAAGGGAGGTCGGCTCACATCCCCATCATCCAGAGCGCGGTCGCCCCTCCGACCACCACGGTAAGGTTGTCGTCCAGCCGCCACGGCACCACCTCGACGCCAGTAGCGACGAGCGCTGGCACCACAGCAGAGGCGGGACCGAAGAACGCACTCAGAACTAAGAACGCGACGGAAAAAAACGCTAGACTTCCCAAGGCTGTCCCGTTGCCCACCCTCCGGACGCCCCAGAGCCGACCCACTATGCTCGCCATGGGATCGGCCAGCGCCAGCACGACGATCGCAGGAACAGCGATGTGAGCGGGAAAGAGCGCATAGGTGAGGATCACGCCGCAGACGTACCACGTTGATGAGGCGACCCGCTTGGCCTCTCGCGGTGACACGAGCGATGGAAACAGCTCGAAGAAGAGGGTGTTGATCCGAGGTACACGAAGGCGGGCAAAGTCGAAGCCGAGGAGAGCCACCAGCAGGCTGCCCAAGATGAGGAGCAACCCCCTCTTTTCGAGGCCAAACACCGGCGGGGAGAAGGCAACTACGAGACCGTTGCCAGCGTGGAACAAGCGCCGCCACGGCTGAACGCTGCCCACCCGATCCTCTGAAGAGAGAATCAACGCTGCTTTTTCTCCGGGCGGGTCGGACGCATCTCCACCCGGCTCACCAGCGCACGTTCCGGGAACTCCAGTAGCTGCATCACCACCATCGCCACGTCGTCGGCCTGGAGCGCCCATGCCTTCTTGGTTGCTCCGAGCCCACCAAAGTCCGTCTGGACGCTCCCGGGCATGACAGTGCTAACCCGGACCCCGTCGAAGCGCAGGTCCAGCATCATCGCTTCGCTCATCCCAAGCAGGCCAAACTTGCTAGCGTTGTAACCGGCACCACCGGCGAAGGTATTGCGGCTGGCGAGAGACCCGACGTTGATGATCCATCCATCGCCGCTCGCGCTCAGATGAGGAATCGCCGCGCGTGAGCAGTAGAACACTCCCCCGAGGTTGGTTTCGATCTGGTCGCGCCATTCCTCGAGCGACATCTCCTGCACAGGCTTCATGTGCCCGACCCCGGCGTTGTTCACGAGAATGTTCAGCCTTCCCAAGGCCTCAACCGCGCCGGCCACGAGCGATGCGCACTCGTCGGGGTCGCGTACGTCACAGGCGATGCCAACCGCTCGCCCGGGTCCTTCGTCTGAGAGTTGTTCGGCTATCGCCATCACCTTCTTAGCGGTGCGGGAGGTGACCAGTACGTCAGCACCGGAGGCCACCAGGCGACGGGCAACAGCGAGGCCGATGCCATGGGTACTGCCGGTGACGATGGCCGCTTTGCTGCTAAGGTCGGGCATGTTGTCATCTCCGATTGCCTTGGCTTAGGATACTGAGGGAGTCGGGGTCGTGGCTTGACTTCCACCCCGTAATCCGACTGCGGATCCTGCCGCCCAAGCTTTCCAGACATGGAGCTGTGCTGCAATTTCCGAACATGACTTCCCCTGACCGCAAAGTCGCGCTCGTGACAGGTGGCGCTGTTCGCGTCGGGCGGGCGCTTTCACTGGGGCTCGCAGAAGCAGGTTATGACGTCGCTGTACACTATTACAGCTCGTCTAAGGCAGCGCAGGAAGTGGTGTGTCGCATAGGCGAGATGGGGCGCCTGGGGGTGCTGGTGGAAGGGGACATGGGGGATCCGGCAAGAGTCGAGGCGATCGCCGCAACTGTGCAGGAACGCTGCGGCCGTCTCGATCTGCTCGTTAACAACGCGTCGTCCTTTGAGCACGCGGATCTGCTAGATGTAAACGCCGACGCCTGGGACCGGGTGATGGACGTGAACCTACGCGGCCCTTTCCTGCTCGTTCGGGAGAGTGCGGCACTCCTCAAGGAGAATCAGGGAGCGGTAGTAAACATTCTCGACCTTGGTGCGTTCAAGCCCTGGACCCACCGTCCCCACCACGCGGTATCCAAGGCCGCCCTCCTACACCTCACGAAGATACTCGCCCGAGTACTGGCACCCGATGTCCGGGTAAATGCGGTCGCCCCGGGTGCGGTACTCATGCCAGAGAATTCGGATGCCGCCGATAGCGAACGGGCACGACGCCGCACCCCGCTTGGACACCTTGGATCCCCGGAGGATGTCCTCCGCGCTGTGCTATTTCTGGCAGCCTCTCCGTTTATCACTGGAGAGGTACTAGTAGTCGACGGAGGACGTTCGCTCGACGACTGAAGCGACCACCGGGAATAAGTGCCGCCGCTGCGTTCCGGTGACCTGCTAGACCACTTCTTGCTGTTTGGCCGCCACCTGAAGGTCCATGCCACCGTGAGCCAGCCAGCGCTCGGCCTCAAGCGCAGCCATGCACCCGGTACCTGCAGCGGTGACAGCCTGGCGATAGAACGAGTCCATCACGTCCCCCGCTGCGTACACACCCTCAACCGACGTCTGGGTCCTCCACGGCACCGCCGTCTTCACGTAACCGTCGGTCCCAAGCTCGACCTCTCCCCCGAGGAATTGCGTGTTGGGATCGTGGCCGATCGCTACAAACAGACCACCCACTTCCAGTTCTCTGTCATCGCCCGTGACTCGGTCCCGTAGGCGGAGACCTGTGATCTCCTCGTCGCCCAGCACCTCCTCAATGACAGTGTTCCAGAGGAATCGGATCTTCGGGTTCGCGCGGGCCCGATCCTGCATGATGTGACTTGCGCGCAGCTCATCACGACGGTGGATGATCACCACCTCCGAGGCGAAGCTAGTGAGATAGAGCGCCTCCTCCATCGCTGTGTCCCCACCACCCACAACCGCGAGCACTCGGTCTCGGTAGAAAGGCAGGGCACCATCGCACACCGCGCACGCCGACACTCCTCCGCCGGAACGCGCGAGCCGTTCCTCACCAGAGACGTTCAGCCACCGCGCGTTGGCACCAGTGGCGATGATCACAGTGTCCGCCTCAGTATCCCCGCCGTCCCTCCTGAAAACACGCCGAGGGTAGGCCCGGAAATCCACCTTCACAATGTCGTCAGTGATGATGCGAGTGCCGAAACGCTCAGCCTGTTTCCGGAATTCCATCATCATCTCCTGACCGGAAATTGCTTCCGCGAAACCGGGATAGTTCTCGACGTCACTTGTGAACATGAGCTGCCCGCCAGGGATCATGGTGCGGCTGCCTGCTCCCTCGAAGACGAGGGGAGTCAGCTTGGCTCGGGCCGCATAGATGGCGGCCGTCCAGGCGGCCGGCCCAGAACCGATGATCACCAACCGCTCCTTTATTTGTTTACCCATTAGCCGGCCACGTCACCCGTCACTTATCCTTGAATATCGGCAGGTTAGTGGAATGACCGGGATTCACCCGTGCACTCGGATTCATGCTGTGAACTGCGTTGTTCACAGCGATCGTCACTTCCGAGAAGCCGGTCACGATCAGATCGATCTTTCCTTCGTACTCGACGATGTCCCCCGCCGCGTAGATGCCCGCAACGTTCGTCTCCATGAGCTGGTTCACCTCGATCCTGTTCTTGTTGACCGTGAGCCCCCATCTCTTGATCGGTCCCAGATCAGGCTTGAAACCGAGGAAGCAGAGAACCGCGTCCACCTCTACGCGCGTGTCTACGTCGGTTCGATTGTCGTAGATGGTGATCCCGTCAACCGTCCCGTTGCCGTGGATGGCACGCACTTCGTGGAAGGTGTGCAGCGAGATGCAACCCGAGGCGAGTGCTTCCTCCAACGCAACCACCGACGACTCGTGAGCCCGAAAAGTTTCGCGCCTGTGGACCAGGGCCAGTTCTGAGCACTTGTCCTTTAGGATCAAGGCCCAATCCAAAGCGGAGTCCCCGCCACCCACGATGATCACCCGCTTGTCCTGGTAGCTATCCGGGTCCTTGACGAAGTAGTGGACACCCTTGTGGAGCAGCTCGTGATAGCCGGGTACCTTGAGGTGTTTGGGTTCGAAGGCACCCTTGCCCCCCGCAATCACGATCGTCTTGGTAAGATAGCTACGGGACCGACCAACCAACCTGAACAGGTCTCCTTCACGCTCGACCTCACTTACTTCTTCATCAAGCACAACATCGCAACCGAACTGGGTGCCCTGCTCGATCAGGTTTTGTGCCAGATCTTTGGCCAGGATTTTGGAGAATCCTCCGACGTCGAAGATGTCCTTTTCGGGATATAGAGCGGTAAGCTGGCCGCCCAGCTCAGGTAACGAGTCGATGATCCGGCAAGTCGCCTGACGCACGCCTGCGTAGAAAGCACCGAACAACCCCGTGGGGCCGCCCCCGATGATCGTGATGTCCTTAATGTCGTCCTGCATCAGACAGCCTGATCCGTGAGACTTTGGTTTTGGTTCGGGAACGGAGTGCCCCGGGCAGAACAAAAAATTTAACCAGGCCAGCCCCACTCCCCAAGCCCGAGAGGTGGTACCCGGCCAGGCTCATAGATGGCCGGTGTCAGCCCGGTATGTCCGCTGCTATGTGCTGACGCGCAGCCTGGATCATCGCCCGCGCGTTCTGATAGATGACGCGGCTCATCGCTTCCTCAATTGGGAACCACCCGCACTCGGTGATCCCTTCGGCAACCTGCGGGATCGGGTCGCCCCCAGCCGAGTGCATGAGGAAGAATGAGCAGAACTTGTGGACCAGGATTTCCTTCCGGCGGAAGTACCAATCGATGGAGCCCACCTCCGGCCCCAGCTCGAGACCATTCAGACCCGTCTCCTCCCGTACCTCCCGGATCGCTGCGGTAGGCGCGTCCTCGCCTTCCTCTAGGTGCCCTTTGGGTAGCCCCCAGTTTTGGTAGGGATCGCGGATCAACAGAACGTGGTGAACACCTCCCCGAGCTCTGACCACGACTCCACCCGCGCTCCTCTCTTGCCGGACCACGTGTTGCGCGCTCATGCGACCTCGTCGTCGGAGGGGAAATGAATCCCGCTAGGTGGGGGGGGTCAACGGTCAGAAGATCGATAAGCGCACGTAGCGCCGTGGATTGGCCTTGATATCGGTCAGAAGCGAGTCGAGTTGTGCCATGGCATTCTCGGCACGCACCGCGAGCGTGGAGTCCAACAGCAGCCGCCCCAGAGCCCCCTGCCCTGATTCCACCCGGGAGGTGAGGCGTTGAACGCTACCGAAGGCCGAATCCGCCCTGGCCACGGTCTGGTCTAGGCCCCCAATCGACCGATTCACCTGAGCCGTGACACGGTCAATGTTGGCGGCAGTGCTTCGTACACTTACCAGGATGGAATCCACATCTCCGCGATCGAGCATCGCGTCGACCTCCCGGAACGTGGTGTTGGCCTGGGCCGATGCCTGGCTGATCTCGTCGGCCGCACGCGCGACATCTGCACTCACATCCTCGAAGGTCGATGCCTGTTGGGTGATCAGGTTTCGTATCTCTGAACTCACCACTTCGAGGTTGGCAATCACGGTCAGAAGCTGGTCGACGGTCTGCTCGTTGAACGCGCGATCGAAACGGTCGGTCAACACGCTCAAATTCTGGGAGATTTCGTCGGCAGCAGCGGTCAGACGGGAAATGTCAGGGATGGCATAACCGCCGATCACCAGCGTGTCGCGGTTCTGATCAACGGCTGGTACATCGAAGTAGTCGAACTGGGGGAAACGCGCGCGCCTGACAATCTCGGCCTGCCAGTCCCCGAACAACGACTGCGGCGCGATGATCACTCCAGCACTAACTGGGTCTCCGAGGTCGAAGGCTCCCTCTACCTCCAGCCCAAGCCGCACCACATCTCCCCCCGGGTCGACGGTGATGCTCGCAACACTTCCGATGGATACGCCCCGAAGCCTGACCGGATTGCCGGTGGTGAGCTGGCCCACATCGAGAACTAACACCTCCACGTACGTCGCCTTTCGCCCCCAGTTCGTGCCTTGGAGCCAGAGAGTCCCCACCGCAATGACCAGGATGGCAACGATTATCGTAGACCCCACCACCAGTTCCCTTCCCTGGGTCATGGCAGCCTCTCCAGTGAGGATTCGGTTGCTCTCGTCATACCTGGACGCTCCGGGACAGCTCGGGACGACCTTCCACAAACCCCCTCACTACCGGGTCGTCCGTGCCGCGAACATCGTCAGGCGTACCCACGAACCTGATAGACCCCTCGTGTAGCATCGCGATCCGGTCGGAGATCTCATAGGCGCTAACCATGTCGTGGGTCACTACGATGCCGGTGACGCCGAGTTCATCCGACATGCGGCTGATGAGACCGTCAATCGTCGTCGTCGTCACCGGGTCGAGACCGGTGGTAGGCTCATCATAGAGCAGGTACTTAGGTTGGGTAGCGATCGCACGTGCCAGGCCAGCCCGCTTGCGCATGCCACCGGAAAGCTCAGCGGGGCGGCGCTCTTCGGCGCCCTCCAGGTCAACGATGTGCAGGCAGTAGGATACCCGCTTCTGAATGTCTCCCTCAGTCATACCCTTGATGCGTCGAAGTCCCATCGCAACGTTCTCGCCGACGGACATGGAGTCGAAAAGCGCGGCGAACTGGAAGACGTATCCCACCTGTCGCCGGAGCTCATACAGCTCTGGACGGAGGAGGGTGTGTACGTTCTTTCCGTCCACCCACACTTCACCCGAATCGGGCGTGATCAGCCCAATGATGGTCTTGAGGGTGACCGATTTTCCTGCCCCGGAGGGACCGATGATGGAAATGGTCTCACCCTCTCGAACGTAGAGCGAGAAGCCCTGGAGGACGTGATCCTCCCCAAAGGACTTGTGGATGTCTTTGATCTCGATGCTCAACTAGACACCCTCACAGCAGCACCGCTGCCCAGAATGCGTCCAAGACCAGGATAATCATGCTCCCCACAACGACGGCGCGGGTTGTGGCATGCCCCACACCCTCTGCGCCACCTGACGTCTGAAGGCCATAGAAGCAGCCCACTCCAGTCACGACCAAACCGAAGCTCCATGCCTTGATGAGCGCGAACTGCACATCGTAGGTGTCGAAGAAGAACCTGATCCCCTTAACAAACTCCGGTGTCGTAACGTCAAGCATGGCCAGCGATGTGAGCCAACCTGCTACGATACCGACGACCACAGAGAATACCGTAACAACTGGGAACATGAACATGCCGGCTAGCACGCGCGGCACGACAAGGTAGGCCACGGGATCGTACGCCAACGACTCCAGGGCATCGATCTGCTCGGTAACCCGCATAGTACCCAGCTCGGAGGCGATGCTCGCCCCCACCCGACCCGCAAGCGCTAGAGCTGTGAGGGCAGGCCCAAGCTCGAGGATAACCGTCTTCCCGACAAGCGCACCCACGAAATAATTGGGAACCGTGCCGGTTAACGTGTAGGAGGCCTGGATCGCCAGGACCATTCCGGTGAACGTCAGGATGAAAAGGCCAATCGGGATCGATGCCACACCGATCGTCACGAACAGCGGCACCAGGCGGGGTCCCCAGATGTCCACCTGCCTCAGAGTCCCGACAGCCCGCGCCGCGAGGTGACCCCCCTTTCCCACCGAGCCCACCCCCGCAATCACCCAGTGCCCCACCGAACGCACTGGAGCCGAGAAACCACGAAGCTCTAATTCAGAATCCTCCACGTCGTGCTGGATGGGTGCCATAGAGGACAAGATAGACCCGCCCGTTATTCCAAGCGAAGGACCGCAGAGTCGCCCACGCAAAAACTCAACCAGAAGAGGGAGCAGGTAGGACCGGGAGGGGCGCCGCAGCGGGAGCTCAGATGCGAGGTGGTGGGTTGTCCTGCTTGCCCCGCCCCAACCACAAACCTCAGCCTACCGGTGACCGCAGTTCGCTCTCCAGCGTGAACTCCACCTCCTCCTTCTCTCCCTTATCGTTTTCCACCATGCAAGCCACGCGCACGCTCGAAACAGCACCCTTCATGTCCGTCACGGCCACCTCGAAGTCGAGCCCCTGGTCCGGCGAAACGATGCGGGTTCGGACCCGCTCACCGGGAGTGGACTCTCGACGGCCCGCTGGGTTCCTGAACAGGGCCTTAGTCGACTGCCGCCCGGTCTGGAGTACGCGGGTCACTTTCACGTGTCTCAGCCAATCGGGCTGGTAGCTCACCTGGTACGCGAAGCCGCACTGATCGGCTCCGGACCCATTCCGGTTGTGACGCGCCATTAGGCTCCCCTTGCCAGCCAGAAAATTGACAATTTTTGATGAAAACTAATGTTTCTCAGCGAGGCGCGTATGTCAAGTTTTTTCGCCATCCCACCAGCCCGATATGGCCCTAACCAAGCACGTTTCCCGCTCTCCAGCCAATTCGGCAAATTCCAACTAGAGTGACACAGGGACAGCAACGAAGATGAGGGAAAAAACAACATGTCAAACCAGGGCACGGGGCGGCAGCTCGGATCCAGCAGCACCGCTGGAAAGAATACAGGCGGCTGACGAGAAGCACAGCGGCCCCCAGGGCGCCCTGGGACTCAGGCCGGGCGCATCAGCACCATCTCGGCCCCATCGTTGTTCCCATATACGTACGCTCGGCCATCCCACGACACGAACACTGCGCAGACCTCTAAGTATGTGCCGCAAAGTCTTGACAGTAGTCGTGCTCACACCACTGGTACCAGCCCCTACAACCTTACCTGATACTCGCCCACGATGTTCAGGAATGCGCTGGTATCGGCCTTGCCTGCGGATAACGTGCTCATTATGATGTGACCAGTTCCTCAGCAGGTCGGTCGATTATCCACGCCTGGCCAAACTGGCCGGGGTCTCCCGCCATATCACTTCGGCTCTCTCAATTCCCCGTTGACCAGTTCCTGATTCGTACACCGTTCCCGGCCTTTCCCAAGGCCGACCCTCCCTTTTGAAAAGAGATCCCGCTACGGAGCGTACGTGGACATCACCGAGTTGAAGAGCAAGAGCGTGGGCGACCTGCAGGACATGGCGGAAGAACTGAAGCTTTCCAACTGTTCAGGTCTCCGCAAGCAGGAACTCATCTTCCGCATAGAACAGGATCTGCTCGACTCCGACGTAGTGCTGCGTGGTCTCGGGGTCCTAGAGATCCTACCTGAGGGCTACGGATTCCTTCGGTCACAGGATTGGAACTACCTCTATAGCCCCGACGATATCTATGTCAGCCCCTCTCAGATCAAGCGCTTCGACCTGCGCACCGGTGACACCATCCTCGGCCGGGTGCGTCCGCCCAAAGAGGGCGAACGCTACCTCGCGCTCCTCAGGGTGGAGAGCGTCAACGGGGACGATCCGGACAAAGCCAAGCATCGGATCGCGTTCGATAACCTGCGTCCGCGGTATCCCGAGCATCGCCTCCACCTGGAAAACTCGGACGGCGACCTGACGGTAAGGATCATCGACCTTATTTCGCCTATCGGCACGGGTCAGAGAGGATTGATAGTCTCCCCGCCCAAGGCCGGAAAAACGATCATCATCCAGAAGATCGCCAACGCGATCGTAGAGAACCACTCCGACGTGCACCTAATCGTGCTTCTTATCGACGAGCGGCCGGAAGAAGTTACCGACATGGAAGAGCACGTGGCGGCCGAGGTGATCTCGTCTACATTCGACGAGCCAGCTGAGCGCCACACGCAGGTCGCAGAAATGGTGTTGGAGAAGGCGAAGCGGCTGGTGGAGCATGGCCGGGACGTGGTGGTCTTGCTCGATTCAATTACGCGGCTCGCGCGCGCCTACAACGTGACCGTCCCCCACTCCGGGAAAATCCTCTCCGGCGGCGTGGACGCGAACGCGCTGCACAAACCCAAGCGCTTTTTCGGGGCGGCCCGCAACATCGACGAGGGAGGTTCGCTCACCATCATCGCCACAGCATTGATCGAAACGGGCAGCCGAATGGACGAAGTGATATTCGAGGAGTTCAAGGGTACCGGCAACATGGAGTTGATCCTAGACCGCCACATCTCGGACAAACGCATTTTCCCAGCCATCGACATCAACCGCTCGGGTACCCGGAAGGAGGAATTGCTCCTCTCAGAGCAGGAACTAAACCGGGTCTACCTGCTCAGGAATTTCCTTGCGGACATGCCAACGACGGAGTCGATCGAGTTCCTGCTGCAGAGAATGGGCCGGGCGACTACGAACCAGGAGTTCCTGGAAAGCATGGCAGCGGGCTGATACCCGTTACTCACCCAGCACAGCCTGGTAGCGGGGCTTCACCACCAGCCCTGGGTCGTGATCACGCGCGACCCTTAAGGACGAGGGCACGGGGTAGCTCCTAGGTGGAAGGAGCATCATTCCAAAGGCGGAGGAACACCAGGGTGGTAAGAAGGCCCGAAACGAAAGGCACATGAGCGACGATCTCCAAGCGGAAGCTGACCTGAGGCTCGAGGAGGCACTGGCCGACACGGGGGCACGGGATCCCCGCGAGTTCTACCGTGAGTGCCTACGCAACCTCAAACAGGCGGACCAGCCGGCGTACGAGAAGGCGGTGGGGTATTACCGAGAGATCCTGGTTCCCTCGTTGGCGAAGGGGGTGGACCCGCTGCCTGCCTGGACAGAATACGGGCGGAGGCTAGCCCTGCTCGCGGCTCCCGGCCGAACCATGATGGTAGACCGCACGGGTGTCGCTGAGCCGTACGTCGAGCCCGCGCCGCTAGACCGGCTGGTGCTTCACCTCCCCGAAGGCCAGGGCTCTGCGACCCGGGCGGTGGTCGTGGGCCTGCCGGTGGAGCTGACCCGGGCTCAGCGCGCACACTATGATCTGCTCGTTTCCGGCCGTTTGACCATAGTGGAGTGAACACGGAGAGAAGCCAGCACAGCATCAAGACCTACACGAACATGGAGTGGACACCGCCGCCAGGGTAGAAAACCGTTCAGCTCGTAGGCCCGTAGGCATACCGCTCGCTGCACCTGAGGCAAACCGCGCTCCACAATCCAGCCGAGAACTACGACGTTCCCTGTCAGGGCGAGGGAAGCACCATGGAGACCATACTCGCTGGTGACGGACCCGCCACCGTACCCTATCTTGCCCGGCCATGCTGCAGGTAATCAACCCGGCTACGGGTATCCTGATCCGACAGTATCCGAAGATGAGCGAGCTGTCAGCGCTGAACATCTTGGAGCGGGTCGCCGAATCCCACGATGAGTGGCGTGAGACAGACTTTCCATATCGTGCCGAACGGATGCGCGCGGCTGCGGGCGTGCTGAGGGGCCGGGCTGGGGAATTCGCCCAACTGATGACGTTGGAAATGGGCAAGCCCATCGCTGAGGCCCGCTCCGAAGTGGAAAAGTGTGCGATCAGTTGCGAATACTACGCTGACCACGCAGAGCGAATGCTGGCTCCAGAGACGGCGAACACCGAGGCGGCCCGGAGCTACTGGACCTACCGTCCACTAGGGATCGTGCTGGCAGTCATGCCCTGGAATTTTCCTTTCTGGCAGGTCTTCCGCTTCGCCACTCCGAACCTCATGGCGGGGAACGCTGGTGTCCTCAAACACGCCTCCAACGTTCCGGGGTGTGCGCTGGCAATCGAAGAAATATTCAGAGAAGCGAATTTCCCCCACGATCTATTCCGTACCCTCTTGGTGGACAATTCGCAAGTGTCCGGGATCATCGGCGATGAGCGGGTGCGCGCAATCACTGTGACCGGCAGCGTAGCTGCAGGAAAAGCGATAGCGGAAAAGGCGGGGGCGCTCGCGAAAAAAACCGTGCTCGAGCTGGGAGGGAGTGATCCCTGCTTGGTGCTCGCGGACGCAGACCTTGGAATCGCCACAGAGACGTGCGCGAAGAGTCGTCTCATAAACTCCGGGCAGAGCTGCATCGCAGCCAAACGTTTCGTGGTGGTGGATGCCGTACACGACGCGTTCGTCGAGCGCTTCGTTGAGCGCATGAACCGGGCCAAGATGGGCGACCCCATGAGGGACGACACTGAGGTGGGTCCCCTGGCTCGTACGGACTTGCGCGACGCACTGCACGACCAGGTACGGCGGACGGTGGAGGCGGGTGCGCGCTGCGTCCTGGGCGGCGAGATCCCTGAAAGAGATGGAGCCTGGTACCCACCCACAGTGCTAGTGGATGTCTCACCCGGGATGCCCGCATATGGAGAGGAGCTGTTCGGGCCGGTTGCGGCCGTTATTCGCGTGCGGGACGAGGAGGCTGCCATCAAGGTAGCAAACGATACTTCGTTCGGCCTGGGCGCAGCGATCTTTACGCGTGACAACGAACGGGGGGAGCGGATCGCCCGCGACCGCCTGGAGGCCGGGTCTTGCTTCGTGAACGCTCTGGTGAAATCCGACCCACGCCTTCCCTTCGGTGGCATCAAGGAGAGCGGCTACGGTCGCGAACTGTCCGACCTTGGGATCCGTGAATTCGTGAACGCGAAGACGGTGTGGGTCAGGTAATGCCGCCCTCCCTTACTCGAAGTTAGTCCCCGGCACGGCCTCCTCCATCTCCTTCCCGACATCCTCCGCGGAGCGCATGCACGCGAGGTCGAGCTCGAAATCGGGCCACTCCGGAGAAGTGAGCTTCTCGACCAACTCCGCGATCTCCCGCGCGGACAGACCGAGGTCACCGAGCTCCTGCTTGGATAGAGTCGCACCGTCCACCGCGCGCAACAGCCCTCCATCCACCCTCACCAATCTCGTGAGCGCGTCCCGCTCCGCGCGAGTGAAGGAGCGTGCGCTCAAATCGTAATCCACCCAAGCCTCGTAGGAGAGCGGCGCGACCCGCTTCACCATGGCAGCCAGCACGCGCCCGTACTCCCTAATCTCCCACTGGGCGCGCGGATCTACGCGAAGGGTAAGGAAGTGGAGCAGGTTGTGTAGATCTATCTTCCAATACCACTGAGTATACGTGGAGAGCGGGAGGTCGATCCGGGCCAGCTCGCGAGCAACGTCCTCTTCGAGCATCCACGCGTAGGCATCCCCCGCGTCCGCACGCAGCGCTTCCCACCGGCGTACCGCCTCCTCATAGACCGCAGCCGATACACCTCCTTCCCGCCCCTGCATGTTGGACTGGCTCTGGAGCGCAAACTGCTCCGCCCCAGGCCGATAGAAGAGCAGCGGCATGAGGCTATACCGTGCCGACAGCTCGTTCACCGATGCCGTCCTGTGCCGGATCCACTGGCGCGCCACAAAGATCGGCATCACGCAATGGAATTTGAGCTCCACCATCTCGGACGGTGTGGTGTGGTGATGCCTACGCAAATAGCGGACGAGCCCGCGGGTCTGAGAGGTCTTGCGAGTGCCGTGCCCGTAGCTCACCCGGGCGGCTCGCTCGACGTCCTCGTCCGACCCCATGTAGTCGACCAGCGCGGCCCAGCCATGGTCTAGGACGGGGAAATAGCCTCCCAGGATCTCTTCGGCAGCAGGGCTGGTCGGGCGCCTCGTCTCCATAGGGAAGGTCAGACGCCGCCCGCCCTCTGGATCCCGTTCAACGCTAGACCGCGCCGATCCAACACCAGGTTAGCCGACAAGAGGTGCTCCGGATGCTCGGGGTTGACCATATGTTCTCCAGGACGGACTGCGAGCTCCGCTCGCGAGTGCTCCATGATGGGATTCGCAGGCCGTGCGCGCCACGGCAGAGCGGTTATGTTGGCTGGACAGAATCCCTCCGGAAGTGAACCGTTAGAGTATGTCCTCTCCCCTTCCCCTCTTCGAGCGAGCACGCACGCGCGTCAACGAAGAAGCGCTCCGGGCACCAGAAGGTACCTACTGTTACGGTAATTTGCTCGCATCAGCAGCGGGAGTTGCCACCGCGCTTCTGGCCGACAGAGCCGATCTGGAGGAAGCACGGGTCGCCGTGCTGGTCCCGCCGGGGTTCACCTGGCTCACCACCGTCCTGGGGATCTGGCGGGCAGGCGGAATGGCCGTGCCACTACCAGTCGCCGCGCCCGACATCGAGCTGGCCAGAGCGCTGGAGGACGCCGATCCCGAAGCGATCTGGGTGGACTCGGAGATGATCGACCGAATCGTGCCTGCAGCCGCGGCCCTCGGCATCGCGGTGCATTCCACAAGTGAACTCGTCCCCCTCGCCACCGCGTACGATCCGGGGGCAGAAGGGCTCTTCCCGATAGTACCTCAGGAGCGTGGAGCCCTCATGCTCTACACCTCTGGAACCACGGGTCGACCCAAGGGCGTAGTGCACACGCACGCGAGCCTTTCCGCGCAGGTCGGGGCTCTGTTGGAGGCCTGGCGGTGGAGTGCCGAGGATCATGCGCTACTGGTACTGCCCCTACACCACGTGCATGGAATCGTCAACGTGGTGCTGTGCGCGATCGGGGCCGGTGCGCGCTGCTCGATCCTCCCACGCTTCGACGCGGCGGAAGTCTGGGAGCGCCTCGCCACCGACCGCCTCACGGTGTTCATGGCCGTACCCACGATCTACACCAAACTCCTCAATGAATACGAGTGCGCCGAAGAAGCGCGGCGTGAGCGATGGCGGCGCGGTGCCGAGGGACTCCGGCTGTTCGTCTCGGGCTCAGCTGCGCTGCCGGTGAGAGTGCTCGAGAGCTGGGAAAAGATCACAGGCCATCGTCTGCTTGAACGCTATGGCATGACCGAGATCGGGATGGCGCTCTCGAATCCGCTCTTGGGCACACGGGTGCCCGGTCACGTTGGCACAGCTCTCCCCGGCATGGAGGTGCGCGTGGTGGGTGAGGACGGAGCAACGGTCCCGCACGGGGTTCCCGGCGAACTACAGGTGCGCGGACCGGCTCTCTTTCGCGAGTACTGGCGCAAACCCGACGAGACCGCCGCGACATTCGCCTCGGGCGGCTGGTTCCGCACCGGCGATGAGGTTGCGGAAACTCCGTCTGGTTTCCGGGTGCTGGGGCGCCGCAGCGTGGATATCCTCAAGACCGGCGGAGAGAAGGTGAGCGCGCTCGAAATCGAAGAGGTCTTGCGTGGCCACCCCGATGTTTCGGACTGCGCCGTAGTCGGAGTGCCAGATCCAGTATGGGGGGATCGCGTCTGCGCGGCCGTCGTAGGCACACGGGGCCAAGCACCGGATCCCGGATCGCTCAGGACCTGGGTCGGCGAGCGGCTGTCCCCGTGGAAGGTCCCGCGCGAAGTACTGGTGGTGGAGGCCCTCCCCGCGAACGTGTTGGGCAAGGTGGTGAAACCTGAGGTACGACGTCTGTTCGAAGGCGGGTGAAAGGTCTTGGGATGGGAGCGCTCGCCTTTAGGCAGCCACCAGAACCAGCATGAAATCCATCACGTTGGTACCCGTCGGCCCGGTATGCACTAGGTCGTCAAGCGCAGCGAAGAACGGATAGGCGTCGTTGCGCCGCAAGCTCTCTTCCGCGTCCAGCCGGGTCCCGCGCGCCCGGGCGAGCGTGGATCCGGTAGCCATCGCACCCGCGGCGTCACTGGGTCCGTCCACCCCGTCGGTCCCAGCCGCCATCACGAGCACCCCGGGCACTCCCTTCAGGGCGAGCGCCGCGCCGAGCGCAACTTCCTGATTCCTCCCCCCCTTGCCATCGCTGAGCACAGCCACCGTAGTCTCACCGGCGGCCAGCAGCGCCACGGGCATCGCCAGCGGGCTCGAGAGCTCACGGACCTCTATCCCGAGGCCCGCCAGCTCACGCCCCACCCCGCTCGCCTCACCAGTCACCCCCACGGAGTGGACGCGCACCTGGTAACCCAGCTCCCGGGCGGTAGCGGCCGCACCCGCCACGGCCCGCGTGGCGTTACCCACAACCCTGGTCTCCACACCGGAAAACAGGAGGTCGGCCGGCTTCGGCGTCTCCGGCAACCGACCCTCACGGCCGAGCAGGAGGTGCCGGCTTACCCGCTCGGGAACGCTCTCCCAGAGACCCCACCTCTCCAGGACGGCAATCGCTTCACCGAACGTGGTAGGGTCGGGCGATAGCGGACCCGACGCTATCACATCCAGGGGATCACCGACCACATCGGACAAAATGAGCGCGCGCACGGGTGTCGGGATCGCAAAGCGGGCTAACCCGCCACCCTTGAGCATATCGAGGTGTTTGCGAACCGTATTCATCTCCCCTATGGGCGCGCCCGAGTTGAGGAGCATCTGGGTAACCTCACGGACGTCGGCGAGGCTCACGTCACCGGCGGGTAGAGTGAGTAGCGCGGATCCGCCACCTGAGATGAGCACCAACAGGCGGTCAGTCTCACCGGACCTACGGGCAGCGTCGGCGATGGCGTGCGCACCTTCGACTCCATCGCTGTCGGGGAGCGGGTGGCCACCTCGATAGAGTTCGAATCCCGCGGGTGCACCCCCTCCAGAGCAAGCTGGCACGAGCACGACCCCATCCCCGATGCAACTGCCGAGGACGCGCTTGGCACCCTTAGCCATACCGATTGCGGCCTTGCCGACAGCGAGGAGGACAACCCGATCTTCAACTCCCACATCCAGTGGACGAGCGCGAAGTTCCTCCTCCACCAGCGCGGCCGGCTCGACCACCGCAAGCGCGGCGTCGAGAATGGCCCGAGCGTCGCGTCGAAGCCGTCCCTCCCCTACCCGCGTAACGGCCACTACGCGCGGGCGCGCCCAGTCCGTTTACGCCACGCTTCGGTCTCGTACACACGCGGGTTCACACAGTGGGGTGCCCGCTCTCCCAGCAGGTGACTAAGCGCGTTGGTCGCAGCTAACACGGCCATGCGATCCCGGGTGTCCTTACTCGCACTGCCGATATGGGGAACGAGCACCGCGTTCGGAAGATCCGTCAAGCCGTGGGCCAGACCCGGCTCGTTCTCGTAGACATCCAGCGCCGCGCCTGCGATCCAACCCTCGCGTAAAGCACGCACAAGAGCCGCTTCATCGACCACTTCCCCTCGGGAAACGTTCACCAGATAGGCGGTGGGTTTCATCTGGCCCAGACGAGTCTCGTCGATTAGGTGCCGTGTGGAAGGAGACAACCGGGGGTGGAGACAGACGAAGTCAGCGGTCGCAAGCAACTCGTCGAGGTCTGACCAGCCCACCCCGGGGAAAGCCTCCACACGGTCGCGGTGGGACGGATCGTGTGCGAGCACCTCCATATCGAAACCGGCCGCTCGGCGTGCCACCGCCTGGCCGATCCTTCCGAAGCCCACGATCCCAAGTATCTTCTTGTGCCCCACTGGGCCGGCACCTACATCTGCGCCCAGCAATAGGTTCGGGCTCCAGATGTTAAACTTATTCTTACGCACGTACGCATCGGATTCGACGATGCGGCGCGCGACAGCGAGTAGGAGCGCCCAAGTCAGGTCGGCCGTGGCCTCAGTGAGTACGCCCGGCGTGTTGGAAACCGGGATACCCAGCTCCGTAGCCACGGCGACGTCGACGTTGTCGAAACCGACCGCGTGGTTCGCCACGCCCAAGAGTCCGGGGTTAGCTTCCAGCAGCTCTCGATCCACCTGCTCGGTGAGAAGCGATAGGATAACATCGGCTTCGCGCACGCCTCGTAGCAAAACAGAGCGGTCGAGGGCCCGTTCCTCGTCGGTTTGACCGATGGCTACGGTAGCTCTCCCTTCCAGCACCCGGAGGCCTGCGTCAGGGATGCGCCGGGTGACGAAAACTTGGATCATGGGTAATAACCTAGAGACCCCAGACGCCCAAGGCGGCCCCTCGGTCCCATGTGCTTTCCGGCGAAGCTCGGAAATCTGAGTTTTGCATGCCCCGTATCTGGTCCCCAGACGAAGGAACCAAGCCATGATCCATCTACGATTCTGTCTCCTTTTGATCGCGTCCGCCGCCGCCTGTGGGCGCGGTGACGTGCCTCCGGATCATACCGCATCACCAACAACCTACCCAACTGAGGTCATCGAGGTCGCTGAAGTCGGCTTCGCTACGCCCGAATCGGTTCTGCACGACACAGTGGCCGACGTCTACTTGGTTTCTAACATCAGCGGGGCCCCTGTGGCCAAGGACGACGACGGATTCATCTCCCGGCTGTCCCCTGAGGGACAGGTGGAACAACTCAAGTGGATCGACGGCACCACTGCGAACGTGACCCTACACGCGCCCAAGGGACTCATTATAAGGGGGGACACCCTCTACGTGGCGGACATCGACTGTGTACGGCGTTTTGTCCGTACAACCGGCGCTCCCGCGGGTGAGATATGCTTTCCAGGAGCCACATTCCTGAACGACCTAGGGATGGACGGGAATGGTAGTCTCTACGTTACTGACTCGGGCCTCAACGCGGATTTTACCTCCTCGGGCACAGACGCGCTTTGGCTTTTCACCCCAGACGGACAGACGTCGCAACTCCAAAAGGGTGATTCGCTGGGCCATCCGAACGGCATCGCCTTCAACGACGAAGGTGGCTTCGTGGTCACGTTCGGCACGGGTGAAATCTACCAGTTCGGACCCGATAACATACGCCGCACAGTTCTGCCTGGCGCGCCGGCCCGACAGCTTGACGGCATCGTCTTCACCAGGGACGGCGGCTATCTCTTCTCGAGTTGGGGAGATAGGGCCGTACATCACGTCGATGCGCAGGGCGCAACCTCACGACTGCTCGAGGACGTGGAGAGCCCAGCGGATATCGGCTACGACGCCAAACGTAACCGCGTCCTAGTGCCGCTCTTCGCTCCCAATAAGGTCGTGATCAAGCAGATCCCTCCGGCGGAAGGCTGAACACGGGCCAGCGCGTCGGCGGCGCCCGTTTTCTGGAGACGAGAAGACTCGCGGACCTGAACGTGATGATCCCGATCCCGACGAGGCCTACACAGTAGCCTTTGCCCTCCGGTCCCCCCACGCCGATCTTGTCATGTTGCGGACCGAGGGCCGCGAATCCATAACCCGGAGGAATAATGACCAGGAAGCTCGCGGTCGAAGCGATCGGCACGTTCTTTCTCGTATTCACAATCGGACAAGTGGTATTGGAACCGGGCACCTCCGGGTTATTGGGGCCGCTAGCAATCGGCACGGTGCTAATGACCATGGTCTACGCAGGGGGGCACGTGTCGGGAGCGCACTACAACCCTGCCGTCACCCTCGCAGTCTTCCTGCGTGGCAAAGCCACCGTCCATGAGATGCTGGGCTATTGGGTATTCCAGTTGGTAGCCGGAGCTCTCGCAGCGACCGTCGTATTCTGGCTCAAGGGCGGTGGCCCACTTACCGTACCCAGCATCGTCGTGGCCAAGGTACTAGCCGCCGAGTTTATCTTCACGTTCGCGCTGGTGTTCGTAGTGCTTAACGTTGCCACCGTGCGGAGCGTCGAAGGCAACTCCTACTTCGGGCTGGCGATTGGCGCTACGGTAATGGCCGGCGCCTACGCCGTGGGGCCGGTGTCCGGCGGCGTCTTCAACCCGGCGGTCACGATAGGGGCGGTCGTGCTGGGCACCATGGATATAGCTAACGTATGGGTATACCTGGTGGCCCAGCTCTTAGCTGGTGCTGCGGGCGCAACGGTATTTAACCTGCTCGACCTCGGAACCGAGAAGGCAACCACGGAGGCGTAGCCGTTGCGGGCTCGCGCTCCTCATGCCACCGAGTCGCTCGGGAAGCCACGGCTAGCGAAGAGTTCCCCGGTCTTGGTCACGATCATACCTTCGATGCGCTCTAGCCGGTCGAGGAGAGCGACCCCATCGCGTGGCCCCAGCACGAACACCGCGGTAGAGAGCGCATCAGCATCCATCGCAGTCGGCGCCCTCACCGACGATCCGCTGGAATGCTGGGGAGAACGCCCCGTGCGCGGGTCGATCGTGTGGTTCAGGCGACGATCTGGCGTGAAGTACTGCATGTAGTCACCTGAGCTGGCGAACGATTCCCCTCGGAGCTGAACCACACCGAGCGAACCTCTCGGATCGTGCGGATCCTGGATCGCCACCTGCCAGGGATCATCACCGGTGGCGCGCGTAGCCATGTCGCCTCCCGCGTCCACGATAACCCTATCGGCTCCCGCAGCTGTCAGCGTGGCGACCGCGCGGTCCACCACGAAACCCTTAGCAATCGCGTCAAGCGTGATCGCCATGCCAGGTCGCTCGAGCACGATCGTACGACCGTTGATGCGCAGCCCTTGCCACCCGACGAGCGCCATCGCCGCCGACACCTCGGCGTCGGTGGGAGGCACGTCGGTGGCCGCGAAGCGCGAGAGGTAAAGGTTGAGCACCGGTGCCACCGTAACATCGAACGCACCACCCGTCAGGCGTGAGTAATCGAGCGCGCTAGACACGACTTCGAGCAACTCCCCGGGTGCATCAGTCACTCGACCCTTACGGTTGAGACGCGCCACCGGGGTCTCTGGGCGGTAGCGGCTAAACACCCCCTCGAGACGCTCGATCTCGTTCAGCGCCCCGTTCACCATCGCGTGGGCTTCGTCAGCATCTGGATGCACGACTGTGACCGTGACTGCGGTGCCCAGTTGCGTCCGGGTGACACTCACCCGATGCAGGTTGGCTCGCCGCACCAGCTCGACCACCACGCCACCGGCTAGCGTAAGGCCGATCCCCGCCACAGCAGTGATCCGGAGCGCCTCTCGGCGTGTTGGTGTCTCAGTCGCCACTGACAGACTCCAGAGTAGGGAAATGCTGATGCCGGTAATGCCGACCCCGCTTGATCTGGATCAACTGCGTGACCTTCTCTAGGTCGTGACGGCATACCCCCGCGCGCTCGTTCAGCCTAGTCTCGCACACGTTGCAACGCACGCACTCCTTGAAGTCGATGCTTTCGCGCTGAATCGCCCCGGTCGGGCAGGAGTGCTCGCACACAGCGCACACAGCGCACTGCTTCACACGCTTGATACGGAAAGGCGAAAGCAGCGAAGCCAGCGCGAGCGACGCTCCGAGCGGACATAGGTAGCGGCAGTAGAACCGGGGGATGATCGCCGACGCTATCAGGATGGCGCCAGCGATCACCCAGAGCACGGTCGAACGGCTGAAGAAAAACACTGTCCCGAACGGCTCGAAGTACTGGAAGATGCTAATCTCGCTGCCCATCATCGCCGGGACCAGAATGACCCCGAGCACTCCATACTTCAGGAATAGCGCGCTCTCGTGCCCGGTATGGGGAACCTTCTGCCGGAGCTTTTTGGGTACGATTTGCTCCATGAAGTCCTGCAGCGCTCCGAATGGGCACAAGAAACCGCAGAACACTCGACCCCACAGGAGTGTCGTCACGATCGTGAACACCACCAGCAGGAGCAGCGGCAGATCCTCGAGAAAGACCCCAGGGCCAACCTTGATCCCAGCCGTGATGTGCGACACCGAGAGGAAACCACTGCCGCCGAATCCCAAGATGATGAGCGTAGCAGCAAGCGCTGCCCACCGAAGCGGAGTCACTTTCGCGAAAAACGCAGCACTCGCTAACACCAGGACGAACACGAGCGACGCGAACCGCACCCAAGACGTAGTCTCGAGCGTGCGCTGGAGGACCGTCTCCTCACTTTCGTCCGCGAAATCCAAGGGAATGGGGTCGAAGACGGGAACAGCCTCGACAACCGGAACCTCAGTGGACTCTGCCGTAACCGGGACGTCGTCGGGTAACGTGACAGGCGGCGCAGCGGGCAGCGGCTTCTCCACCACGGGGGCGGGCACAATGATAGGGGGAGTGGGAGTGGGAGCAGCGGAAACGACCACCTCGGGCTCGCCCTGGTGCTCGAGCGAGTAGGCTGGAAACCGGCCACCGAAATCGAGGTGCCAGGTGAACTTCTCCGTCGGGTCGAACGAAGGGTCCATCGCGATCAGCCCCACGTTCCGGAACTGCACGCTCACTTTGCCCGAACGGGGCTCTCCCGCAAGAGCGATGTCGGCCCTGGCGAAGCGGAGTGTGTCAGAGGCGCGCTCGATAGTGAACGTGTTCGCGCGGAAGAGCCCCGCTAGGGGGCCGTCCAGCCCAACCATCCAGAGGGGTCGCCCATCCGCTCGTGCCCCTAGCCGTCGGAGGGCCCTGTCGTAGGAAGTGCCCAACAGTACCCGCCCCATTGCTTCGTCCGTGATCGGCACGAGGTGGAGTTCTATCTGTAGGATTCCGTTCTGGCTTCCCTGGAGCCGCTCTCCGAACCCACGCATGACCAGGTCCGGCCAAGCGAGTTTCTCAAATTCCTCTGGCGTTATCTCACCGCCCGGACCTGACAGATGAGCCATGGCCACCCTCCTCGCCGCGTTCCTAATTCCGCGCGCGACCACGGCAGCGGTGATCGTGGCCCCCGAGATGGTGAACAGGTCGCGACGAATCCGGAAGGCGTCCCGGACGTCCTTACCGGCGAACTGCCGCTCGAAGGCATTCCCCCGTAGGAAGTCACCGCGACTACTGCGGAGCGATTCGTAGTATTCTATGACCCGCGCCCCCGTGATTTCGCCGGTCAGGTCCATCCCCACCAGGGTCTTGATCGTGCTGGTGTAGCCCTTTAACTCGGGGGGCCAATCGGAGGTGAGAAAGAGGTAACCGAGGAGAACCTCTTGCCCGGTGGAAGGGTCGGACCCATACGCCTCGTACACCGGAGGGGTGCCCGTAGCCGGCCCGAAGCGCGTCGCGGTCGGGAACGTCTCCAGCATGAGCGCCAGATCGGGGCTGGCCTCCTGGGCAGACGCGCCCAGCGGCACGATAAGGACCAGGATCAGAGCACCGAACCTAAACGTTCTTCCGCAAAGGTCGGGACCCATCGGCTTCTCCAAGGGATAGCCCGCTTGACGTACCCACCATCCGGATAGGCACTTCCGGAGGGTCATTCGTGGACGGAGCACTATAGATCGGGCGGAGTGGGCGGCAACAAGGGTTGAGTCGCACAATCGATCCACGCTGACGTGTTACCCCCCAGGGACGTGTCAGATCACGGGCGTGTTTCTGGACATGCCTCCGATCGGTATTCTGACAACGATTTTCTACTGGTAGGCAAGATGCTCGGGAAGGCGTCCTTCAAGCTGGCCGAGACGATCGGCTTCACCGCCGCCGGTTAAGCGAGTACGTTGAGGTGTCGGGTGTAACTCAGATTGCCGGAGGGCCAATATGCGCGTGATCCCACGAGTCCTCGCAGCACTCTTCATGGTAGCACCCGCCAGCGCCCAAACAACCGACGATCCCTTTCCAGAGCCGATCCCCCCGGCCGAGGGCGCGATCCAGGTGGACTACACGGAGTTCGCGGTACTTCCGGACCTAATGGGAGTTGCCGCGCGCATGATGCTCATCGTCGACGAACCCGAAACCGACCGCCTCTTCGTCAACGACATGCGTGGCCCCCTCTACAGCGTGAGTTACAACGGCCTGAGCGTACTTCGGTACCTGGACATCAACGCTGCAGCCTGGGGGGTCAGGGTCCAGTCATCCGGAAGGGAACGGGGTTTCCACAGCTTCGCCTTCCACCCGCAGTTCGCCCAGTCCAACACTCCCGGATACGGGAAATTCTACACATGGGTCGACACTGAGAACACCCAACCAACCCCTCATTTCCGCCCCGGAGCCGGAACCCGCACGCACGACACTGTCCTGCTCGAGTGGACCGCCCGAACCCCCGCGGCCGCCACATACGACGGTGGGCCGCCCCGCGAGCTTATCCGCGTCGAGCAGCCTTTCGCCAGCCACAACGGGGGTGGAATGGCCTTCAACCCGGTGGCTGCCCCCGGGGACGCTGACTTCGGAATGCTCTACGTTGGCCTTGCGGACGGCGGGAGCCGCGGCGACCCGTCGAATAACGCGCAGAACCTTGGGTCGGTATTCGGGAAGATTCTCCGCATCGATCCGCTCGGCTCCAGCCCCGCGAACAGCCGATACGGGATCCCGGTAACCAACCCCTTCGCTGCCGACCAGGACACCCTGAGCCTCGGAGAGATTTTCGCCTACGGGCTGCGCAACCCACAGCATTTCGCCTGGGACCCCGCCACGGGACGCATGTACGTCACCGACATCGGCCAGAGCACGGTGGAGGAGCTAAACGTCGTGACGGCAGGCGCGAACCTTGGCTGGAATAGATGGGAGGGAAGCTTCCCATACGCCGATCGCTCAGGGGTCTCCACGGAGAACCAGCGGGGCGACCCAACGGTCACCTACCCGGTCATCGAGTACGCTCATCCGGATTCTCTCTTCACGTCAAGGGCTGCGGTGACCGGGCTCGTGGTGTACCGCTCCGCCGATATCCCCGAGCTGACCAACTTGGTGCTCTTCGGAGACCTGCCGAGCGGCGAGATATTCTACCTCCCTGCGGACGACTTGCCGAACGGAGGACAAGACCCGATTCGCCGGATTCTTCTCACCGATGCAGAGCAGCCGCAGACGCTTCTCCATGTGATCCAGACGAAGCAAGCCGCGCAAGGGAAGACGCCTGCCACACGCGTGGATCTGCGTATGTACCCAGGCCCGCAGGGGCAAGTGTTCCTGCTCAACAAGAGGGATGGATTGATTCGCGTTATGGTCCCCGGAGCAAGCTGATGGCAGTACTGCAGAAGATCAGTTGGTCGGCTCGAGTAGCGCTCTTCACACCCCTGCTCTTCGCGGCAGCGTGCGCCAGTGGGCGCAACGACCGCGCAGAGTCCGCCGAGCAGGTCGAGACCCCCCAGGCACCGACGAGTCCTCCCGAGAATGACAGACCCCCGTTTCTCTCCTCCAGGGGAGGGCCGCCCGGCACCCCAGTAACCGTTTCGATGAGCGGCCTCGCGATGAACGCTAGGCTTGACGTTGGCTTCGGCGGCTTTGTCGAGCACCAGATCGTCCTACGTACGCAGGCCGATCAGGACGGCACCGTCTCGGTCACAGTTCCAATTCTCGCCACGGCCCGACCCGGGATCCACTACTTCTTCCTAGCAGAGGAAGACGGTTCGCCCTTCGCGGTCTCTAACCCCTTTCTGGTGACGGCCCCCGACGGGAGCGTCCGCCTGCGTGGCCGGGTCACAACCGAAGGGGCGCAATGCACGGCGATTAGAAGCGTCGGGGACGAACTCTTCACGTTGTTGGGTGAGATCGGCAGTCCGGCGCCCGGCGCCCGGGTGACCGTGGAGGGAACCATCGCACAGACGTCCACCTGCCAGCATGGTCTGACCATCGCGGTCACAAGGATCCGAGTCGAGCCGGAGCGCTAGAGCTCTTTTACGACAACCTTCTTCTTCTTCCGCGCCGAGACGCGGGTCGTCGTCTTTCTCCAATTGGAGCTAGTGTTCCAGATGAATGCCTGTACGTCAATCAGGTCTCTGGGCACCAGATTGTTTTGATCTAACTCCACCAGTTTCTGTTGGTAGATCGACGCCAACAGGACACACCGCTCATAGGTCGTCCAGTTCGGGCTCGGATCGTATTTGAGATCGAAAGACAGCCCTTGCGCCGCCTTCTGTGCAACAGTTGGCTTCAGAAGAACATGGGCGTCCGGCCGAGCAAGGAACGGTAGGATCGTGGCCACGGGCCAGGTAGCCACCGGGGACGTCTGATCGGCCACCGTGAGGCTAGCGACACTGTCCAAGAGTACACTGAAGGTGGCTTTCCCCGCTTCAGGGGCTTCCACTACGTCGGCCAGCGCAGACAGGAAGGGCTGCGCAGCCTCCTCGTTTTTCAGGGCCTCAACAAATCCACCGCGCTCGATCCGGCTGAGCAAATTAATGGTCCCGATGACCTTCACGACCCGGGTCACTGCGGTCTTCACTTCACCCGCATCGACCAGGCGGCGCAGCTCTCCTTCGCCCAACCCCTCCTGGAAGCGCTCGTGCGCGGCCCATTTGGAAGCGCGCTCCCCTACCTTGCCCGTCCCGAGGTACTTTGCGTCAACGAATCCCTCCGGATACCGCATCAGAAATAGGCGCACCGTCTCTCCGAAGAGATTCCTTTCGGCCGGCAGCACCGGGCGGCCTTTCTCCATCTTGGGCTCAGGTAGATTGTCCAAGATAGGATCATGTTGCGACACCGCGGGACGGAGTCCACCCGGGGCCATGAGCTTGGCCTCCCGGCCGGGGTGATCCCGGAAGATGACCCAGATGTTCTTCCCTTTGGTGCCCACTACCCTGCCAGGCCCCCATTTCGGCTTCAGCGGATTGTCAACCACCGTTCCGATACCCGGACCCTGCTCAACGACAACTTCGGCCATACCTGAACCTCCCTTGAATTTCTAGGCAATATAACGAAAAACAGCCGCCCCGACCGTGGCCGGAACGGCTGTCTCGATTCTACAACAGCGGTTCCTTACAGCTTCGATACGTTCTCGGCTGCTGGACCCTTCTGGCCCTGAACAACATCGAATTCCACCCGAGCCCCCTCGTTCAGGCTCTTGAAGCCCTCTCCTTGGATGGCCGAATGGTGGACGAAGCAATCCTTCGAGCCATCTTCGGGCGTAATGAAACCGAATCCCTTGTCGTCGTTGAACCACTTCACAGTTCCTGTAGTACGCATGCTACCGAACTCCCTATTTACTATGCTGGTGCTCTCGGGGTGCGGTATCTCCGTACCACTCGATGTCACCATTCTTGGCGGAAAACAAAAAGACCCGGGCCAGTCGAGCGCCCAGATCCTGTCTTGTCGCCAGACTCCAGTAGCTCCCGGAGCTTTTTCGCCTGACTAATCATAGTCGTGCGAGGAGGATGGGACAAGGGAAACAACCAAATCGCTTATCGTTGGGAACCGGCCTGTCCCGTGCTCATTGTACGGACGCTCCCCTCGGAGGTCACGTCCTCATTGTGGATGACCCCCGCTGCGAACGAGACCCTGGCCCCACCCATGTACGCCTCCTACACTCCGGTGTTATCCCCCTGTCGACCGCAACGAGGGTGAGCGCATGAAGGTACCTTTTGTACGACCTGGGCTGGCCTTGCTTCTCTTTGCGGCCACGAACTCGGCCTCTGCCTCTGTCCAGACCTTCCCAACCAACGATCCGGTCATCCGGAACATGTGGGACCAAGGGATGGGATCGGGATCCCAAGTCGAGCGCCTCGCCCAGGTGCTCACCGACTCTATCGGTCCCAGGCTCATCGCCAGCCCCGGCTACTACGCTGCCGTGGACTGGGCACTCAAGATGTACGATAGCTGGGGCATCCCGGCGCGAGTGGAGCAGTATGGCACGTGGAGTGCATGGCGTCGCGGGCACACCCGCCTCGACCTCATCGCGCCGCACTTTCGGACACTCACAGGCACCATGCTCGCCTGGAGCCCGAACACACAGGGGCCGATCGAAGGCGACGTCGTGGTGCTGCCCGACCTACCCGACTCCGACGCATACGAGCGTTGGCTGCGCGAGCTACAGGGGAAATTCATCTTGATCACCCCCCCGGAACCGACGTGCCGTCCCTTCGACAACCTGGTCTCGCTCGCCCTCCCTGAGACCGTCCAGCGGATACGCGCACGGCGCGACAGCGTGCGCTCCGCCTGGTCAAGTCGGTACCAGCGTGCGGGAGCACGCCTCGGAGCACGCCTGGACGGATCGAGGGCGGCCGGCATCCTCACCTCGTTCTGGTCCGGCAGTTGGGGTGTGAACAGGGTCATGGACACCGACAACACGCGCTCGCCCAGTCTCGACATAAGTTGCGAGGACAACGGGCTTCTCCATCGTCTCGCGGAAAACCAGCAAGGCCCGCGTGTCCGCCTCGACGCCGACTCCGAGGCCCTCGGGGAGCAGCCAGTCTTCAACGTGGTCGCCGAGTTGAGAGGAAGGGATCTCCCCGACGAATACGTCGTGCTGTCCGCCCACTTGGATTCCTGGGACAGCTCCTCGGGCGCGACCGACAACGCCACTGGCACGCTCATGATGATGGAGGCGATGAGGATCTTGAAGACAACCTATCCCAACCCTAAGCGCACCATTATGGCCGGGCACTGGGGCGGGGAGGAGCAGGGGCTAAACGGCTCCAAATCATTCGCCGCCGACCATCCCGAGGTGGTCGCGGGCCTCCAGGTCGGCTTCAACCAGGACAACGGCACCTGGCGGATCGAAGCTATTCGCATGCAGGGCTTCGCCGAAGCTAGGGAGCCAGTCGGACGGTGGCTCAGCAACATCCCGCGCGAGGTCGCCGACACCGTCCAGTTCGAGAGCCCTTCCCGGGAAGGAGGCAGTGACCACAGCTCCTTCACCTGCTACGGGGTCCCGTTCCTTCGCCTGCAATCCAACTACCCCGACTACCGGCGACACACCTGGCATACAAACATCGACACGTTCGACAAGATCATCTTTGACGATCTCAAGAACAACGCGACCCTCACGGCGATGTTGGCGTACCAGGCAGCCGAGGATCCGCAGCGGGTCCCACGCACTCGCGCTCCGCTACCGGCCAACGCACAGGGCCAGGTACCGGATTATCCTGGGTGCTCGACTCCTCGGCGGAGCTCGACGGGGTAGATGTACGCCCTCCTCGCCGCGCTGGCCGGCGAGGCTGAGCGCCAGAAGCGGGGGGTACGGACGCTGCTCGTCGCCCCAACCCATGGCGAAGGGCGCGAAATTCTGCGCACGCTCGTCCGCGAAACTGGGGGCTGGATAGGTTTCGAGGTCACCACCGTGCACTCAGTCGCCCTCGAATTGGTGGGTGCTGAACTAGCCACCCAAGGTCTCACCATCCTCGATAAGTTCGCCGAACAGGCGCTGGTGGATGAGCTGCTGGACGAAGCGCTCGCGGCGGCCAACGGCGTGTCGAACCTCGAAGAACTGGGCGAGGGCGTGGGTTTCCGCAGGGCCGTGCGTAAGGCCGTGAGCGCACTCCGGTTCGCAGACGTCACGCTCAGCCGCGTGGAGGGTGACGCGCTGCCCGATCCCGCCAAGCGAGCGCTCTTGGGAGGCGTGCTGGCCCGACTCGAAGACCGGCTAGCGCGAGACCACTTGGTTGACACCGCGGCCTTGCTCGCACACGCCACCACGACGCTAGCTGCGGGTGCTGCGCTCCCATCGGACGCCGTTCTCTTGCTCCCCGGGCTCGGCACCCGCGGGCTCAACGGACGTTTCCTGGCCGCGCTCCGGAAGCGCGGCGCCAGTCTGGTTCCCCACGATCCCGTCGTCGGCCTCGACCCGCCGGAGGGGATTATCTGGCACGCCGCCGATGTCCCCCCCACTCCACTCGCTCGGCTCCACGCACCCACGGACGGGGGACAGGAGCCAGGTGATCCGCCCAACCTCAAGTTCTTCCGTGCTGCAGGCATCACGGAAGAGCTGCGTGAGGTCTTGCGGCGCATCCTGGCCGCGGGACTCCGCTGGGACGAGGCTGAAATCGTGACACCTGACCCCAGCGTTTACGGCCCAGCGCTGCACGCACTGGCAGCTCACCTGGACATTCCGGTGACATTCGCGGTAGGCCTGCCCGTGAAACGCACTCGCGCTGGGCGCGCCGTGTCCGCGTGGTTCCGCTGGGTTGAGGGCGGCTTCCCCGAGTCGGTGCTCCGGCGCCTCCTCGAGGCGGGTGACCTGGTGCCTCCACACCCCTTCCGTGACGTGGATGGCACACGGCTCGCCCGCCGGCTCCGCCGTCTGCGAATCGGCTGGGGTCGGAACCGCTACCGAGCAGCGATCGACGCCGCTCGTCGCCACCTCGAGCTGGCCCTGCCGCGCCCCTACCACAACGAGGAACTGGAGGAGGCGACCGAGCGCCAAGAGCGCGAGTTCCGCGAGCTGGCCGCGCTCGAGGCGTTGATCATGCCGATCGAGGGTGCCGTGCCTCCTGTTCCTGGACGGGTCGACCCCGCGCCTGTACAAGTGGCCCCCGGTGCGCTCGCGAGCGGCCTCGCCACCTTCCTCGACCACGTGCCGGGCGGCGGGTCGATCGAAGAAACGGCACTCGAGCGACTGCGCCGTATTCTCGACCGCACAGCTGCCACGCTCACCCGTCAGACCACGTTCTCAGCCGCACTCACGGTGCTCTCGGAGCACCTCTCTATCCGCGTCACACCCCGTGCGGAGGGAGGAGCGCCCTCCTGGAGATCGGACGGTGCCCACCTACACCTCGCGGACATCGAGCACGGCGGATGGACCGGGCGGCGCGCGACCTTCGTGGTCGGGCTGGACGCCTCCCGCTTCCCCGGCGCGGCCTCTCAGGACCCAATCCTCCTCGACCGGGAACGCTCCGCCCTGGCTCCACGAGACCTACCGTCGTCGGGAAGGCTACTCGGGGAGCGGCGCTTCCGCGTGGCCGCTCTCTTCGCCCGGCTTCGCGGCTCGGTCACGCTGAGCTACGCCGCGTGGCAGCCGTCCGAGGGACGCACCCTCACACCCTCGCCACTGCTCCTTCAGGCGTACCGCTTAATGCAGGGCCGACCCGACGCTGACTTCGAAACGCTCGACCGCCACCTCGGCAATCCTATCTCCCGCATCCCGCGCGGGCGTGCCTGCCTGGACGCAGAGGACGTATGGCTGCGAGCCCTCGCCCAGGGCGACCTCCTCCTCGACGGAGAGGCGGCGGTGCGCGCCTATTTTCCGTGGCTCCGCACTGGCCTCGCGGCCCGGATTGCGCGCCAGGGCGACGTGCCGGGGCCGCACCATGGGCTCGTGGGACCACAACCAGGGCTGGACCCGCGCCAGGACGATCAGGTCGTCGTCTCGTCCAGCAGCCTGGAAGCGCTCGGCACGTGCCCGCTGCGCTACTTCTACTCCTACGTCCTGGGCGTGAAACCTCCGGACGAAGCGTCCCTCGACCCTGAGCGATGGTTGGACCCGCTGCGCCGGGGCGAGCTTCTGCACACCGTCTACGACCGCACCCTCGACACCGCGAAAGCGGACGGGTTGTCGCCCGGCGACGAATCCTTTCGAGAGCGCGCCCTCGCGATCCTCAGCGAAGAGGCGGAGGCTATGAGCCTAGAGGTCCCCCCACCTTCCGGGGTAATCTACGGGCAAGAGTGCGCAGACCTCGTGAGCGAAACCCTCTCGTTCGTCGGCATGCTGAGCGAGGATCTGCTCCAGTGGAAGGAAACCGAACTCCGCTTCGGCTTAGACGGCTCGGAACACCCCGCAGTTGAGCTTCCGCTTCCCTCTGGCGGAGTGATCCGCCTGCGCGGCGCGATCGACCGGGTAGACGCGCTCCCGTCGGGCGCACTCCGGGTGGTGGACTACAAGACGGGCGCCGCCAGCCCCTTCAGCAACGTCACTGTGTGGAATCGGGGAAGGAGGCTCCAGCACCTCCTCTACACGGAAGTCGCTGAGCGGCTGTTGGGGCACCCCGTTGATCGCATGGAATACCATTTTCCCACCCGCAAGGGCGAGAACGAGCGCATCCGCTTTCCGCGCACGGATCTCAGGGAAGGCCCCACCCTCCTAGACCGAGTGCTTGACCTCGTCGCAACCGGACGCTTCCTCCCGACTGAGCAGACGACGGACTGCCGGTCGTGTGACTTCAAGGCCGTGTGCCGCGTGACTAATGACCGCTTCGGAAACACCAAATCTCCACTCGCAGATTGGGGAAGGAGCCACCTCGAGAGCGAGCCCTACGCGACCTTCCAGTTGGTAAGACTCTTCCGCGACCGCGGCGGTAAGAAACAATGAGCCAGCGACCTGAGAAACAACTGGGGCTCAAGCTGGACTCGCAGTCGCTGCCCGACGAAGCGGCCCGCGCCCGCATCGCCGGAGACCTCGGGACCAATCTTTTGGTCGAGGCGGGAGCCGGATCGGGCAAGACCACCGCGCTGGTGAGCCGCATGGTCGCGCTCGTGCGCACCGGGACCGTGACAGCCCGTGAGCTCGCCGCGGTGACCTTCACTCGCAAGGCGGCAGGCGAGCTCCGGCAGCGTTTCCATAAGGCGCTCGAAAAGGATCGCTTGGCCCCGGAATGCACCCCGGATCAGCATCGCCTGCTGGACCGTGCACTCCAGGACATCGATCAGGCGTTTATGGGAACGATCCACGCGTTCTGTGCACGGCTGCTACGCGAGCGACCGCTCGAGGCAGGTGTGGATCCCACTTTCGCGGAGACAACCGCGGCCGAGGCCAACGCCGAAGCGACTCGCTTCTGGTCGCTCCACCTAGAAAGGCTGGCGACCCAGGGCGACGCAATCCTGGGAGAGCTCGATAAGGTGGGGCTCACTCCTGCGCAACTCAGGGGCCTATACGAGGAGCTTCGGGAGTACCCTGACGTCGAGTTCCCGCTCGACCCCGCACCACCCCCCGACCCCGCAGACGTGGCCACCGTGCGGACCGAACTAGAGTCGCTCCTGAATGAAGCCACGCTCATGATACCCAAGGACGAGCCTGAGGGCGGGTGGGACAAGATGCAGCGTCGTCTGCGCAGCCTACTCTATCAGATGCGCCACGGGCGCTGGAACGATGACCGTCACTTCCTTGACATGCTCGCCGACTCCACCGCTCGATGGGAGCTGGTCCAGAAGAGATGGGCTGCCGACCAACGCGGAAAGGAAGACGCCGTGCGGCTACGCGACCGATTGGTCGAACTGACAGGGGTCGGCTCAGTCGCCCAGACCGTGCTCGATCAATGGTGGGCGCATCGGTACCCGACCGCAATGCGCTTCGCGAAGGGTGCCGCTGACGCACTGATGGCGCAACGCCGCCGCCTTGGCCGGATGGATTTCCAGGATCTACTCGATCTCGCAGCCCGCATGCTGCGGCGAAACCCGACAGCGCGGGCGGACCTGGGCCACCGCTGGCGACGCCTGCTTGTGGATGAGTTCCAGGACACCGACCCACTCCAAGCCGAGGTACTTTTTCTGTTGGCCTCGGACTGCGATGACGAGGGGGACTGGACTCGTTCACAGCCCCGCCCCGGCGCACTCTTCGTGGTGGGTGACCCCAAGCAGTCGATCTACCGCTTCCGGCGCGCAGACATCGCAATGTACTCGCGCGTGCGTCGTCGCTTCGAGGACTTCGGTGCTGTCCTGACCCTCACCTCCAACTTCCGATCGGGCGCCCCCATCGCGGCGTTGGTGAACGAAGTGTTCGCACCACCCGACGGCTTCCCCGCCGTCGGGGACGAGACTCAGGCCGGGTTCGCGCCGCTCGATCCCCAACCGCACCGACAAGCCCCGCCGCGCGAGGGAGTATTCCATTTCACCGTTCACGTAACGGGGAAGGTCAACAAGGGGACTCTCACCGCTTGGGAATCGGATGCCCTCGCGGAATGGATTGCTGGACAGGTGAAGAGCGGGATTCGCGCGCCGGACGATTTCCTCATCCTCACGCGCACCAAGGGACCGCTCGCGAGCTTCGCGCGGGCGCTCGAGGGACACGGCTTGCCCTTTCAGGTGTCAGGAGCGGGGGTAGGGGTCGAGGAGGAAGTAGCCGAGCTCACTCTGTTACTGGAGGCGCTCACAGACCCTTCCAACGCGACCCTCACCGTCGCTGTCCTGATCGGACTGTGCTTCGGGCTAGACCACGAGCAACTCCTTCTGCATCGTGAGGCCGGGAAGTCGTTCGACCTACGACGTGCCGACCAGAGCGCCGATCCTAGCACCGTACCGGTAGAGGCCGCACTGGCCCAGATGCGCTCCTGGTGGGAGCTGGCCCGCGTACATCCAACCGACGTCGTGGTAGGGCGCATCGCCGACGACCTGGGCCTTCTGGCGCACGCCGCAGCGGGCGATCTCGGCTCGATCCGCGTAGGCGCGCTGGCGTTCGTGCTGGACACAGTCAGATCGGCGAGCCTAGAGGGCGACACGTCATTGACGGGAGCGCTGGAGGCGCTCGATGCGGCGCTCGCTTTAGAGGAGGCTGAGGCGCCCCTGGAACCCGGTCGGCGAGGCGTGATCCGCCTCACTAACCTCCACAAGGCGAAGGGACTCGAAGCGCCGGTCGTGGTGCTCGCCGCTCCGTTCGGGAACAAGGCCTACGCGATCAATCGTCACTTGGAGCGGACCCCCGAGGGCCGTGCACGTGGTTGGATCGTGGTCCAACAGAAGGACGGCAAGACCGTCGCCCGCCCATCCGGATGGGCGGATAAGGAAAAGCGGGAACGTGAGTTCCAGGACGCGGAAGACCTCCGCCTACTCTATGTCGCGGTCACCCGGGCCAAGCACGAGCTGTTGGTAAGCCGGCACCCGAAGAATCCGGAGAGATCCCACTGGGGAGCCTTGGAGGGCTGGCTCGAAGAGAACGGTACCTGTCTCAAACTCGACCCGGTCTCACCGACGCCCTGCGAGCGACTCGCCTCGACAGCCGAAGACATCACCGCGGCCGTGGCGACCACCACAACCGCCCGTTCTGCGGCGGCCACACCCGGCTTCCGTTTTCTAACGGTCACAGGGTTGGTGAAGGGTGAGGATGAAGAGTTGGCGGCGGCCGCGGATGTGCCTCCCCTCCAGCCCCGTACTGCCGGCCCGGGCGGTCCCGATTGGGGGAGCGCAGTTCATGGCGTCTTGGAGGCAGCTGCACGCGGCGGAACCGGCGAGCACCTCCGCGCAGTGGGCCGTTCCTTGCTCTTCGAACTCGATCGCCCCACACGGTCAGGCGAGCCCACCGAGCTGGACCACCTCATGGCCACCGTGCAAGCCGTGCAGGACTCCGACCTCTGGCGTCGTGCTAGCAGTGCAACTCGCCGCCTGGCCGAAGTGCCGTTCGCGATACGCTTGGAGGAGTCTACCTTCCTGGAGGGTGTGGTTGACCTGGCGTTTCTAGAAGACGACGGATGGGTTCTCGCGGACTACAAGACCGACCGCGGTGACGATCCGGAGTTCGCCGCACGCCGCCGCGCCTACCGCGAGCAACTCCGCACCTATAGCTCGGCCTGGAGTAGTCTTACCGGGGAATCAGTGAAGGAGCGGGTTATCCTGTGGACCCGAAACGGAGTGGAGGAAAGGATCTAGGCATGAACAACGAACGCAACCACACCGTTCGAGACACGCTGCGAGGAGCTGTCGGTGGCGCGGGCCTTTTCGGCGCAGTCGCCGTGATCCAGGCGCTCCGCGCGGGAATGGGGCTAGGACAGGTGACTCAGCCGATCCTGGTCTTCATTCTGATCGGCCTTACCGTCGGCGGGCTCGCGGGCCCACTCATAGTGCAGGCCATCCAGCGTCATCGTGGTAGATAATTAGGAACCTGTGGTCCTTTCGTAGGTGGTCCAGTGTCTCCTGTAGAGACCCGAACGCCTTCCTCGTGCACGCGAGACCCTTACTGCCAAGTGCCCATAAGGGCAGTGAACTTGAGGTCCATCATCCGGTCCTTGTGCTTCTTGGTAAACGCCCAAAACTCCTTCGGGGTCATGGCGACACATGGGCTAGGGTTCAGTGGCCAGAGCCAAGTCGTTTCAGGTCTCACGTTTTCCGCTAGAGGGTTGCACCGCCGTAAGAAGTACTGTAATGTCTCCTACGTTCCTTAGGATGGAAGGTCATGGCCCCGCAGGAGTTACCATGACAAACGGAAGCGACTCGTCTCAGCTTTGAAGAATCCTCCTCAACCCCATAACCCCACAGGACCATGGCAAAATCGAAACTGGAGTACATCTGGCTGGACGGAAGCCATCCGGTTCAGAGCCTGCGCGGCAAAACTAAAGTTCTGGCTGACTTCAGCGGTAACCTCGAGGACTGCCCCATTTGGGCGTTCGACGGAAGCTCGACACAGCAAGCTGAAACAAGTGGGTCGGATTGTGTGCTGAAGCCCGTCGCGGTCTTCCCTGACCCGGGGAGGCGCAACGCGTTTCTGGTGATGGCCGAGGTCCTGAACGCCGACGGGACCGCACACGAATCGAACGGCCGGGCAACGATCGAGGATGACGACAACGATTTCTGGTTCGGCTTCGAGCAGGAGTACTTCCTCTGGGATCCGGACACAGATCTCCCGCTTGGATTCCCGGCAGGTGGATTTCCCGGACCTCAGGGCCCGTATTATTGCTCCGTGGGAGCCGCGAACAGCTTCGGGCGTGAAATCGTCGAGGAGCATCTCGACCTCTGTCTCGAAGCAGGCCTCAACATCGAAGGCATCAACGGCGAAGTAGCCTCAGGCCAGTGGGAGTTCCAGAGTTTTGCAAAGGGTGCGGCGGCCGCTGGCGACGAGACTTGGATCGCGCGCTATCTGCTGGAGCGAACGGCCGAGAAATACGGAGCTTCGGTGAACTGGCATTGCAAACCGCTCGCGGGCGATTGGAACGGCTCCGGAATGCACGCCAACTTCTCGAACACCACGCTGCGCGAATGCGGCGATCAGGCCACCTTCGAGGCAATCTGCGAGGCTTTCGGTGCGTCGCCCGAGGTCATCATGTCCCACATCGACGTTTATGGTTCGTCGAACCACCTTCGTCTGACCGGAACGCACGAAACTCAAGCGATCGACAAGTTCAGCTATGCTATTTCGGATCGTGGCGCTTCGATCCGGATTCCGGTTGGCACGGTCAACAACGGCTGGAAGGGATACCTGGAGGATCGTCGGCCGGCCTCAGACGCTGACCCGTACAAGGTCGCGGCGGCGATCATTCGCACGGTCAAGTCGGTAGGGCGGTGATCGTTAGCACGGTCAAGTAGGCGGCACTTCCAGCGACGCAGGAAACGGCTGCTGGGTAGGGCTCGAACCTCGCTATACGTCCTCCGCCTCGCAGAGGCCGCGAGGGTTCGACTCCCGCCGCGGCCACGAAGTGTCCTCAAACCCAGAAAGCTCTGACCGCCTTCACGATGGTCAGAGCTTTCTGATGGGGGTGGCGAGCTAACAACCGGTCACCAAGCTAGCTACCTGAACATCTCATCTAGACATCCAGGTGCTTCACGTACTTGGCGTTCTTCTCGATGAAATTGCGCCGCGGCTCCACGTCGCCACCCATCAGCTGGTCGAACAGCATTGAGGCGATGGCAGCGTCCTCGATTTGCACCTGCATAACGGTGCGGTAGTCCGGATCCATGGTCGTCTTCCAGAGCTGATCGGGGTTCATCTCACCCAGACCCTTATAACGCTGGATGTTGATCCCCTTGACCTCCTCGGCCTTGCCGTTCGTGACACGCTGGAGGATCTGCTCTCGTTCGTCCTCCGAGTAAGCGTAGTACTCCTTGCTGCCCTTCCCCACCCGGTACAGTGGCGGTTGCGCGATATAGACGTAGCCCGCCTCGATCAGCTCAGGCATCTGCCGAAATAAGAACGTGAGGAGCAGAGTACGGATGTGCGCCCCGTCAACGTCCGCGTCGGTCATGATGATGATTTTGTGGTAACGCGCCTCACCGAGGTCGAAGTCGTCCTTGATGCCCGCGCCGATCGCCGTGATCATCGCACGGATTTCAGCGTTCGACAGCACCTTGTCGATGCGAGCGCGCTCCACGTTCAGGATCTTGCCCTTGAGCGGCAGGATCGCCTGATAGGAGCGATCGCGGCCCTGCTTCGCCGAACCGCCGGCCGAATCCCCTTCGACGATGTAAAGCTCACACATCGCCGGATCCGAGATCGAGCAGTCAGCGAGCTTGCCCGGGAGCACACCGCCCTCTAGGGCGCTCTTCTTGCGTGCTAGGTCACGGGCCTTGCGTGCTGCCTCGCGAGCGCGAGCGGCCTGGAGAGACTTATCGATGATCTGCCGGGCCGAGCGCGGGTTCTCGTCTAGGAAAATTGCGAAGTGCTCGTTGACCGCTGCTTCCACTGCACCGCGGACCTCACTATTCCCGAGCTTCGTCTTGGTCTGTCCCTCGAACTGGGGCTCCATGACCCGCACGGACAACACCACGGTCAAACCCTCACGCACGTCGTCTCCGGAGAGGCTCTCGTCCTTCTTGAAGAGGTTATTCCGCCGCGCGTAGTCGTTGATCGTGCGTGTGAGGGCGGCCTTGAGGCCGGTGAGGTGGGTGCCACCCTCGTGCGTGTTGATGTTGTTGACGAAGGTGTGCGTGTTCTCCGCGTAGCCACCGTCATACTGCATCGCCAACTCAATCTCTACCTCGGGGCGGGATGCCTCGAAGTATATGACCTTGTCGTGAATCGGTGAGCGGCTGCCCCGCAGGTAGGTCACATACTCGGCCAGTCCTCCCTCGTAACGGTACGTCTCTTCGATCAGCTCGGCGCCGCGCTCGTCGATGAAGACGATCGTGAGCCCCTTGTTGAGGAAGGCGAGCTCGCGGAGCCGGTCAGAGAGGATGTCATAGTTGAATTCGAGCTCGGTGAAGATATCGGTGTCGGGCTGGAACGTGACTTTAGTGCCCGTACCGGTGGCCTTCCCCCGGTCTGTAAGGCTGGTGGCCCGGACACCACGCTCGTAGCGCTGATGGTACAGGTGGCCGTCCCGGCGGATCTCCACCTCCAGAACCTCCGAGAGCGCGTTCACCACGGACACGCCCACACCGTGTAGACCGCCCGAGACTTTGTAAGTGCTCTTGTCAAACTTGCCCCCTGCGTGGAGCACGGTCATGGCTAGCTCGACGCCTGGGATCTTCTCGGTGGGATGGACGTCGACGGGTATACCACGACCATCATCTTCCACCGTGACGATATTGTCGGGGTGCACGGTGACCCGGACCTCCTTGCAGAACCCTGCCATCGCCTCATCAATGGAATTGTCCACCACTTCGTAAACCAGGTGGTGGAGACCCCTACCCGATGTCGAGCCGATATACATGCCGGGCCGTTTGCGCACGGCCTCGAGTCCCTTGAGGACCGTGATCTGGTCGGCTGTGTATTTGCCGCCCCCCTTCTTCCTAGTTTTCTTCTTTGCCTTCTTCTTTTCCACCATTCTCCGTTCCGGTCAGCGTTTATCGCTCAGCACAAACACGATGCGCTCTATAAGAGCGTCTTCCCGTCCCGTGTTCAGCCGCTGCAGGATTTCGGCCTTCATCATCTCGAGCTCCATCAGCCAGGGGCTCGATCGTACCTCCACGAACAAGGTGCCGACGGCGAGGGAACGCGCTTCCGTCACGGCCGCGATCGCTTCTCCCACCAGGCCGGGCCACATCTCCAACACACTTTGTCGCCTCACCTGCTCGGCAACCCCAGCTCCCTCCAGAAAGCGCTCGACCACGCTATCGATACGCTCCGGACCAGACCGGCCGTGGTCGCTCAATCGCCGTTCACGCTGTGATCCTCCCAGCCGCGATGTGCCAGCGCGGGAGCACGTCCCCTCGAAACCGGACGTCACTCGCTTTGGGCGCCGTCAGGATCACCTGGCCCGTCTCCTCACGCTCGAGCAGCTCCAACGCCCGCTCGCTCCGCCCCTCGTCCAGCTCGGCGAACACATCGTCTACCAGCACGAGAGGCGACCGGCCGCGCCGGTCGCGGATCGTGCGGGCCTCGACGAGCCGTAGCGCAAGCGCCGCAGTGCGCCACTGTCCGCCCGAGCCAAAGCCACGCGCGTCCAGCGGTCCCCCGGACCCGGACCCCTCAAGGGTGACCTCCAGGTCGTCCCGGTGGGGCCCCACAATCGTGCTACGCGACCTGACATCACGCTCCCACGAAGACTCGATCGCTTGCCTATACGCGGCGGCCACATCCTGCTCGGATACTCTACCCTCGAGAGGCACACCCGGTGCGTACCGGAGCGAAGCCGACTGCGTGTCCCCTGCAACCGCCTCGTAAAGTGCTCGAAAAGCACCGCAACACTCCTCGGCCCAAGCTCTTCGCTCGAGCAACACAAACGTGCCCCAGCGCACCAGTCCCTCATCCCATACCCGTACTAGATCGGGAGGCGATTCATCCTTTAACGCGGTATTCCGCTGTGACAGGACGTGGCGAAAGTGCTGGAGGGCCTTGAGGTATCCGGGCACGTTCAGCGAGAGCACAACATCCAAGAAGCGTCTCCGCTCCGCCGGACCTCCGCTTACCAGAGCCACATCCCCGGGCGAGAAGAGAACCGCTGCGAGGCTCCCCAAGGCATCTCCGAGCCGCCCGAGCTCCGACCCGTTTACTGTCACTTTCTTGCGCTTCCCGCGGCGTTCGTAGGCCACCGCCACGGTACGAACATCTTGGTCCGTTGTGGCAACCCTCCCCACCACCCTGAACATCTCCTCCCTTAGTGCCACCAGCCGTTCATCCGACGCACCGCGAAAGGATCGGAATGTTTCCAGGTAATAGACAGCTTCGAGGAAATTCGACTTTCCCTGGGCGTTATCACCGATCAGCGCAAGCCCTTCTGGGGGGATCTCGAGGTCCTGGGAACCGAGGTTCCGGAAGTCCCGGATCCTGAGCTCGGTCAGGTGCACCCGACACCCGTCTGGAGGGGCCCTTTCAGCATAAGATAATGTAGCATTTTTTAGGGTCCCCCGCTATCCCACTAGGGGGCCACGAAAACCCTTGACAGGTCAAGGTTTCTCGGTATGTAGACAAGGCAGGATCAGGGCTGCGATTGCGTCCAAATTGAGCCCACGGAAAGGACCCGTCAGCAGCCCTTGAACTCAGGCTTACGCTTCTCCAAGAAAGCCTCGGTCCCTTCCTTCATGTCGGCAGTGGAGGCAAGCAGCCCGAAGAGGGTAGATTCGTGGTCGAGCGCCTCGTTGGTCGAACCGTCCAGCGCCCGGTAGATCGACTCCAACGCTAGCCGCACGGCCACAGGACCATTCTTGGTGACCTTGCGCAGGAGCTCTTTGGCCTTCGGCATCAGCTGCGCCCGTGGGACCACGCCACTCACCAGACCGGATTCCAGCGCCTGATCGGCGGTGATCATTTCGCCGGTTAGCGTAAGCTCGACTGCCCGCCCCAGCCCGACCAGCCGGGCCAGTCGGACGGTGCCGCCGAAACCGGGGAGGAGGCCGAGCCCCACCTCAGGCAGGCCAAGGCGAGCGTTATCGCTAGCAAGTCGCAAATGGCACGCCAGCGCCAGCTCGCATCCGCCTCCGAGCGCGTAACCGCCCACCGCCGCCAAGACCGGCTTGGGGAAGCGCTCAATCGCCATAAACACATCCTGGCCCTGACGGCTCACCTCAACACTGGTGAGCGGATCCATCCCGGCTAGTTCTCCGATGTCTGCGCCAGCCACAAACGCCTTTTCACCTGCGCCGGTTAGGATGACCCCCCTTACCTGGTCATCCTCGCGGAAACCTTCCAACACCAGGCCGAGCTCCCGAACCACCTCAGCGTTGAGCGCGTTCAGCTTATCCTGACGATCCACGGTGACCACCGCCAGGTCCCCGTCCGACTCTACCCGGAGGTGCTTCAGGTGGCTCATAGCGGGCCGGGCCAGCCGCTAGAAGGGAAGGTCGTCGTCGGGCTCGGTCAGCGGCGGCTCGGGAGCCGATCCTCCCGATCCACCGTCCCCGGTGCGTCCGCCCCGGCCCCCAGCGAAGCCTCCGCCCTCTCCTCCGGCACCGCCGCCCGGCCCGCCGAGCATCAGCATCTCGAGGACGTTGACGTCAGTCCAATATTTTTTCTGGCCGTCAGATTCAGATTCGGAGTATTCGATCCGCCCTTCGACGTAGAGTCGGTCACCCTTCTTCACGTATCGCTCGACCACGTCCGCGAGCTTGCCCCATACCGTCAGCCGATGCCACTCGGTTTTCTCCTGCTGCGACCCGTCTTTGTTTGTCCACTGCCGACTTGTGGCCAGCGACACTTTGGCGAGGCGCGTTCCGGAGGCGGTCGACCGTACCTCCGGGTCGCTGCCCACGTTGCCTATGAGCATGACTTTGTTGAGGGACCGGCTCATGCCCGCTCTCTCCCCTGGAGGATGTTCTGACTTTCAGAGAGCACAAGGTAAGACGCGGAGGGGGGTTTTTCCATGATGCGCCGATACGAGTTTAAGACCCACATATCAGTGTCTCCGCGACTCTCTCAGCCATGGGCCTTAGTGACGCTCAGGAAAGACCTAAGCCGCCCATCTCAGTGCTCCTGAGGACGCGGCAACTCTGACTCCCAGAGGCCCAGGAAATACTCTTCGTAACGGTCTGGGTGGGCTAAGTAGTCCTGCACCCAGACCTCGAAAGGGGGCAGGGCCATCTTTTCGGAAAGCCACTCGGTAGCCACCTGCACCATCCTCACATACGAAACCTCACCCGGGTCGCCGCGCTCCTGAGCGGCTCTCTGGGCGAGGAGATAAATCTCGTCAGGACTAATGAAGAGCAGGAGGTCGGCCACCTGGGCGGAGCAGTAGTCCAAGTACTTGGCCCTGAGTACCTCGCTTTCCTTGTCGCTCAAACTCAGCCCCCTGGGAGCGGGTGGTCAAGCGGCCCCCTCCCCCCGAACTCAACCCGCTCTGGGCGTGCCCGGTAGGAGCATGGGTTAGGAAACGTATGATACCCGGAGGGTGGAAACCGCAAGCCTCATGTCACCATCTGGGCCGCCTGACCCTCCGTTTCACCCAGCTCCCCTTGGCTCTGCTTCCTAAGGTGCCGGTAGATAGATTGGCGAGTGAGACCGTAGAGGATGACACGACTCAGAAACTCAGGGTCCGTGCGCTGGGCCTCCTCAGCCTGAAGCGCGATGTCGCGCGGAAGTCGGACGTTGAGCTGCACGGAGCATGTGTCCCACGTGCGCGATGCCTCGCCAGATCCCATAGTACAATGTCATCGATTTAGGTGAAGGCTCACCGGCCGAAAGGCCGAACCGGCGCGACGATCAGCCAAAGACAGCCGATCGACCGGCGTCAAGAATAGTGACCGTTTTCGATAGATGCAACAGTGTCAATCGCTGGCCACAATAATCAAAATAATCCCGTAAGCCATTGATATGACAATACTTACACGTAGGACCGCCAAACATAATTCACCTGTTCCGGAGCACGATAGCCACTGCTGTTTTTGCTAATATTTATGGAGGGAATGCAGGCGCTACGCGCTCTTCCGGGGGAACATATGTCCGAATGTCGGAGGTTACCGTGTTGCGATTTTTCTGGAAAATTTATTTCAGGAAATCGCCGAGCGGAGAAAAGCCCGAAGGGTACCTTCGCTGAACGAGCGGAATCGCTCGCGCACATCCTCGGAGTGGTCTTCCCGGAACACGTCACCGGTACTGTGGCGAGCAATGTGCTGCGCACCCCCCTCAACCCCTTCGATATGAAACGTGATCAAGCCGCGCCACAAGGGTGGCTCGTGGAAGACAGCGAGCTCAGCAACCCAGCCCCGTCCACCGTGCTGTAGGCGGCGCACGTCAATGGTTACCGGAGAGCCCTTCCGTGGACCGACGCCGACCTCCATCTCCTCGAGGTGGTAGCGCCGGTTCCGCAAGTAGTCCTGTTCCCATAGCTCAAAGGGAGGCAGGGGCAGGACCCTCCGACACTCTTCAACAAGCAAGGCAAGAGGATCGACAACCTCCCCAGTGACTTGCCTGCGCGCACTCCGGTAGAGTGCTCTGACGCCAGAGCGGGGCAGCACCGCCGGTAGCGCAGCTGCCTGTTGCACACAGTACGCTTCGTAGCGACTGCGAAGCAGCTCCTGCGCGACCTCGCTATCGGGAACTCGTGCGATGTTGGTGGTTGTGCCATGTGTGATCATCAGTGCACCACCGGCCCCGACGAGGCCACGACCCGGTGCACCGAAGCGAACTGAGTGCGGGGACCCGGGAGATGGAGCTGCGCGAGCGTCTCACGAACGCCGAACGTCGACAGCACCGGCTCCAGGCTCCGGAAGCGGTCGGGCTCGAAACGAGCCACCAGGTGGGCGAGACCGGACCGGATGCCTGCCAATGTCGTCCGCGCTTCATCGAGCGTAAGCGGCAACGGGAGGCGTACCTGGTAACCCGCAATCCCTGCCAGAGCAGGTACGGACCGGCGCATGTCGGCGTGGGGAAACGCCTCCAGAAGCGCCACCTCGACTTCCGGGTCCTCGCGCTCATCTGCAGTGCGGAAGAACAACGCGTTGCCGTCGTAGTCCAGACGGGCGCGCACAATCCGCCTCGGCCCAGCCACGATGCGGACTGACGTGCCTTCGTGTAGGTCCAGGTCGCGGCAAATGTCGCGGAAACCGATACGGAGGAACGTGGGCCGGGTTAGTGGACCGTAACCCACCCGCTCTAACAGCCGCAGTGCTAGCCGGAAGGTAAACTGGGCCAGCTCCTCGCCTCGCCGCTCGTCCCTACGCTCCGTAACATCGCGCGCCGCCACGGAAATCAGGCGGCCCATGTGCTCGAGCGTGGGCTCGTAGACCCAGTCGAGCACGATCAGTTCGGAGCTCAGATCGAGGAGCTTCACCTCCGCACTCCCCAAGTCCACCGCCTCCGCGGCAGAGGCGTAGCGCCCCTGGAGTACAAGGGCCAGGCCGATGTCTTGGATACGACCGCCGTCCTCGTCGATCTCGTGAGCGTCCCGGTACTGCACGACCGCACGTGTGAGGGGCAACTCGCATACCCCCGGCACGTCGGCCATGGCTTCCGGACGGCGATCGGTGTCGAGGGTGGGATTCATCCCGGGCTCTCCCTTGGCTCCCCAGCGCAGCTCTTGAAGACACGAACGGGGGCCACGAGCCCCCGTTCTACGCTAGGATAATCATCCGTTTCCCACCCGGGCAAGGCGGTTGATCCCCCAGTCCAGTAGGAGCATCTTCCCTGGCCGACTAAGTCCTCGCGGCCGTGAACTGTCTATGCCCGTGTCCCCTCAGCACAACGAGCGACGCCGCTCAGTCGGCTTTCTCGAGCACGAGGGACGGAGCTGGGCTTGTTTCCTAGTCACTTCCCCGGCCGAAGGAGGTGGCTGGCGGGGGCACTTCACATTCCGCCCTGCTGACGCCGAGACCGAAGCGGATGAGATCCGGACCTCGGACATCTTTCTGGAAGCGGGAGACGCGGAGATCCAGGCCCGCTCGCGCGGGCTCGGCCGCCCACTGCTCAGGGGACTGCTCGATTCGGCAGTGTACATGCGGGATCGGCTGCAGGGGGAGCGCCCAGAGCTCAGGAGGTGGTTCCGCGACAGGCTGGCTGCAGACTCCCGCAGGCTCCAGGACCAGCGCGACAGCGGCGGCCCAACTGACCACCCTGACCTGCAGCAACTGCGCTCGCTGTACGCTTCGTATCGGCTAGACCAGGTGGCCCACATGATCGCCCTGGTGCGCGCGGAGGACTTCGAGCAAACGGTGGCGCGCCTCGCAGGTGAGCAAACCGTGGATTTCGACTCGTGTGACCAACTGCAGCTCGCCATGTCCGTCGTCCAGCGAATCGAATCCCTACTCCCCCTTCCCCCGTTCGAGGTGTGGCTGGAAGACTTCCTTGCCCATCGGGACAGCTACCAGCTGTACACCCACACGCTCCACCAGGACGGGCGACTGCCCTGATTGCCCGAGGGGGGAGTGGGACTTGATCGCCTGCCGGTGACCGCCTTAGCTTTGCTCGCTTTCCTGTAACCTTGGCCCGGAGCGCGATCCTTTTGGAAGTGACGATTCAGGACAACGAGAGCCTTGAGCGGGCGCTACGCCGCTTTAAGCGGAAGGTCCAACGCTCCGGTCTCTATTCCGAACTCCGCAAGCGCCGTTTTTACGAAAAGCCCAGCACCCAAAAGAAACGGAAACGTGAAGCTGCCATCCGCCGGGAGCGTCGGCGTCAACGCCGTGGGGTCCAGCCGCAGCTCTAGACGAACCAGCGAAGGAGAGCCAATACGATAAAGTGAGCGGCCCCCCAGGTTGATCCTGGGGGGCCGCTCACTTTCTTCCCTTCTTCCGCACTATGCGACCTCCCTCGCGAAGGGGTCGAACCACTAGCGCTCCGGTTCCCTCACCACCACCGTGCCGTGCGCTTCCGTTCCATTTCCCACCACCACGAAGGGGTACCGGCCAGTTGGGGCCCCGGCGAACAGCACCACAAAGCGTGCCCCCGGCAGAACCAGAGGAGGACTGCTCTCCTGCCCCGACGCGCGCAGAAACTGCCCGGCCACAGAGGAAAGACTGTCAAGCACGAAATAGATAGCGTGGACTCCGCGGTCAGTGCTGACGAACTCCACATAATCGCCCTCCCGTACCTCGACAGAGGCGGGATCGAGGTTTTCGCGCTGATCCAGCCGACTCAGCCGGACACGGTGAACCTGGTCGTTATCCCCAAGACTCAAGGAATCCTTGAGTACCTGGTCCGGCCGGAGCCTGGGGTCAGAACGCTCGCAAGCGACTGCCAGACCCGCTAGCAAGGAAAGGAGGACCACTCCCTGCCTGCAGCGGGCTGCGTGCGGATCGGTCAGCCGGCACCTCCAACCTCGGTACGACAGGCGACACAGAACCGCCATTCTACCTCCAGCTCCTCTCCACAGCTCGGGCAGGGAACGGTGTGCAGGTCGGCGCCACAGAAGGGACAGTAGTTGAGCGCTCCCCGGCGGGGCAGGGACTCACGGCACCAGAGACAGGCCGTCAGTGGCTCACCGTGTGTGGCAGCAGGGACCTTGACCTCGATGGACTTTGGGAGATCAGCACCCTCCGGGAAAGTAGCCTCCGACCCCATTGGATCGTCGGGCGAGGTTGGCTCCAGCAGACCGAAATCCCGAGGCAGGCTGACCGGATTCAGACGCACGTCTGCGGCCGCGTATTCACGGTAAAGACCCCTGTTCGGCCTTGGGGAACCCAACTCATCCCTGATCTCTCGGCGAGCGTGATCCGACTCCAACAGTAGGTATTCACCCTCGCCTGCCAATAGACGGAGAAGGGCGTCCTCGTAGTCCCCATTCATCTCCACGCCGATCCGGTCGTGATGAGTGCGGTACGGCACCAGGTTCTGGTAGATCTCTGCGACGGTGAACGGCTCACTCAGATAGAGCGGTCGCGTACGCAGGATCTCCTCCACAAGCACCCGGTGAAAGCGAGCGAGCGAGTCTTGGGTCTGTGACTCCATAGCTACTGTCTTCCGAAGGCGCGGGGGACCGCTAAACCTTTATGTAGCGTACCCCACACAAAGGGCAGACCAGGTATGGGCCCACCCGGTTCAGACGTTGGTGGGGATTGTGACGGGGACAGTTCGGATCCTCCCCCTCATCATGAATCTTCTTCACCTTCTTCTTCTCGCCCCGGGTAGCCGAGGGGACCCCGAGCACGAACCGAAGCGACGAGGAGCTACACTCGAAGATCAAGGTCCCGGACCCGTCGTCATTGCTGCGCACCCTGAGCGGCTCCAGAAACCCGCCCATCGGCGACGGTATTTGCGCGGAGTGATACCAGAGACGGAGCTGGACCTTCGCATCTGGGAGGGCGATGGCATCCCAGAGGGGATCCGGAGGAACCCCGGGGTGCGGCACCGGCCCCGGACCTGGAGGCGGTGCACCTGTAAGAGGCTTGACCCGCGGCGAGGAAGGTGGGCGCGACCGCAACTGACTGGGCGCACGCATTTTCGGGAAGTCACCAGACTCGTTCGTGTCGATTGCGCCAACGCTGATCCCAGCCGATCGACCAGACTGAGCTGCCCGGGGTGGAGATTCCTTCGAGACACCCGCGGACTCCACCGTACCCGACTTCTTTCTGGTCAGTCCCTTTGGGGTGGTAGCCTCAGCCTTCGGAGCCGGCTTCTTCGCCGG
>DEAG01000007.1 GCA_002346665.1 Gemmatimonadales bacterium UBA2988
GCTAGTTATGAATGGCCAGACGAGTTTTTCCCACCACCTGACTTGGGTGTAGCTGCATTTGATCCAGTCTTTGGGCTCCCGTTCAACCTAGCAGACGCCAACTAGCCCCCCTCCGTGGCACCCAGCCACACCTAGCTATCCAGCAGTGTTCTGCTCGTCCTGAGTTGCGGGTCTGAGCGGGGCGGAGCAGAATGAGTGCATGAAGAAGACCCTGCTGTTCGTGCTCGGGATTTCGATGTTTTCTGTTAGTGGGGGTGGGTTCTTGTTCGTCGAGGGGTCGCCCAGGTCCCCTGAGCCCGGTCACATCGATCGGATCCTCCGGGAGGCGGACGCATGAACCACCGCGCCACCGCCCTGGGGCTGATTCTGGGACTTGCGCTCGGACTCCTCGCCAGCGCCACCGACATCGGTATGCTCGACCGCCTGGCCGCCGGCGTGGCGCCTCTGGGCGCACTGTTCATCAACGCGATCCGAATGGTGGTCATCCCGCTCGTGGTGACGACCATCTTCGTCGGTGTCGCCCGCCTCGGGAATTCGAGGACCACGGGAAAGCTGGGGGGATCGGCGTTCGCCTTCTTCTGGGGAACGACCATCCCCGCCATCGTCATCGGTATGGGGCTCATGACCGTCGCGATGGCCCTTTGGCCTGTGGCTGTCGAGGTACCGGCAACAATAGCAAGCGCGCAGGAGCTCCCCGGGCTCCTCGACCTAGTCTTGAGCTTGATCCCGGCCAACCCATTCGCCGCCGCCACGGATGGAGCCCTTCTCCCGCTGATCGTATTCACACTTCTCCTGGCGGCCGCGACCGGCGCCGTGGAGGATGCACGTCGCCAACGGCTGATCATTTTCGCCGACGACATCGGTTCCATATTCGTCCGGCTCATTAACTGGATCTTGTGGACCGCGCCCGCCGGGGTGTTCGGACTCGCCGCACCAGCTGTCGCGCGGATGGGGATCGGTTTGCTCGCCGGCCTGGCCGTTTTCGTGGGAACCGTGGTCGTCGGGCTGTTCGTCTTCATGGCCCTTTTCTACCTACCGGCTGTGCGGCTCCTGGGGAAGAAGGGAGTGGGAGAATTCGTTCGGGGAGTGACCGGCAGTTATGTGATCGGGTTATCGACGACCAGCTCGGTGGCCTCGCTCCCAGTCATGTTCGAGGATGCCCAGTCACTCGGCGTCTCGCCGGCCGTATCGTCGCTGGTCCTGTCTTTGGGGGCGGCCATAAATCGCTCGGGGAGTGCTCTCTTCCAGGCCGGAGCGGTAGTGTTCCTAGCGTCCCTCCACGGCGTGCCGCTTCCGTTCGCCACCCTCGTGAGTGCCGGATTCGTGGGCTTAGTGGTCGCCATGTCGGTGGCTCCGGTGCCCTCGGCCGGCATCATGACGCTTGCGCCTATCCTCGATGCCGCGGGCATACCATTGGCTGGCCTGGGCCTCCTCCTCGGAATCGATCGTATTCCGGACATGTTTCGAAGCGCGACGAACGTCACCGGACATGTAGCTGCGGCGGTGACTGTCGAGGGGTTGGCGGGAGGTGGCGACCGACAACCAAAACGAGTCGGTTTGACCCACTGAGCGCCCGGCCACGACGTCGGCAAGACGAGGGAACGTTATAAACTTGGAAACGATCAAGGACTACCGTAGCCACACCCCCGGAAAGGATGGTGGCGTGGGCAAGGCGACCCTGTTCCATAGCACCCGTCTGCTGCTAGGGCTGAATTAAGGCATGACACGCTACCACGCCCGCGCCGCTCTGCTGCTCTTCGGGATGCTATACTTGACCGCCTGTAGCGGGTCGGACCCACAGGGATCCCGCCCAGTCTCTGTCATCGTGCTGGTCCCCGACGGGGGCGGTGTGGCCCACTGGACCTTGGCGCAGTTCGCCGCCGAAGCCATGGGGGAGGAGCTGGCGGTGCGAGAGATGCCGGTGGCGGGTCTCGTGCACACCCGGGGATGGGACCACGAAGTGACGGGCAGCGCAGCGGCGGCCACGGCCCTTGCCACGGGCACCCGCACGTTCGTGGGGGCGGTGGGGGTCGGACCGGACATCCTACCCCGTACATCGAGCCTGCAGGTGGCTCACGAACGAGGGTGGGCCACAGGTCTCGTCACGACGGCGTGGGTGACGGACGCCACGCCGGCTGCTTTCTCGGCCCACGTACCCGATCGGAGCCAGATGGTGGAGATCTTCCGCCAGATGACGGACCTTCCGGTTGATGTGATCCTGGGCGGGGGGCAGAGCATCTTCCAACGTGCCTTCGTTCAGGATTCGATGGACCTCAGGCCGGGCATCGAAGAGAGTTACGACTACGTGGAGTCCCCTGAGGATCTGACCCGGGCTGCCGGGGGTGGCGGGGCGCGAGTTCTCGGGTTGTTCGCTCCAGGTAGCATGCCCCGGGTATCGGCGCGTACCCCGAGCCTCGTGGAGATGACCGGTGCCGCGCTCCAGATCCTGGAGCGGGATCCCGACGGCTTCTTCCTCCTGGTGGAGAACGAGGGCGTGGACACGGAATTCCATGCCAACGCAGAGCGCCACATCGTCGAGGCCGAGATGTTGGATCTGGACGCAGCGGTGCGCGTAGCTCTGGACTTTCGGGAGGAGCATCCCGGGACCCTGGTCCTCGTGGTGGCGGATCACGAGACGGGAGGCGTAACCCTAAGCAACGACGACAACCGCGATATCGTCCTGGGCTACTCCACGGGGTATCATACAGCGGCCTTCGTGCCACTATTCGCCGTGGGCCCCGGGGCCGAGCGTTTCGGCGGGATACTGGACAACGACGAGGTGGGACGGATCCTCAAGGAGCTCGTAGGAGCAGCCCCCTAGACCTCCTCCGTGGCACCCAGCCACACCCAGCTATAAAGCAGTGCTTCATTCCCCCTGAGTTGCGGGTCTGAGTGGGGCGGGGCAGAATGAAGGCATGGCTCTAATACTTTGCTATGAAGACGATAAAGCTATGAACAACAAGATCAGAGTTTCATTCGTGATGATCGGTGTCCTGGTCCTAGGTCTATCGGCCCCTCTAGCGCTCTTGGCGCAGAATCGGCAGGACCAGGTAAACCCGGATGCTGCGGGTCCGACTCCCCAGTCTCTGGCTGTGTACCGGCCGGCTGTCCAATTCGTGAATGGTGCGGTTACTGCTGGTAACCCGCTTGCATCGATGGCAGGGCTAAGGATCCTTCTCCGAGGAGGAAACGCCGCCGATGCGTCGGTGGCCACCTTGTCAACGCTGCATGTCGTGAGACCCCAGAGCTCTGGTACCGGTGGCAACGGGTTCTTTACGATCTACGACAAGGCGACCGACCGTGTCTACTCACTGGGCGCGACCGGTGCTGCCGCCATGGCGATCGACCCAGCGGAGATGACGCGCGAGTCCCTGAACAAGGGAATTCATGCCGGTGTCGTTCCCGGTCTGTTCGGAGGTTGGATTGCGGTTCTCGACCGATTCGGAACCATGAGCCTGTCTGAGGTACTCGGGCCGGCAATCGATTACGCAGAAAAAGGCCATCCGATCGAGGAATCGGCTGCCCGCTCAATCGCCAGATCACGGGCGCTCTTCGAGCGGTTCCCCACAAGCGCGAGCATGTTTCTACCTGGCGGAGAAGCACCAGGGCCCGGGGAGACGTTCCGCATGACTGACTTAGCGAACACCTTCAAAAAGGTGGTGGAAGCCGAGCAGCAGGCACTACGAGCAGGCAAGAGCCGCTCAGAGGCACTGCGGGCTGCCTTCGACCGCTTCTACAGAGGTGATATCGCCCAAGAGATGAGCCGGTTCTACCAGGAAAACGGAGGACACTTCACGCTCGAGGACTTTGCCGCGTACGAGCCAATATGGGCCGACCCGGTGCACACGACCTTCCGCGGCTACGATATCTACTCGAGCCCTTCGACATCCCGAGGGGGTTTCGAGGTCGCCATGCAATTGAACCTAGTGGAAGGCTTTGACCTCAAGGATCTCGGTCACAACAGCGTAGAGGTGATCCACCTTCTCGCGGAGGCGATCAAGGTTGCGAAGTCCGACATCTACCACTACCTGGCAGACCCGGAATTCACTGATATCCCGGTGGCCGGCCTCCTGTCTAAAGAATATGCGGCGGAGCGGCATGCCTTGATCAACCGGCAAACGGCGATGCCCTATCCGGAGGCCGGCCAACCGGCTTCCGCCAGCGCCGATGCTTCGGCTTCTATCGCCGCGCCTCGTGGACCGCAGTTCAATGAAATAGCGGAGGTAGGCGGCACGACCAGTTTCTCCGTAGCAGACCAATTCGGCAACGTGATCAGTGGCACGCCGACCCACGGTGGAGGTTTCGGTACTGGGGTAGTCGTTGGCAACACCGGACTGCTGTTCAACAACGGGACCCGGATCGGATCGACATCACCTTATCCTGACGATGTCAACTACGTACGAGGCGGGCAGATTCCGTTGCTCAACAACTCGCCCGTTATAGTTATGAAGGACGGAGAGTTCGTCCTTGCTATCGGATCTCCCGGCGGCGAAACCATTGGCCAGACACAATTCCAGACGGTGTTGAATATCCTGGAATTTGGGATGTCGATTCAGGAGGCGGTGGCGGCTCCACGGTTCGTCCTGACGGCTGAGCCTAACTTCTACTTGCCTGGTGCAGAAGTCGTGCTGCGCCTCGAGAACCGTATCGATCCGTCGATAGCCAGTGCGCTGATGAACATGGGGCACAACGTCGAGTTGTCTGCGCCATACAGCTTCGGTAGCAACCAAGGGATTCTTAGGGACGCCGGAACCAATACGCTGTCGGCCGGAGCCGATCCCAGGCGAGCGGCGTATGCGGTGGGTTGGTGATGGTGATTGAGATTGTCAGATGTGGCGATCAATGGGCGTGCTGACCTAGTCCCCCTTCCGTGCGACCTCTCGCCCAAATCAGCGAGCATCTCCGCATCGATCTTGGTCTTCATCGTGCGTCGTCCTGCCCGCCCTGTCGCCACAGCTTACGGGTCAGAA
>DEAG01000005.1:0-157718 GCA_002346665.1 Gemmatimonadales bacterium UBA2988
GTCCTGAGTTGCGGGTATGAGTGGGGTGGGGCAGGATGAAGACCACTGGATTGGGCGATTTACGATCCTTATTACTAGCTATTTAGTAATGGGTTAGGCGTTCTAAGTTAAAGTTCTGTGGGAGGCAAGGTATAATACAGGCAACACTAGTAGATATGGAATTATTGGGATCTACCGTGATGACAAACTTTGTTCTTGCCAAATCCAGGACATACTAAGCAATGCGAAAAGCCGTATTCCTCGGAATCCTAACGCTGCTGCTCTTGGTAGTGGCCAGCCTAGTAGTCAATCGGACACCCGAAGCGCTGTCTTTGACCACGAGGGTCGGGTCCTTCTTTGATGCCGACTACGACGTGAGCGCCCAGTTCCTCTCGTTCCGAAAGGAGAGTCGCTTCCTACGCCTCGGTGACGGGACTGATCTGGCAGTGGACATTTTTGTTCCGGAGGACGCTGCAGATGATGGCGGCTCGCTCAGGGAAAGCTTCCCAACAATTCTAGAGTATACACCCTACAGCCGCGCTTTCGCTCAGCCTGGTATGCCTTGGTGGCAGAGGGTCGTCCTCCGTTGGCGCTTGGGGCTTAGGGAAGCTGTTTACGATCGATCTCTGTTCCCGTCTGTGCGGACGATGATCAGCCTCGGGTATGCGTACGTCGTAGTCGACATGCGTGGAACCGGAGCATCGTTCGGGAGCCAGACCCCCCTTATGCCCAGGCTAGGCTCAGACGGAGCTCAGATCGTGGACTGGGTCACTAGTCAACCGTGGTCAGATGGCTCAGTCGGAATGCGGGGAGAGTCTTATATGGCGTGGAGCCAATACGCTACGGCAAGCCAAGCACCTGATGGTCTTCAGTGCATCGTGCCGGGGGCCATCATGTTCGACACCTTCACCGAGGGGACACGACCCGGGGGGATCACCGCTATTCGCTGGCTCTCGGAGTACAGCGACTTTCTCCAGGCCTTCAATTTGAGTCGGAATGATCAAGAAAACGGGTTCTTCCCCGCGGCACCCGTCATCGACGAGGACGGCGACGAACGATGGCTTGATGAAATTCCTCTAACCTCTGCTGGCGATGCCACACTGTTCACCGACGAGGACGAACTCACGTACCCGGACGGCCACTCCCGCGACCAACATTATCTCGCCCGGGCTGTTACCGAGCATAAGAACAACATCCTAGGAAGTCGCCTACTAGAACCCGACATGCGGTTCTGGGATGCGACCCAAGTTTTCGGAGAGGACACGCTCTCGTTCAGGGACACCAGCCCAGGTGCAATGCTTGACAAGGTGGCCGAATCCGGCGTCTCCGTCCTCAACCTCGGAGGATGGTTCGATGGTTTTGTAAAAGGCACAACAAAACTCTTCAGCTCCATGGAGTCGGGTCCAGGGATGCGAATGATGATAGGCCCCCGGTTCCACGTACCAAGAGGTGTGACATCGGCCTACCAAGACCTACTTCGATATGACGGAGACCTCGCATCTGATATCGTGCTGGAAGAAATTCGTTTCTTCGATTGGTGCCTCAAGGGCATCGATAGTGGGATCTCTGGAGAGGATCCGGTCCTACTCTACGTCATGAACAGGGGATGGCGTCGGGAGAAGAGCTGGCCACTCCAGAGACAGGAAATCTACTCACTCCACCTTGGAGCATCTGAATCCCTCACACCGAACGAGGGAGAACCTGGATCGGATCGTTACGACGTGGATTTTGACCATAGTGCCGACTATGGATCCAACAAAATGAATCGCTGGATTCTCATGTGGTCCCCGGATTCGCTTATGGTTCGGACAGAGTTAGATGAGAGAACCTTGGTCTACGAGACGGAGCCGCTGAACACGGATATGGAGGTCACAGGCCACCCAGTGGCTAGCCTCTGGGTGAGTGCGAATCAACCTGATGCAGATGTGTTCGTATACCTGAGTGACGTGACCCCTGACGGAACGGTGCACTACGTGACAGAAGGACAGCTGCGAGCTGGGTTCCACGAGATGGCAGACCCCATGCTCCAGACCGGAGGCCAGCGACCCGTGCGTCCTGAACTTCCGTGGCATGGATTTAGAGCCGAAGACTACGATGCCAATGCGTTTGCTGACGACCAGATCCTGAACCTTCGCTTTGACCTACAACCCACGAGTTGGGTTTTCCGTGAGGGGCACCGCATTCGGATTGCTATCGCGGGAGCGGACGAGGGCAACTTCGAATTGCATCCAGATCTTTGCACGAACGGTGATCCTGAGCGATGTCTCGCAACAACTCTTACCGTACACCGTGGCCCGGCTCGGCAGTCTCGGATCGAACTACCTGTGATTCCCCTATCGCGATAATGGGGCCATGAAGAAAGCCCCGCTGCTGCTCGGGTTGATCCTTGCCGCATCAGTCGAAGCCCAAGGCATAGCTGCCAATGCGCACTACGTAGCAAGCTCCAGCGATTCGTGCCTTGTGTCCCGTGTGGTGGACGGAGACACGCTGGATTGTAACGGTGGGCTGAGGATTCGATTGCTCCTAATAGATGCTCCAGAGATGAACCAGGGGGAATTTGGTTCGCTGGCCAAGGAGGCGCTGGAGCAACTCGCGTCGCCAGGATCAGACTTGGTCCTCGAATACGATATCGAGCTCCAAGACAGATATGGACGGACCCTCGCTTATCTATGGTCTGGCGATGTACTCATCAACGCCCAGATGATCGCCGCAGGGATGGCTCTTGTGGCGATATATCCTCCCAACGTGAAATACGTGGACTACATGTTGCTTCTTCAAGCCCAAGCCCGTGAGGAACTGAGAGGTCTGTGGTCGGTGGATGGGTTTGAGTGCGCGCCTGCTGACTATCGCGTACAAAGATGTAGGTGAGAGAATCGGAAGCCGGAGCTGTCTACTGAGTGGATCGTGGCGCATCCTCCGGACGGCAACTAGCCTCCAGTCTCCCCTCCGTGGCACCCAGCTATCCAGCAGCATTCTGCTCGTCCTGAGTTGCGGGCCTGAGGGCTAGGGTGAGTCACCCTGAGGACTCTTCAGAAGGGCAGGAGGCTTACTGGCTAGAATCCAGTTGAGGTAATTGAAGTAAAGATAAACATAACAATTACTTATAGCATGATCAGTCTGGGCAGTTTTCGACGTGTGGTTGGCGACCCCGGGACCTTCGCGGGACACTCCGACACTTCAGTTCATGCTTCCCCATAAATCTTTCCGATATCTGGAAGTTCGGTGCAGTAGTAGTGCACCCAGATGTACAGGTGGCTGAACAGTGCCATACACAGGGCTGCTTTTGATTGCAGCAATAGTCCGGGAACCCAAAGGCCGAAAAAGCCGAAGGTATACATGCCGTTGCGAGTGTATCTGAAAATTCCCTCGCCTACGAACGGCTTGTGCTTGTAATCGTCTGGTTGGAAGTGGTCTATCCCGAATGCTCGATCGAACCCGAAGTACTTCTTTACCGAATAGAAGAGGTACGCTGCGGGTATCAGCAACAACCCGGATAGCACATACGACAAGGTCGGGTTTATGTCCGATGTCATTTTGTTTGATATGGCGAGCAGTACAATTCCTGTCGGTCGAGAAAGACCCAGGATTGCAAAACCTAGCTTGTAAGCTTTGAACCCATTTTGTCCGAGCAATCTCGAGATGCTTTGGTAATGCAGTTCAGAGCGCCAGCAGACGAGCACATACAGTTGATGAGAGATAGCGCACAGAATGGTGAAGACCATCCAATCGTATGTGATTATGCCCCACAACTCTCCGTTGAGAACAGTCCCGTCTGCGGTTACGTAGGAGGCCAGCACTAATAGCAGTACGCCCAATACCAGCAGATGCCACAGTTGGTATTTGAAGATACTCAGGGCGTTACCCATCCCTCGGGGAGTGATCCTGCGTGACCCCCCCAGTCTGATGATTGGCACTTCGTGATAATTCGGTCAGTGAAGTGGGTAGCCATCATATAGTCTTGGCTCGACTTCTTGAGGTGATGCAACAAAAATGCTGACTATCGACCCAAGATGGCGAACCGGCCTGAGTCCCTAACGCCCGCCCGTCAGTCCGGGTGTAGTGGGCGGTGGACGGCGGTGGCGCGTCGCCTGTTCGTACGCGTAGCCGAAGCCGAGAAGCATCTCCTCGGTGAAGGGCCTGCCAAGGAACTCGAGTCCCACCGGGAGCTGGTCAGTAGTGAACCCTGCCGGGACTGTGATGGCCGGGAATCCGGTGGCGGGACTCAGGGACCGGTTGTCGCCCAAGCCGTAGTCGTCTTCGGGTTCGGGATTCGTCGTGGCGTCGAGGGCGATGAGTGTCGGTTGATGGTCGAACGTTGCGTATACGATCGCGTCGAGCGCTTGGTCAGCCATGACCTTCATAACGTTCTGTCGTAGCGTCTCTCGCTTCTGGATAACCTCCAGGTAACCCGGGTCGTCCGTGGTTTTCCCGACCGACCCCATCATGCCGCGTGCACGCCAGGGAATGACAACGCCCGACAACAGAATCTCGCTGAGCGAGGTGACCGGTGCGTTCGAGTGCTCGGACAGGTAGTCGTCCACGGCGCGTTCTGTCTCGAAGTTGTTTCCAAGGGGTGGTACGGTCCCAAGCTCGGGCACGACCAACGGATCGACGACCTCGGCACCGAGGGAGGCCAGGTCACGAATCGCCTGGTCGATCAGGGCCTTCACTTTCTGGTAGTCGTCTGACGTTGGATCTGTGTTCCTATCCATCGGCTGGCGCACGACGCCGATACGCGCTCCACGCAGCCGATCGGGGTCGAGTGAGGCTGTGTACGTATCGGGGACTCGGCCCACCGCATACGCGGTGATCGGGTCCTCGGGGTCGTAGCCGGCGATGATATCGAGGAGAATCGCCGCGTCCCTGACGGTTCGTGTGATCGGACCCATCGTGTCCTGGGTCGGATTCCACGGCATCATCCCATGGCGGCTCACGAGCTGAAGCGTCGGACGCAACCCCACGAGGTTGTGTACGGCGGCCGGGCCGCGTACCGAGCCTCCCGTGTCCTCACCGATGCCGACCATGCCGAAACTCGCCGCGATGCCTGTCGCGGTGCCGCCCGACGAACCACTCGGGTTACGGTCGGGATCGTACGCGTTCCGGATCACACCGAACGCCGAGCCCACGTAGCGGGACGCAAACTCCCCCATCGTCGTCTTCGCGAGGATGATCGCGCCCGCTGCCCTCATCCGGGTGGTGATGGTAGCGTCCCGAGTGGGGACGAAGTCCTGGAAGAGTGCAGACCCGTATGTCGTCGGCATGTCCGCGGTCTCCACCTGGTCCTTAAGAAGCACTGGGATGCAGTGGAGAGGACCCGAGATGCCGGTGGATCGCATGGACGCGTCCAGCGAATCGGCCTTATCGAGGGCTCGCTGGTTGAGATGTTGGATCGCGTTGAGCCGTGGACCTGTTTGGTCGAAAGCCTCGATACGGTCGATGTAGCCTTGCACCAACGATCGACAGGTAATGCGTCCATCCTCCATCGCGGAATGGACGTCCTCGATGGTGGCCTCGAGGAGTTCGAAGTCCTGCGCCTTGAGGGGGGCTGGGATCGCGACAGAGAGACCGACCGCGAGTAGCAGTGTGTACAGGACTTCCGACGCACGTTCCCTAGGCATGTGCACCTCACTCCCGATTCGAAGTGGAACTTGAAGGCCGCGGTCGATGTGAACTGATTTATCAGGGCTGGCGTGGTAGCCGTGGCACTTTAAGAGGGCCGGCCTCCAACACTTTGCTCCAGATCCTCCGACCGACTGCGTCTGCTTCTCGTATGATGCTGTCCTCATCCATGGTGAGGACTTTCCGGTCGCGCATGACGAACTGTCCGTCAATCATGACCGACTCGATGTCGCCGGGGTGGCCACTGTGAATCAATGCGGACACGATGCGGCCCGCCGGCACGAGGTGGGCCCGCTGGGTGTCCACGATAAGGACATCTGCAATCTTCCCTACCTCGAGCGTGCCGAGGAGCTCTTCCTGCTGCACTGCTCGCGCACCGCCTTGGGTGGCGTCCGCGAGTATGTCTTCCGGCTGAGGCTGGAGCCCGGGGATGTCGACGCCGTCGCGATCGCGCCGGATTCGCTCCGTCAGCAGGGCGATTCGCATCACCTCAAAGACATCGTTCGTGTTGTTGTCGGTGCCGAGAGCGATGGGGCAGCCCGCCGCTCGCAGGGCGGGAATCGGTGGGCTGACTCCACGGTTGGCTGCCATCGCGGCTTGATGCGAAATGATGGTGCCTGACCCACCGAGTAATGCGATCTCGGACTCGTTGACGTACCGAGCGTGGGCCGCGAACAGCCGAGGGCCAAGGAAGCCGTGCCTATCAAGATAGGCTGCTGGTCGCATGCCATGGTATTTCAACATGAAACTGAATTCGGCGCGACTCTGGTTCAGGTGGATCGTGTATCCGACGTCGTGTTCCTCAGCGAAGGCGCGGACGGCCTGGAGTAGCTCGGGCGATGATGTTTCGGTGAGCCCGGCTGCCGGGAACACGCTGATGCGTCCCCCCTTAGTACCGTGCCAGGTGGTGAACAAGTCATTGATACGCTGGAGTCCTTCGTCGCGTAGCCTGGGGGAGAACTTGGGGGCTTCGCTCTGCTGTGCGAGCCTCTCTGGGGACATTGGTCCGGCGACGTTCTCGGCGTCGCGTACGGATTCTGCAAAAACGCAGCGTAGACCGGTCTCCGCCAACGCTGCTGCGTGGCGGTGAATGTTGCCCGTGTTTTCCACGATCGTGGTGGTCCCGGTCCGTATGGCTTCCAACGCGGCGACCTGGACCATCAGCGTGTGCTCCTCCCCCTGGAGGAGACTGTTGGGCGAGATCGCCAGGCGCGCGGTGTTGGGGAAACCGAAATCTTCGTTGAAGCCCCGTTGGACGACGGCCGCCATGTGGGCGTGACAGTTGATGAGGCCCGGTAGTAGCGCTTTTCCCCGTCCGTCGTAGACCTCGGCCTCGGGATACCTAGCGAGGACTGTGTCGGTGGGTCCGATCGCAACGATCCTGGCGCCTTCCACCGCGAGTGCCACGTCGTTCTGAACTGTATCGGCGTTCACCACGGTCGTATGAGCGAAGACTACGGTCGCGTTCTGCGTCGCCTGAACCGTGCTTGCCTGCGCCTCGGTTGTGAAGCCTCCCTGCTTGAGAAAGAGAGCTGCAGCGCCGGCTCCCGCGAGCCATTCCCGCCGGCTGAGATTGACCAAGCCATGAGATTTCGGCGAAGTCAACGTCGGGCGATGGCTGGTTCGTTTTGACATGTCGCAGGTACCCCCTATGACAGGATAGGTGAGGATCTCGGTCTCGGCGTGTGGCAGGGTAGTACCTCGGCCAGGTGCGAATCAACTTCTTGCAGGGTTCCCGGTGGGGAAATGCCAAGAATTGATGGGTTTCCCGGTTCACGCGTGCAGTGATCCTTACGGAGTCCTGCGGCAGAAGGGGAACGTGGCCGCGACGGAATTGATGGATCGCTCTAGTCCCTACGTAGCGCTATTCCCGTGGATCCGCTGTGTCAGCACCTACACGAGGCCCATCGCACGAGGTAAATGTCGAGCTGCCTCCGGTGGTAGTCCTCGTGGGACGCGGCCAACCCTTTCCAGGTTCCCTGCATCCATTACCATAATCCCACTACGGCCAGGCCGGTCATTCCACCGCAGAGGACAGGGTCTAACAGATGTCAGAGATCGAGACGAAGGGCCCCGATATCGAGGCGATCCAGCAGAAGGTCCAGGACGAAAGCGAGTTCGTCGAGCGCCTGTTTGCCGAGATGGGTCGTGTGATCGTTGGGCAGGTGACGATGGTGGAGCGCCTGCTCATCGGTCTTCTGGCTGACGGCCACGTCCTCATGGAGGGGGTGCCAGGCCTCGCCAAGACCCTCACCGTCCGGACGATGGCTCGCGCCATCGATACGACGTTTCGCCGGCTCCAATTCACCCCTGACCTCCTTCCGGCCGATCTCATCGGGACGCTGATATACGATCCGAAGGACCAGGAATTCAAGACAAAGAAGGGTCCGATCTTCGCGAACATTATCCTCGCGGACGAGATCAACCGGTCACCTGCCAAGGTGCAGTCAGCGCTTCTGGAAGCCATGCAAGAGCACACGGTGACCATCGGGGATCACACTTTTGTGCTGGACGATCCCTTTCTGGTCCTCGCGACCCAGAATCCTATCGAGCAGGAAGGCACGTACCCGCTCCCGGAAGCTCAGGTGGATCGCTTCATGCTCAAGCTCTCGGTGGAGTATCCGACGGACGAAGAGGAGCTTCAGATTATGCGTCGGATGTCCTCCGGCGCGGCGGCCGAAGTGAAGTCGGTGGTATCGCCGAACGAGATCGCGCGAGCGCGCTCCGCAGTCGAGATGATCTACATGGATCATCAGGTGGAGCGCTACATCGTCGACCTAGTGCTCGCGACTCGTGACCCCGCGGCCTACGGGCTCGGTGACCTGAGTGAGCTCATCTCGTTCGGTGCGTCCCCGAGGGCGACGATATGCCTCGCCAAAGCCTCACGTGCGCATGCCTTCCTTCAGCATCGAGGGTTCGTGACTCCGGACGACGTACGGGCGATTGGCATGGACGTTCTTCGCCACCGTGTGCTAGTCACATACGAGGCCGAAGCTGAGGAAGTCAGTTCGGAAGACATAGTTCGACGGATTTTGGATTCCATCGAGGTCCCCTAAACGGCGAATGCGATGATCCCACAGGAGATCCTCAAGCAGGTACGTCATATCGAGATTTCCACCCGGGGCCTTGTCAATGAAGTGTTCTCGGGGGAGTACCATTCGGTCTTCAAGGGCCGCGGCATGAGCTTCGCCGAGGTTCGTGAATACCAGTACGGGGACGACATCCGCAGCATCGACTGGAACGTTACGGCTCGGGCTGGCTCGCCGTTCGTGAAGATCTTCGAGGAAGAGCGCGAGCTCACCGTGATGCTCCTCGTTGACGTGAGCGCTTCCGGCGACTTCGGGACGCGGAAGCGACTCAAGTCGGAAGTCGCTGTAGAGGTCTGCGCGCTCCTGGCGTTCAGCGCTATTAAGAACAACGACAAGGTCGGGCTCGTCGTCTTCTCGGATCACGTCGAAAAATTCGTCCCGCCCCGGAAGGGTCGTCGCCACGTCTTGAGGGTCCTGCGGGAGCTACTCTTCCACAAGCCCGAGGGGCGCGGTACAGACATCGCCACCGCTCTGGAGTATCTCGCACACGTGCAGCAGAAGAGAGCCGTCACGTTCCTGGTCTCTGACTTCCGCGACCACGGATTCGAAAGGGCCCTCGCCGTCGCCGGTCGGAGACATGATCTAACTGCGGTCCGATTGGGAGACGCCAGAGAGGAGGAGCTGCCCTCGCTCGGACTCGTCGAACTGGAAGATCCGGAGACCGGCGAGCGTGTAGTCGTCAACACGTCGGGTGCCGCCTTCCGAGCAGCTTTCCAGAGCGGCAACGAAAAACGCAGGGCTGCACTCGATCGGACGCTGAGGCGTAGCAAAGTCGATCTGATCGACATCGAGACCGGCGAGCCCTGCGTGAAACCGCTGATGCGTTTCTTCCGAGACAGGGTGCGGAGACAGCGGTGAGGGCGATCTCGGTCGCTCTAGCTGCCGGGCTGCTGGCGTGGTCGCCGCCGCCGCTTGCCGCGCAAGCGCGGATCCGGACCGACGTGGATACCACGAGGGTGACAGTCGGGGACCGGATAGTACTGACGGTTGTGGTGGAGGCGGGTCCGACAGCACGGGTCGAGTGGCCGGACTCGCTTGACCTCACCCCCTTCGAGGTGCTCGAGGCGCGTGTTCCGACGGCGGAGGTGACTGGAGAGGGGGTGTCCTCCACAGCGGTCTTCACGCTAGCGGCATTCGAACTCGGGGGGCTTGAGATACCCCCCTTGGCCGTCGACGTCGTGGGGGCCGACGGCGTTGTGGAATCGCTTACCACGGACCCGTTTGGTGTCGAGGTGGTGAGCGTTGGCGCTGACGAAACCGGCGACATCCGAGATATTCGCGGTCCTCTAGGAATACCGCTCGGGGTCATGCGACTCGCTCTGGGGACGCTCATTCTCCTGGTGGTCGCCATGCTGCTGTATATGGTGGCTAGGTGGCTATGGTCCCGCGGAGACGAGCCCGTCAGGCCTGCCCTGGAGCCGCCGCCTCTGCGGCCAGCCCACGAGATAGCACTGGAGGCACTGGAGGCGCTGGAGCGGTCTCCGCTGTTGGAGCGCGGCCAGGTCAAGGATTATCACATCGAGGCGTCGGATATCCTGCGTACATACGTGGAGCGGAGCTTTCTGGTCACCGCGTTGGAGATGACGACCCATGAAGTGCTTGCTTCCCTTCAGCAGGCTGGGGTGGACAAGTCTTTCAGGAGCGGTCTCCGCGAATTCCTGGAGCAGTGCGACATAGTGAAGTTTGCGAAGGTCCGGCCGGATACCGACGCTTGCTGTCGTCTTCTGGAGGATGGTCGGGGGCTCGTCCGCGACTCGATGCCTGACCCTACCCGAAACGAGATCGCCGGGCCTGACCTTCTGGTCCAGGACGTTGAAGCAGTTCCAGTGGGCGCGCGGGAGGGTTCGTAATGTTCAGGTTCGAAGACCCTTGGGTGCTAAGCCTCCTGCTGTTGCTGCCGGTGGTGTACTGGCTCAGGCGGGTTATCGAGCGGCGCCGAACAGGCACTCTGCGTTATTCGGCGGTTGGCTCTGTGCTTGCGGCCGGCGAGGGCCGGAGTCGATGGGCGCACAAGGTGCCGGAAATCCTGCGCGGATTAGCGCTTGCGGCATTGATTATCTCGTTGGCGCGACCTCAAACCGGCATCACCTCGGAGAACATCCTCACGGAAGGCATCGACATCGTTCTAGTGCTCGACATCTCGAGTTCGATGTTGGCCGAGGACCTCGAGCCCAACAGGCTGGAGGCCGCCAAGGTTGTGGCCGCCGATTTCGTGACGGGGCGCCGCAATGACCGCGTTGGGCTGGTGGCGTTCGCTGGAGAGGCATTCACACAAGCACCTCTGACGCTCGATTACAGTGTGGTCACGAGCCTGGTGAAGGAGCTCGATCCGGGGATGATCGAGGACGGAACCGCGGTCGGGATGGGGCTCGTTACCGCAGTAAAACGCCTTCAGGCCTCGGACGCAGCATCCAAGGTGGTTGTTCTGCTCACGGACGGTCGTAGCAACCGCGGAGAGATCGGGCCGATCACTGCCGCGCGGATGGCTGAGGCGCTCGGCGTACGCGTTTATACGATCGGAGCGGGTTCAAGAGGTACGGCGCGAGTACCGGTACAGGGAGGTCGTGTCTACGCCACCATGCGTGTGGACATTGACGAAGAGACACTCCAGGAAGTCGCCGAGATCACCGATGGGCAATATTTCCGTGCGACCGACACGGAAAGTCTCGCGGCGATCTACACCGAGATCGATGAACTCGAGCGCACGGAGATCGAAGTCGAGAACTTCACGCAATACTCGGAACAGTTTCCGCTGGTTTTGGGTTTTGGCTTTCTCCTGATCATTGGCGAAGTCGCTCTTTCGCAGACGGCTCTAAGGAAGCTCCCCTGATGTTTCGATTCGCCGATTCCGTATGGCTCTTCGCTCTAGCTGTTGTTCCGGTCTTGGTAGGGTTGTTCGGGTTGTCGTCTCTCCGTCGCAGACGAGCACTAGGAGTGTTCGGAGATGCTCACCTGGTCCGCAAACTTACCGCGACCGTGAGCATCACCGCACGCCGCTGTAAAGCTGCCCTGTGTGTGGTGGCTGTCGGGACGCTAGTGGTGGCTCTCGCACGCCCCCAGTTCGGCTCCCGTGTCGAGACCGTCCAGAGCGTGGGGCAGGACATCGTTGTCGCCGTGGATCTGTCCCGTTCCATGTTGGCTGAGGATGTGGCCCCCAACCGACTCGAGCGTGCCCGACTCGAGATTTTGCGGTTGATGGACAACTTGGACGGAGATCGTATCGGGCTCGTCGCGTTCGCAGCCGATGCCTTCGTGCAGAGCCCCCTCACAGTCGACTACTCCGCGGCCGGTCTTTTCCTCAAAGCTATGCATCCTGACCTTATGCCCGTTCAGGGGACCGATCTCGGAGCAGCACTGCAGGTATCTCTGGACGCGCTAGACCAGGGGGCCAGGGACGCGCGTGTGGTGGTTGTCATAACGGATGGGGAAGATCACGAGGGGGATTTCGAGGACCAGCTTGCTCGTGCGGTGACGAGCGGCGTTCAGGTCCACGTGGTCGGGATCGGTTCGCTCGATGGGGTGCCGATTCCCGAGTATGACGCGCAGGGTCGCCAGGCAGGCTTCCTCAGGGATGACGAAGGTTCGGTGGTCACAACCCGACTAGGTGAGCGGACGCTCACAGCTGTGGCGGAGCGCACCGGTGCGAGGTACGTGAGGGCTGGCGCGGGGGGCACGGCTTTCGAGGACCTCATGGACGAGATCTCTGGAGTGGAGGGCGAGGCATTGGATGGGTTACAGATCACGCAATTCGAGGAACAGTTCCAGGTATTTCTCGCATTGGCTTTGGCGTTGCTATTCGCAGAATGGCTGTGGCCCGATCGGCGGTCGGAGCGGATGGCTTGGGCCGGGAGATTCGAGTGAGCGCGCGAGAGACATTCGTAAGGTTACTGGCGGTCGTGGCGATCCTGCTTGCGTGCGTTCCGGAGAGCGGACACGCACAGGCCGGGCGCTCCCAGGTCGAGGAAGGGAATCGGCTCTACGAGGAAGGCCGTTTCCCGGAGGCCCACGAGAAGTACCTGGAGGGGCTAGCCGAGGCGCCGGAGTCGGGGTTGATCCGCTTCAACGACGGGAACGCGCTATATAAGGATGAGGATTATCCGCGGGCTGTCGAGGCGTACGAGCGTGCTATCGGGACCGGAGACCCTGCGCTTATCGGTTCGGCCTGGTACAACCTGGGCAATGCCTTCTATCGCCAGCAGCAGCTCGAGGAGAGCCTCCAGGCATACAAGCAAGTTCTCCGCATGAGACCGACCGACGTCGATGCCAAACACAACCTCGAGCGGGTCCTCGAGCAGATGGAGCAGCAAGAACAGGAACAAGAACAGGAACAAGAAGGGGAGCAAGAAGAGGAGCAGGGTGACAGTCAACAGAACCAGGATGAGCAGGACCAACAAGACGATGAACAGGACCAACAAGGCCAGCCCCAGCAACAGGGCCAAGGCGGTCAACAGCAGCCCGAAGAACAAGACCCTCAGGCCGATCCTCGCCAGGAGCCCGGTCAGATGACACCCCAGGAGGCCCAGCGGCTGTTGGAGGCCGTAGAGGAGGATCCTGAGGACGTTGATCGTAGGCGTGTTCCGGCGACCGGCCGTCGCCCTCTCAAGGCCTGGTAGCCTGGTGCGTGTGCTGCAACCAATTCAGTGCCTCGTCCTGGCCGGTATGATGGCTTGGTCGATTCCCGCTGCCGTATACGCACAGGACGTATCTGTACGTGCCTACCTCACTCCATCCAGCAATGTGGGTGTGGGACAAACCTTCGTTCTGAACGTGGAGATGACTGGGACTCGGACCATGGCGGGAGAGCCGGAGCTTCCAGACTTCGGTGGGTTTGCGCAGTACCTGGGGAAAAACACACAGTCATCTGTTCAGATGATCGATGGTCGCACCAGCGTCTCGCTAACGGTCCAGTACCGATACCAGGCGCTCCGAAAAGGGACCTTCGACATTCCAGCGTTCGACGTTATATCTGGCGGGCAAACGATGACCACGGAGCCCCTTCAGCTGATAGTGTCATCGGCGTCGTCATCATCGGGTGCCAACGCCGGTCCGCAGGCGACAGAGAACGGTGCCGAATCCCAAGATCTCTTCGTGACCGCAGAGGCCACGAAGGATCGCATACGTGACGGCGAGTCGTTTGTGGTCGAATATAGGATTTGGACTCGCGTCGACGTCGGCTCGTTCACGTTCACACGCGTTCCGGAGCCGGAGGGTTTTTGGGTCGAAGACATCACCCCCGGAGGTCAGCCGCAGGTCGAGGAGTTAACCCGGAACGGCCAAACCTACACAACTGCGGTGATACGCCGCATTGCGCTCGTCCCTACAGGACCTGGTGAGCGAAGGATCGATCCGGTTGGTCTCGATGTGCAGGTTCGCGTACGCCGCAATGACCTGTTCTCGGGTTTCTTCGGCCTCGGTACCGAGGTCGTGCCCACAGCTGTGATTTCCAACCCGCTGACGTTCCAGGTAGAGCCACTCCCGCCAGGTCGCCCCGAGCCATTCAGCGGCGTTGTCGGAAGATTGGCGGTTTCGGCTGCTTTGGATCGGGACTCTGTAGACGTGAACGAGGCCGTGACGCTCAGGGTCCGAGTTTCGGGCGATGGCAACATCCGCACGGTACCGAATCCTGTACTAGACCTGTCCGCTGATTTCGAAGTTTTCCCACCTGATGTGTCCGAATCCGTGCAGGCTTCTGGACCGGGACTCTCAGGTGAAAAAACGTTCGAGTACGTGCTGATTCCAAGGGCGCCGGGTGATCGGGAAATCCCTGGGGTCTCCTTCGGGTTCTTCGATGAGAGGGCCGACGAGTACCGAACTGCCGCCGCGGAGCGCCTTGCCCTGAAGGTGACTGGTGTCACCCAGGGAGGCCCGGTCCAGCTCCTGCGTGGCGGAGTGTCGCAACTCCGCGAGGATATCCGCTTCATACATCTGGGGACGGCCTCGCTTAGACCGAGGGGGCGAGTGCTCTTCAAGGGTGCAGCCTTCTGGATGTTTGCATTCCTGCCTCTCGCAGGTATCGCTGGAGCCGTGGCTCTGAGGCGCCACCATGACCTACTCGAGGGAGACGTTGCGTACGCGCGCGGACGCCGTGCGGGGCGCATCGCCAAAAAGCGGCTCGCCCATGCCCGTCGGCTCGCCTCAGGCAGGGACGTCAGGGCCTTCTATGGCGAAATAGCTCGTGCGCTTAGGGGCCTTGTGGCTGACCGACTAAACCTGGCAGAAGCGGGCTTGCAGACATCGGAACTCATCGCGCGTTTGGGGGCGAGAGGTGTGGGGGACACGACGATGGACGAAATCAAAGGCTGTTTAGAGCACTGCGACCGACAACGGTTCGCGCCCCCCGAGGTAGACTCGGAGGAGAAGGCACGCTTTCTGGAGCGGGTCGGACACTTGATGGTGGATCTCGACCGGGAGATCCGATGATGATGAGGCGCGTTTGGCCGCTCGTGTTGATGTTCGTGAACCTCGCGCTATTGAGACCGGTCCACGTGCTGGGCCAGGAGGAGATGTTCGAGCTAGGAAACCAGCTATATCAGGAAGATGATTTCGCGGGGGCTATCGACGCCTACGGAGCTGTCTTGGAAGCCGGCTGGGAGAGTCCAGATCTCTATTACAACTTGGGGAATTCGTACTTTAAAATAGGTGAGCTGGGACAGTCTATCCTGCAGTGGGAGCGTGCTTTGGCTGGTTCGCCAGGGGATCCCGACGTGATAGCTAATCTAGAGCTCGCCCGATCGATCACGGCTGATGCGGTGGAGTCACTGCCCCGCTTCTGGCTGTTCTCCGCTGTGCGCTGGTGGGTCGATCTGATCCCGCGCGGCCTTCTGATTGTGATTGTAGGGTCAGTGTGGTTGGTGACGGCTGTTGGCGGTATCCTCAGAATCTCCTCGCGCAGCGTCGATGCACGGCGGCTAGGCTCATGGCTCGCCCTGACGGGGGCGACGGTGGTCCTCGTGCTAGGGACTAACTTGGTAGTGCGCGAGCTCGGGATCGGTCGGGCCGAGCTGGGAGTGATCCTAGAAGAGGTTGTATCCGTTCAGGCGGCGCCGTCCGACGAGGACAACCTCACACTCTTTGAAATCCACGAAGGAACACGAGTGCGGATCGACCAGCGGGCAGGGGATTGGGTCGAAGTCGTGCTGGAGGACGGTAAAGTCGGGTGGGTACCAGCGGAGGTCATGGAAATAATTTGAAGTGCCCTGTTCGTACGTTCCTTCGATCCGAAGCGTGCCTGAGCTTGACCGAAACGTTGTTTCCCTTTCTTGTGACGAAATCGCGGTTATGATTCCGGTCGTTAAAGGATCCTCCTCGTTGCGGATATTCCCGCTCCCCCGTGGAGAGCGATGAACGTACTGAAGTCATGGTTGGCGAGCCTCGGCCTGGCTGAACCAGGGGCTGAAGCGCTCGCTACGCTGATAGTGGCTGCGCTAGTCGCGCTGGTTGGCGTGGTGGCCCACGTGATTACGCGGCGCATCCTGCTGCGCCTTGTCAGGGCGGCGGCCCGCCGAACCACGACAACCTGGGACGATATCTTCGTCGAGGTCCGGTTGTTTTATCGGCTCTCGCAGATGGTGCCGGCGGTCATCTTCTACGTGGCCACACCGGTCGTTCTGGCCGCCTACCCGAGCGTCGCCGCAGCCGCCTTGGCCGCAGCGTCGGTTTATATGGCGTTCGTAGGGCTGACCGTTTTCGACGCACTGTTGAACGGCGGGGAGCGCATCTATCAGGGTTTCGCGATCTCTAAGCGCTTCGAGATTCGCACGGTCGTGCAGATCACGAAGGTGGTCGTGTACTTCATCGGTGGCGTCGCCATCCTGGCCACCCTGCTGGGCAAGTCGCCGGTGGTGTTCTTCAGTGGCCTCGGTGCCTTCACTGCCGTACTGCTGCTGATATTCAAAGACACCATTCTGGGCTTCATCGCCGGGATCCAGTTGGCTGCCAACAACATGGTCCGCAAGGGCGACTGGATAGAGATGCCGGGGCACAGTGCCGACGGCACTGTGCTGGACGTCTCGCTGACCACGGTCAAGGTGCAAAACTGGGACAAGACCATCACCACGATCCCTACCTATGCACTGGTCGCGGAGCCGTTCAAGAACTGGCGTGGTATGGAGGAATCCGAGGGGCGCCGGATCAAGCGTTCTGTGTATATCGATGTTACCAGCGTCAAATTCTGTGACGGGGAAATGATCGAGCGATTCAAGAAGATCCAATCGATCAGTGGTTACATCGAACGGAAGTTGGAGGAAGTCTCGACATACAATCGTGAGCGCAACGCCGACGAGTCGCTGCGGGTCAACGGACGACATCTCACTAACGTAGGTACGTTTCGCGCTTACCTAGAACACTACCTACGCAGCCATCCCATGGTACACCCCGAAATGACCTTCCTGGTGCGGCAGTTGGCTCCGACGGAGCACGGCCTCCCCATCGAAATGTACCTTTTCAGCACTGACCAGGACTGGGCCAATTACGAAGCGATTCAAGCCGACATCTTCGACCATATTCTCGCCGTGCTGCCACTGTTCGATCTGCGCCCGTTCCAGGCTCCGACTGGATCGGACCTGCGGGCGTTAGCGAAGTAATCCTAACGAGTCCAGGGCGGGCGCTATTTGGAGTGTGTGTCGGCTGATGTCTGCCCGACCAGAACCGTATTTTGCCTGCTGAAAAACTGTGGAGCTTTAGCAACGTAGCGTTCATGGTCCTGCCCGCTGAACAGGATTTTCCGGAGCCCAACTGAGGGAGACTAGACATGACAGCGGATCGCATCGGTGTGGTTCTTGTCCTGGTCGGGATCGCGGTTGTCAACGGCTGCGCCGGTGACACGGAGACCGCAGGAACTACCGGAGGATCAAGGAAAGGCGGTGACGGCAGGAACGGAGCGTACACGGCGGCAGAAAGCTGGTGGAGGCCGGCCCCTAACCACACCGACGGGTCCTACTACGGTTCGGTTTCTGGTGTCGTGGCAGACAATCCCGACAGGATCCTCGTTGGGATAACTGGCGACAGGAACGTCGACGGCGAGAGGATGGCCTATAATTACGTCATAGGGGTGAACGGGAACGGTGACATCACCGAGAACTGGACCCAGTGGGACACGATGTTGGCCTTTCCCCACCAACTCTACATCAGTCCCTACGATCCCGAGCGCCACATTTGGATCGTAGAGCGTGGTGGTGGCGGAGATAGGGACATCCACGAACAGGTCTTTAAGTTCACCAACGACGGCGAGCAGTTGGTTATGCGGCTCCGGGACCCGAACCCGCGCCAGAGCGAGGAAGACGCACGGGCGAACAAGAATCCGGGACCGCTCGACTTCGGCCAGGCCTCGACGTTGGCTTTTTTCCCGAACGGCGACTTCTTGCTGGGTGACGGTTACCAGAACGGTCGCATCGTCAGATACAGCGCGGAGGGCGAGTTCATATCAGAGTTCGGGTCGGTCGGAGGTGGTCCGGGACAGTTCGAGCTTATCCACGGCGTCGCCGTGGACCGGGAACACCGCATCTACGTGTCTGATCGCGACAACAACCGGATTCAGGTTTTCACCGAAGGCGGCGACCTGATCGAGGAATGGCCTGACATCACGGGACCCACCGGCATCTACATCGACGAGAGGGAGAACGTCTGGGTGCTTTCCACCACTCTGAACCAGATTATCCAGTTCAACATGAACGGCGATCGCCTACAGAATTTCGGTGCGTACTGCTGCACGCGGGGTGGCTTCGAGGGGGGATTGTCACGTCCACACCAGATGACCGTGGACCAGGATGGAAACGTCTACATCGCCAATTTCGACGCAGGCCAGGCGTTGGGACAGCCGGGTGGGTACGTGACCAAGTTCACCCCGATGCCAGGGGCTAATCCGGACATGCTCGTCGGCGGGCCGCTCGTCGTGGAAAACTAGCCGGCGCCATCCGGGTAGGGTCCCGCCAGTCCATACCCTCTGATCTTACGCCAAAGATTCGTCCGACTCATTCCTAGGAGGCCGGCCGCCGGCCCGCACAAAGTCCTCGGGCGTGTCTACGTCCTCGAGCGCGCCGGGCGGCCAATCGAGGTAGACCGCCTCGTGTGCATGGGCTCGCACGACGGCCTTGCCACAGCCCTCGCCGTGCCAGTCGAGCAGCTCAGGAAACAACGCCCGCCGGAACAGGAGCGGCGGGGCAGTCACGTCTCTGTAGCGGGACACGAACAGGGGTGCAGTCGACACCTTGGTCGCGGCGACGAGGTCACGCAGCATGTCCACAGAGACGTGCACCATGTCAGCGAGTATGACGGCAGCGGCTTCCACATCCGGCGTGATGGCGCGCAGGCCTACATGGAGTGAGCCACTCGTCGGACCGGTGTACTCCGGATTGGTCGAGGCCTGGCATTCAAGTCCCTCGAGTTCGCGGCGCACTCGTTCCTCTTCGAATCCAACCACGACCACAACCGGCGCGAGCCCGGCGGCAAGAGCCACGCTTACCGCGCGGCGCACTAGGGTCTCACCGTCGAGCGCGAGGAGCATTTTATTGCGGCCCATCCGGCTCGACGCTCCAGCGGCGAGTACGATGCCGGCGATTCGCTCGGACTCAGTTTCCGACATCTATGTGGATGGGTTGGCGGCGCTCGCGCAGGGAGGTTGGTTTGCGTCCCGAGCGTATGGCGAGGATCTCCGACAGCGTGGAAATAGCGATCTCCTCGGCCCCGTCGGCCCCTATATCCAGTCCGATCGGTCCGTAGATCCGGTCCTCATCGATCGGTTCGATGGCAGCCAACTCTCTGAGTATCCGGTCCGTGCGCTGCCTCGGCCCCAGGAGACCGATGTAAGGCACGCTCGTACCGAGTATGGCGCGTAGGTATTCACGATCGTCGACGTAGTTGTGCGTCATGATGACCGCGAAGTTTTTTCCGTCAAGGGTTACACGTTCGACCAACTCCTCCGGTGTTGCTTGAATGAGATTAGCTGCTCCAGGAAATCGTTCGCGCGTGAGCAGCCCAGGCCGGCGATCCACCACGATTATGCGGAAACCGATCGCCGTGGCGAAGCGGACCAGGGCACTGGCGTCGTCACCCGCACTCACGACGACGAGTTGGGGAGGGGGCGTGAGTACGTCGATGAACACGTCTCGGCCGGCGATGCTATGGATTGCCGATCCCCCCCTCTCCAACACTGAGCGAGCTAGGGTGGCCACCGAGTCGTCGAAGCTGGAGTCGACCAAATCGCCCTCCGCACCCGCAGCTGTGACCACGAGCCGACAGTGCGGGTCAGCCACGAGAACACAGCTTGCGAACGGTGCAGTCCCGTCCAGCAACGTTTGCTCGTATGCCCGCACGTCTGTCACGACTTCTACGAGTACTTCGACTTGTCCCTCGCAGCCGACCCCGAGATCCCAGGCGGCGATTTCGTCTGACCCTGCGTAGTAGGAGCGGAGCTGAGGCTTGCGACTCGCGAGCACCTCGAGCGCGACCTCTCGCACGTCCGCTTCGAGGCACCCCCCACTCACGTTGCCGGTGGTCTCGCTGTCCTCAGCGACGAGCATCTTCGCGCCTTCGTGCCGATAAGCAGATCCACGTACGCGAACGACCGTCGCGAGCGCTGTTCTCTTTCCTTCTCCTAGCAGTTCAGCGAGCCGGCCGAGAACCTCTCGGGTCTCGAGCCACTGCTTCATAAGGTAGGCATTAGTACGGGGCCCAGACTCGAGATCGCAATGCGAGTCGTGGACACGGGTAGATGGCACATCGAGGTCCAATCTAAACCGGAAGAGACCCCCATGTACGTTCGGCTAACACTCGTGTAGTGACCGAGGTCCGCCGCTAGGAGCCGCGGGCTATCGTCCGGACGACCCGTTGGAGCGCCGAGAAGGGCACAACCCGGCCGTGGACCGGCACGATGCGGTTGACCCGAAGTCCCAGGGCACGCACCTGTGCCAGGAAGTTAGTCGCGAACGGTGACGCAGCACCGGGGCGGGGAGTGAACACGTCGGCCTCCACCAGAATTCGCTCCTTCGGCAGATGGACCATCAGCATTCCGGCGGCGTGGAGATCCTCCTTCAGGCGATGAATGACGATCGTCCGGTCCCCGTCTGTCAGCTCGTACGGACCGTCACCAGACACCGTCTCGATCTGGAGCGGCTTGGGGTTGTTTGTCAGGTGGTCGGGGCCCAGAGTGCGGGGGCGCATCACGAGTTCCTCGAAAAATGCCCGGTGGATCTCGTGGGTGATCACGGTCAGCCCTTCGGCCACCGCTGCTCGGATACCGCCTGCATGGTCGGAGTGGAAGTGGGTGTTGATGACGTACTGAAGCGGCTTGTCGGGCACCATCTCTCGCGCTTTCTCGATGACCGCCAAGGCAGTCTGGTCGTTCCGCGCTGCCTCTACGACGGCGGTATATGACGGAAACTCGATGAGCACGCTGTTGTAGCCCGCGCCCAGAACCCAAACCCCGGGGGCCAGCTCTTCGGACGTAACCTCGACAGGCTGTTGCACCGGGGCCTGAGCCGACGCCACCTCGGCCGGTGCCGACAGGTCCTGGATCTCCGTGTTCACTTGGCTACTTACCGAGAAATCCCCGTTCCGGTACTTGTCCAGTGTCTGCGAGATCGTTTGCGGAAGCAGGAGCTCGCCGGACTGCTCCCAGTCGCTGAATGACGTGGCGATCACCACGTCGCCGAAGAACGGCTGGTGCGTCGTGGATTCGATCCTTGAGAGCAGGCCGGTAACGGCGTCCACACTGAGGGTGAGGTGGAGGCCGTCGGCCAGCGTGACCTCCACGACCTCGTGTCCTTCTTCTTCGATCACCGGACCCACGGTGGCCTCGGGGTCTCCCTGGAGCGCTGCCTTGAGAGCGGCGAGCGGGTGGTGATAAAGGTCGGCGTGGCGATCTCTTCCGATCTGTGCATTCAGGCGCCGCGGGTCGCCGTCTGCGGGGACGTCGAAGGCCACGTCCCTGTCTATTGCCTGGACCAGGGGCTGTTGGTTCACTGGTCTACTCGTTCCGAAGTGGCCGGTCCGCACTTGCTCTATCCGCCAGCGTTGATTCTCGAGGTCGACTTCCTTCCGGTAGGTGTGGAGCTCGTAGATGGGGAGGTCGGCGTCTGGGGCGTGATTCTGTCCCAAACGGTACGTGGTGCCGGTGCCTTCCATAACGAGTGTCGTGGCGGCTGAGATCGCCGCGGCACCACCCATAGCCTCTGCTGCGTCCTCGATGACGTTTTGCCCGGTGCGGGCACAGCCGAGAGTGGTCGCGGCTAACAACATCGTAAGGCTCAGGCAACGCTTCATGGCTGGCACTCCTTTATCTACGGCGCTGTCCAGGATCCGGGTCCGGGTGGCCCGATTACCGGGCCTCCGGTATAGCCCCCGAACAGGGCGCCACTCTTTGGGTGAGCAAGCACGGTAGTAGGGAGGTCCTGCGTGGGGCAAGGAACGCCGAGCGAGGGTGGATAGACCGAGCCAAGATCGCTGCTTCTGCCTCGAGGGGGTGACATCGCTTAAAGAGTGACGTTTTTGCGAATGTCAGGCTCGGCCTTCCCGGCCTACGCAGCCGCGACGTACACCTACGCTCCGATGAAGTCGATCTTCGAGTGGGCCCCGTCACAAAACGGCTTTTTGGTGGAGGCACCGCATCGGCATAGCGAGTATCCCCCCGGCTTGGGAGGTTGGACGCGGTTACCTTGGTGATCAAAGAGTGGAACGTCGCCCTCGACCCGGTAGGGGCCGTTTTCCTTGATGGTGATCTTCACGTCAGTCAAGTGGTATCTCCTTTTTAGGTCGTGTGGTTACCGGGTTGGGAGAGACCCCGCAGGCCGGTGCCTGTGCCATACGAGATGGATCTCAGTAGATTGAACGTCCCCACCGTCTCGGTCGGGGATCCCAGTACCTCACGAGGAGCAGGCCCGTGAGCCTTTGGACTCGGAATGAAACCGTCCCGGTGATCGTGGGCGGGGTGACCATCGGAGGGGGTGCCCCGGTGGTGGTCCAGTCCATGACCAACACCGATACGGCTGATGCTGCCGGTACGGCTGCCCAGGTGGCCGAGCTGACGCGGGCGGGGAGTGAATTGGTCCGGGTCACGGTCAACAACGAGGCGGCGGCCCGGTCCATACCCGAGGTGGTTGCCCGTCTGCGCGACACCGGTGCATACGTTCCCATCATCGGCGATTTCCACTACAACGGGCATCTGCTCCTGACGCGCCATCCGGAGTGCGCCCGAGAGCTTGCGAAATACCGCATCAATCCGGGTAACGTCGGCACCAAGCGTCGAGACGCCAATTTCTCGGAGATTGTGCGGGTCGCGGCCGAATACGACAAGCCGATCCGGATCGGCGTGAACTGGGGGTCGCTGGATCAGCGCCTGTTGACTGAGCTGATGGACGCCAACTCTCGCCGCCCCGAGCCACGGAACGCCCGGGAAGTTCTTCTTGAAGCGATGGTCGAGTCTGCGGTGCGTTCGGCTGTCCTGGCCGAGGAGACGGGGCTCGGCCACGACCGGATTGTCCTGTCTGCGAAAGTCTCCTCGGTGCCGGATCTAATCAGCGTCTACCGGATGCTATCCGAGAGGAGCGATTTGCCGCTCCACTTGGGGCTCACCGAAGCGGGGATAGGGATGAAGGGGATCGTGGCTACCACGACGGCGCTCTCCCCGCTGCTGATGGAGGGGATCGGCGACACCGTGCGCGTATCGTTAACCCCACGACCCGGCGGGGATCGTACCGAAGAAGTTAGGGTTGCCCAGCAGGTTCTTCAGAGTCTAGGGATACGCAGCTTCGAACCGCAGGTTACCTCCTGCCCAGGCTGTGGCCGTACGACCAGCACCTTATTCCAGGATATGGCCGAGGACATCACCGGCTATATCCGGGATAAAATGCCTGAGTGGCGCACGCTCCATCCTGGGGTCGAGGAGCTCGAGGTGGCCGTGATGGGATGTGTGGTGAACGGGCCCGGTGAAAGCCGCCATGCCAACTTGGGCATTTCGCTTCCGGGCACCGCCGAAGATCCAAAGGCGCCCGTGTACGTGGACGGGCAGCACGTTAAAACTCTCCAGGGTGAGGGATTGGTCGAGGAGTTCAAGCGCATCCTGGACGACTACGTGGCACGCCGATACTAGAGCCGGCGGGCTGAGTGCGTCAGGGAGACAGTGCGAACGTAGGTCGGCGCTGGAGCCTACAGGTTCAGCCAGTAGTCGAACTTGATCGCGAACACATTGTCTGCCGGAGCGTCGAAGATTGAGCCGGCGTCCCGCCCAAACTCGAAGTCGCCGAAAGGCTCGGTTCCGAAACGGCGCTGTTGCCACACCAGAAATAAGGTCGAGCCCGGCTGGTACTCCCACCGCAGCACCGCGTTGCCGCGCAGGGATCGTGTGTTGAAGTTCTTGTTGTTGACGGTGAACGAGCCAGCAGGGCCGGCACCGTCAGGGTCAATTTTGTATTCGGTGTCGATCTCATCGTAGGAAATCGTCCCTGTGTCGACGCCGTACCTGTCGAATCCGTATTTGCCCGCAGCTCGCAGCTCGCTCAACCCAGAGTAGTCGCCGCTCGAAAGCAGCGGTTGCACGAACAGTTCGAGGGAGAGGTCTGGAGTTAAGGTGAGGTTAAGGCGGGTCTCCATCGAGACCTGTGTCCTTTTGAGTTCAGTGAAGATGTAGCGCCGCCCAAACGTTGCCGTGGCGGTAGGGTCGGTGACCGCGGTCACGTACTGAGTATTTGTCACACCCCGGCTCACATTGGGACCGAAGGAAATCGTCCAGTTATCGACCGGCCGTATCTGTATGTTGAGTCCGAAGCGGCGGTCGATACCCTCGCTCTCGCCCCACGAGTAGTTGGCGTAGAGAAAGCCCGCTACCCTTCTGCGGTTATCGGACCGGACGTTCAGGCCAACGGACTGTGAGGACAGCGAGCGCACGAGTGGGCCACCCCGCGTGAGGCGGTCGTCGTAAGCGGCAAGGCGCTTGTTGATGTTGAGCCCAGCTCCCCAAAAGTTATTGAATTGGCCGTTCATACTCAGGCCTAATCGCCCGCCCACGAAGTCCCCATCATGGTTCCAGTCGAAGTTCGGGCCCGCGTTGATGCGGTAGTTCCGGAACCAGCCCTGTGGGGTGCTCTGTACGTAGGTGAGGTTCATCCGGGTGCCCAATCGATCAACACCCGTCTGGAACCCTAGGTCGTTGATCTCGAACCCTGGACCCGTCGCGTACGCGTTCGCTTCCCCCTGCCAATGCAGCCCCGCTCGCTTGCCGAGCTCGATACGAGCGGAGTAGCCGCGCAGCACAGTGAGACTCGAGTCGACCTCGATGTGTCCAGCGTCCGGTCTCTGGTAGTAGCGTGACGACCGACGCTGTGTACGGGTTATCGCGTCGGTGGACCCAGATACACGGCTGAATGCAAAGAATCCCTCCAAGGACCAGGTCCTGCGCAGGAACTCGTGTGAGAAGTCGAGGCCACCGGTATAGGCGCTCAAGGGGAGCCGGGCCGCGAGTGCCGGGTCGCCGAGGCTCCGGTGCACCATTGTGCTGATCGCACCGATCTGGGTCTGGCCGGACCGCAGGGACTTGATCACACGCCCAGCGAAATAATTGGTGCGGGGCTCGATCAGTGTAGTCCCGGACGCGTCATCCGCGGTCAACCACCGGGCCGTTTCCGCATCGGTGAGCGCATTGAGCAGGCCAACAGACCATCCGTTCGCCGTGCGACCAGTCAGCTTAGCAGCGCCTAAGATGGTTGCGTTTTCCGCTGCATCCGAGAAGGTGGCCTCGTGTGGAAGCGATCCTTGGGGTGCTCGCCCGATGCGTCTGGAATAAAGGAGATCCGGGGCACGGCCACCGCCACCGCCCCTGCCACCTCGTCTACCTCCGAATCCTCCGGAGCCCCCGCCCTGGCCGGCTCCCGCTGAGCCAAAGCGGAACAGGTTACTTCCCTCGACAAAGAACGGCCGGTTCTCCCGAAATGAGGTTTCGAACGCGCTCAAGTTGATGACGGCCGGATCCACCTCGACCTGTCCGAAGTCCGGATTGACTGTTCCGTTCAGGGTCATGCTCGTGGTTATCCGATAGAGCCCGTCCAGGCCGGAGCCAATCTGAAATTCGGAGGCGTCGCGGAAGGGATCCCCTGCGGTACCCTGCATGAATAGACCACGACTGAGTCCGTAGGGGACGACCTCCAGTCGCTTACTTGCCCTGAGATCGCTGAGTCCTTTCAGATGCCCAAAGCGCGCGACCCCGCCGCGCTCGCGCGGCGGGGTGAAGACGAAGACGCTCGTCTCCTGGAGCCGGTTGATGCTCCGAGTGAATTGGATGCCCCACGTTTGCACGGGTTCGCTGCTGAAGCGGAGTTGACTGAACGGGATGCGCATCTCCACGGTCCATCCTTCGTCGTCAACAGAAGCTGCCCCGTCCCAGACGGCGTCCCAGGAGTCGTCTCCACGGAATCCGCCGTTGCCGATTTCGTCGCGCTTCACACTTGCCGGGTTCAAGCTGAACTGATACGCGTTCAGGTGGTCATGGTGGGTGTCCATCGCCACCGTGAACCAGTCTGAGTCCCGGGCCCGTGAGTCCCGCCGACCGAGCCGCCTGCGAATTTCCCCCGACGAGTCCCAAAGGCGGGCCCCGATGTAGATGGCATCGAAGTCGTAGAGTACGTATACCTCGGTCTTTTCTGGGGACGGGTCACCCTCGCTGGGGTTGATCTGGGTGAAGATGCCGCCCGATGGCGTTGCTCTCTGCCATCCCGGCTCGTCCAGCAGACCATCGACGCTGATGTTGGTATGGAGCCGAGCCGCCTCGACCACCGGTGCATCTGCGTGTGGGTCGGACCGGAAAGGGCGCGCAGGCGCCGACTCCGCCGCTGCCGGGCTATCCTGGCTCTGCTGGGCCTGGGCAGGAATGGTGCACGGGAGGAGGGCCAGGCCATATAGGGACAGGAGGCGGACAGCGCTCCGTGTCAGATGGAGGATCACTGACAAACTCTCAATAAAAAAGGGGTGTCGACTGAGCAGACTAACCAGGGCACATAAGTAAAGACTGGAATGTTGAGGGATCGTCCGATTGTTGTTTTTAGGCGCGTGCCACCAAATTGAGGCGAAGCTATAAATCAGTCTAGCGCCATGGTGTTGTTCAGCGATCTTGACACCATCATGTGGAGGCCAGGATCCCGTCGGCACGTCCGGGGTTCTTCCCAGACTGACCGCAGTCCCTCCCGTGTGGCTTGAACCGCCCCGGCCGGGCAGATTCCGATCGCATCCACAGGACGATGAGCAACCGAGCCGCGCGCACCACCAGATCCCGGGACGCCCGCTCTTCACCTAAGGGTGCGGTCTTGCAGCCATCCCGTGACTTCATCACCGCGCTCGTCGAGCGTCACGTAGCCGAGGGTCGCTACACCGAGATAGTCACCCGCTTTCCGCCTGAGCCTAACGGTTTCCTGCACATCGGGCACGTCAAAGCGATAGCGTTGAACTTTGGTATTGCGGCGAAGTTTGGAGGTCGCTGCCACCTCCGTTTCGACGATACCAACCCCGAGACTGAGGACGAATCGTTCGTCCGCGCCATCCAAGAGGACCTACATTGGCTCGGCTATGATTGGGGCGAGCACCTGTACTTTGCAGCCGATTACTTTGAGCGCATGTACGGCATCGCGGAGGAGCTGGTTCGGAAAGGGAAGGCGTACGTCGACAGCGCAACCGAGGAGGAGATACGCGAGGCGCGCGGATCGCTGACGGAGCCCGGGCGCGCAACTGCCTACCGGGACCGCGAGGTGGCGGAAAACCTGGACCTCTTGCGCCGCATGCGTGCGGGCGAGTTCGAAGATGGTGAGCACGTGCTGCGCGCGAAAATCGACTTGGTGTCTCCCAACATGGTGATGCGGGATCCGGTTCTCTACCGGATCCGGCACGCACGTCACTACCGCACCGGTGACGAGTGGTGCATCTACCCGATGTACGACTATGCCCACTGTCTGGGCGATGCGTTCGAGGGGGTCAGCCACTCGTTCTGCACGCTCGAGTTCGAGAACAACCGGGAGATCTACGAATGGGTGCTCGAAGCCGTGGGTTTCGAGGAGCCGCGCACGCATCAGTACGAGTTCGCACGGCTGAATCTCGACTACACTGTGCTCTCCAAGCGAAAGCTCGTCCGGCTGGTGAGGGAGGGCCGGGTCTCGGGCTGGGATGATCCGCGTATGCCTACTGTCGCGGCGTTCCGTCGTCGTGGGGTACCGGCCGAGGCTCTGCGCTCGTTTTCCGGGATGGTCGGGGTGACCAAGGCCGAGGCACGCGTGGACGTGGAAAAACTCGAGTACGCAATCCGGGATGCACTCAACGGGGTCGCGCCCCGCGTGATGGGTGTGCTCCGACCCCTGCGGTTGATAGTAACCACGTGGCCGGAGGGATCGGAGGAATGGCTCGATGCGCCTTCCTTCCCGCCTGACGTGGGCAAGGAGGGGTCGCGGAAGGTGCCCTTTGCACGCGAGTTGCTAATCGAGCAGGACGACTTCTTGGTCGAGCCCCCGGAAGGCTATCGTAGGCTTGCCCCCGGGCGGGAAGTACGGTTGCGCTACGGATACGTGGTGCGTTACGACAGTCACGATGTGGACCCCGCGACCGGGGAAGTGACTGTGGTGCGCGTGACGCACGATCCCGCGAGCCGTGGAGGCGACGCCAAGGGACGTCCCGTGGCTGGTACGATCCATTGGGTCTCGTCAGGGCACGCTCTGCCCGCTGAGCTGCGCCTCTACGACCGGTTGTTCAACGTGCCTGACCCCAGTGACGTTCCTGAGGGGACTGACTTCACCGTGCATCTCAACGACGAGTCACTGGTAGTCATCGGCGACGCCAGGGTCGAGCCGAGCCTCGCGGACGCGCCGTCTGGTACCCGCTGGCAGTTCGAACGCACGGGCTATTTCTGGCCCGACCCAGTGGACTCTTCACCGGAGCGGCTGGTTCTCAACCGAGTGGTGACCTTGCGTGACAGATGGACGAGGAAGGAAGGTACGCCTAGGGCAGAAAAGGGGGCCAGCCTGGCAGCGCTAACCCCCGTCGGCCCGGGCCCCGACCGCGGTCGTGGGGAGCGGGACGCAGCGCGCGCCCACGACCCGGACCTCGCGTCCCGGATGGCGAGTTATCGTGAAGCACTCGGGCTGGGTGAAGGCGAGGCGGATCTGTTGACCGGAGACCGGGCGACCTCCGCGTTCTTCGAGGGCGCCCTTGAGGTTCACCAGCAGGCCAAGAGCGTCGCCGCCTGGGTGATTAACGAGCTGCCGCGAGAGGTACGCGGTCGTCCGCTCACTGAGCTACCGTTTGGACCCGACGAGCTGGGACGGCTGGTAGGCCTCGTGGACGAGGGCGCGGTGTCACGGGTGGCCGCCAAGAAGGTGCTCGCAGAGCTGGCCGATCGGGGTGGCGATCCGGAGGTGATCCTAGACCGGATGGGGCTCCGTCAAGTAGCCGACCGCGGGGCGGTGTTCGTCCACGTGGAGAAGGTGTTGTCGAACTGGCCGGCCAAGGTCGAGGAATATCAGGCGGGCAAGAGAGGCTTGCTCGGTTTTTTCGTCGGACAGGTGGTGCGCGAGAGTGGTGGGGGCGCAGATCCCAAGGTGGCCAAGGCAATCCTGGAAGAGCGCCTCGGTTGATGCGTGTCCGCTTCGCTCCCTCGCCCACGGGCTACTTGCACGTGGGGGTCGCCCGTGCCGCGCTCTTCAACTGGTTGTTGGCCCGCCAGCAGGGCGGCGTGTTCGTCCTGCGAGTCGAAGACACGGACCACGCTCGTTCCACCGAGGCGCACACTGAGGCGATCCTGCATGGTCTCTCGTGGCTAGGGCTTGACTGGGACGAGGGACCGATCTTCCAGAGCGACGGGCTCGCGGGACACCAGGCCGCTGCGCTCCGGTTGCTCGCCGAGGGGAAGGCTTACCGCGACTTCACGACGACCGATCTCCTCAAACAGGAGGCGGCGCGGCGCGGGCTTGAGAGCGTGCGCCGTCTCCCGCGTGAGCTTTCGACCGAGCTGGATCCCGCGGAGGTAGAGCGAAGGGTCGCCGCTGGCGAGTCCTTCGCGATCCGGTTCCGCGTGCCCGAGGGCGAGACGGCCTGGGACGATCTGCTGCACGGCGAACTCAGCTTTGCCAACGCCGACATCGAGGACCTGGTCCTGCTCCGGAGCGACGGCTCGCCCACCTACAACTTGGCGGCGGTATCGGATGACGCGGACGAGCGCATCACCCACGTAATCCGTGGTGACGACCACATTTCCAACACTCCGAAGCAGATCCTTCTCTATCGTGCGCTCGGCCATGCCGTACCCCGATTCGGACACCTGCCCATGATCCTGGGACCCGACGGCGGGCGGCTGTCTAAGCGTCACGGCGCGACTGCGGTACAGGAGTACGAGGATCAGGGTATCCTGCCCGAGGCGTTGTTCAATTTCCTCGCCTTGTTGGGATGGAACCCGGGGGACGACCGCGAGGTGATGAGCAAAGACGAGATCGTGGCTGAGTTCTCCCTCGAGAGAGTCCAGAAAAAAAGCGCAGTCTTTGACAACAAGAAGCTGAGCTGGATGAACGGACAACACTTGGCGCGTGTGGATAGCCATGACCTAGTGTCCCTCGTGATCGCCCGCTTCGACGCCCGGGGCGTGGCGTCCGACCGCTGGCGGGGACGGGAGGGTTGGCTCGTCCGGTTGGTCGATCTCCTCAAGGTACGTGCGCGCAATCTCGATGATCTGGCAGCGATGGCCGAGCCCTACCTTAGCGGCCCGGTTGATTACGAGGCCGATTCGGTGGCAAAGCATTGGGCGAAAGAGCCGGCCACTGTGGCCGAGCGCATCGCGGAGCTCCGTGGACGTCTGGACGACACCCCGTGGGAGCGAGGAGCACTGAATGAGGTCACTCGGTCGGTCGCGGAAGCGCTGGAAATCCCGGCCGGCAAGCTCATCCACCCGGTCCGGGTCGCGGTGACTGGACGGCAGCACAGCCCGGGGATCTTCGACGTGTTGGAGATGCTCGGAAAGGAGCGCACGCTTGCGCGGCTCGACCGGGCTCTTCGCCACTTGCACACAATGAAATGAGTCGTTGCTTGACACCGTTTCGAGGACGGCATTACGATGGATCCTGTTGCGGCGTCGCACTCGAGTCGGGCTACCCCCGGGGTTCACAGGATGGCAATCGCTCCAACCGACATCGAGAGACGAATCCTAGATTTCATGGTCGAGTACCTCCGTTCTAATACGTATCAGCCTTCGATCCGCGAGATCGGCGAGCGCTTCGGGATCAAGAGCACCAAGACAGTTTCGGAACACCTTCAGGCACTGGCCCAGAAGGGTTTCCTCGAGCGAGACCCGTCCCGCTCGAGGGGTGTGCGCATCCTCGGAATGGACCTGAATCCGGATGTGGTATCACTTCCCTGTTATCGGGAACTGCCCGAGGGTAGAGGGCTCAGGCCGGATCGCGCGGAGAGTTTCCTCACACTCGACCGCAAACTGGTCCCCAACCGAGGGGCGTTCGTGGTGCGTGCGGGTCGGGAAAGCCTCCCCTTCCTGGGTGTGAGCGAAGGCGACTACCTCCTGGTCGAGCCGATTTCGATGGATCAGTTAGAGGAAGGATCTGTGGTGGTGGTGCGCGACGAGGAGGGGCCGTCCTACCGCCGGGTTTCGCGGAAGGGAAGCGACGTTTACCTGCACGACCTGTGTCCGGGCCGCGATTCGTTCCTAATAGAGGATGAGGACGCGGCCGCGTTGGACCTAGTGGGAAGGGTGAGTGCCCTGATCCACTGCATGGATGGTCGCGACGCCAGCGTTAGCCTCACCGCACACTGACGACGGCGACCACTCCACCCTCCGCTGGTTACGCGGGCGAGTCCGTCCCGCATCCTACTCCTTTGGATCCTTCCCCAGTCGAAGCTGACGACCTTCTTTGGATGGCGCGCGCCGTGGAGCAGGCGCTCGTGGCACGCGCGGCCGGCGAAGTGCCCGTTGGCGCGGTGGTGGTGCGACGGGGAAAGTTGGTTGCGGAAGCGCACAACCTAACCCGTACGCTTTCCGACCCCACCGCACACGCTGAGGTGGTCGCTCTCCGCCGGGCCGGACTGCGGCTGGGAGACTGGAGGTTGGTCGAGGCCACGCTCTATGTGACGCTTGAGCCATGCGCGATGTGTGCTGGAGCCGTTGTGCTGGGGCGGTTGCCTCGTGTTGTGTATGGCCCCCCCGACCCCAAGGCCGGGATGGCGGGTTCGCTTGGCAACCTGCTCCAAGATGCCCGTCTCAATCACCAGTGCGCGGTGACTGTAAGTGTATCGGCCGAGAGGTCGGGGACCCTTCTCAGGAGTTTTTTCGAAGAGAAGCGACGGTGAAGCGCCGTACTTTCTGTGGTCTCAGGGTCGTCCTTTCGGCCGCTGGTGGTATCCGGGTGGGGACGCGAGAGAGCGGGCTGCCTCTAGCTCTGACGGGGACGTTCGGCGTTGCGGTTTCAGACGCGAGGCCGACTATCTACTGTACCACCCGCCGGTTGCTCCGCTATGGCGAGGCACTAGGGCTTTGGGTGGTGCGTTTTTCGTGTGGGGGTCGATGACTGAGGCCGACCCCGGGCTTGTTAATATCCGCAACCCTCACCAACTTCCGCCCGCCTTTCACCCCGGCCGCGGGAAGACGACCATGGCGCAGACGCGCACCCCCATCATGGACGAGAAAGCGGTCCGACGTGCCCTCTCCCGTATGGCCCGTGAGATCACGGAGCGAACCGGGGGCCCTGAGGGGCTCGTCCTGATGGGAATCCACCGACGCGGAGACGAGATCGCGGCGCTCTTGCGCGACGAAATTCAGAAAGCTGAGGGAATCGAGCCGGCGCTGGGGTCGGTGGACATCACGCTTTACAGGGACGACCTAGGCACGATCGGTCCTCGACCAGTGGTGGGGGAATCTACGTTGCCTCCGGACGGCATCGACGGTCGCATCGTCGTTATTGTGGACGATGTGCTCTATACCGGTCGTACCGCACGCGCTGCGCTGAATGAGTTGATGGACTGGGGTCGGCCTTCGCGGGTCTACCTGTGTGTGCTCGTCGACCGCGGGGGAAGAGAGCTCCCGATCCAGCCCGACATCGTGGGGCGCAAGATCGAGGTGATCGGAAACCGTCGGATCGAGGTATTGGTTCCTGAGTTGGACGGTGGCCTCGCGGTAGAGATCTTGAAGGCTGTGGCGGGAGGTTCATGACCCACACGACCGCCCACTTCGGCAAGGACCTGATCGGCCTTGAATCGCTTTCCGCAGAACAGATTCTCTTGATCCTGGACACCGCGGAGCCGTTCAAGGAAATCAGCGAACGCCGCATCAAGAAGGTGCCGGTGCTCAGGGGCAAGACGATCGTAAACCTCTTTTTCGAGCCCTCCACACGCACCCGTATCTCCTTCGAATTTGCAGAGAAACGGTTGTCAGCGGACACCGTGAACATCACCTCGACGGGGTCTTCGGTTGTCAAGGGAGAAACGTTGGTGGACACGGCGCGGAACCTGGAGGCGATGCGGATCGACATGGTGGTGATCCGGCACGGTTCCTCGGGCGCCCCCCGCTTTCTTTCCGAGCGGATCCCGTCCAACGTGGTTAGCGCTGGGGACGGCTCCCACGAGCACCCGACCCAGGCGTTGCTCGACTTACTCACGATCCGGGATCGTCTGGCCAAGATTGAGGGGGCCAGGGTCTGCATCGTGGGGGACATCCTGCATTCCCGGGTGGCCCGCTCGAACATCTATGGACTAACCAAGCTCGGTGCTGAGGTGGGCGTGTGCGGCCCCCCCACCCTCATGCCTGTGGACATCGAAGAGCTGGGTGTCACGGTGTTCCGGCACGTGGAGGAAGCGATCGAGTGGGCCGATGTGCTGAACGTGCTCCGCCTTCAGCTCGAGCGCATGCAGGGGGGCTACGTACCCAGCTTAAGGGAATACAACCGCATCTACGGCGTTTCGAGGGCGCGGCTTGAGCGGGCGTCTAAGGAACTGCTGATCCTACATCCGGGACCGATGAACCGTGGCGTCGAGATCGACAGTGACGTGGCTGACGGTCCCGATTCGGTGATTTTGGACCAGGTCACCAACGGAATAGCGGTACGCATGGCGGTGCTCTATTTGCTCGCGGGCGGTGCTCCAGAGAAGGCGGAGTCGGCGAAGGGAGGCGTAGAGGAATGAGCGGATCGTCGCCGGGGCCCCTGCTTCTGAGAGGGGGCCGTGTTGTGGATCCATCCCAAGGCTTCGACGGCGTCTCGGATGTGTTGCTCCTGGAAGGGCGTGTCGAGGCGCGGGGCAAGGGACTCCCGACTCCGGACGGGGCTCGGGTGGTGGAATGTGGCGGCCTGGTCGTGACGCCTGGGCTTGTCGATGTCCACGTCCACCTGCGTGAGCCGGGTGGTGAGCACAAGGAGACCATCGAGAGTGGTGCGCGGGCGGCCGCCGCGGGCGGGTTCACTGCTGTGTGTGCCATGCCCAACACCGACCCGCCCATCGACGATCCTGCCACGGTCGGTTTCGTACTGTCCGAAGGACAGAGAGCGGGTGGGGCGAGGGTCTACCCCCTCGGGTGTATCTCGGTAGGGCAGAAAGGCGAGCGGCTCGCGGAGGTGGGGGAGATGGTGGCGGCCGGAGCCGTGGGGATCACGGACGATGGTTACCCGGTGATGGATTCGGGACTGATGCGGCTCGCGCTGGAGTATTCGCTGATCTTCGGGGTGCCCGTGGCCGACCACCCCGAGGACCTGGGGCTTTCCAGAGCGGGGGTCATGAACGAGGGTTTGACCGCGACACGGCTAGGGCTTCACGGCAAGCCCAACGCGAGCGAGGACGTGCACATCCTACGCGACCTAATGGTAGCCGAGTTGACCGGTGGCCACATCCACCTCCAGCACGTGTCGACCCGGCTGGGCATCGACGCGATACGGCAAGCGAAGGCGCGCGGGGTGCGGGTCACTGCCGAAGCCACACCCCACCACATGTTGCTCACTGAAGAAGCGGTGGAAGGCTACCGCACGGAGGCCAAGATGAACCCCCCGCTCAGGAGTCGAGCGGACACCGAGGCAGTGATCGCGGGGTTCTGCGACGGCACGTTGGACGTCTTAGCCACGGACCACGCACCCCACCATTATGACGAGAAAGAGCAGGCCTTCGACGACGCCCCAAACGGTATCGTGGGCCTAGAGACTGCACTTGGCCTTGTCCATACCCACCTGGTGGGAAAGGGCCTGCTCGACCTGCCCACCTTGGTGGATCGGATGAGCGTAGCACCCGCGCGGGCGTTCGGGCTCGCCGGCGGGACGCTCTGCGAAGGCGCGCCTGGCGACGTCACGCTCATAAATCCGGCTGCCCGTTGGACAGTCGCCGCGAGCCGCTTCTTGTCGAAGAGTCGCAACACGCCCTTCGAGGGATGGGAATTGGTCGGACGGGCCGTGATGACGGTTGTGGGAGGACAGGTTGTATGGGAGCTCGAAGACGAGCGAAGCTGAACCCATCCGAAGACAGGTCAGCTCTTGGCGGACAACTTGTTCAGGTGGCGGGAGAGCTGCCCCTTGAGCCGGGCCGCTTTATTGGGATGAACGAGTCGCTCCTGGGCGGCCTGATCGAGGAGCGAGAAGGCCTCCTTGGTGCGGGCCTCGGCCTGGTCGATTGCGGTGGCCTCGCGGGCGCGCTTGAGGGCGGTACGGAGGCGGGAGCGGTCGCCCCGATTTCGCTCCCGGGCCAGGTTCCCCAGCACCATGCGTTTCTTGGCGCTTTTTATGTTCGGCATGCGTCGGATCCTCAGGGGTTTCGCGAACCATTCGAGCGGCAAAAGATATGATCGGCACCAGTGCTGATCAATGGGACCAGTATGAACCGGGTTACCCAGGTGGCCTGAGCCGCACCCCTCGGGTAGTTTTCTTGGCCCATGGAATTCCTCTTGTTCGTTCCGGTGCTGATGCTCTCGATCGTGGTCCACGAAGTGGCCCACGCCTGGCAGGCACGTCGGGAGGGTGACCCTACCGCTGAACAGCTTGGTCGCATCACGCTCAACCCGATCAGCCACATGGACCCCTTGGGGTCCGTGATTGTGCCATTAATGCTCTGGTTCAGTCAATCAGGCATGATGTTGGGGTGGGCTAAGCCGGTACCTGTTGACCCCAGCAACTACCGTGATAGGCGCGCTGGGGATATCCGGGTATCGCTGGCCGGGATCGTGTCGAACCTGATGCTCTCGGTGCTATTCACCCTGTTGGCCTCCCTTATGGTGGCGACAGGCGACGGCGTTGCGATAAGAGTTATGCTCCGGGTGTGTAATTGGGGTATCTTCATCAACTTGCTGCTTGCCTTCTTCAACCTAATTCCGATCCCCCCGCTGGACGGATCCCACGTGCTCTACCAGCTTCTGCCGCCGCGCGCGGCTGAGGTCTACCGGAGCGTGGGCCGATTCGGATTCATCGCCATCCTCGTCCTGGTGTTTCTCTTTCAAGGGTTGCTCCAGCTGCTTCTCACGCCGGTGTTCGTCCTGATGGACACCGCAAATTGGTTCATCCGCCTGTGGATTTGACTGGTGCGGGCAGCACGCTCCTCACCCGCGATAATTTTCTCGTGGTCGAGCTCGATCGATTTCAGGGACCCCTAGACCTGCTCCTTCACCTGATTCACGAGCAGGACGTCGATATCTTCCACATCCCCATAGCGCGTATAACGGATCAATTTTTGGCAGCGATCCAGGTACTTCGTTCGGATCAACTCGAGGGCGCAGGTGAGTTCCTGGAGATGGCCGCAACCCTGATCCGGATCAAGGCCCAGATGCTTCTTCCTCGCCAAGAGGGCGAGGAAGACCAAGATCCACGGGCTGAATTGGTGCACCGACTGCTCGAGTACGAACAGATACGGGAAATCTCTAACTGCCTGAAGACCGCGGAGGCTGAGCGGGGGCGGCGCTTTGCCAAGGGCTGGGTGCCCACTCGTCCCCGTCCCGAAATTTCAGACACGCCGCTTGAAACCACTTGGGAAGATGTGTGGGAGGTCGCGCTCCAAGTGGCACTACCCGATCCGGCGGATCGAAGACACACCCTGCCTGCGCTTTCCGTATCGATGGAGGACAAAGTGTCCCTTATCGTGACCTCTCTTGCCGAAAAGGTGCGTGTTGAGTTCAGCCGGCTTCTGTGCGGGTTCGAGGACAAGACCCACGCGGTGATGACGTTGCTGGCCGGGCTCGAGCTCTCACGCCGTCACGAGATCTTCCTCCGCCAAGTGACGCCGTTCAGCGAGCTCTGGCTCTATCGCCGCCGTGAGGATGACGAAGGGCCTCCTACCGGGGGCAGAGAACCAGTGCCGGAGGAGCCCGAGATTCCCCGTGGAACTCGCCGTCGGCCACCCTGGATGCCGCCCGAGGAGGATGAACCGGCGGACCCGTTGGCCGTCCTAGACGTGGATTCAGATGACCAAGGCGCGGACACTATGGGTTGGGAGACGGAATGAACATCACTCAGATCGTAGAAGCCGTCCTCTTCGCTAGCGACGCCCCTCTCAAGGCCGAAGAAATTGCCCGCGCGGATGGCTCATTGGACGAAGACATAGTCGAAAAAGCCATCCGTACACTCCAGGCCCAGTACGGAGACAGTGAGCGATCTTTCCAGGTCGTAGAGTTGGCTGAAGGCTTCCAAATCCTGACGCGGGCTGAGTTTGATCCCTATTTGGAGCGTTTCGACACGATTCCGCGCCCGTCCCGCCTGTCTGGTCCGGGACTCGAGACACTGGCGATCATTGCCTACCGGCAGCCCATCGGTCGCATCGAGATAGAGTACGTGCGTGGGGTGGCGTGCGGCGGCGTGATCCGCACACTACAGGACCGGGCGCTGGTCGACGTGGTGGCGCGGGGGGAGGGTGTGGGGCGGCCGCTCCTATACGGGACTACGCAGCGCTTTCTTGACCATTTCGGCTTTCGTTCGATCGATGACTTGCCTAGGGCTGAGGAGCTCCCAGTCGTCCTCCGGGAGCGGATTCCGTTGGGAGCAGAAGCGGGGGACCGCCTCACCTCCGAGCCGGACCACGGGTAACGCCGCGGATAGGGACGGGACCGTCCGCATCCAGAAGTTTCTTTCGCGCGCAGGCGTGTCTTCGCGGCGAGCCGCCGAGGGATTGATTCGGGAGGGGCAGGTGCGGGTGAACGGAATGGTCGTGACCACCCTAGGAGCCCGAGTCGATCCCGACTTGGACGTGGTCGACGTCGACGGTCAGCGGGTGCGGGCCAGCCCTGAGCGCTGGATTGTCTTCCACAAACCGGCGGGCATCCTGACCACTCGCTCAGATCCTCACGGTGGCCGGACCGTTTATGATCTTCTCCCTGCTGATCTGCGTCCGCTGCGCTACGTCGGTCGCCTCGACCGGGATACGGAGGGCCTTCTGCTTCTAGCGAACGAGGGAGAGCTGGCCCACCACCTTCTCCATCCTTCTTCCGGGGTAGAGCGCGAATACCACGCGGGGGTGGCAGGTCGTCCTTCCGTAGACGCGCTCCAAGGTCTTAGGCTGGGGGTGGAGTTGGAGGACGGTCCCGCGCACGTTCTCCGGGCACACGTTCTGGAGGGAGAGGCCGACGGGGCTGTCCTCGCGCTCGTGCTTGCCCGAGGGCGGAAACGTGAGGTGCGGCGGCTACTTAAGGCGGTCGGCCATCCGGTTCGCTGGCTCCGGCGGGTGCGATTCGGACCGATCCGGTTGGGAGAGCTTCCACGTGGCGGCTGGCGGGAGCTTACGATGGTCGAGGTGGAGGCGCTCCGCGCAACTCTGCTTCAGGATCGGGGTGCGTGAAAGGGTGGAGGCGGCGGGCTGACCCTTACGGCCCTATCTTTCTAGCCGACGGGCCCGTAGCTCAGTTGGTCAGAGCAGCGGACTCATAATCCGACGGTCCCAGGTTCAAGTCCTGGCGGGCCCACTGGCATAAAGCCATGTATTGCCCAGCACCTTGGGTAGTGCATGGCTTTTGTCGTTTGGCACGTTTAGCAGTAACACCATCAAGTGGAGAAGAGGGAAGCTAGCATCCGGCTCCAGCGATATGCTGTGGGGGCTACGGGCCTTCGATCTGGCGGACTGGGACGGGTGCCTGTTGACGATATCCCCAGAGATAGAGGATGGGGTCAGATCTCCCTGCCGGTCTCCACGAGAGGCTCTTCACCGGGGTTGATGTAAAGGTCTTTCATCAACCCGTACTGTTTTTCGTAAAGACGACGGTAGAGCCCCTCCAATGCGATCAATTCTGGGTGGGTGCCGCATTCCACGATCTTTCCATCGTCTAGGACGAGGATCTGGTCGGCGCTCCGAATGGTGGACAGGCGGTGTGCAATCACGAACGTGGTGCGTCCCTTTCTCAAAACCCGGAGACCGTCCTGGATGAGCGCCTCAGCCTCGCTGTCGAGGCTCGACGTGGCCTCGTCCAAGATCAGGACCCGTGGGTTCGCCAGGATGGCGCGCGCAATCCCGATTCGCTGCCGTTGTCCGCCGGACAGTTTCACACCGCGCTCCCCCACCACGGTGTCGTACTTTAGGTCTAACCGTTCGATGAATTCGTCGCAGTGGGCGATCCGCGACGCTGTCCTGGCATCTTCGTCGCTCGCCCCAGGGTTCGCGAACACGATGTTTTCCCTAATAGTGCCGTCGAAGAGGAAATTGTCCTGCATGACGACGCCGAGGAGCTTGCGGTAATCACTCAGCTTCAAATCGACGAGGTTATTCCCGTCCACCTTCACGTTGCCTCGGAGCGGTCGATAGAAGGCCATCACCAACCCGATCAGCGTGCTCTTGCCAGAGCCTGAGGGGCCGACCAAAGCTGTGGTCGTGCCCGCAGGGGCGTGGAACGAGATCCCCTTGAGGACGGGAGTATCTGGCTTGTACTCAAATGACACGTTTTCGAATTTCACGTCGCCGGCCAGAGTATGGATCGCTTCGCGTTGCGCATCCTCGTCATCTTCCGTACGTACTGCACGCAGTTCATGTATGCGGTCGAGCCCGGCGAAGGCCTCTGTGATCTGGGTGCCGATCGAAGAGATTTGGATCATGGGGGCTACCATCACGCCCACGTAGAGGACGTAGCTGAAGAGCTCGCCGGTGGTCATTTGGCCAGCGATGATCGAGCGACCTCCCACCCACAGGACGGTCACTCCGATGGCACCCACGATCACAGTTGAGATGGCGGTGATGGCTGATGTGCCCGTGATGGTGGAGGCAATGTTCTTGAAGAGCCTGTCTACGCCAGCTCCGAAGACCGCTCCTTCGTGGTCCTCGGCGACGTAGGTCTTTACCAAGCGTACTCCGCCGAGTGCTTCGGTCAGTCGCCCTGTGATTTCGGCGTTGATTGCTCCCCGTTTCCGGAAGATGGGGCGCAATTTCTTGAATGCGAATGCCATGGATAACGCGAACACGAGCAGGAACCCAACGCTGCCGAGTGTCAGTTTTAGGTTGAGAGCAAGGAGGATTGCGAACGCGATAATCGCAGTCATTAAGCCACCTACCAGCTGAACGAGCCCGGTGCCCACCAGGTTCCGGATCCCCTCCGGGTCAGTCATGATTCGGGAGATGAGCACCCCAGTCTTGGTGGAATCGAAATAGCTGACGGGCAAGCGCAGGACGTGCCCCTGGATTTCCTTACGCATCTTGGCGATGGCACCCTGGGCGGCTACGCCAACCACCTGTGAAAGCGTGAAGGACGTGACGGCTTGGATGACGGTGGCTGTGGCTGCGATCGTCACCAACGTCCATAGGAGGTCAGGTCGTTGCTGTCCTATCACATTGTCGATCAAGAACTTGGGCATGGCAGGAAGGGCCAGTCCCGCCAACCGGTTTACCACCATTAGCGCGAGGCCAAGAGACAGGGTCTTGCGATGCTCACGGATCAGGAAACCCGCTTCTGCACGTACGTTCTGAAAATCGACCTTGGACCGCTTTGGCTTTTCGGGCATTACCAAAGCTAATCGCAGTCGTGCAGTAAGGGGAAAGGGGTGCCTACTAGGAGGTCTTGTCTCCTTGACTGGAAACCATCCTTCCGTGACTCTTCTTGGCGCCAGTTTGCCTGTTTCGGGAGCCCTTCCTCCCATCGCTACCACTGCCGCTCAGATCGATCCTGTTGTTCGTGGCGATCCCGCCTCCAGAGCGGTCGCCCGCGTTGTCACGGACGGCAAGTTTCTGCTCGGGGGCGGGCAGCGGTTCCTGGCCAAGGGTGTCACCTACGGCACCTTCGCCCCCGACACCCAGGGATATCAGTTCCCCCCTCTACGGCAGGTCGCCAACGATTTCAGGCTGATGGCAAGTCTTGGCATCAACACGGTCCGCGTGTACACGGTGCCCCGTCGGGAACTGCTGGATGAGGCTGACCGCCACGATCTGCGCGTCATGGTCGGCCTTCCCTGGCCACAGCACGTAGCGTTCCTAGACGACCGCCAGCGAGTAAGCCATATCCGCCGTGAGGTGACAAGAACAATCGCAGATCTCGGCGATCATCCGGCTGTTCTGATGTTCGTGCTGGGAAACGAGATCCCGCCCGGTGTGGTCCGCTGGCACGGCCGCATACGGATTGAGCAGTTCCTCCGCCAGCTCTATCAGGAAAGCAAGGCGACGTCGCCGGACAGCCTCTTCACCTACGGCAATTTTCCACCCACCGAATTCCTCGATCTTTCCTTCCTAGACGTCTGTGCCTTCAACCTCTACCTCCATCGAGATACGGAGCTTCGTGCCTACCTCGCGCGGCTCCAAAACGTCGCGGGTCAGCGACCGCTACTACTCGCGGAAGCGGGTTCCGACAGCATTAGGGAAGGGGAGGCAGGTCAGGCTGACATCACGGCTATGCACGCGCGAGTCGCCTTCGAAGAGGGGGCTTGTGGCGCGGTAGCGTTCGCGTGGACGGACGAGTGGTGGAGGGGAGGCTATCCCGTCGAGGACTGGAGGTTCGGACTGGTCGACCACGAGCGCAGATTCAAGCCGGCAGCGGCCGCCGTGTCGTCCGTGTTCGGGGAGGCACCCTTTCCTCCCGAGGCGAAAACGTCATGGCCGCGCGTGTCTGTGGTCGTCTGTGCGTTCAACGCTGCCGACACCATCGATGAGTGCCTGACGTCCCTCGAGAGCCTCACCTACCCAGATTACGAGATCGTTTTGGTTAACGACGGCTCCCTCGATCGCACCAGCGAGATCGGGCGCTCCCACCTGCGCGTGCGCGTCGTCGACACCCCCAACCGCGGATTGGGTGCGGCCCGAAACCTAGGACTGGCAGAGGCGACTGGCGAGATCGTCGCATACACGGACGCCGACGTCCGGGTCGATCGCGACTGGCTCACGTTTCTTGTCCAGCCTCTGCTCCCAGCGAGCGAAGTGGTTGGTTCGGGCGGTCCGAATCTCGTCCCGGTCGATGACCCACCCATGGCCCAATGCATTGCTCGCGCGCCCGGCGGTCCCACGCACGTGCTGCTCGATGATCGTGTCGCAGAACATGTTCCCGGTTGCAACATGGCGTTTCAACGTGAGGCACTGCTCGCGATCGGGGGCTTCAATCCTATCTATTTGCGCGCCGGCGACGACGTCGACATCTGCTGGAGGTTACAGGCCCGTGGCTGGAAGATCGGGTTTGCGCCCGCCGCGCTGGTGTGGCATCACCACCGTTCGAGTCTGCGGTCGTACTGGAGGCAGCAGGTAGGCTACGGTGAAGGAGAGACGTGGCTCATGGGCCATCACCCCGAGAAATTCCTGGGCGGCAAGATGCTCTGGCGCGGAAGCATCTACAGCTCCGTTCCGTTCGTCCGGTCGCTCAGGGGAACACGAGTGAATTCCGGCGTGTGGGGCACGGCCGCATTCCCATCGGTATACCGAACTGACGTACATCCGTTCGCCTTCCTACCGCACTCTATACGGTGGCAGTTGGTCTCGTTCATTCTAACCCTGACAGGCGCCAGCGTTGCCGTGAGGGGGGGGCACCCCTGGGCTGCCGCGCTGCTGTTCGGGAGTGGCCTCGTCGGGATAGTAGTGACGGTTGCGAGGAACCTCGCGTACGCGCTGCGGTCGGAGGTCAGCTCAGTTCCACGAAGCCGCCTCTGGTCCCACGCGACTATTGCGTTCCTGCACTTTGTTCAACCATTCGCCCGAGCGCGAGGGCGCATTCGGGGCATGCTGGCGCCTCCCGAAGTGGTGCAGTCGCAGACTGACTCACAGGCCAGCCCCCGCCCCCGCCCCTCGATTGCGGACGGATGGCGGGCGCTTCTCCTCATAACCGGCAGCGTCATTGAAAATCGTTATTGGGCAGAGGCCTGGACCTCGGCAGACCGTTACCTCACCCGACTGACCACCGGGATGCGCCGCTCGCGTGCTGTACGAACTGTTGTCGTCGACGAAGGCTGGTCGGATGATCGTGACGTGAGCGTGTTCGTCGGACGCTGGGGTTGGCTGGACGTACGCGCGCTCGTCGAGGACCACGGTTCAGGGAAATGTCTCCTCCGCCTGAGCACGCACCTGCGGCCGACTGCATTCGGGCTCACAGCGGCTCTTACTCTGGGAGTCCTGCTGGTAGGTGCCATCGGGGCGGGGGTGGCCTATCGGTGGCCGGTGGCAGGGGTGGTGGCCGCGCTTATGACGGCGGCTGTCAGTGCATTCGCTGCTTGGCGGACTGCTCAGGCCGCAGCGATAGTGGGACATGAAGCCTCTGGGATAGCCCGTGCGGAGGGGATGGTGGCGATGCCGTCGGGACCGGCTCGAGCACCACTCATCGCACCAACGCTGCTCCGTACCTACGTACTGCGTAGCGCCATCATCTTTGCGGTCATGATCCTAGCTCTCGGATCCGGAGCCATGTTGCTGCGAGAGGTGTTTCGCTGATGTTCGTCGCCCGCACTGGGAATCCCTCGCGTCGCCACCTGGAGAGGTGGATTAGGGTCTTTGGCATGGGGGCGATTCTGGTGCTGCCGCAGCTGTCCCGTAGGGCCAATATCGTAAACCCAGCGCCTCCGGAATCTTTCCCGACCAGCACAGGGGGCTGAGGTGGCCGAACCGAATTTCCCTCCTCGAGGTAGCGAGCAACACCTGTTGCCCTGGCTCCTGTCTTTCCTCCGGCCCCACCGGATCCGACTAGCGCTGTTGTCGGTTCTCCTGCTCTTCCAAGTTGCACTGGGGGTTCTTCAGCCGTGGCCGCTTGCGATTGTGCTCGACTACGTGTTGGCCGATCGCGCGCTACCGTCGGCCGTCGCGGAGTGGGTCACTTGGGTTACCCAGGGGAGCCGCATAACGCTGCTCATAGTGGTAGTGGGGGTGGGAGTCGTTTTGAATCTCGTCAAGCAATTTGTCACGCTGCACGCTGTACAGCTCCAGGTGTGGACCGGCCAGCGGCTCGTTTACGACCTCCGGTATAAGCTCTTCCAGCACCTTCAGTCACTCGCCCTCCAGCACCACGTGACCACTAACACAGGTGACGCCGTATACCGGATCGACGCCGACGCCTACTCGATCGACAATCTCGTGATGAATGGCCTATTCCCCCTGGCGTCTTCGCTGGCCGCGCTCGTCGTCATGTTCGGCTTCATGGTAAAGATCGATCCTTCCATCGCTCTTCTGTCGCTCACGGTTGTGCCATTCCTCTATCTCTCCCTCCGCCACTATATGCGCACCCTGTCCGGCCGGATCGAGCGTGTGAAAGATCTCGAATCGAAGCTTCAGGAGCGGCTTTATGAGGTATTCGCGGCGATGCGGCTGGTCAAAAGTTTTGGCCGCGAGCCGTTTGAAGGTGCGCGCTACCGGACAGCCGGCGACGCTGTTATGAGTGCCCGTGTCGACATCACGTGGCAGGAGTCCTTGTTTGCGGCGGTGATCAGCACGATCACGATCCTTGGCACGGCGCTTGTCGTAATCGTTGGGGGACTGCACGTGCTTCAAGGCCGAATGACGATTGGACAGTTGTTAGTTGTGATCAGCTATCTAGGTGCAGTCTACGCTCCGCTCGCCGCGGTCGCGCACACGCGTGGACAGCTTCAGAGTGCGGTGGCAAGTGCGAGGCGTGTGCGTGCTGTCTTCGCCCTAGCGCCGGAGGCTGTTTCGTCTCGAGATGCTATCCACACGGATTCCGTCCGAGGCGAGATCCTGTTCGAAGGGGTCGGCTTCTGTTATCCGGACGGCACCGAAGTGCTCCACGATATCACGTTCTCTGCCGAGCCAGGGGAAATGGTTGCCCTAGTGGGCCTCACCGGTGCAGGAAAGACAACGATAGCGAGCCTCATCCCGCGCTTCTACGACGTTAACCAAGGCAGGGTGCTTATTGATGGCGTCGATGTGCGGCGATACCACATACCCTCTCTGAGAAACAACATCGCCATCGTCCTTCAGGATCCCATGCTCTTCCAAGGAACCGTCGCTGAAAACCTGCGGTACGGCCGGTTGGATGCTAAGCCAGAGGAGATAGAGATGGCCGCGCGTGCCGCGCATGCACACGAATTTATCTCGCATCTGGCGAAAGGGTATGACACAGATCTTGCTGAAGCCGGTGGCGGGTTGTCGGGAGGTGAGCGCCAACGGCTGAGCGTTGCTCGAGCCCTAGTGAAGGATGCTCCGATCCTGATTCTCGACGAGCCAACCTCGTCCCTGGACGCTATTTCGGAAGAGGCCGTGTTCGCTGCCCTAAGGAAGCTACGAACCGGTCGCACCACTATCGTCATCGCACACCGTTTGTCGACAGTGCGGGACGCCGACCGGATTCTGGTGCTGGATGGGGGGCGTATCACTGCTCAGGGACGGCACACTGAGTTGCTCGAAAGTAGCGTTATCTACCGGCGTATGTGCGAGCGGCTCTCAGTCGGCAAATCTCTCGAAGAGCCGGAGAGTGTCGACGAGATGATCGAGGCCGCGCGGCGTTGAAGGTCGTGCTGGCGGGAATCATCGCTCGCCACCCATTCGGCGGCGTCACCTGGTGTTCGCTGATGTATTTGCTCGGTTTGCGCGAGCTCGGACATGAGGTCTTCTACATCGAAGACACCGGTGAGTGCGTATACGATCCGATCGATAATGCCCGCTCTTTGGATCCCGCTTACGGCACCTCGTACATCCATGATGCGCTGGCTCCGTTTGGACTGGGAGACCGGTGGGCGTTCGTAAACTACGACGGGACCTATCACGGACGGAGCGTGGAGGAGGTGCGCCGCTACTGCGCCGATGCGGATCTCTTCATTAACCTCTCGGGAGGATCGTGGTTCTGGCGGGATGAGTATTCTCTCATCCCGCACAAGGTGTTCATAGACTCGGATCCAGGGTTCACTCAGATCGCTATCGCGAAGGCTGAGCCTTGGTATGTCGAGTTTTTCCGAGGTTTTGACCGACTGTTCACGTTCGGCGCTAACATCGGCAACCCGGTATCGCCCGTCCCCACAGGGCAGTTCACGTGGCATAGAACTTGGCAGCCGCTCATGCTCTCGGAGTGGCGGACGGCGGTGAGACCGCGCGATCGATTCACGTCCGTTCTGAGCTGGCGGATGGAAAGTTTCACGGACGTGGACGGCAACAAAGATCAGGAGTTCATCAAGTATCTAGAACTGCCCGCCCGCACCAGCCAAATGTTCGAGCTCGCGATCAACGGTCCTCGGGATATGCTGCGCCAGCATGGATGGAACACTGTCGATGCTATGAAGATTTCGCGGACGCCGCAGGAGTACCGGCAGTTCATTCAGAGGTCGAAGGCCGAGTTCGGTGTTGCGAAGCACACCTACGTCACGAACCGTACCGGGTGGTTCAGCGACCGCTCAGAATGCTACCTCGCTTCGGGTCGCCCGGCGCTGGTCCAGGACACCGGCTGGACGGCACATCTGCCGCATGGCGAGGGGCTGCTCGCGTTCACCACGTTGGAAGAGGCGGTTGCCGGTATCGATTGTATCAACGGTGGCTACGACCAACACGCACGTCGCGCGAAGGAGATCGCTCACGAGTATTTCGGTGCAGCCTTGGTCCTATCCAGGCTCGTCGAGGAGGCATGCGGTTGAGCCCGCGCCCTCTGCGTATTGCCCATGTAGGTCCCGTGGCCACGTCGATACCGCCCCCGAAATCCGGGTCGGTTGAGACCATGACGTCGCTGTTGACGGAGGGGCTCGTCGCCTCCGGTCACGACGTAACTCTCTTCGCGACCGCCGATTCCATCACTGATGCGAAACTGCACGCTACCTACTCGCAGGGCTACTGGCACGATGAGAAAATGTGGCCATGGGAGCTGTACGAGATGCTGAATCTCAGTGCAGCGGTGGAGCGTGCGCGTGACTTTGACGTCATCCACTACGAAGCTCCGTACTATCCGATGGCAATGGCCTTCGCTCGGCTCTCTCCTACGCCGATTGTCCAGACGCTCCACCACGCGCCGACACCAGAGGAGATTGGGCTCTGGTCGCGCTACCCCGAAGCACCTTTCGTTGCGATATCCCAAGAACAGGCGCGCCTGCTTGGGGGCGTTAGTGTTGTGGGTGTGGTGCTGCACGGGATCGACACTGAGGTGTTCACGTTTAGGGCTGATCCGGATGATTACGTGCTCTTTCTCGGTCGCTTCACAGAGGGGAAGGGGGTACTACAGGCGATAGAAGTGGCCAAGCGTACGGGTATGCGCTTGATCATAGCAGCCGGGGAGGATGCCTATTACCACGAACACGTCGCTCGCCATGTCGATGGCGAGCGGGTTGTATACTTCGGCGAGGCGGATCACGCGGCCAAGGTCGAGCTATGCGGCGGGGCGCGTGCTCTCCTCTACCCCATTCAGGAGCCGGAGCCGTTTGGCCTAGTATTAATTGAGGCGATGGCTTGCGGGACGCCGGTAGCCGCGCTTGACAAGGGTGCGGTGCGTGAGGTGGTCGACGATGGAGTTACGGGAATCGTCTTCAATGATCTCGAGCAGATGATAGCCGAACTCGGCAGCGTGATTAGGCTCGATCGGAGTGCAGTGCGTGCGCGCGCTGGCACTCGTTTCGGCGTGCAGAGGATGGTGGACGAGTACGTTGACGTGTACCGTGGGATAGTGGACTTGGAACGAGGATTGCCGTGATGCTTAGTGGGAGTAAGGGCCAAGGTCTTTTGGCCGATGTCGTCGTCCCATGAGTACGAGGATGGATACGCCTCCTGTTGCCGCTGGTATCCATTAGGTTCAGCCATAAAAGGTCTTAGGGCCTCCCCGGAGGACGCGTCCGCGAATAACGTTTATGGCCTGATGACCACGCCCCTGCTCGTGGTTATGGGCCTATGAGTGCGCACTCGGCCCTGAGAAGGGTGCTCCATCGCGCACCCTCGGGAGCGATCTTCCCGCTCAGTCGTCCGCGGGTGGGGGCCGGCGCAGGTTCTTAACCTGTGCGCGATGCCTCTTCCCCTCCAAACGCTTACGCTTTTCACGGCCTGGAACCCGGGTCGGCACCCGGGATATCCGCCTCGAGTTTCGCTTTTCGAGTTTCTTGCGGAGCCTCTCCAGGGCGATCTCTTTGTTGCGATACTGGCTCCGCTCGCCCCGTGAGGCGGCCCGCAAACCGGTCGGTTCGTGGATGATACGGACACCGCTGTCGGCGGTATTTTGATGCTGTCCGCCCTTCCCGCCGGAGCGAAATGTCTGCACCCTACATTGTTTTAGCAGAGCCTCGTCCGACTCCGGGATCGGAAAGAGACCCGATGTTGTACATTGCTGGTTCATTTAGTCGGTATATTGGCGAAAGCCGACGTCCCGCGCATCCGAGGTCTGCGGAACGGCGTTCCGGCCTGGGGTACATTCAGTAGCGACTGATACACACACGCCTAGCTCCCGACCGGACGCGCGAGGGATGACCTTAGACAGTTCAAACCAGCAACCGGGGGCTCGCCTCCTCTTCGTGATGGCGTGCCTCGTGGTGATCGTGGCAGGCCTCAGAGTGGCGGCCCCTATCCTGGTGCCGTTCGTGTTGGCGTTGTTCATCGCGGTAGTATCGATGCCGCTGATGTTCGGCATGCGCAGAAAGGGCGTGCCGGCACCCCTGGCCATCCTCTTCACAGTTTCGATAGACGGCCTCATCTTCGGCTTAATGAGCGTCCTAGTGGTGACTTCACTGGGTGATCTCAACGAGCAACTCCCCTTTTACGCCGACAAAGCGGAGACAATGTATCAGGGGTGGCTTCAGCAGTTGCAGGCACGGGGCATTCCCGCGGCCACCTACCTGACCGGTGACCTCTTCGACCCGGCCCGTATCCTCACGTTCTTGGGGGGACTTCTTCAGGCTGTAGCGTCAGTCGTGACGATCGGGTTTATAGTGGGGATAATCATAATCTTCATCCTCGCCGAAGCCACCATCTTTCCCTACAAGTTCCAGGCTATCCTGGGCGGAAACCGCAGACAGGGCCAGGTTCGTACCATGCACACGGTAGCTGAAGTGCAGGCGTATCTTTGGATTAAGTTCCAGATCTCTCTGGCGCACGGGGTTTGTGTAGGCGTCATGTGTTGGTTGATCGGCCTTGATTTTCCCCTCTTGCTGGGCCTGATAGCATTCATCTTGAATTTCATCCCCACGATCGGATCGATCATTGCCGCGGTGCCGGGCATTGTGCTTGCCCTAATCCTCCACGGGGAGCTCACGGCGCTGATCGCTGCGGTCGGATACCTAGTGATCAACATGGGCTTCGGGAACATATTGGAGCCCAACATCATGGGTCGTAGAATGGGTCTTTCGACCCTTGTCGTTGTGCTTTCGTTGCTTTTCTGGGGATGGGTGTGGGGGCCCGTAGGGGCACTCCTGTCTGTACCCCTGACCATGGTGCTCAAGATCGGCGTGGAAAACATTCCCGACCTGCGTTGGATCGCGGTGCTCCTCGACAACGAAGTGCCTTCTGGCACGGATTTCCAGACTGAGCGCGTGGTAGGTTGACATCTATGCCCAAGGTTGCCTTCAAATCGTTGCCTGATGATGCCCGCCTGTGGGTGTTCGGAGTCGAGCGCGCCCTGACAGCAGATGAGCAGGCTGTCCTCCTTACCTCGGTAGACCGGTTCCTGGAAGACTGGGCAGCACACGGCAGCCCTCTCACTGGCGCACGCGACCTGCTCGAAGAGCGCTTCCTAATGGTGGGCGTGGACGAAGCGAGTGTGCCTCCGTCGGGGTGCTCGATCGACGCGATGGTGGGGGTACTAAGGTCCTTCGAGGAGACGATGGGAGTGGGGCTCGTGGGCCATGGTCCTGTCTTCTACCGCACTTCCTCGGGAGACGTGACGAGTGTGGCACGATCCGATTTCCGGCGGCTGGCGGAGGAGGGGAGGGTGGGGCCTGCCACTGCAGTCTTCGATACCACGCTGACCAGGGTAGGGCGCCTAAGGCACGGGGGTTGGGAGCGTCCCGCGGGTGAGACATGGCATGGGCAGACCTTCTTTCGCACGATTCGTCCGGGGTGATTACCGCTCTCCTCCAGAAGTAAGCGCCCCGGATTTTCCCTGAGCACCGCTTGCGGGTGCCAAGGTCCCTCGGGGATCTTCCAGGGCCGCGCTCGGGGATTCGGCCTCGCGCGCTTCCAACCCCACCGGAGACTCCATGCACGCTCCCCCGGTTTCCGACCTTGAGGGACACGATCTGCGGGAACACGTGCAGGGGTTGGTGGAGATCGGGGACCTGGCGTCCCTTCAGGCTCTCCTCCCCCGGCTCCACCCTAGCGACGTTGGCGATGTGCTCGCCTCGCTCGACGAGGAAAAACGGGTGTCACTCATCAAGGTCCTCCCCGTCGAGCTGGCGTCAGAGGCCCTTGCTGAGATGGAGGAAGACGAGGAGCGCGGTGACACTCTCGCGGCGCTTGCTCCCGAGCAGGGCGCAGAGTTGCTCGGGAAGCTCGAGGACGACGATGCCGCTGGCCTGATTGCGGAGCTTGACCCGACCGAACGGCAGCGCATCCTCGATCGGCTCCCCGCAGATGAGGCCGGTGAGATCCGCGACCTGCTCCTCTTCGAGGAGGAGACGGCCGGGCGACTGATGACCACTTCCCTGGTGGCTGTCAGCGAAGACATCTCAGCGGAGGAGGCGATCGCCGAGGTACGGCGTCAGGGACGCGAGGTAGAGGACTTCTACAACGTCTTCGTGGTGGATCAACACCACGTGCTCCAGGGGACCGTGCCCTTGGACGACCTGATACTGGCTAACCCTGCCACTCCGGTGACCACGCTGGTGCGACCCACCGACGCGACGGTCTTCCCTCATGTGGACCAGGAGGAGGTAGGGCGTCTCATGTCGCGCTACAACATGGTGATTATCCCTGTAGTCGACCCCGAGGGTGTGCTCATCGGTCGCATCACCGTCGACGACGTGATCGACGTGATGGAGGCGGAACAGACAGAGGATCTGTTGCTAATGGCGGGCGTCTCGGACGAGGAAGAGCTCCGAGGGGATTGGAATGTGGCTGTGCGGGCACGCCTACCCTGGCTAGCGGCTAATCTGTTCACCACCTTCATGGCCGCTTCAGTGGTACTCGTGTTCGGCAAGATTATCGAATCATTCTGGTTCATGGCGGCGATCATGCCCATCGTAGCAGGAATGGGAGGAAACTCAGGCACGCAATCGCTGGCTGTGACGGTGCGACGCATAGCGGTTACCCGGGGCTCCCTAGAGCGCCGTTTCGACGCTGTCGGCAAGGAGGCTCTGGTGGGCCTCCTGAATGGATTAGCTCTGGGGATGCTGGCTTTCACCCTAGCGTGGATAGCGGTCCTGATATTCCCGGACGTGAGTCACCGCCTCCCCTGGGTGGTGCTGATGGCGCTGTGGGGAAACGTCATGGTCGGGTCCTCAATGGGAGCGATCATTCCGACCACGCTCCACCGCCTAGGTATCGATCCAGCGATCGCTTCCTCTGTGTTCCTGACCACGTTCACTGACATGATCGGGTTCGTGCTTCTGCTAGGGCTGGCTTCGGCACTGCTGCTTTGACGTGATCGAGTTAAAAGGGAGGATGCGGCCAAGAGAGGCCCCGGCTCCACCGCTACCCACTTGGGTCTACCCAAGGGCAATCAGTACGACCACCGACGAACCGGTATTCTTCTGACGTGCATACACCCATACGAGGCATCCTCCTAGACGCAGGCAACACCCTCGTGTTCGTGGATCCCCAGCGGGTTGTACCCGTTCTGTTGGAGGCCGGAGCCGACGCAGCTGAAGAGCTTTACTACGAGGCCGAGCGGGAAGCCAGGCTGGCCCTTTCGCTAGCCAAAGGGCAGGGGGTCACCGGCCACGAGGACCAATTTTGGCGGGATTACGTGGGCACTATCGTCCGGCGCGTGGGCGTACCCGAGGCCTGCATGGTCGAGGTCAGCGAGACTCTCCGCCGGATGCACCACGAAGATCACCTCTGGACCCACATCCAGGAGGGAACGGTCAGGGCGATCGTGCGCATGCGGGAAATGGGATACCGCCTGGGCGTCGTTTCGAACGCCGACGGCCGTGTAGCTGCACTACTCCACCGCCTAGGTATCGCTGAGTTGGTGGAATTTGTGATCGACTCTCACGTGGTCGGAGTGTCGAAACCAGACCCGCGCATCTTTCGGATGGGGGCCGAACGGCTCGGGCTCGAGCCGGGACAATGTTTGTACGTGGGCGACCTGTACGTGATAGACGTCTTGGGGGCACGTGCTGCCGGGCTCCAGCCTTTGCTGCTGGATCCGTTCGGCCAGCTGACGCAGTGGGACGACGTGGAACGGATCGCTTCGGTTGCCGAGCTTCCCGTATGGTTGTCGGTTCGTGGAAGCCAGAGTCGCTCGGTGCGGGGTGGCGGCACACCTGGCGCCGAGTGATTTGTTACCATGAGTAAGGGCCAAACGAAAGTGCGCATGCTCCATCCAAGCCGGTACTGGACGGCCATGACCCTGGTACCAAGGTGATCGCAGTGGCGTTTCGTTGATGTTCTTCACCCGCTCTGGGAAACCCTCACGTCGCCACTTGGAGTGGCGGGTTAGGGTCTTTGGAATGGGGGCGATTCTGGCACTGGTCGGGATGTGGACCGAACAGCCCTGGCTGATCAACGTGGCAATCGGTGTGCTCGGGGTTGGGATGGTAGTGCGACTGTTCTCCCGACAAGGGACCTCACACGAGGAGGAGGGGGACGAATTGGCGTAGCACGACACCCGCGATGTCATCATCTAACCGCCCATACCATCCTTAAACACCTCTCCTGTCACCTGGTTGGGACACCGGAGCGGCAGGGGTGATGGGTACCCGTGCTGGCCAGCGGAAAGGGGCCGGGAGGGTTTGGGCTGACTGAGTCCGGTGGCCATATCAGACTCCGGCAGCACCAGCGTCATACGGGAAGGTGGGGGCTACCCCCTGAACGGCTCCAAGATCTTTATCACCTACACGGGAGTGGTTGAGATTGTCACCGCTATCGGGGCCAGAGATCCTTATGGGGGCACCTGGGGTATCTCAGGCACACGGGAGCAGTTCTGTTAAAATATCCAGGAGTTACAGCCGGTGCAGTTCCGGCTTTCATACGTGGCCATGCTAGGCACTTTCCAGGTGTTCCAACTCTTGGGAGGGGCTGGATATAAGAGCGATTACCCGGTCTGGCACATGGCGTGGGACGCCAAGGTCTGCGAGATCGGCGAGGGAACCAACGAGATCCAGCGCATCATCCTAGGACGCAAGTTCTGAAGGATACGTCCGGCGACTGATGCGCATGCCACCGCCCACTGAGGGGCGGGGCGAATGGGCTAGACTTGCGGCTCCGGAGCACCGTTTGTAGCGCTCGGGCGTGGTCAGCGTCCGTTACCCGGCACCAGCCGGGGAACGGAAGTGAGGCGTCCCTGGCGTAGACGGTACGGGAGTCACTGACGATTTGGAGAGTTCTTCTTGAAGCGTGAAATTCTGATTACGGCTACCCCCCACGAGTCGTGGGTAGCGTTGCTGGAAAACGACAACTTGGTCGAGCTGATGTTCGACCGCCCCGATGAGGTGCGATTGGTCGGGGACATCTATCTCGGCAAAGTCGACGCTGTCCTCCCGGGCATCCAGGCTGCCTTCGTGAACATCGGTACCGAGAAGGCCGGCTTTCTCCACGCCTCCGATCTCGCGGCTGACGGAGACGAAGAGGATGGGGCGAACGGGGGCGGGGACAACGGCCGCCGCGCGCGCAAGCCCCAGTCGATCCAGAGCCAGGTCAAGAAGGGTGATTCGATCCTGGTTCAGGTCACCAAGGAATCCATCGGCACAAAAGGTCCCCGCCTGACTGCCGAGGTCTCCCTTCCTGGACGGTTCCTTGTGTACCTGCCGGATTCCACCCACGTGGGAGTGAGCCGCAAGATAGACGGGCGTGAAGAGCGGACTCGCCTCCGCGTGATGGCCAAGGACATCCTCCCCCCCGACAGCGGCGGGATCATCGTGCGCACAGTGGGCGAAGAGGTCACACAGGAGACGCTGGAAAGGGAGTTCAAGCGGCTCCGCGAACGGTGGCAAAAAATCCAGCGAAGCATGGGGTCGCAGGAGGCTCCGGCGCTGGTCCACCGCGAGGCCAAATTGGTCAGCGGTATCATACGAGATCTGTTCAGTGACAAGTTCGATCGTGTGGTGGTGGACTCCAAGGAGATTCACAACGAGATAAGTCAATACGTCCAGAACGTAGATCCAGATCTGCTTGAGCGGGTTCAGCTCTACCGGGATTCCGTCCCGCTCTTTGATCGTCACAATCTGGAGGAGGAGATCCAGGCGGCATTCAGGCGCCGGGTTAACCTGTCGTCGGGGGGGCACATCGTTATCGAACCGACTGAAGCGCTGGTATCGATCGACGTAAATACCGGCCGCTACAAGGGCAGGAAGGATCCCGAGCACACCATCTTGCGGACCAACTTGGACGCTGCCCGGGAGATCGCTAAGCAGATCCGACTGCGAGATGTTGGGGGCATCATCGTGGTCGATTTCATCGACATGGAGTCACAGGCGAACCGCGACCGGGTCCTGCACGAGTTCAAGAGCTATCTGGAGCACGACCGGGCCCGGACCAAGGCGTTCGAGGTGTCGGATTTGGGGTTGATCGAAATGACGCGCCAGCGGGTGCGTCCTTCGCTCTTCCACTCGCTCACCCAGGCGTGCGAGCACTGCGGCAGTAATGGGCGGGTCTACACACCAGCTACCGTCATCCGCCGCATCGAGCGGAGCATAAAACGAGTCTCCGCTGCCAAGAGCGAACGTCGTATAGTCGTGCGGCTTCATCCTGAGGTCGCGCTACAATTACTAGAGGAAGAGCCCGACTTCTTGCGCCGCCTGGGCGGGAAGACGCGACTCGACCTGAGACTGAGGGACGACCCCCTCCTGTGTCAGGATGAGTTCAGGCTCTTGGCAGGCCCGGCTGAAACGGACGTTACAGCAAAATACGCGGGTCGTTGACCGGGAATGGCGGAGGCTCTGCCCTGATCTCGTAGCTGTCGAAACGACAAGGTAAATCCGGGTTTGTGCGAGCGAAGAGACCGGCCGTGTTTTCCCTCCATAACCACACGTGGAGTTCGTACACTACCAACTTTACGTGCTGGAGCGGTGTGGATTTTTCCGCTTTCACAGGGCCTTCGAATTGTTGGCCGAAGAGCTTCGGTCGCTTGGTGTCCGGTCCGGCCTGGAGCATCCACACCGCTGCGGCCAACTTGAACTCCCCGTCTGGGGTCTGCTCGTAGATCAAGCCTTCCGGCTTCTCCGGGTCGAGTGTGTCGTCTATCAAATTCGTGTAGCTCACCTGGGTCATCTCTCCGGGCATGCTTGGATCGAATTTTTGTGCGACCCCGCCATCGAGATCCCCGTAATAAATGCAGCCTACCGCCATATAGAACTCAGTTTCAGACTGAGCGAGGTCCCGGTACTTGGAGAGTGAGGCACGCACCGCCTCCAGCTCCGGGGGTATATTTGGGAGCGATTCCTGAGCGAGTATCCCGGAAGGGGAGGCGCACAGCACAAGGGCAACCAATGACACAGAGGTCAAAACGCGCATGGTACGTGTCTGCTCGGCTGGCAGTTGCATGAGATTCTCTTCTTACCGTTCTTCCCACAGCCTGTAGCCCACATCCTTGTGGGGCCGCATGAGTTTAGTCCTGGCTGGGTGCCGAAGACAACACCCCACACTTGGAGTCACTCTCCGTCAGCAAGACTGCTCACATCTGGTCGATACACGCCTTGACCTTCCCCTCTGGCCCGGCGAAACTTCGCGTTTCCAAGTAGCCTCCCCCAGAGAGATCGGTATATGTACGCCGTATTCCAGACGGGCGGAAAACAGTTCCGGGTCGAGCCCGGCTACCGGATCCGGGTGCCGACCCTGGCCGCGGAGCCTGGGGAAACTGTCACGTTCGACCGGGTCCTGCTTGCTTCGGACGGTTCCGAGATCTCGGTGGGGGCTCCACTCGTGAGTGGTGCCACGGTAACGGCTGAGGTGCTGCGGCACGGGCGGGACAAGAAGGTGGTCATTTTCAAGCGCAAGCGGCGCAAGGGTTTCCGGTTGAAGAAAGGGCACCGGCAGTGGTTCACCGAAGTGCTGGTGAGCCAGGTCGTGGTATAGGCGGACCGAGGGGGTTACATGGCTCACAAGAAGGGTGTCGGCTCGAGCAGGAACGGCCGGGACAGCAATCCCCAATTCCTGGGCGTTAAGCGCTATGGTGGTGAGTACGTGCGCTCAGGAAACATCCTGGTTCGGCAGCGGGGGACCAAGTTCCACCCGGGGCGCAACGTAAAGATCGGTCGCGACGACACCCTCTTCGCAGTGGCCGACGGGGTGGTTCGTTTCGAAACTTTCCGTGGTCGCAGTGCTATCTCGGTCTACCCACCCGAGTAATCAAAACCCAGGAACGGCGCCTGCACAGCCCTACTAGCCCGACTCCGGGTTAGCTGCTGGTCCCCACCGACCCTCCTGCTCGTCACGGGCGGAGGCAATGATACGCCAGATGACGTCCCTGACCAGTTCCTCATCTCCGCCCTGGTCTCGCGCCAACCTCGCTGCCCTCCGGACCACCGCCGCTTCCCGGGTGGGATCCATCACCGGAAGTCCCAGAGCCCTCTTGATGTTTCCTACCTCGATCACGAGTGTGCGGCGTTCCTCCATCAGTCGCACTAGGTCGGAGTCGAGTGCCTCAATTTCGTCCCGAAGGCAGTTCAAGCGCTCCTGGCTCATGGGTGCGTTGCCTTGAGTGTGAGGTCGGCACTGCTACATATGGCCTCGAGCCATCCTGCGCAGCACCGTGTGGAGGATGCCACCGTTCCGGTAGTAATCCACATCTACGTCCGAGTCGAGCCTCACCGTCGCGCCGAAACGCACCTCGCTTCCGTCCTCACGGGTGGCCACGACGTCCGCAAGTGATCCTGGTCGGACGGCCTCTGCGATGCCCCTGATCGTATACGCCTCTCTGCCGCTCAACCCCAATGCCGCTGCGCCTTCATCCGGTAGGAACTGGAGGGGAAGGACCCCCATACCGACCAGGTTGGACCGGTGGATGCGCTCGTAGCTTTCGGCGATTACCGCCTTGACCCCGAGCAGCGCGGTGCCCTTGGCCGCCCAGTCCCGTGAAGATCCGGTGCCGTATTCCTTGCCGGTGATGATCACCAGCGAAGTCCCCTCTGCCTGATATCGCATCGATGCGTCGAAGATCGAGATCTGCTCGGAGGTCGGGAAGTGGATCGTGTAGCCACCCTCTTTGCCATCCAGAAGCAGGTTTCGTATGCGCACATTACCGAACGTGCCGCGCATCATCAGTTCGTGATTGCCCCGCCGTGAGCCGAACGTATTGAAGTCGACCGGTGCGATTCCCTTGGCAACCAGGTATTGACCCGCGGGTTCCCGCTTGGGGATTGCTCCCGCCGGGGAGATGTGGTCGGTTGTCACTGAGTCTCCGAGCAAGGCCAGCACCCGGGCGCCTTCGATGTCCGAGAGGGGGGGTACTTCGGTCGAAATTCCTTCGAAGAAGGGCGGTTTGGCTATGTATGTGGAGTTCGGGTCCCAGTCGTAACGGCTCCCCTCTTCTGGGAGAGGGAGCGATTGCCACAGATCGTCCCCCTCGAACACCTCCCCGTAACGCGTTTTGTACATCTCCGGCTTGAGAGATCGCGTCACCGTGTCTCTGATCTCTGATTGGGAGGGCCACACGTCGGCCAGGAAGACCGGATTGCCCTCCCGGTCCTGTCCCAAGGGCTCGTTGTAGAGGTCAATATCCACACGCCCGGCGAGGGCGAAAGCCACCACGAGCACGGGTGAAGCGAGGTAGTTGGCTCGCACTAGAGGGTGGATACGCGCCTCGAAATTGCGGTTCCCGGAAAGCACCGCCGCCACCACCAGTCCGTTGTCCTGGATTGCCTCTTCGATTGGGGTGGCCAAGGGGCCACTGTTCCCGATGCAAGTCGTGCAGCCGTAGCCCACCACCTGGAACCCCAAAGTTTCGAGGGGTCCCATCAGGTCGGCGCTCACAAGGTAATCGGTGACCACCTTGGAGCCGGGCGCCATGCTCGTCTTCACCCAGGGCTTCACCCGCAGCCCGCGCGCGACCGCCTTTTGGGCGAGCAGGCCCGCCCCGACCATGACCGAAGGGTTCGACGTGTTCGTGCATGACGTGATCGCTGCCACCACAAGGGTGCCGTCGCCGACTTCGATGTCGGTCCCGTCTTCCAACCGTGAGCTGACGCAGCGGCCTGGCGGCGGTTTCGTAGGGGCTGCTACTCCGTCCGGGGAGGTTTCGTACGCCGCCGTGACTCCCGCATTGGTGGGCTTTGGCACGTTCCCGCTCTCGCCAATCCATTGCTCGGTGGGTCGGGACTCACCGGGGACTGACGCTTCGGTATTGGCCAGGCTTCCCAACGAGAAGTCCGCGGGTACCAGCTTGGGGAGGTCCAAGTGGAAGGAGCGGCGCAGATCGCCCAACCGTACCCGGTCCTGGGGTCGCTTTGGCCCTGCCAGGCTGGGCTCGATGGTTCTCAGGTCCAGCTCCACGCGAGAGGTGAAGTCCGGGTCAGGCGTCTGGTCAGTGCGGAAAAGGCCCATCTCTTTGCTGATGCGTTCGACCCGTTCCACCGCTCCCTTGGTGCGTCCCGTTCCCTCGAGATAGCGGAGTGCTTCCTGGTCCACAGGAAAAAAGCCGATCGTGGCGCCGTACTCGGGGGACATATTCGCGAGCGTGGCCTTGTCGGGCAGAGATAGATTGCTGAGACCCGAGCCGTAGTACTCAACGAACTTGTTCACCACCCCATGATTGCGGAGTAGCTCGGTGACGCGCAGAACCAGGTCCGTGGCGGTGGCGCCTTCGGGCAAGGAACCAGTGAGCTTCACTCCGACCACCTCCGGGAGGAGCATGTAGTAGGGTTGTCCCAGCAGCACGGCTTCTGCTTCTATGCCACCCACCCCCCAGCCCACCACGCCGATGCCGTTGATCATCGTGGTGTGGGAATCGGTGCCCACCAGGGTATCTGGGTAGGCCAGCCAGAGTCCGTTCTCTTCGCGCCGGTGCACCACAGAGGCGAGGTGTTCGAGGTTGACCTGGTGCACGATTCCTGTTCCGGGCGGGACCACGGAAAAATTCTCGAACGCTTCCTGCGCCCAGCGCAGCAGGGCGTACCGCTCCTGGTTGCGCTGGAATTCCAGGTCGACGTTCTGTCTGTACGCCTCGTGGGTGCCAAAGAAGTCCACCTGCACCGAGTGGTCGATGACCAGGTCGGCGGGAACTACCGGGTTAATGCGGGCAGGGTCACCGCCCAAATCGGCTATGCCGTCCCGCATCACCGCCAGGTCCACCACGGCGGGCACCCCGGTGAAATCCTGGAGCACAACTCGGCTCGGCATGAACGGTAAGTCTGCTCCGGCGTCAGTCGGGCTCCACGCTGCGACGGCGTGCACGTGTTCCCGGGTGACGTAGCCTCGTCCTGCCTGACGGACCGCGTTCTCTAGTAGAATTCGGATTGAGAAGGGCAGGCGATCCAACCCGGTGATCCCGGCCTTGTCGAGGGCGGCTAGGGAATAGAAGGAGGTTTTGCCCTCCTGTAAGTTCACGGAGGTCAAGGCGCCGAAGGGATCTACTCTACTCTCGGTCACGGGTGGTTCCTCACAATGCGACGGGGCTCGATGGTTGTGTTCTTAAGGGGGCGAACCCCGGGGCGTTGAAAACCCCGATGGTGCGAAGGGGTTTCGCCTACTACGGTTCGGGTCAGTTGCCCACTCCAGGGATCTCCGTGAGCGCGTTAAGAAGATTTGTCTGGGGCGTAAGTCCGGTCGCATCCGGGCTAACCTCCGTCCCGGTTGCCCTAGCTTGTGGCGCAATCGGGATGGGAAGCTTTTCGTGGATGGTCACGGCGTTCCGTTCCGTGGTGGAAGGCCAGAGGCAGATCGGACGAACATGCCGTCACGGGTGGCACAACTCAAGGCAGCCCCAGGTCGGGCTCCAGAGCGTTACGCGCAGGGAGGCTTGCTCTCCGCGCTCAGGCCGGCGAAGATCGACAAGCGGGTCGCCGTGTCGCGTAAGCATGTGTTAGGATAGATCGTTGGCCGGGGTGGCGGAACTGGCAGACGCAGGGGACTCAAAATCCCCCGGGCTTCGGCCCTTGCGGGTTCAAGTCCCGCCCCCGGCATCGTTGGTTCTCCGCAGCGGTGGGCATCGGAGACTTCCCTCACAATTTATGTCTTGGTGGGGCGGGCGGCATCCTGTACGTGGCATGATACAGCTGAGGGTTCAAGACCATCGACGTCGGCGGGGAGTTTCTCGGCCCACTTGAGAGGCAGGGGCACGGGGTGGCTGGAATCGAATACTCCGATACTACATTCAGCGGGGCACCTCAACTGCACGACAGGTTGGTCTATTGGGTCGGATCTATACAGCGGGTTGTGGATCCTTGGACCGGGATTCTGATCGACTCGTAATCAGAGATTTCTAGTTGGAATCCCAAATCCATACGAACGCCGCCCAAGCGGGTGGAGACCCGTCTCTCCTATCCGGAGAGCCAGTAAGTGAATTTGATCGCCAGTGAACGGCCCCGGACGCGTGGTCCGTGGGGGTCCGGGAGGCCCGTTTCCCATCCCTGATTGTAGACGATGTACAAATCGCTGCCGGGTCGGTAGACCGACCAGAGAAGCAGGTTGAGGTTGGTCAGCTTACGGGCATCGTTGTACTGAACGAACGCTTTCAGGAACAGGGTCGGCGATACCGAATAGGTGACACGGGTGTTGAGCGTGTTCGTGACGTAGGTCGGGCTGTTCGGCAGGGTGATCAGATTGCGCGTGTAGTTGTTCTCAAATAGGAGGGTTTCCTGCGTGAGGAAATTCAGGCTCGCGCTCAGTGTCCGCTTGTTTCCGCCGTAGTATTCGCCGATTTCCGCTCGCCCTCCCCCGAAAACGCGTCGGCTGTTGTCCGTCCCGAAACCGCCTGAGAAACTGTTAAAGGCATAGCCCCCCGGGGCGACAGTGTTGGGTCCGACCTCGAACGATGAGGTAAGCACGTCGTACTCGCTGGAGAAACCGGCATGGAAATACCCTCCGTCGTTCCTCATCAGGAATACCCTAAGGTCGCGCTCGCGTGATTGCAGCATGCCCTGGTGGTTCTCGATGTACTTGATGTCGCCTCCGACTGAAAGCTGACGGACCCCGGGCCAATTCGGGCGTGGTGTCCAGTTAGCTCCCAGGGCCGAGCTCCTGATATCGACCCGTGGGATGAACCCCATCTCGGCGTTGAAATCCTCTTGGATGTCGGTGTAATTACCCCTCACGCCGAAGCGGTCGGTCGTCCAGTCGATGCTCAGCACTCCGGCCATGTCACGGTCCTCGATGCCTGGCGAAAAGGTCTTAGCGAGCAAGGAGGTGACATGCAGGTTGTTAGGCAGCGTGAATACGCCGTCGATGCCAAGGCTGCGGTTGTAGTCGTTCTCCCCCACCAGACCCTGACGGTTGAGGGCGATTACACCAATGCTTGAGGAGTTGAGAACGTTGCGCTTGATACGTGCGACCGTGTAGTTGGCCCGTGGGACCGAATCTCCGGCTGCAGAGATGGTCGCATCCGTTTCGATGTTGAGCAGTCCCACCGTGTACGCTCCGGGGTTCCCGGTCACCCTTCCACCCCCGAGAATTGGCACGGCTTGACCACCACTGCTGAGTCCGATCCTGCGGCTGTAGAAAAGGGACAGGGGCCCCGCGCCCCGCCCACCGCGCCCGCCGGCGCCACCACCACCACCACCACCACCTCTTCCTCCAGTCCTTGGCGCACCATAGGAGAAGGTGCCTGCGCCTTCTGTGAAGAACTGGCGTTTCTCTGGGAAGAAGAGGCTGAAGCGGCTGAGGTTGACGACCTCCTGGTCTGCCTCAACTTGGGCGAAGTCCGTGTTGAACGTCAGATCGGCGTTGAGCGACTGGGTGAGACCAACCCGCAAGTCAGCACCGAATTCGCTCTTCCAGTGGTTCGGTGTCCCGGCATCGAAATTGCGGGTGATCCCGGGTGCGAGGAAGGGAATGAACTCGAGCCGACGTCGAGGCGTGAGGTCCTCCAGCCCTAGAAGAAGCCCGCCTCCCGAGGCTCGGCCGAGGGCCGGGTTTCCCCATTCCCGCGGAAGCGGGACGAACGAAGATTCTTCGCGGTTGTGCATAATGATGCGCATGACATTGACACCCCAGACCTGCTCCCCGTCCTGATCGCGAAAGCGGAGTTGGCTCTGCGGGATCTCGAACTCCGAATACCAACCGTCTTCGTCCGTCGATGTCTTGACCTCCCAGACAGCGTTCCATTCGAAATTCATGGTTCCGTTGTCGCTGACGAATGCATCCTTCATGGCGCCCAGGGGATTGGTGCTGAAGTAGAAATAGTTCCGGTGGTCGTGGAAGGTGTCGAAGACGATCCGAATTTGGTCCCCTTTGCGTAGGGGCGCATCGCGCATCAATTCACTCGCGACTATGCCATCCTCGTGAGGCTCGTAGGCCCAGGTCGCCACATAGATCCGGCTGTCGTCGTACAGAATCCGGAACTCCGTTCGGTGTGTGGAAAGAGCGCCGACCTCGGGCTCGCGCTGGTAGAAGTTCCCGAAGGCCGGTGCTAGATGCCATGCAGCGTCGTCGAGGTGACCGTCTATGCGTGGGGCCATTCCCTCGGGGAGGCGTGCTGCGACGGCCCGAAAGTCGTGCGGATCCATCGAGTCCATGTCGATGATCTTGGCTGGATCTGGTCCATTGCCAGGGGCCTGGCCCTCAGCGTTTGACTGGGCCCGGGCTGGGTGTACGATGGCCATGAAGAGGCTGATCGGCAGGGTGAGCCAAGGGAGAAGGGCCGATCTGACACCGCGGTGAGGGCGTGTGCTTACCCTGAAATCCTCGGTTCTTAAAGTGTTTTCCAGGGGGGGCGGGGGTAGGGGGGGCGGCGTATTCTGATCAAGCAGCAATCTACAACAGTATAGGCGGGTGGACAGAGTCCCCCGCAAATCACGAAGATGGCATAACGGGAGGTGGACATTGGGGGGAGAACGGGGCGGTGGTGCCGTTTGTTGGCCCCTAGTACCTTCCGCTGGGTGAAGGGGGCAGGACTCAAGTTTCCCTGGACTGCGGTCCTTGTGGACTCAGATTCTGTCTTGGGACTGTCTGGAAGTTCTTGTAGCACAAGTATTTTTAGGGTTGGCCTGCCCCCCGGTGGTCGGAGTGTGTGCGCGTCCCGTGTGGGCCGCCGTGTATCAGCTTCGGAGGTGACGCGTGGGGCGGCTTATTAGGGGGCTCCCATCGATACTAGCGCTGCTGGTCGGCGTGATGATTACCCTGTTGTTTGCTGACCGCATCCAGGGCCTAGTGGTCAAGCTTAACGACCGAGTGGGTGCGGCTTGGGGGCTGGCCGTCGTGGGTGCCGCCACTCTCCTGCTCTGGGCCGTCTGGGTTCGCTACGGTGGAGTACACGCCTTGCGCAGGTGGGGGGTGGTGCTCAAGCCGGCGATAATGTACGAACAGGACGATGGGGCCGCCGGGCCGAGTGACGGTCCTGTCGTCGAAAGGCACTCGCAGGATCCCCAGGTTATGGGCTGATCGAGAACGACGATCTCCTGTCTTGGGTGGCCGCTTGTCGCATCATTCCATGATCCATCTGGTAAGCGTAGTCAGACGCTGCCCGCCATTGGTCATGCCGATCGGCAGGTAGAAATCACGGCGTAGCAGAGTCGCCTCGGCAGCCATCGACATGCTGGTGATGATCTTGTCGGCCTCCTGGGCCATGCTAAAGTTGGGGCCCACGCTTTCGAGCACATAGGCGCGGGTTGCGAGGTGCCCGCTTTTGGCCGTCCCTGTTCACCCCTATACTACCTTGCTGTTTTCCCGGGCCCGGGCTTGCAGCATCATATCGGCGTCCGGTGCGCCGACTGTATCGAGGGAGGAGAAATGGCATCCAAAGACAATGGCGAACGGGACACCCTGACCATTCGGGACAACCGGACTGGGAAGGACTACGAGGTCGATATCCACGAAGGGGACGTCATCCGCTCGATGGACCTGAGGAATATCAAGGTCCACGAGGATGACTTCGGGATGATGTGCTTAGACCCGGCTTCCACGAATACCGCTTCCACACGCAGCGCCATCACTTTCATCGACGGGGACAAAGGTATCTTGCGGTACCGGGGTTACCCGATCGAGCAGCTCGCCGAGCGAACCACGTTTCTGGAGGTAGCGTACCTTACCCTAAAAGGGGAGCTTCCGGATCAGTCCCAGCTAGACGCATTCGTCGAGGACGTAACGTTCCATACCTACGTGCACGAGAACATCCTCAAGGTGCTGGACGGCTTCCGATACGATGCCCACGCCATGGGCATGCTGATAAGCTCTACCGCAGCTCTGTCCACCTTCTATCAGGACAGCAAGAATGTCCGGGACGCGGAGTGCCGCTGGGTCCAGATGATACGGGCGGTCGCCAAGATCCCGACGCTCGCTGCGTTCGCGTTCCGACGCCATCGGGGCCTCCCCTACGTTTATCCCGAGAATGAGCTTTCCTACACGGCGAATTTCCTGAACATGCTGTTCCGGATCGGCGTGAAGGAGTACCGGCCAAATCCGGTGCTCGAGAGGGCGCTAGACGTCCTGTTTATTCTGCATGCGGATCACGAGCAGAACTGCTCCACGACCGCGATGCGGGTGATCGGGTCGTCCGAGGCCGATCCCTTTGTTGCGCTTTCTGGCTCGATGGCGGCCCTCTACGGGCCGCTGCATGGAGGAGCCAACGAGGCGGTGCTTCGCATGCTCGGCCGAATCGGGAGGGTGGAAAACATCCCTGCTTTCCTGGACAAGGTGAAGAACAAGGAAGAAAAATTGATGGGGTTCGGCCACCGCGTGTACAAGGCGTACGACCCGCGAGCTAGCATCATCAAGCGTACCGCTGACGAAGTGTTCGAGGTGACGGGAAGGAATCATTTTCTCGACATCGCGTTGGAGTTGGAGAGGATTGCCCTCAACGAACAGTATTTCATCGACCGCAACCTGTATCCGAATGTGGATTTCTATTCAGGCATCATTTACCAGGCGATGGGCTTTCCGGTGGAGATGTTCCCCGTGCTGTTCGCGATTCCGCGAACAGCAGGGTGGTTGGCTCAGTGGGAGGAATTGATCCTGGACCCGGAGCAGAAGATTGCCCGACCCCGTCAGGTCTACGTGGGTTTCGAGGAACGGAACTTCGTGCCGATGGAAGAGCGTGGCGGAGAGGTTTCTGCAGGGGCTCAGCCGGTCGTCGTCTAGCGGGGGCAGGAATAGAGAGCGAGAGCCTGAGGGGGGAAGCGGATGACATGGGAGCTCGGGGCGCTTGGGGTTGGGTTAGGAAGCGTCCTCGTGCTGATGGCCTGGGCGGTGGGAGCGCCGGTAGGTACGCAAGCTCGCTCCTGTTGGGGTGCCAGAGGGTCGGTTATCCGAAGTTCTTGATCCCGGGTGGTGTCTGGCGGAGTGCGGTCAGGTAACGGAATGCACTGGCCTGTCGGTTGTTCCAGTACTCGAGGGTGTCGGGAAGGCTGCCGTGAAGCTGCTCGTCCGAGACCAGCGGTGCCATGCGGAGCGACTCCACCTGGGAGGCCAGCACGTTCATGGTGGTGCCATCCTTCTGGAGCCGTCCCCGTACCAGGATGAACGGTTCTGTGCGTACCGTCGACCGATTCCGCTCATAAACTCGAGGCTTCACGATCACGCTGATGGGTCCAGATTCGTCTTCAAGCATGACGAACACATAGCCCTTGGCCGTCACAGGCCTTTGTCGGGCCGTCACGATCCCTGCAACCCACACGATGGCATTCTGCGGTAGGTCCGCGAAGCGGCCAGAGGTGACCGTGTCCAGAGGGAGTTGATCGCGCACCAAAGAGAGTGGGTGGAGAGAGGCGGCGAAGCGTAGCATACGGTACTCCGCGACCAGCCGGTCGGGGGCGTCGAGTCCCGGAAACACCAGCCCCTCGTAGGGGGCGCCCAGCGCTAGCTCGGTCTGGGGATGGTCGTCTCGACCGCCGGTCCGGTTCGGGTCCGACTCGGGACCCAGCCAGAGTCCTGCCTGCCAGAGAAGCTCTCGGCGCGACAGGCCTAGCGACTCGAACCCCCCCACCCAGATCAGGTTCTCGATAGCAGGCCGCTTGAGCGACGCCGGAGTGCGGCGCAGGAAATCCACCAGAGAGAGGTAGGGGCCGCGCCGTTCCCGCTCCGCCGCCACCCGCTCCGCTACCTCCACACCCCAGTTCCTCACGAACCCGAGTCCCACCCGGAGTGCGCCTCCCTCGCAGCTGCACTTCACCCGACTCGCGTTCACGTCAGGAAGTAGGACTTTCACCCCATGGCGGAGTGCGTCCCGCCCAATTGCGTCCAGCGAGTAAAAACCCATTGGCTGGTTGTTGAAGAGCGCGACGTAGTACTCGGTGGGGTGGTAGTGGCTGAGCCAGGCTGACTGGAAGGCTAGCAGCCCGAATGCCGCGGCGTGCGATTTGGGGAACCCGAACTCGCTAAACGCCACCACCTTGGTGAAAACCGTGCGCGCGGTGGCTTCGTCCACCCCGTTCGCGACCGCTCCCTCTCTAAATTCATCCCAGTGTGAGCGGAGCGCGTCCCTGGAGCGCTTACGACTCATTGCCCGACGCAGCTCCTCGGCCTGCCCGTCGGTGAAACCTGCCAGCGCCTGCGACACCCTGAGCACCTGATCCTGGAAGATTACCACCCCGAGTGTCTCGCCAAGGGCGTCTGCCAATAACGGATGATCGTACGGCACCTTAAAGGCAGGGTCAGCGCGCAGTTGCTCGCGCCGGCGTACGTACTGGTTCACCGCGCCTCCTACTATCGGTCCCGGGCGTACGATCGCTACCTGTATCGCCAGGTCCTCCAGATTGCGCGGTCGCACCCGTCGGATCATCTGGATCTGGGCTTGGCTCTCCACCTGGAACATTCCGACCGTGTCGCCCGAGCAGATACGTTCGTAAACGGCCTCGTCTTCGAAGTCGATGCGCGACAAGTCGGGGGGCACGCCGGTCTTGTCTGCGATCAGGTCTACTGCGTCCTCGACCAACGACAGCATACCGAGCGCGAGGAAATCGATCTTGATGAATCCCGCGTCCTCGCAGGAATCCTTGTCCCACTGACACAGCACCCGACCTTCCCAGGCGGCCGGCTCAAGTGGCACCATCTCGATCAGGGGTCGGCTCGAGATGATCATCCCGCCCACGTGTTGGGAGATGTGGCGGGGCAAGCCGGCGATGTCCTCGGCGACCTCCACGAGTGCCTTCCATAGGGGAGCGCCCAACCGGTTCTCGAACTCCGGGATCCGCTGTATCTCCTCACGGAGCCCCAGCGCTGAGCGGTGTTCAGCCAGCTTGGCGAGTTTCTCGATCTCCCCCTGGGGCAGGTCCAGCGCCTTGCCGATTTCGCGCACAGCCGAGCGCAGCCGGTAGCTCGGGAAGGTGCACACTAGGCCCACGTGATCGGCTCCGTACTTCCGATAGACCCGCAGGATCAGCTCTTCACGGATGTCCCGAGAGAAGTCCAGGTCGATGTCGGGGACGTTGCGGATCGCTTCGTTGAGGAACCGCCCCAGGAAGAGATCCGCCTTTACCGGATCTATGTTGGAGAGCCCGATTAGATAGCAGATGATCGAGGACACCGAGGAACCTCGGCCGCGGCCGGGGGGAAGGTTGGCGTGCGTGCGCGGGGCGTCACCACGCAGGTCGGTGGCCACCTCGCGGGCCAGCTCAAGGATGTCCCGGTATACGAGGAAGAAGCCGGCCAGCCCGTGCATGTCCACCAACTTGAGCTCCTTGTGGAGCCGCTCTTCGGCGTCGTGTTCGTGAGCAGAGCCCGGCTCGTAGCGGTGGGTCAGCTCGGACAGGCACACTGCGGCCAGCGTTTCGATCGCTTCCCCCCGGGCGCTCCCTTCGAAGTCCGGAAATTGGTATCCCAGATCCTCGGTCAGGTCGAAGCTGCGGCAACGCTCGGCGATTCTGAGCGTGGCGGCGAGCGAGTCGGGGCGCGTCTCGAAGCGGACTGCCATTTCCGTGGGCGACGCCAGATGGAAGAGAGAGTTCGCTCGGCGGGACCCGTGCGAGCCGTCCAGTGTGGTGCGATTACGGATTGCTACCAGCACGTCCTGGAGGCGGTGCCGTTCGGGACGGTGGTAGTGGACGTTGCCGGTGGCGACCACAGGGATATCCAGTCGGTCGGCAAGCGCTCCGAGCGCTCGAAGACGCGCCCCGTCCCCCTTCACCTGGTTGTTCTGGAGTTCCACGAACACCCGCTCCTCGCCGAACGCCTCGACCAGCCGGCGTGCGAACGCTTCCCCTTCAGCTACGCTCGAATCGAGAGCGGCGGCCAGCGGGCTGCGACGGCAGCCCGTCAGCAGGATGAGTCCGTAGTTCCGCTCTGGGTCGAGCAGCGTGTCGAGCGGAAGGCGCGGATCCTCGCGCGGGCTCTCCATGTGAGCCTTGGTGAGTAGCCGACACAGGTTGGCGTAGCCGGTCGGCGATTCGGCCAGCAACGTGACGTGGTGCCCCCCGTGGGGTCCCTCGATTTCGGGGATGGCGCCGGTGGTTTTTGGGGAGCACCCGCGTAGCGTCAGCTCCGCGCCCGTTATCGGCATGAGTCCGTTCAGTTTTGCGCTCCGGGCAAACTCCATGGAGCCGTACAGGCCGTTGTGATCGGTGAGGGCCAGGCCCGGGTAGCCCAACTCGAGCGCCCGGCGCACCAACTCGTCCGGGTGGGAGGCTCCGTCCAGGAAGGAGAAGCCAGAGTGGCAGTGGAGTTCGACGTAGGGGGCAGGGGGGGGCACGGGCTCGTTGTTATGTTCGGGTTATGTTCGGTATCTTAACGTAACCCGCGTGTCAGCGCAGGAACAGACGGTGAGTCGTGTTGTCGGGCTCGCAGACGTACGGATAGCCGAGGTTCTTCATGAACGCTTGGAAGTCCTCGTGTGAGGATTATCGAACGAGTGGATCAGGATCAGGCCCCTGCTCTCCTCCGGCCTGCTGCAACGCTCTTCGGTCGCCTGCGTATGTGTCTTCCTTGAGGGCTATCTCGACGCCCAGTCCCCTGACCACAGCGACCTTGCTTTGAGGCGAAGCACGTTCTCGAGCGGAGTCACTCGGACGACGTCGTATACTCGGATCATACGGACATCGTGAAGGAACCGATTGCCAGGATGACGTCGTGGGTCACTCCTTCACCTCCGTCGTTCTCACGTAGAAGTTCTCGTCCACTCGGAAGTTGTCCGGGGCGTCAAGCTCGAGAGGAAGCGTCTTCCATGCGTCTGTCTCCGGTGAGATCCACACTGTGCGATCCCGAGACAGGGTGATTTTGACGGGCATGTCGAACCCCTCGACTCCAGCCAGCCACCGATACCTGACCGTGCCGTCATTGAGAGAGTATTCCAGCGTGGGAATTTGGGCGATTCGCAGGTACTGATCGAAGAAGTGGCTCAGGTCCTTGCCGGCAGCTTGGCCGAGATAGTCCTCCACCTCCCGGGACGTGACGGTCTTGTGCCTGAACGTTTCGTTCATGCCGCGCAGCATGCTCCTCCACCTCCCGTCGTCGTCCACGATTTGCCGGAGTGTGTGAAGAATGTTGGCGCCCTTGAAGTACATGTCGTCCGAGCCTCTCCGGTTTACTCCATAACGCCCGATCACGGGGCGGTCGTTCCGGATGCGAGCACGGCTTCCCACGACGTACTCGGCCCCGGCGGCTTTACCTTGCGTGCATTCCACGTACAGGCTCTCCGCATAGTCGGCGAACCCCTCGTGTACCCACAGGTCGGCGACGTCCGCGGTCGTGATGCTATTGCCGAACCACTCGTGTGCGCTCTCGTGTATGATGATGTAATCCCATGAGAGCCCACGACCTGTGCCGGAAAGATCAGAGCCGAGATAACCGTTCTGGAAACGGTTTCCGTAGGCTACCGCGCTCTGATGCTCCATCCCGAGATACGGAGCCTCCACCAGCTTGTATCCGTCCTCGTAGAAGGGGTAAGGACCGAACCACCCCTCGAAACAGGCGAGCATGGGTTTTACCTGCAAAAACTGGGTACGCGCTTGCACTAGGTGCGGCTCGAGTACCCAGTAATCGAGGTCCAAGGTGCCGGCTTCGCCGTCCATGCTCTCACCGAAGTGGACGTAGTTCCCTGCGTTGATCGTGACCCCGTAGTTGTTGATCCGGTTGCTCACGGTCCACTCGTAGGTTGTGGTCCCGGCGTCGCCGCGCTCGGCACCCTGCAGTCGCCCATTGGAGACCTCCACCATGGAACTCGGCACCGTGACACGTATCCGTAGGCTGTCGGGCTCATCGGACTGGTGGTCTTTGTTGGGCCACCAGGCACTGGCCCCGATGCCTTGATTGGCGGTGGCAACCCAGGGCTTTCGCTGCGGGTCGCGGGCCCACACGAAGCCGCCGTCCCATGGTGGATTGGCCGCGACCCTGGGGCGGCCATGGTAGTAGACCGTCAACTCGTGACTGGTGCTCGGGTCGTGCGGTGACTCAGGCTGGATGAAGAAGGCGTCTCCGTCCAGACGCACAGGGAGGCGTACACCCTCCTGCACCACGCTGTCCACCTGCAGGGGAGCCATCAGGTCGATCTGCATCTCCCCGCTCGGCCCGGTCACTTGGTAGCGGATCGTGTTGGACCCAACGATGGACGAATCGGATGGGTTCACCCGAACGCTCAAATCATAGTGGACCACGTCCCACCAGGCGCGCTCGGGCGTGACACTCCCGCGTAGCGTGTCGGCGCGGCTGAACCTGGGCTCCTGCGCGGTTGCGGATACGGCCGATCCTAGCAGGAACGGTGCGAGGAGTAGGAGTCGCTTCTGGTTCATTGCGGGAGGGCCGGGAGGACGCGCGCTCTGGGCCGGTTACCCGGCGCGGGATCGGGGGGGAGGCTGCTACCCCCGTGGGGGGAAAGGGAGCCCGCCTGGGGCGAACCTCGACGCTGATGGGGAATGGCCCCCTTGGCACGGGATGTTCATGAGTGAGGTGCAGCACGGACGACTATGGGTACTATCCGGGGCCATCGGGTCCTTATGCTGTTCACCATGGGACTACCCATTTGCTTCCCAGCGGGGCAGGGGTGGAGGAGCGCCGGGTGGTCTCGGACCGGCTCAGTCTTCCGCCCTCTAACGTTTTTCGTCGGTCGTGCGTCGTCCTTAATAGGGTGAAGCGAAGCGACACCGGGGACCTCGCATCCTCCGGCTTAGCACCCCTGCACAGACTTCAAGGAGGACAGGATGAAGACGTTCGCGATGATCCCAGCCCTTGTGGCGGCAAGCGTGGTCTCAGTCACCGGGTTGCTTGCGCAGGAAGAGCTTACTTCGTCCCCTCTCGGTGCGGGCCAGAAGGTGCAACTGGCACAGGTCCAGGTTGCGAACTACAACTGGTCGGACGTGCACCTGTACCTCGACCAGGACGGACACGTGACCTCTCTAGGGTTCGTTGGGTCTATGGAGACCAGGCAGTTCAAGCTTCCCGCATCGGCGGTAGGATCCTCCCAGCTGCGCATAGTGGCACATCTGATCGCTGGGTCCGACTACGTGTCCCCCACCTTCGTGGTCTGGCCCGATGACCTGGTCATGTTGACGCTAGAGAACGCTCTGGGTCAGTCCACGCTGAAGCTCTAGTAGCAGACCTTCTTCCCGGCCGCGAAGGAAATTAGGAGACATCTGCTAGTGCTCCGCTGAGAGGAGATCGAAGGCCTGGTCGGCCAGCTTGCCCCGTGAGGAAGCCGCAAGCTTCCGGTAGATGTTGTACAAGTGGGTAGTGACGGTTCGGAGGGAGGGCGAGATTCTGCCCGATCGCCTTACTGGACTTCTGGAGAGCGGTGAGGCGATGAAGGTCGCCTCCGGCCGACGTGACCGCAGATTCCAGCTTCGGGAGCGCTTCCTCGGGGTGGCGAATGCGCTCGAGGACGTCCCCTGCTGCCGGAGTCGAGCGGCCACGGTCGCGCTCGGAAGTGGAAGGCATCGGGGTATTGGCCGTGGGCCTTAGATTCCGCGAGGCGCCCCCGCGGAACAAGCACCGTGGTCCCCGCGTCATCCTCAGGAGCTGCTAGTTCTATCTAGCTTTCCTCACCCTGGACCCACCACCCTCCCTGCACTAGGTCCAGATACAGGGTCAGGGAGCGACCGTCCTCCAGCACAATGGCCAGATACTCGCGCGAGAGCGGGTGGCGCCACCATTCGTCGTCGATGCGCCAGCGCTCCCGCACCGTCATCACCCGCTTTGCGTGCGCGCCCCGTTTCCCCACCGTCACGGCTACGGGCGCGCCCGTAGCGTCCTCCACTACTCGTGCGTTGCGCGGTGAGCCCAACGGTTTGAGCAGGGTCTTCTGGGACCTAGTCTCTCTCATGGGTCGAAGCTCATCAGTGCGTGGCGACGTTCCGGGACCCGCGATAGGGGGTCGACCTCCACCACCCGGTACAGGGGCGAGTGTCCCAGTCGGAGTTTGAGCTCGCGAACCGCGTTCCGTAGCGAGTGCGGCACCGTGCCTTCGGCCAGATCCCGCCCATGCTCGACCCGTCCCGCCGAATCCTTCCGATCGAAGAGAACGGTCTGGCTGCTGGGTGGGCCGAAACGAGCCAGCTCCACCGTGAGTGTCTCTACCGCTCGGGGCGGAGGTGAGAGCACTATGCGAGATCGCAGAGTAAACGCCAGCGCCTCCTTGGAGGCGTTGGGGTCTCTCAAGACAGCGTCCACCACCCACGACCCGCTTCCTTCCAGCCGCCCGATCACGCGGAGTGCCGTCACGCTCCGGCCATACCGTTCGGGCCGGGCCAGCGCTCGCTCGAGCAGCTGGTCGAGCGCTCCGTTGAGCGTTTCCAACTGGCCGACGGGAACCGCGAAATCGAGGTCCACCCGGACCGGGCGAGGACGGTACCAGGGTCTCACCGCGTCTATACGTTCACCGGTTGCCCAGGCCCGCGCCCGCCCGCCCTCCTCTCCGAACTGCCCCACCAATGCCGGGGCAGGGAAGCGGACCAGCTCACCCAGGGTGCGCACCCCGAGCCGCTCGAGCCGATCGAGCGTGGCTCCTTCCACCGGGAGCACGCTTACGGGCCGGCTGGCCAGGAAAGTGCGGAGCGTTCCTTCGGGCACGATAGTTGGATCGCCCGGCTGCGCTCCTGCCGCGGCCACCCAGGCGCCGAACTTCCCCGGAGCGAGCCCCGCCCGCGTGGCGGCCACCAGCGCAGCGGGCAGAACGCGGGATAGACTTCGGAGCACTCGCAGCACTTGGTTATGAGGTGAGCCGTACAGGCGCGCGAGCCCGTCCATTCCCAGGAATATCCGCCCGTGCCCCGCGGGCTCCACTACCGGGGTCAGCTCGGCCAGCACCTCCAGTAGCGTGTCCTGTGCGGCATCGTAGTGGGCGGGGTCGGACTCGAGCAGGGTGAGGGTAGGGCAAAGGGAGATCGCCTGGGAGACGAGTTGCCCCGGTCGCACACCTGCTTCAGCCGCTCGCTCGGAAACTTGCCACACCGTAAGACGTGTCCCGACCCCGGTCCCGAGCAGTGCAACCGAGGTGGCGTCCAGCGCGGGGAAGCGCATCAGCTCCAAGCGGAGCTCGAAGGTGGGGAGCCAGATGCAGAGGGCGGTGCGGCTGCTTTGGCCGGGGACCGTGGAAGGGGTTTGGGGAGGGAGGCTGGGGTTGGGACGGGTGCGAGTGGAGAGCATTAGGAGGCCGCAAAGGTTCGTGAAGCACACGGGTCCCGAAGATAAACCGAAAATAAGTGAGGGCAAGCTTTACCCTCAGGTGCGGTAGACGAGGGGAAAGGAATGTTATTTTGGGGCACGGAGTCGTAGTTTGTGTAGGCTTGGATCACCTTGCACCGCATCACGGAGAAACGCCCATGGCTGCGTGGATCCCGCTCATCCTGGTTGCGCTCGTGCTGGTTTGGTTGGCCAACATCTACGATCTCGAGCGTCAGATGATGAGAGCGACAAAGGTTTCGACTCCTCGTTTAGGTGAGTCCATCATCGCGCACATGGGGTCGTGAGCGTAGAGGTAGGGTTGGTCGCGGCGTCGGACTTGGGGCGCTGCCCGACGCCGCTGCTTGCGGTGGCGGTAGGCGACAAACGAGGACAAGCGGTGCTCCCCGACCTTCCTAGCGTGCTTGCGGAGGCGATGCACGCGGTGCGTACAGACATGCGCGGGCGCGTTGGCCACGTCGTGATCGCTCACACCGGGCTAGCCCAAGGTCCGGAGCGGGTGGCCTTCATCGGTGTCGGAGCGTGGGGGGAATGGGACGCCGAGGCGGTACGCCGGTTTGCGGGGCGTGCCGTGCGCGCAGCAGAGTCCCGTGATCTGGCCTCGCTTTCCATCCATGTGGCCGTGGGGGACCTTGACCCTTCGGTGGCCGTGCAAGCGGCCACGGAAGGTGGGGTCTTGGCCAGCTGGCGCTTTACGGAACTGCGCGCGAGTCTCGATAGGGATGACACGACCGCAATCCCGGTGGAGACAATCCACCTTATCCTTGACGGAGACGGTGGCAAGGCGGCGGCGGAGGGGCTCAGGGTTGGGCGTGCGATAGCCACCGGCCAGAACTTCGCGCGCACCCTTCAGAACCGACCCGGGAACATCGCGACGCCAGAGCATCTGGGCACCGAGGCCGAGGCCATGGCGGAAGAACTGGGGCTCGAAGTCGAGGTCTTCGGGATAGAGCGCATCCGTGAGGAGCGGATGCATGCCTTGTTGGCGGTGAACCAGGGTTCTGACCTGGAGCCACGCTTCATCGTCATCCGGCACCTTGGGGGAAAGGTTAAAGAGCCTTTCGTGGCGTTGGTCGGGAAGGGTCTTACGTTCGATGCGGGTGGAATCTCTATCAAGCCATCCCAGGGCATGGAGGAAATGAAGTTCGACATGTCCGGGGGTGCGGCCGTCATGGGTGCGATGCGAGCGATCGCAGAGTTCGGGCTTCCCTTGAATGTCGTAGGCTTGATCCCCTCCACCGAAAACCTGCTTTCGGGCAAGGCGGTCAAGCCCGGTGACGTAATCCAGACTCGTGGCGGTAAGATGGTCGAGGTGATCAACACTGACGCCGAAGGTCGTCTCATCTTGGCCGACGCCCTCGATTACGCAAAGGAGTCGGGGGTCGCAGCAATCGTAGACATGGCCACCCTCACCGGGTCCGTGGTGGCCGCGCTCGGCCACCACGCGATCGCGGTGCTAGGGAGCGACGAGCAGTTGATCCAAGACGTGAGGGATGCCGGCCAACGTGCGGGAGAGCGCTGCTGGCCCCTTCCACTCTGGAACGAGTACCGAAAGCAGCTCCGGAGCGAGGCGGCCGACATGATGAACATTGGGGGGCGACCGGCGGGCACAATCACCGCAGCCTGGTTTCTCAGAGAGTTCGTCGGAGACGTGCCGTGGGCCCACCTGGACATCGCGGGCACGGCGTACGGGACCGAGCCCTTGTCCTATCAGCGCAAGGGTGGCTACGGGATACCGGTGCGACTGCTGGTGGAGTGGCTCCGGAGCCGTCTCGAGTGAGGGTCCTTTCGGCGATCGTGACCATGTCGGTCGCGGTTGCTCCCCTTGGGGCACAACAGCGCCCTGACACAGCCCCAGCCTCCGACAGCATCCTTGTCGTCCGGGACACCCTCGTTATGCGCTCTCTTTCAGACACTGTACCTGATTCGCTCCGCTTCTATGTGGCGCCCAAGCTGAACGGGAGAGCACCTGCCGGCTTTGCCAACGGCATCTGGCTATTCGAGCGCGAGGACCTGCTTGACACCCGCGCGCTCTCGCTCGCCGATCTGTTGGCGGACGTACCCGGAGTTATCCGGCTCCGGGGGGGGGACTACGGGGTCCCGGAGACGGTCACAGCGTTCGGGCTCTCGGGGGGTGAGATCCGCGTCCTCTGGGACGGGTTCGAGCAGATTCCGTTGGACGGCGCTGTCACAGATTTGACCCGGGTGGGATTGGGCGGGATTGAGCGCGTGCGTGTGGAGCGTCACGCAGGGGAACTGCGCATCGAGCTCACCAGTTTGCGTAATTCCGATCCGCGCCCCTCGTCGCTGATCGAGGCGGGGACCGGCGACTTCAACACCAACTTCTTTCGCGGCACCTTCATCCACCCCCGCGCTCTCGGGGGCAGCTTGGGATTCACCCTGGACCGCGTCGACACCAACGGAGCTGGGGCGGGTGGTTCGGAAAACGGCAACCGCACCGGAGGGTGGCTGCGCTACACACGCCACTGGGGGGATGACCTTGCGTTGACCGTGGAGGCTCGCCGGATGAGGTCGAGCGCAGACGTGACCTTGTACCCAGGGGAGGGTGAGCGTAGTGACTGGGTTGTGCGGGGTAGTTGGCGACCGTCTTCGAGTCTGGTAGTCCAGGGTTACACCGGGGGCTCGACGCTGACGGGCCTCGAGATTGATGGGCATCTTCCAGTAGACCGTGGCCGGAACCAGCACGGTGCCACAGCCGACCTGGTGCTCGGTGTTGTGCGGGCGAGCGCCGCGGCTCGGTTGTTCGGAGGGCCGCCGGCGCCGTCCAAAGCGCTTGACCTATCCGTGGTCGCCGAGCTGCCCGAGGTGGGTGGGGCCTCGGTGTCCCTGTCACGTGAGTCGTGGTACGGAGAAGGTGCCGTGCTTACGCGCCTGGTAGCATGGAGCCGTCCTGTGGCGGGGTTTTCCCTGTTCGGCAGCCGGGTGGGTGGGAGACGAGGGGTCGCCCTATACCCACGGTCCCCCCTCGTTTCCGCGGTCCCCAATTCGGGCGAATTGGAAGCATCGGATCCGGAACCGATCCCCGGACGTCGTCTGACCGACCGGACATCGCTGCGGATCGGCACCACGTTCGCCTGGCGGGGGTCCGAGGTTTCGGCGGCACGGGTTAGGCTTGAGACCGATAGTCTGCCGGTCCTCGGATTACCCATGGATAGGGATGGGGTAGTGATGCCGGGAATCGAGCGAACTGGATTCGAGGTGACTACCCGGCTCCCACTTTCCTTCCTGCTCGATGGACTGGGCTTCACGGGTGCCCTCACCCAGTGGGACGAAGGCGCCCGATACTTACCCAAGCGTGCCTACCAGGTCGGGTTGGTCTTCCACAATCGCTACCTGCCCACCGGCAATCTCGAGGTGTGGGGGTCTCTGGGGGTTGAGGGAAGGGACCCCATGCTGGTGCCCGTGGGGGACCATGCTTTGCCTGCGTCCGCTCTCGGCGGGACCATTCCGGTAACCGTCCCGTTCTTACAGAGCTGGTACGCGCTCATCCAGGTACGCATCATCCAGCTGCGCGTGTTCGTGGCTTGGGAGAACTTCACCATGCGCCGAAACAACCAGGACTTTCCCGATCGGACGCTCCCGGTTTTCCGGGCCCATTACGGGATCCGCTGGTATCTCTGGAATTGACCCTCCCCCCTCCGGGCGCCCCCAGTTAGCTTAGTAAGCTCTCCATGAGAGAGCGGGTCCGACCACCGGTAAGCGGGAGCGTGATGATCCGGAGCATGACCGGGTGGGGCGAGTCGGAGCGGGATACCGTGGTCGGCCGCCTCCGGGTGGAAGTCAAAACGGTCAACCATCGGCACTTCCACGTCAGCTTCCGGACTCCCCCTGGGTTTGACCGGTTCGAGGCCGACATTCAGGGGTGGATCCGTCCCTCTATCTCGCGCGGGCACGTCAGCTATTCCCTGAGCCTGGACCGTAACGACACGGCTGACACCGAAGAATTGCCGGAGCTGGACCTGGTGCGGGCGGCGAGGTACCGTGATCTGCTCCGCCGCCTCACCGACGATCTCGGTTTGGCGGGCGAGGTCGAAATCGCACACGTCGCCCAGTTCGGGGAAATTTTCCTGTCCCCGGCGGCTCGACACGTGGAGCTGGAGGTGGACCCAGAGGTGATCCGGGGGGTCACGGAAGAGGCGGTCGGCGCGGTGGTGACCATGCGTGAAGCGGAGGGGTGCCGGCTGGCGGAAGACATTGAGGGACGGCGCGTGGCCATCGCGATCCAGTTGGACCTGGTGGCTGAAGGGGCTCCGAAACGACTGGTGGCGGAGCGTGATCGTCTGCGGGCGGCAGTCCGTGACTTGACTGCCCAGGAATCGGTCGATGAGGAACGTCTCGCCCGCGAGGTCGTCTACCTGGCGGAGAAATGGGACATCAACGAGGAGTTGGTGCGCTTCCGGGCCCACCTGGAGCATTTTGGCGAGATGATGTTGGTGCCGTCGGGAGAACCGGTCGGGAAGCGGCTCGGTTTCTTGGTCCAGGAAATGCACCGCGAGGCGAACACGATCGCCGCCAAAGCAAACGACGTCGGGATCGCGCGTGCATCGGTGGCAATCAAAGAGGAGGTCGAGCGCCTGCGGGAGCAGTTGGAGAACGTAGAATGACCTGCAGAGGCCTCATGTGAGCGAAAACAGAAAGATTGCGCGACCCTTGGTGCTCGCGGCGCCGAGTGGTACCGGCAAAACCACCATCGCGCACCGCCTGGTGGACGGTACGGGAGAGTTCGTCTTCTCGGTGTCCGCCACGACCCGTCCGCCCCGCAAAGGCGAGCGGAACGGAATGGACTACGAATTTATGAGCCGTCCCGAATTCTTAGGCATGGTAGAGCGGAATGAGTTCGCGGAGTGGGCGGAGGTGCACGGCAACCTCTATGGCACGCCCCAACGCAACTTCGACGAGGAGGCCGAGAGGGGGGGTCACCTGGTGCTGGACGTCGACGTCCAGGGCGCCCGCCAGATTCGGGCAAAGGTGCCGGAGGCGCTTCTCGTGTTCGTAATTCCACCGTCCGCCGAAGTGCTAGTTTCGCGGCTTACCAGGCGTGGAACGGAGGAGAGCCAAGAGGTAGCACGACGCCTGCGGACTGCTTGCAAAGAGCTTACCCTGGTCGGGGAGTTTGATCACGTGATGGTGAACGACGACCTCGAACGGGCTGTCGAGGAAGTGCGCACGGTTGCCCGCACCGGAGAGGCGAGGAATGAGGACTATATCGGTCGCCGCATCGAAGCGCTGTTGACCGAGATCGACGGAGTGTTGGAAGAGCGGTACCAGAACGTGGGCGCCTGAGCCCCACGAAACCAACGCAGGAGAAAAGCAGAGCCATGCGAGTGTTCACGCCGGATGACGTCGCTGTAAGCACGGGGAGTAAGTACCTGGGTGTGCTGGTCTCGGCCAAGTATGCCAGGGAACTCAACTCGCTTCCACGTGAAACCCTACCGCTGGGTGAGGAGAAGAAGCTCACTACTCGCTCCCTCGAGGCGCTCACCTCAGACCAGATGGAGTTCCGGCTGGTCCAGCGGCGCAAGAGAGAAGAGCCAGCGGCCTGACCGGCCGCTGAGAGAGTTGGGTGAGCGCACGGATGCTCTCGCCTCGGCGCCCCTGGGAAGGGCGGCGCGTCGTCCTTGGGGTAACCGGAGGCATCGCCGCCTATAAGTCGGTCCAGGTCGCACGCGATTTGGCGCTACTGGGCGCACAGGTGGACGTAATCCTCACATCGGCAGCCGAACGTTTTGTCGGGGGCCCCTCGTTCGAGGGAGTCACTGGACGCCCAGCGTTGACCCAGCTGTTCAGCGTGGAAGGGGCTGCCCTCCACCTCCGGCTAGGTCGCGAGGCCGACGCAATCGTGGTGGCGCCCGCGACTGCCGACCTGTTGGCACGTGCAGCGCAAGGCCGGGCCGACGACCTACTCACGACGACCTTGCTCGCGACCAAGGGGCCGGTAATTCTGTGTCCGGCCATGAACGATCGCATGTTCGCCCACTCCCAAGTCCAACGTAATCTAACGCACTGCCGGGACGTCCTGGGATACCGTATCGCTGGGCCCAGCACCGGTGCCTTGGCGGCAGGGGAGGGGGAGGGGACGGGTCGCATGCTCGAGCCCGACACAATCGTACAGCACGTGGGTCGCGCCCTCGGGGAGAGCACGGCTTTCCGGGGCCGTTGTGTGCTGATCACGTCGGGGCCCACCCGCGAAGCTGTCGATCCGGTGCGTTTCGTCGGAAACCGCTCTTCAGGTCGCATGGGTCACGCGCTTGCCGAAGCGGCGTGGCGGCGCGGAGCAGAGGTTACGGTCGTGAGCGGGCCGGTGTCGGTAGACCCTCCAGTTGGGGCCGAGGTGGTCCGCATCGATACCGCGGTCGAGATGCGCGACGCGGTGGCCGGGCGCATCGGGTCTGCCGACGTGGTACTGTTCGCTGCAGCGGTTGCAGATTTCCGTCCAGAAGAAGCCCAACTCTCAAAGGTGAAGCGGTCCGGCGGAGAGTCCTCGCTCGACCTCCACATGGTTGCTAACCCTGACGTGGCTGTGGAGACGCGCAGCGCTAGGAAGACGGGTGCTTTTGTGGTGGGGTTCGCTCTAGAGACCGAGGATCTAGTCGAAAACGCGCGTCTCAAGCTCGAATCCAAGGGTTTCGATCTCGTGGTCGCGAACCCAGCGGGGGTGGTGGGGGCTGGCTTCGAGTCCGACACAAACCAGGTGACCATGGTCGGACCGGACGGAGCCACCGAAGTGCTAGCTTCGATGGACAAAGACGCGGTGGCCGATGCTGTGTTGGACCGGGTCGATGCGCTCCTGTCTGCTCGGTGACTGAGATCACGGCGCGCAATCGCGCGAGCTTGGCACGTTTGCTGCGCCAACGAGAGGAGTTGGGCGACCCGTCGGTGTTCCTTGACGGTCTCGTACGCGGCGAAGCTCTCGGCCTCGCGGACGCTGCCCGAGGCGAAGTTACCGGGCGGTCTGCCGCTCGTCCTTGCGAGGTTTCCCCTCACGGTGCTTCCCTCCCCATGCTTCCCAGCGACCACGAGGAGCTGCGCACCCTGGCATTGGGGTGCATGCGTTGCGGCCTTTCCCAGGGGCGCACGCATGTGGTGTTCAGCGACGGAACCTCGAAGGCTCGGTTAATGGTGGTCGGAGAGGCTCCGGGTAAGAAGGAAGACGAGACCGGCCAGCCTTTCGTTGGTCCTGCCGGGAAGCTCCTCGATCTCCTCCTGATGACGATCGACCTATCGCGCAGCGAGTCGGTCTACATCTGCAACGTCCTCAAGTGCAGGCCACCGGGCAATCGCAATCCGCTACCTGACGAGATCGAATCCTGTCGTCCATTCTTGGAGCGTCAGATCGAGGTGGTGTCGCCAGAGGTGATCTTGGCATCAGGGACTTTTGCGGCCCAGTGGCTGACCCGGTCCAAGACACCTCTTGGTAAGCTCAGGGGTGAGGTATACAGTTACCAAGGGGTCCCCCTCGTGGTTACCTACCACCCAGCCGCGATACTCCGAAATCAGGGGTGGCGGTCGGCCACCTGGGACGACTTCCAGCTCCTCCGTCAACTCCTAGACCGGCGCACCTGAACCGTTGAACCCTCCCGAGACGCTCACCGCCGGACCGCTTGCAGGTGCCGAAGCGGGCCACGACCGCCGTCCGCCGTTCTCTTCAGAAGCAGAGATCTCGGTGCTGGGAGGGATGCTGATCGACGGCGACGCCATGGCGCGCGCTCTCGAGCAGGTCAACGACTCCATGTTTTTCCACGAAGCCCATCGTCTCCTCTTTCGGTCTATGTCCCGACTGTTCGGGCGGGGCGAAGTGGTCGACGTGATCACGGTGAGCGAGGACCTGAAGAAGACGGGCGAGCTTGACGGTATCGGTGGCCTCGAATTCCTTGCGCAGCTCCTCGACGCGGTTCCTACTGCGGCCAACATCGAATACCACGCGCGCATCGTGCGCGAGAAGGCCCTCCTGCGGCGGCTGATCGACGCTTCCACCCAGATTATCCGGGACGTCCATGACCAGGGGGAACGGGAGGTGGAAGAAGTACTTGACTTGGCCGAGTCCAGGATTTTCCAAGTGGGTCAGGCCCACTCCCGTGAAGGCTTCGTTTGGATCAAGGAGATCCTGTGGCCGACCTTCGAGCAAATCGAGCGCCTGCAGGAGTCCGGTACCGGGCTCACGGGTGTACCCACAGGCTTCCCCGATTTGGACGTGCTTACCACCGGCCTCCAAAAGGGCGATCTGGTCATCGTGGCGGGGCGTCCGGCGATGGGGAAAACATCCTGGGCCCTGAATGTGGCCCAAACGGCGGCTATCGAGCACGGCACTACGGTTGCGGTTTTTTCACTGGAAATGAGCAAAGAGCAGCTCGTTCAGCGGCTCCTTTGTTCCGAAGGTCGGGTGGACTCACAGAAACTCCGTCGCGGCCGCCTTTCTCCCGAGGAATATCAGCGCCTCGCGGCCTCTGCCGGGCATCTCAACACCGCGCCCCTGTGGATCGACGACTCGCCGGGCGCGACTGTGCTGGAAATGCGTGCCAAGGCGCGCCGGCTCAAATCCGATACGGAGCTCGGCCTCTTGATCGTCGACTACATGCAGCTCATGTCCTCCACCGGTCGGACCGAGAACCGAGTGCAAGAGGTAAGCGAGATCTCTCGTGGCCTAAAGGCGCTCGCTCGGGAGCTGGATGTCCCCGTGATAGCCGTATCGCAGCTCTCACGGGCCCCCGAGCAACGGACCGACCGGAGACCGCAGCTATCCGACCTCCGTGAGTCGGGTTCAATCGAGCAGGACAGTGATCTGGTGATGTTTCTATACCGGCCGGAGTACTATTTCGGACCTGAGGACAAGGACGGAAATAACATCGAGGGAAAGTCGGAACTCATTATCGCGAAGCAGCGCAACGGCCCCACTGGAACAGTGTCGCTGTACTTCAACAAAGACTACACGCGCTTTGATTCGGTGGCCCAGGCTGGCGACGGCGCGGCAGCGCACGACCCACCATGAGCCCCTCCCCCGGAGAGACATGAGGGTAGGAGTCGTCATCCCCGCCGCCGGCGCGGGTAGGCGCATGGGTGGGTGTAAGAAACCGTTCTTGGCACTGCGTGGCGAGCCCCTCCTTCAGCATGCGCTTCGTCCCTTCCTTACCCATCCCGCAATTACCGCGCTCCGGGTCGCACTATCCCCGGATGATGTTTCGGACTGCCCTAGGTGGCTCCGAGATCTCGATCCTCGCCTTGCTCTTGTTGCTGGAGGGGCCAGCCGCGCCGCCTCGGTCCGGGCTGCGCTGGAAGCCCTTCCGAGCGTTGACATGGATGTGGTCCTCGTGCACGACGCCGCTCGGCCACTGGTGACCCACCCGATCATCGACCGCTGCATCGATGCGGTCGGCACGGGGATCGGTGCCGTTGCGGGTTGGCCAGCCAGCGACACGCTCAAGGAGGTTGACGACGACCGCCGTGTCTTGACGACCCCTGATCGAAGCCGGTTCTGGCACGCGCAAACACCCCAGGCCTTTCCGGCCGAGCTGCTCCGGCGTGCCTACGCCGCTTGGGATGGACGCGAAGTCACCGATGATGGAGCCCTAGTGGAGATGGTGGGAGGAAGCGTGTTGATGGTCGAAGGCTCCGCCACCAACCTTAAGGTGACCCGCCCTGAGGATCTCGCGGTCGCGGAGGTGTTACTCGACCTGTACGGGCCCGTTCGAGGGGTCCAAGGTGTGTAAACCGGCAGTGGCCGATATAAGCGTCCTAGACCTTCGCGCCGGCGTGAAACATGGCGGTGAGCTGGACCAGGTGGTCAGGCACGTGCGCATCGGAGGGCTGGTCGCTCATCCCACTGAGACTGTCTATGGGATCGGAGGCCTCGCCACAGCCGCGGGAATAGCCGCGCTTCGTCGTCTTAAGAAGCGCCCCGAAGAGCGCCCCTTTTTAGTCCTGCTTCCGTCGGTCGATGCGGTGCCCGACCTCGTCTGGACGGAAGATGCGTGCGAGCTCGCCTCGGTGTTCTGGCCGGGTGCGCTTACCTTGGTCCTGGCCGATCCGTCGGGTAGCTTCCCTCCCGGCGTGCGGAGTGCAACGGGAGGGGTGGCGGTGCGAGTGACCTCCCATCCGGTGACCCGTATGTTGGTGGAGCGACTGGGTGTACCCCTCACGTCCACCAGCGCGAATACTCCGGACGCACCCTCGGCCACAACAGGGGAGGAGGCACTCTCGGTGGTGACGTCAGCGGGCTTCGGGGAAGAGGTTTGGGTACTGGACGCGGGGCGGCTCTCCCCGTCCGCGCCGTCGACCGTGGTAGACTGCACGGGCGCCTTTCCCGTGGTCCTCCGTGCGGGGGCGACACCGGTCCACCGTTTGCGCTGCGTTCTACCAGGGATCCATGGGGATCGATAGTCGATCAGAGAGCTTCCGCCTGCTCTTCGTGTGCAGCGGTAACACCTGTCGAAGCCCGATGGCTACCGCACTGGCGGAACGGGAGTTCGTTCGTCTCGGCTGGCAGGTCGAAGTGAGGTCCGCGGGCACGAGCGCGGTACTGGGTCAGCCTGCTAGCGACGGGTCCCTCAGGGCGGGTGCGCGGCATGGCCTTGACCTGAGCGGGCACCGAAGCCGTCCCGTCGATGACGATCTGCTAGGTTGGGCGGACCTGATTCTGGTGATGTCCCCTGGACATCTGTTACGGTTAGCGGAGCTAGGAATCGTGGGCAGGGCCGCTGTCTTGGATGAGTTCGCTCAAGGCGAAGCGGGAAGTGGGGAAGGCGCCGATGTGCCCGACCCCTTCGGCGGCGGTGACGACGACTACGAAGAAGCGTACCGGACCCTCGAGGAGCTGGTCGGAAAGATTCTCCAACAGCTGGAGCCAATCCTGTCACCATGACCACAGCGATCAACGCATGCACGCGCGTGCTCACACTGCTGGGCGATCCGGTCTCACACTCACTTTCTCCAATCATCCAGAACGCAGCGTGCGTGGCCGCGGGTGTGGATGGTGTCTACGTGGCCCTGCACTGCGACCAGGAGCGGCTCCCTATGCTCATGGAGTCCATTGCGCAAGCAGGTGGGGGTGGCAACGTGACGCTTCCCCACAAGGAGCGGGCTGCGGCTGTAGTCAAGCACCCTTCGGAGGCAGTCCGTCGCACGGGTGCCTGCAACACGTTTTGGAGCGAAGAGGGGCAGATCCACGGTGACAATACGGACGTGGAAGGCTTTCGGCGTGCGCTCGAGCGCTTCCTGGGAAGGTCACCGCGCGACCATCGCGTATTGATCCTGGGCGCGGGCGGAGCTGCGCGCGCAGTCCTCCTCTCCCTGCTCGACGAAGGTGTGAAGGACATCACCCTCTACAACCGCACGGTAGAGCGTGCCCGCGCGGTGAGCCGGAGGATCGGCGGCGAGCGTGTGCGTGTGGTCGGCCCTGTGGAGGAGCTGGATGGGGGGGGGTTCGATCTCGTGGTTAACTCCACCCGTCTGGGCCTCGATCCAGCCGATCCTGTTCCGCTTGATCTCAACCGTCTCGAGAGGGTTGGTGGGGTGATGGATCTGGCCTACGGCGATGCGCCTACTGTGTTTGTCCAGGAGGCCCGCGCCTTCGGTGTGCCAGCTACCGACGGTGGCGAAATGCTGGTTCAACAGGGGGCGGCGTCCTTCGAGCGTTGGTGGGGCGAGGAGGCTCCCGTCGACTCGATGCGAGCCGCCCTGGAGGCACGGCGGGAAGGCAAGGGCGCCCCCTAAGTTCGGTTCGGTGACCGAAGGGACACCGAGGAATGTGAGCTGGCGGTTGTCGACGCCGCGACCCTCGTGCTGGAACGCGCCGGAGCGAGCGGGGTTCTCCTGGCCACTTTCGCTTGCCTGCTTTCCGGTCGCACCCGAGCCTCTTGAGGCCGGCGCCGGAGCGGCCTGGCGAAGATTGCTCACCAAGGTTCCGCGAGCCGTTACAGGAGTTGCTGAATGTCCGTCCGGGTTGCCATCAATGGGTTCGGCCGCATTGGCCGCAATGTCCTCCGTCGGGCCAAACAGGGAGGGGGAGAACTGGATTTCGTCGCCGTCAATGACCTTACTGACAGCGCGACGCTCGCTCACCTGCTGCGCTACGACTCCGTGCACGGGCGCTACCCCGGCGAAGTCGAAGTTGCCGGGCGTGGCATCCGCGTGGACGGGGACGAGATTGCCGTGCTAGCGGAGCGGGATCCGGCGAATCTGCCTTGGAGGGACTTGGAGGTGGACATTGTGATCGAGTCCACTGGCATATTTGCTGAGCGGGAGAAGGCCGCCAGACATCTGGAGGCGGGGGCGCGCAAGGTGATCATTACGGCGCCTGCAAAGAAGGAGGACGTGACCATCGTGCTGGGGGTTAACGAGGACATGTACGACCCCGGTAGCCACGATGTCATCTCGAACGCGAGTTGCACCACCAACTGCCTCGCGCCTGTGGCGAAGGTAATCATGAAGCGGTTCGGTCTACGCCACGGCCTTATGACCACCATCCATTCCTACACCAACGACCAGAGCATCCTCGATCTCCCCCACAAGGACCTCAGGCGAGCGCGGGCAGCGAGCATGTCGATGATTCCCACCACGACCGGTGCAGCACGGGCCACCGCGCTGGTGTTGCCGGAAGTGAAGGGCAAGCTGGACGGCATGGCCATCCGAGTTCCGACGCCCGATGTCTCCATCGTTGATCTGGTATGTGAGGTTGAAACGGACACCAATAGCGACGAAGTGAACGAGGCTTTCCGGCAGGCGGCGGCTGGAAACCTCAAGGGTATTTTGGGAGTGTCTGACGAACCGTTGGTATCGATGGACTTCACCGGTGATAGCCTAAGTTCGATCGTGGACGCGTCCTGCACGTCCGTCATTGACGGAGTGATGGTGAAGGTGCTTTCATGGTATGACAATGAGTGGGGGTATTCCGCACGTGTGGTCGACCTGGCCTGTTACGTCGGTGAGCGGCTTCCCGCATAGGCGTGTCACTGATCGGTGGGGCGATCTGGACAGCCAATAGGTACTTCGGCTACGACCGGCTGACACCCAGGTTCCCGCTCGAGGGTAACCCCTTACGTTCTCACTGATGACCAAGGCCTCCCTCCGCGACATCCCGAGCACAGATTTGATCGGTCGGCAGGTACTGGTGCGCGCCGACCTCAACGTGCCTATCAAGGATGGTCGGATTACCGACGACACTCGCGTTCGCGAGACTCTCCCGACCCTTCGCCTCCTCAAGGACGGGGGCGCCCGCACTGTGGTCATTTCACACATGGGCCGCCCCGAGGGCCCCGACCCGGGACTCTCCCTCCAGAGGGTCGCAGGTCTTCTGGGTGATTCGATCGGAGGCACGGTTCGGTTCCACCCGGACTTGGTCGGACCGGGAGCGCGAGCTGCTGTTCTTGCGCTCGACAACAGCGAGGTGTTGGTGCTAGAGAACACTCGTTTCGACGCGGGCGAAACCAGAAACACACCCGAGCTCGCGCGGGCGCTGGCAGACCTCGTTGACCACCCCCCAGATGGTGTGTTCGTCAACGATGCGTTTGGAGCGGCGCATCGGGCTCATGCCTCTACCACTGGTGTCGCCGACGAAATGCGGAGGCGGGGTGGGTCTGCGGTAGCTGGATTGCTACTGGACAAGGAACTGAAAGTTCTGGAAAGCCTGCTGTGCAAGCCGAAACAGCCGTTCGTCGGGATCCTTGGGGGTGCCAAGGTCTCGGGTAAAGTCGAAACTATCCGTGCGCTACTCCCACGAGTAGACCGCCTGTTAGTTGGAGGTGCTATGGCGAACACGTTCTTGCGTGCGCTCGGTTTAGAGCTGGGCCAGTCGTTACTGGAAGAAGACAAGGTCGAGTTATGCCACGGGATCCTGCGCGACGCTGGTGATCGTATCGTGTTGCCTGTGGATTGTTTGGTTGCGAAAAGCATCGAGGATGGCGCAGCCGTCCGTGTCGTTCCGCGAGACTCAGTGCAGCCGGATGACTGCATCGGGGACATCGGCCCGGCAAGCCGAGAGCTGTTCGGTGGACTTCTGAGCGACGGCCGCACTGTGTTCTGGAACGGACCCATGGGGGTGTTTGAGGTGCCAGCCTTCCGGGAAGGAACCATCGCGATGGCCAGGTCAGTGGCTACGGCAACCGATCTGGGTGCACTCACCGTCGTGGGAGGCGGGGACTCGGCGGCTGCGCTCAACATGGCCCATGTCGCTGACAAGGTCGCACACGTCTCCACGGGTGGAGGCGCCTCACTCGAGTTCCTCGGGGGTGAGCAGCTCCCCGGCGTTGCAGCCCTCAGCGACCGTTGAGAGACGACGTGCTCGTGCCCAGGTCTGTACCTGCCGTTGTGGTCGCTGGCAACTGGAAAATGCACGTGAGCCCAGACGATGCCCGGGAATTCCTGGATGCGTTCTCTCCCCGCCGGGGCCCTGGTCGTCCGCAGGTGGCGGTGTTCCCGCCTGCGATCTCTCTTTTAGCTGCGGTCACGTCTGCTCCTTCTTGGCTTGCCATCGGTACCCAGAACATCCACTGGGAAGCCAGGGGTGCTTTCACCGGAGAGGTGTCCGCACCCCTGGCACTAGCAGCCGGCGCCACGCACACTCTGGTAGGCCACTCGGAACGACGCCACCTCTTCGGCGAGACCGACTCCGATGTCGCTCGTAAGACTGCCGCGGCTGTCCACCACGGTCTGGTACCAACGGTGTGCGTAGGCGAGACCCTGGCCGAGCGGCACGCGGGGCGAGTGAGCGAGGTTATCCTCCGACAGCTGGACGCAGCCCTAGAATGTCTGGCCGGACAGGAGACTCAGTTTCTGCTCGCGTACGAACCTGTATGGGCAATTGGCACAGGGGAGACCGCCACACCCCAGGATGCGACAGAAGCCCACAGCGTCCTACGGCACCGTATGCGCGAACAGCTCGGGGACCGCGCTGACCAGGTCTCCATCCTGTACGGCGGGAGCGTCAAGCCGGACAACGCCGCCGAATTGATGGCAGCCGATGACGTTGATGGGGTGTTGGTAGGAGGAGCCAGTCTCGATCCGGTCTCCTTTGTCAGGATAGTGGACGCTGCACCGGACCGTTGACACCGTTGGCTCTGGCCGGCGACGTTTGGGGACCTCTCCTGGGTCACTAGAACCATTGTGCATCCGATGTATACATTCTTAGTCGCTCTGTTAATGCTCATCGGCTTCGCCTTGGGCGTGGTCGTCCTCCTCCAAGCAGGAAAGGGGGGAGGGCTGGCCGCCATGGGTGGGGGCACAGGTGCCACCGATGGCATCCTCGCGGGCCGCCAAGCGACTTCAGTACTAACCCGGGCAAGCTGGATTCTCGGGTTTTCGTTCATGCTCCTCGCCCTAGTCCTATCGATCATGTCGTCTCGGGCTCAGCAACCCTCATCGCTGCTTGAGGAGGAATTCCGTCAGCAGGTTCCGACGACTGCGCCTGAGCCTATCCTCCCGGGGCAGTTGGGGGGCTCAGGAGTGACGACGCCGGCGCCGGTCGAAACTACGCCTCCTGCCCCCGCGAGCCCCTGAGCTGAGGAAAGGCGTGGCCAGGATCGAAGTCCCGATGCCCCAGATGGGCGAGTCCATCACAGAGGGCACGGTCTCCAAGTGGCTCAAATCGGTCGGTCAGTCCGTGCAGCGTGACGAGCCAATCCTGGAAATCTCCACCGACAAAGTGGATGCCGAGATCCCCGCCCCCACAGACGGGACGATCGTCTCGATAGAGGTGGAGGAGGGGGAGACGGTGGAGGTGGGCACGATCGTCGCTTACATCGACATCGAAGGGGTGCCCTCTGGCAAGAGTAGTGCGCCGTCCGAGGCGGCTGAGCCCGTTCTCGAGACACCTGCCCCCACCCCACCCCCAGTCGAAATCCCCGATCCTCTTGTGCCTCCTGCCAGTCAGACAGTCGAAAGCACTGCCGAGTCCGTGGATGAAGGGTCGGTCCCCACGGAAGATGGCGTGCGCCCCCGATCCACTCCGGTAGTGCGTAGGATTGCCGAGGAGCACGGGGTCGACATCGCGCTTGTGACAGGGACCGGCCACGCCGAGCGGGTGACCAAGCAGGACATCCTTTCGTACATCGAGATGGGGAAGGAAGGCGAAGTTGATCCAACGGTTGCGGTGACCTCAGCCCAGTCGACGCCGGCGCACAGCGAAGTGGCCGATTTGTGGAAGACCTTCTACGGACAGGTACAAAACCCAGAATTCCCGGTGCGTGAAGGAGACCGGGTAGAGCCGATGGACAAGATCCGTCGGCTCACGGCTGAACATATGGTGGTGGCAAAGCGTGTGGCTCCGCACGTGCACTCGTTCATCGAGGTTGACTTCACCGCCATCGACAGAATCCGCAAGGACAGCAAAGAGCAATGGCAGGAGCAAGGGGCGAGGGTCAGCTATACCGCATTCGTGGTGTGGGCGGTCTCTAGACTTCTGCCCGAGTTTCCTCAGATCAACGGAACGGTAGCGGGCAACAACATCATCTACCGGGGCAGGGTCAACATCGGGATAGCTGTTGATCTAGAGCCCGGGCTGATCGTCCCGGTGATCCGGGACGCCGACACTTTGAGCCTGGCAGGGATAGGAATGAAGATTACTGACCTTGCCGGGCGGGCACGGAGTCGCCAGCTCTCACCTGACGAAATACAGGCGTCTACGTTCTCCATCACCAACCCCGGGGTGCTAGGCACCCTGGTGGGGTTACCGATCATCCCCAAGGGCACCGCAGCGATCCTCGGAACCGGTGCGATCGAAAAGCGGGTGGTGGTGATCGAGGACGATGTTAGCGGGACTGACGCGATGGCAATCCGGAAGCGCGGCGTCTTCGCCCTGGGTTACGATCATCGGTTGGTGGACGGCGCCGATGCAGCTCGCTTTCTCGCGGGACTCAAGGGGGTTTTGGAGGCCTTTCCCGAGGACGCATGAACCGGGCTGGAATCGTCTCCGGCCAGGTTCCGCTCGCCCTGCGCTGCCTCGGCGAGGTCCCTTACAGGGACGCCCTCACCATCCAGGATGAACTCGTCCGGGACCGGCGTGATGGGCTGATCCCAGACACGCTGCTGTTACTACAACACCCTCACGTCATCACGTTGGGTTCGAGTTCTGACCATTCTCACGTCCTGGCAAGCCCAGACCAGCGTGCAAGCCTTGGGATAGAACTCTTCGAAGCGGGACGGGGAGGAGATGTGACCTACCACGGACCCGGACAGCTCGTAGGTTACCCGATAGTGGCTCTCGAAAAGGGGCGACACGATCTCCATCGATACCTACGCGACCTCGAGGGCGCCCTGATAGATGGGTTGTTAGAACTCGGTGTGCAAGGACATCGCTTGCAGGGCCTCACCGGTGTCTGGACCTCAGGCGGCAAAATTGCGGCAATCGGTGTGCGGATTTCATCAGGGTGGATAACCTCCCACGGATTTTCTCTGAACGTGGCACCGGATTTGGGCTACTTTGCAACCATCGTGCCGTGTGGAATCGAGGGGGGTGCTATTACCTCGCTTGATCTGGAACTCGGGCACAACGTAGCGATGACTGAGGTGGAGAACGTGATGGCGGGGGCGGTGGCCAAGCGTCTCGGGCGCAGGCTTTTCGTGTGAAAAACAAGCTACTTCGGTGTTGGTCGGATAGCCTCCGGGCGATTGGGCGGACAATATTTCTGGGCACCGGGCTGCAGCTCTACCTGATGTAATATGACATAACATCCTTCAGTTAGCTAACTTAGCGTATACGTGGAGGGCGGCCTGGGGACTGCATCCCCAAATCGTGGCGTCTAGATCTTTTCGCTCCCCCCCCCTCTTTCCTGCGACCACACCAGAGGCGGAGCTGCCCTGGGCGTTGTATCATTTCGACCCACGAGCATACGAGCTATTGACCTGGAGGTACCATGGATCCCCAACGCCTTTATCCCGCGGTATCTCTGACGCTTCTGGCCACGGTGATTACCGTCACCGCACCACTTTCCGGTCAAGCGGGTCCCCGGGGTGCGGGGGTATCCACGAGCACCGTCTATGAGTCGGCCCGTCACGACTTTCGGGTGACGACGGTCGTGGAAGGGTTGGACCATCCCTGGTCGATCGCGTGGTTGCCGAACGGTGACATGCTTGTCACCGAGCGCCCAGGACGGCTCCGGGTGGTACGTGACGGCAAGCTCCTCCCGGAGTCCGTTGCGGGGGTGCCTCACGTCCGGGTGCGTGGTCAGGGTGGTCTTCTAGAGGTGCTACCCCACCCGGACTTCTCCACCAACCACCTGCTTTACTTGAGCTTCGCAAAGCCAAACGATGACGAGTCACTCGCCACCACCGCAGTCGTGCGTGGACGCTTGGAGAACCACCGGTTAGTGGACGTGGAAGAGATCTTCGAAGCGAAAGCGTGGGCACGCGGCAACTCCCACTTCGCCGGACGGATGGTGTTCGATCGCGATGGTTATCTCTACTTATCTGTGGGTGACCGCGGTGCGGCGCCAAACCTAATGGCTGGACACCCGTCCCAGAGCCTCTCCCAGCACCAAGGCACAATCATCAGGTTGCGGGACGACGGGCGGGTGCCGACTGACAACCCCTTCGTCGACGAGAGGGGGGCGATGCCAGAAATCTGGAGCTACGGACACCGAAATCCCCAGGGTATGGCCGTCCATCCACAGACCGGCGAGATCTGGGAGAATGAGCATGGGCCACGGGGAGGAGACGAGGTAAACCTGGTCCAGAAGGGAGCGAATTACGGATGGCCAGTCGTGTCCTTCGGCGTCAATTACGACGGATCCGTCTACAGCACGGATACGCACCGACAGGACATAGAGTCACCGGTATGGACGTGGGTCCCCTCGATCGCAACATCGGGGATGCTCTTCTACACAGGAGAGGAGTTCCCATGGTGGCAGGGCAGCATATTCGTCGGAGGTCTGCGTGGTGAGCAGCTTACACGTCTTACCCTTGAGGACCAGAGGGTAGTGAGCGCCGAAACTCTGCTGGCTGGTGTTTTGGGGCGAATCCGAGACGTCCGGCAAGGGCCAGACGACTTCGTGTACCTCGCGATCGACAACAGAAGGGGACAGGGATTGACTCAGGTGGTGCGGCTCGAACCCGAAGCGGGAGGTGTAGCGCCACCACGGTGAGGCACTGGCCGTGGCAGGAATTGTCGAGGTGGCCTGTCTATGGCCTAAGGCGACCCCCTATCGGGAGGTAGGAAAAACCGCACCGCCCGCCCGAAGAACAGGTAATTCCGCGCCCAATTGACCAGCACTAGCGTACGGTCGCAGAAACCGGAGAAAATTTCGTCCTCGCTAAAGAAGCGGCCCGGTTTCAAGCCGGTAGTCGAGGTGCCGTCCTTTCTCTCGTTCGCCTTCGAGCCACCCCTCGAACTTTGAGGGAAGCAGCCCGGTCGACCGGTCTTGGCGCTTCGCCGCCCCTGTTGCTAGATGGTCAGCGTATTCGTTCTTGGGGTGCCCGTCGTGGCCTCTCACCCACTGCCACTCCACCCGGTGGCGATCCGCACTCCCTTCCAGCACCTGCCACATTTCAAGGTTCTGGATCGGTCCGCCTTTGCGGGTCCAGCTGCGGGCCTTCCATGTCGGCACCCACTCGGACATGCCCTTCACGAGGTACTGGCTGTCGGAGACGAAGAGCACACGGCAGGAGAGCGTGAGATGGCCGAAAGCCTCGATGGCGCTGCGGAGCGCCATGCGGTTGTTTGTGGTGGCCGGTTCTGAGACCCAATAATCCCAGCGCTCCCAGCCTCCGCCCTTCCAATATTCGACCAGGCCCGCTGCACCCCCGGGGTTGTCGCTGTCCTGGAACTGGTTGCCTAGGCAAGATTCGTCCGCGTGGACGTGTACAATGGGTCGCTGGGGCATGGACCGCAGGCTAGATAAAAGAGAAGGTGGTCGTCGAGATACAAAGTAGAGGATTGGACCCGCCTGGGGGAGCCGCTACTTTCTGCTCGCTCAAGTCCGCTTTACATGGAGGTCATCCTGACCGAGCCAACCATCCTCCTCCTTGAGGACGGCCGTCTCTTCACAGGGTTGCGCCTTGGAGCCCTAGGGCCCGCGTTCGGGGAGGTGGTGTTTAACACTTCGATGACCGGCTACCAGGAGATACTGACGGATCCCTCCTACGCTGGACAGCTCGTGACCATGACATATCCGCTCATCGGGAACTACGGCGTAAACCCCGAAGATGAGGAGTCCCGAGTCCCGCAGGTGTCCGGGTTTGTTGTTCGGGAAATATCCCGGGTCGCCAGCTCCTGGCGTGCCACCGGCAGCCTACCCGAATACCTCATGCGCCACGGGATCGTGGGCATCAGCAGTGTGGATACCCGGGCTCTCACCCGCCACATCCGCTCGGAGGGTGCGATGCGTGGAGCGATCGCGCCGGCGTCGGCAGATCCGCGTGAGCTGCGTGATCTCCTGCTGATGCACCCGCGCATGGAAGGCCTGGATCTCGTGGGCGGTGTTTCCACGGACGAACCCTACATCGTAGAGGCCGAAGGCGATGAAAAATTCCGAGTGATGGCTTACGACTTCGGCATCAAAGCACACCTACCACGCCTTCTAGCCGCGCGGGGCTGCCGGGTCATGGTCATTCCGTTCGACACTACCGTGGAGGAAATACTGGCTGAGGCTCCGGACGGGCTGTTCATCTCGAATGGGCCCGGCGATCCTGCGGCGGTCCGGGAAGCGGAGGAAGCAATCCTGAAGCTCTCTCAAGTTGGGGTGCCGGTGTTCGGGATTTGCCTCGGACACCAGCTCATCGGACGAGCCTTCGGCGGCTCAACGTACAAGCTTCCCTTTGGCCACCACGGCGGTAACCATCCGGTTGAGCGGATCGGCCACGGTACCGTGGAGATCACCGCCCAGAATCATGGTTTCGCCGTGCTCGGCGGGAAGGAATGGAGCGTCCCCGGGGCACCCGAGCTCCGGGTGACCCACGTGAACCTCTACGACCACACAGTGGAAGGGATGGAGCACAAGACCCGTCCCGTGTTCTCGGTCCAATATCATCCCGAGGCTGCCCCGGGGCCGCACGACAGCCGTTATCTATTCGATCGGTTCATCGCCCTGATGGAGGCGCATAGGGCCTGATTACGACGTCCTCATGAATCCCGTAGGTTCAACCGAGGCTTGACCTTCCGGGGCTGCGAGTGTACCGTGGCTTCCGTTCCTCAGGTTATCCCCCTTGGAGGCTCGCATGACCAAGGCCGATCTCGTCGAGCAGGTGGCAGAGGCGATCGGGCCCGGTATCACCAAGAAGGACTGCGCCATGGTGGTAGACGGTTTCCTGAACGCCATCAAGAACGCGCTGGGCACGGGTGAGAACATAGAAATCCGGGGCTTTGGGACCTTCAAGGTGCGTCGACGCAAGACGCGCATGGCAAGGAATCCGCGGACCGGGGATCCGGTCGAAGTGCCCTCCCGTGTTGTCCCAGTATTCAAACCGTCCAAGTACCTTCAAAACGAAGTGGCTGGTGTGGAGGCCAGACCGTGGACTGACGGGTCCCACTGACACCACCCAGCTCCACTTCTGGTTACCATGAGACCACCATTTGCTTCCCAACGGAGCAGGGGTGGAGCGGCTTCGGGCGGCCAGGGACCAACTGAGTCTTCCGTCCTTTAACGCTTGGCTTCCGTCGGACGTCTTCCTTAAATACGGTGAAACGAAACGTTGCCGGGGACGTTGCGTCCTCCGATTCAGCGCTCTTGCACGGAGCTCGGGAAGGAGATCCGAGAGCCCTGGACGAGTTGGTGGCGCTCCACCAGAGCAGCGCATTTCGAGTGGCCCTAGGTATTCTAGGCGGCGAGGCGGACGCCCAGGACGCCGCTCAGGATGGGATGCTCAGAGCTCTCAAAGGACTAGCCGGATTTCGGGGGGATGCCTCCTTCCGCACCTGGCTGCTGGCGATCGTCGCCAACGAGGCGCGCAGCATGCTCCGACGGAGGACTCGCCGGCGTGAGTGCCCGCTGGACGACGAACTGCCGGGTGAGTTGCCTGTGGGCGGGGTGGCGGGGAGGGTGGTACTCCGGGCCGAGGTGGCCCGGGTGCGCGCGCTGCTAGCCCGCCTACCGGAGAAGCAACGGTTGGCGGTGCAGCTGCGAGTGGATGAAGGGTTGAGTTTCCGAGAGGTAGGGACCGTGATAGGCTCGTCGGAGGGGACGGCGCGCGTGAACTATCATCATGGCATCAAGCGTATTAGGGGGTGGCTGAAGGAATGAACCCGATGACCTGCCCGGAGATAGCGGACCGGCTGCCCGACTGGGCCTCGGACCGCCTTGCCGATACCGAGAGCGCGCTCGTGGCGGAGCACCTCGATGGGTGCGAGGATTGTTCTGCCCAGGCGAGCGTGCTGGGCACGCTGTTCGTGGCCCGTCCGGAGGCACCCGCGGGGATGGCCGAGAACATCGCCCGCGCCGGTGGGGTGCAGGCGCATTCGGTGACCCGAGAAAGAGTGAGGCCCTCCTGGCGTCGGCCGGCGTGGGCGTTGCCTTCGGCCGCGGTGTTGGTGTTCGCAGTGGGCACTACCATCATCTTTAGGGATTCCCAGACGATCGAAGTGGCCAGCGCTATCGGAGAGGTACCCGTGGAAGAGTCGCAGATATGGATTGCGAATGACGGGGCTGTGGCGGGAGCCCCGGTGCTGGACGATCTTTCGGACGAGGAGCTGAGGGCTTTAGTTGAGGAGCTGGGAGCATGAAGATCAATGCGTGGGTATGGGCGGGGATGGCCGTTTTGGTCCTGATTCCGGGTGCCTCTGACGCACAGGTGCGGCCTGGGCGCGGCGCCCTTGAGGAGCGGGTGAGGGCGCGGTTCGCGTGGATCGTCCAAACGGACCTAGGGCTCACCGCGGAGCAACTCCAAGAGGTCAATCAGGTGGTCTCCCCGTTCCAGGACCAGCGTCGGATGATTCTGCGGCGCGAGGAAATGCTGCGACGTCGGATGCGTCGAGGTAATGTGGCCGGTCAGAGCGACCAGGAAGCCCAACAGATCTTGATCGAGATGACGGCAGTGCGGGAAGAGGCGGCGCTGCTGCTCCGAAGCGAGATAGAAGGGCTACAGGGTGTCCTCACGCCATCCCAGACGCTCCGCTTCTACGAGCTCAGAGAGGACCTCACGCACCGAGTTCAGCGCCTCCGGCAGCCTGCGTCCGGGCGGCGCGGGCCTGCTGGACCGAGGGGGGGGATCAGGAGACGGTAGCAGTTGAATCGTAGTAGGTCGACGGCAACCGCAAAGTCCGGGTGGTGTCTGCTACGCACCTCTTTCAGGAGCCGACGTAGTCGATGCAGGTTCGCAGCCTCTTTTTTGCCGCCTACCGCGATGCTATGGGGACCGGTACCCTGGATGTGGACCTCCCGGAGGGTGCCACGGTGGGGGATCTGGTGAGCAGTATTCGCTCACGAGGCGCTCCCTTCAATCGCCTTCCTAAAGCCCCCGCGGTGGCGATAAATCACGAGGTAATGCGGGGTGATGCACGCCTGACCGAGGGAGACGAGATCGCGTTTCTTCCGCCGGTAGCCGGCGGGTGAATGCACCCGCTAGAGATCAGGGCGCCTCCGGATACCGGATCGCGATTGTCCGGGAGATCATCGATCCGGCGGCGGTGCTTGCCCTTGTCCGAGATCCTGCCGACGGTGCGGTGCTCCTCTTTCTCGGCAAGGTCCGGGATCACGCGGAGGGACGTCGTGTCGGTGGGATGCGGTACGAGGCTTACCAACCCATGGCAGAAAAAGAGTTGAACGCCATCGTGGAAGAGGCGGCTCGTCAGCTCGGAACCGACCGGATCGTGGTCGTCCACCGTGTCGGGGACCTGGCAGTAGGTGAGGTGAGCGTGGCCATCGCGGTGTCTAGCTCCCACCGAGGCGAGGCCTACCAGGCCTCGCGCTTCATCATCGAGGAGGTCAAGAAGCGGTTGCCGGTGTGGAAGCAAGAGCAGTATGCCGACGGCGAAGCTGCCTGGGTGCAGGGGCAGACCCTCGAGGCGATTGAGGACGCACGATGATCGACGGGTTCGGTCGGCGCATCGAGTACCTTAGGGTCTCGGTGACTGACAAGTGCAACCTCCGCTGTGTCTACTGCATGCCGGAAGAGGGACTCTCGTGGTTGCGCAAGGAGCAGCTGCTAACCTATGAGGAGATAGTCAAGGTCATCACGACTATGGCTCCTCTAGGACTCCGCCGGGTGCGTATCACAGGGGGCGAGCCGTTAGTGCGCCGCGACCTACCCGAGCTGGTGCACATGATCGCAGCAGTCCCCGGAATCGAAGACTTGTCACTCTCGACCAACGGAGTGCTCCTCGAGGAACACGGCGAGGCCTTGCGTGAGGCTGGGGTCAACCGGGTCAACATCTCGCTTGACTCCCTTCGGCCGGATCGGGTCGACGTTCTGTCACGTAGGCCCGGATCGGCCCAGCGCATCATGGCGGGAATCGACAGGGCCGAACGGGTGGGGTTCGAGCCGATCAAGGTCAACGTTGTTCTGATGAGAGGGAGGAACGACGATGAGATCGCCGATTTCGCCGACCTCACCCGCGAGCGGCCCTGGCACATACGCTTCATCGAGCTAATGCCCACCGGATCTAACCTCCACCTGTCGAGGGACTCGTTCATCCCCTGTGCTGAGGCGCTCGACCGTCTGCGGGAGATAGGAGAACTAGAGCCCGTCCCCGGTCCCTGGGGGAACGGACCTGCCACCTACTACCGTTTTCCTGGGGCTCCCGGCACAGTCGGGGTTATCACTCCCATGAGTCACAACTACTGCGAGCGCTGCAATCGCATGCGCTTGACCGCAGACGGCCAACTTCGTCCCTGCCTGTTCGGTCACCTTCAGACCAACCTCCGTGACCCACTCCGGAGAGGTGAAGATCTTCGTCCCTTGATCGCTGATACGCTGCGAACCAAGCCCGAGCGGCACCTACTGGTACAGGGAAGTGACGTGGGATCTGGAGGGCTGATCGCACTTTCACAGACCGGAGGTTGAGTGCCACGCCTCCACCGATGAGGCCTTACATGCCTTGCGTTGACATGATCGACCCCCAGGCATAGGTTCCGCCCGTTTCGCCAAAAAGAACGGTTCCGACTACTTAGAATAAGGCGGCACGGTCAGAGGCCGGGAGTCGCTTTTCCAGGACGGCTAGAGACTCATGACTGTAAGCAAAATCACCGTGGTCGGAGCCGGCCATGTGGGTGCCAGCTGCGCCCAGCGTCTCGCGGAGAAAGAGTTAGCCCGCGAGGTCGTTATGATAGACGTCGTCGAGGGTGTCCCCCAAGGGAAGGGGCTCGATCAATGGGAGAGTGCCCCGATCGAGGGATTCGACACGCTGGTCACTGGAGCGAACGACTACGAGCCCGTGGCCGGGTCGGAAATCGTCATCGTGACGGCCGGGATCGCGCGCAAGCCCGGTATGAGCCGTGACGATCTCCTGCGTACCAATGCCGACATCATGGCGAAGGTCTCGGCGGAGATTAAGCGAGTCGCTCCGGACACCATCTTGATAGTGGTATCGAATCCGCTCGACGTGATGTCCTACGTCGCGATGAAGACCACCGGGTTCCCACGTGAGCGTGTGATCGGAATGGCCGGCGTGCTCGACACCGGCCGCTATCGCTCGTTCATCGCGCTCGAACTGGACGTCAGCGTCGCGGACATCCAGGCGCTCGTGCTGGGGGGTCATGGAGACACCATGGTCCCTCTCGCTAGCTACACGAGCGTCAGCGGAATCCCGCTCTCCCAGCTCCTTCCGCAAGATCGCATCGACGCTCTGGTCGAACGTACCCGCAAGGGCGGCGCCGAGATCGTAGGCTTTCTGAAAACGGGAAGTGCTTATTACGCTCCGTCATCGGCCGTAGTGCAGATGGTGGACGCGATCGTCAAGGACAAACGGCGGATCTTGCCGTGCGCGGCTTGGCTCGAGGGCGAGTACGGAATGAACGACTTGTTCCTCGGCGTGCCGTGCAAGCTTGGTGCAGGCGGACTCGTCGAGATCGTGGAGGTGGACCTCACCGCAGCGGAACGAGCCGAGCTCGCAAAGAGCGCTGCGTCGGTGCACGAGACCATGAGGACGCTCGCCTGAGAGTTGTCGTTTGGCAGCAGCACCGACCAGTGGGCCTGTTGTTAGCGCTGGTCCTGGCCGTCGCGGCCTGTGGAGACTCCGCTACAGACCCCGTGGCGGAACCACAGAACCCTGAGGATGTGATCTTCGCTGCCGAGCTAGGAATCGATCTGGCAGTGATGACCAAGCTTCCGTCGGGCGTCTACATCCAGACACTTCGCCAGGACACGCTGGTCACCGGAGGGAACGGCACGCCGATGACCGCGACTGATCGGTTTACGGTGACCTACCAGGGTTGGACTACCGACGGGTACAGGTTCGACTCAGGCACCCTGCCCGAGTATCGCCTCGACCAACTCATTGCGGGCTTCGCCGGCATTGTGGGGATGACTGTGGGTGAAACGCGTCGGCTCGTGATTCCTTCCCATCTCGCCTATGGCGCCAATGGCTACGCGATGATTCCGCCGAATGCCGTGCTGGTATTCGAGGTATACCTGTACGCTATCCACCCGTAGGTAGCGGTCCAGGTCACATGCGAGGGAGTGTCACACCCTTCTGGTGCTGGTATTTCCCGTTGCGCTCCGCGTAGGCCACCGAAGGTTCCTCGTTACCCTCGAAAAACAGTAGCTGGGCAATACCCTCGCCTCCGTAAATCTTCGCAGGCAGCGGAGTAGTGTTGGAGATTTCGAGGGTTAGATACCCCTCCCAGGTGGGCTCGAGGGGCGTCACGTTCACGATGATCCCGCACCTCGCGTAGGTCGATTTTCCCACGCACACCACCAGCACATTCCGAGGCACACGGAAATATTCCTCCGTACGTGCCAGCGCGAACGAATTCGGCGGGATGATGCAAGTCTGTTCGTGCACGTCGACGAACGATCGTGGATCGAAGTGCTTTGGATCCACGACCACGTTGTGAACATTGGTAAAGACCTTGAACTCCGGAGCCACCCGGATGTCGTAGCCGTAGGAGGAGAGCCCATAGCTGATCGCGCCACCCCGAACTTGGCCAGCCTCGAAGGGCTCGATCATACCGTGCTCCTCGGACATCGTCTTAATCCAACTGTCACTCAGGATGGGCATCGTGCCTAGTGTGTTGGGGGGAGTGCGGCAGAAACTAGACCCTCTGGTAGGGCGGGGCAAACTGGGCCCGTTAACGCTCGGAAGATGGCCGTAGACCGTCGCTTGACACCTTTCCGCGCACCCCAATACATTCGACAGTCCGACAAGTGAAGGATTTCACAAACACCGCCCTGGGGGTGTAATCGGCCTCCCTCGCGCTCTGTGCGGGGCCCCCGGCGCGTTCTGGAGGGACCAGAGCATTCATGTCGGGAGCCTACGCTCCGCTGCTCATGCTGTTCGGCCTCTCCGTGGTGAACGCCATCGGAATGATGGTGGCGTCTCATGTGCTGAACCCCCGCCGCCCCACACCCGAGAAGGAGATGCCCTACGAGTCGGGGATGACCCCGATCGGAGACACGCGGGTCCGCTTCTCGGTTAAGTTCTACATGGTGGCGATCAGTTTTATCGTCTTCGATCTGGAGACGATATACCTGGTTCCGTGGGCCGTGGAGATGAGACGGCTGGGATGGGGTCCATTCCTCGCCATGGTGCTGTTCGTGGCGGTGCTCGCGGTGGGACTCTGGTACGAATGGAAAAAGGGAGGCCTCGAGTGGGACTAGACGACCGTCGTTTGCCCGGTGGAGGGACCAGCGCCCGGCAGGATGGTGGGACCCTCGGGGCGGGCGGACCCACCTTCCTCACCACCAAGCTGGACTTCGTGGTGAACTGGGCCCGTCGGAGCTCGCTATGGCCTATGCCATTCGGCACGGCCTGCTGCGCGATCGAGATGATGGCTGCCGCCGCCAGCAATTTCGACCTGGCCCGTTTCGGCATGGAACGCATGTCCTTTAGCCCGCGCCAGGCCGACGTGCTGATCTGTGCCGGTCGAGTCCCCTACAAGCTAGCTCCCGTGCTGCGCCGTATATGGGACCAGATGCCACAACCCAAGTGGTGCATATCTATGGGTGCCTGTGCGAGCTCAGGTGGCGTGTTCGACACTTACTCGATGGTTCAGGGGATCGATACGATCGTGCCGGTGGACGTCTACATCCCGGGTTGTCCTCCCCGTCCCGAAGGGCTCATCTACGGGTTGATGATGATCCAAGAAAAGATTCGCGAGGAAACCCTAGCTGAGCACAGAACGCTGCGAGCAGAAGATCCCCTGCGCGCCGGGGTTCCGGAAGCAGGTGCGGACGAAGTGGCCGGACTGACAGGACCGTTCGGCAACTCCACCAAGCAAGACCGTGTGAGTGACATCGCGCACACGGACCTGGATGATCGCCCCGGGGACCGGAAGTCGTAGTGTCCCGTATAGGAACTCAGCTGGGGTTCAGAGGTCACTGCATCCCCTCGGTCCTGCAACCAATTCCTGAGTTTATACGTTAGCAGATGGACGATTCACCAACACCACTAGCAGGGTCGGCGCTCGACACAGTCGAGGAGGGTCCAAGGACCGACCATGGGATTCCCGTGCGGCTCGCCGCGACGATCCTCGGGCATCCTACTGTGGACGGACTGCGCGCCCGCTTTGGAGCATCGATTCAGCACCACGAGATCAGCGCGGGCAACCAGCACATCGTCTACGTCGAGGCCGAACGAAACCGGGAAATCCTCCGCTGGCTCAAGCAAGATCCGGATCAGCACTACGACCTTCTCGTTGACGTGACCGCAGTGGACTTCGGGGGCGGCCATCCCCTTCAGGTAGTCTATCAGCTTTGGTCGGTGCCGCACCGCCGTGCCCTCAGAGTCAAATGCGAACTGCCACTTACAGCGCTGGCAATAGATAGCGTGGAGCCCCTGTGGAGGACTGCCAATTGGCTCGAACGCGAAGTTTATGACCTGTTCGGGATCGAGTTTAAGGGGCACCCAAACCTGCGCCGGATCATGATGCCGGAGAACTACGCTGAGGGGCACCCGCTCCGGAAGGACTTTCCGTTGCGCGGACGCTTTACGCGTGCAGAGCAGACCCAGCGAGCCCTGAGCCAAGATCCGGTCGATCAGTACATTCCCACCGAGCTGGCCACGGAGCGGGAGCCCCAGGTTCCAGGGAACCCCCCGCTGGGAGAGTCCGAAGCTGCAGAGCCCTCGCCAGGGTCAGGGGGCTGAGAGCAAGACATATGGTGAAGAGGACGGTCGAGTACTCTATCTCGAGAGCCCCCGAGATGGGAGTCGCCGGAGAACCGGCGCACAGCCCGCTCTTTCCAGTAGACCTGGCGGAGCCTGAGCTGGGCGCGGAGCACATGCTGATCAATATCGGCCCCCAACACCCGGCAACGCACGGAGTGCTCCGGCTGGTGTGCGAGCTTGACGGTGAGACCGTTATCAAGGTGACCCCGCACATAGGCTACCTCCATTCGTCCTTCGAAAAGCTAGGCGAATACCGCACCTGGAATCAGGTTGTCACGCTGACCGATCGGATGGACTACTTAGCACCGCTCATCTATAACTGCGCCTACGTAATGTCGGTCGAGAAACTTATGGGGATAGAGGTCACGGAGCAGTGTAAGGTTTTCCGCGTCATCCTGATGGAAATGGAACGGATCTTCAGCCACCTCCTCTGGCTGGGAACAACTGCGATCGACCTCGGAGCGTTCACGCCCTTTCTGTACGCGTTTCAGGAGCGTGAGAAGATTTACACACTGCACGAGAAATACACAGGCGCCCGCATCACTACCTCCGCCACACGGGTCGGTGGAATGATGGCGGATATCCCGGACGGGTGGATCGACGAGCTCAAAGAGTTCCTGTTGGTCTTCCCGCGCACGCTCGACGAGATCGACGCGCTCCTGACCACTAACGCTATCCATCTCGGACGTACTCAGGACGTCGGTGTGATCAATGCCGAGGACGCGGTCAACTGCGGATTCACCGGGCCCAACTTGCGAGCCAGCGGCATCCCGTACGATCTGCGCAAGGACAACCCGTACTACGACTACGAGACCTACGACTTCGAGGTACCGATCGGGGAGCATGGAGATTGCTATGACCGCTACCTGGTCCGCATGGAGGAGATGCGCCAAAGCGTGGGCATCCTCCACCAGGCCATCGAGCGGCTGCCCGGTGGACCGATGGACGTCCCGGACCGACACGTTACGCTTCCCAGCAAGACGGACTGCATGAGCGACATGGAGTCTATGATTCACCACTTCAAGTTGATCATGGAGGGAGTGAAGGCGCCTCCCGGCGACTGTTACTTTGCGGTCGAAGGCTCCAAGGGAGAGCTCGGCATGTACGTCGCCAGCGCCGGCGGATCGAAGCCTGTGCGGTGGCGCATCCGACCCCCGTCCTTCGTCAATCTTTCAGTGCTGCCAAAGCTGGCCGAAGGCCACCTAGTGAGCGATTTGATCATGATCAACGCGTCGCTCGACATCGTACTCGGGGAGATTGATCGGTGAGCCCCAAGGAGCCAATGGACACCCCGTTCCACAATCCCGGATGGGCCGGCAACACCGGCGAGTTCGACTTGACTGAAGACCAGGTACGGGGAGACGACTTTGTGGGGTCTCGGCCGCTTGCAGGAGCGCACCCGTCGAGCTCTGCCAGCTATCCATACGTACTGGTGGATAAGCATCCGGAATCCCCACTCTTCGAGGGGCCTTATCGGGAGCGGTTCGACAAAATCCTCACGCGCTATCCCGACACGCGCGCAGCCTTGCTGCCCGTGCTCAACCTCGCGCAAGAAGTGCGTGGCCACGTGTCCCCGGAGACCATGGACCGGGTGGGCGAGCTGCTCGATCTGGAGCCTGCCTACGTTCGTGGAGTGGTGACGTTTTACACCATGTACAACAAGCGTCCCGTCGGGCGCTTTCTGATCCAGGTGTGTACTAACATTTCGTGCAATCTATGCGGCGCAGACGAAGTGATGGATGCTTTCCTCCGGTACTCCAACACCGAGCCTGGCGAAACGTCTGAAGACGGAGACTTCACGGTAATCGAAGCGGAGTGTCTAGCGGGGTGCGGTTTTCCTACCTGTGTACAGATCAATTCGCGCTACTACGAGAACGTGAAGGCGGGCGACATCCCGAGCCTCTGCGAGCGCCTGCGGGCAGACGGCAAATAGCTGTGGCCTACCCCTACGTATCCGATCGGGAAGTTCGAGTCATATCCACGCAGTTCGGAGACCCCGAGGCGAGGACACTGGCGGGCGCCAAGCAGCGCGGTCGCTACCAGGGTCTCAAGACAGCGCTGGACATGAGCCCTGACGCCGTGGTCGACATCGTGAAGGCTTCCGGACTCAGAGGGCGGGGCGGGGCGGGCTTCCCGACTGGCCTCAAGTGGAGCTTCATGCCTAAGGATTACGACAAGCCCCACTATCTCTGCTGCAACGCCGACGAATCCGAACCAGGCACGTTCAAGGATCGAGAGATAATACGGTGGGACCCCCACCAACTCGTTGAGGGATGCCTCATCGGAGCGTACGCTATCCGCGCACGGCACGCGTACATCTACTGTCGTGGCGAGTTCTTCGAGGCCACTCAGGTGCTGGCCCGGGCTGTAGAAGAAGCGTACGCCGACGGCTTGATCGGCGATGACGTGATGGGCTCGGGACAGAAGATCGACCTTACCGTACACGTGGGCTCCGGAGCCTACATCTGCGGTGAGGAAACCGGGCTGATGAACTCGCTCGAGGGCCGGCGAGGGGAGCCACGAGTGAAACCTCCGTTCCCCGCAGCGGTGGGCGTCTTTGGCATGCCTACAACGGTAAACAACGTGGAGACGTTGTGCGCAGTGCCACACATCGTTGTGAATGGCTCAGAATGGTACCGTCAGTGGGGATCAGAAAAGAGTCCTGGTACCAAGTTGTTTTGCGTGAGTGGGCACGTGCGCAAACCTGGCAATTACGAGTTGCCTCTCGGGTTCCCCCTGATGGATCTGATAGATGACCTATGCGGGGGGATAACCAACGGTAACGCCCTCAAGGCCGTAATCCCGGGCGGAAGCTCGGTACCACTTCTCACCGCGGAGGAGTGCCGCAGCTGCGCGCTGGATTACGAGGGCGTGTCGTCCTGCGGATCCATGCTCGGGTGTGCTTCCGTGATCGTGATGGACGAGACTACGGACATCGTGAAGCAGGTGCGACGTATGGCCGCGTTCTACGCCCACGAATCCTGCGGACAGTGCACACCGTGCCGGGAGGGTTCGATCTGGGTCACGCGCACCTTAGAAAGGATAGAAGCCGGAAGGGGAACCGAGGACGACCTGGACACCCTGATGGAACTCACTGCCCAGATGGTGGGGACCACGATCTGTGTGCTATCGGATTCTGTGGCCGCCCCCGTTCAGTCATCTGTCTTGAAGTTCCGCGATGAATACCTTGCCCTGATCCGACGTGGCGAACGTGTTGGGACTGCATGATGGCTGACCACGCCGATCTTCCCGAGACCGTCACGCTGACCATAGATGGTCAACAGGTCACCGTACCCAAGGGAACATCTATCCTTCATGCCGCCGAACAAGCCGGCACACAAGTACCCCACTATTGCTATCACGCAGGGTTGTCTGCGCCTGCGATGTGTCGGCTTTGCCTGGTCGAAGTTGAGAAGGCGCCCAAGCTGCTGCCCTCGTGCGTTACCCAGGTAGCGGAAGGCCAGGTGGTGCACACGCAAAGTGACAAGTCGCTTACGATGCGGCGAGGGGTCCTCGAATTTTACCTGCACAACCACCCCCTAGATTGCCCGATATGTGACCAGTCCGGAGAGTGCAAGCTGCAGGATTACGCCCACGAAGAGGGTCGTCCGCATGGGCGTGTACGTGAACCGAAGCGAGTGTTCGGACGGGACGACTTCGGGGGAGATGTTCTCTTTTACGGCGACCGCTGCGTGATGTGCACACGCTGCGTGCGTTTCATGAACGAGGTAGAACAAGATCCGCGACTCGCCGTCGTAGAGCGGGGCGACCGATCGATCATCGACACGTTCTTCGATGAAGGTCTCGAAGGAACTAATTTCCACGGCAACGTCGTTGATATCTGCCCGGTGGGAGCGCTGCTTTCGAAGGATTTTCTGTTCAAACAGCGAGCCTGGGATCTGAGCCATACGGACTCCGTGTGTCCCAATTGTTCACAGGGATGCAACATAGAGTTGCACACCCGCGACAACCTGGTCCAGCGCCTCCGGCCGCGCCCAAACCTGGATGTCAACGGTCACTGGATGTGCGACGAAGGCCGGCTAGACTACGAATGGATCAACCGAGGTGGCCGCCTCGAAGTACCGCTGGTACGAGACGGGAAGGAGTTCCATGCCACCGACTGGAAGGAGGCGCTGGTCGGGCTGGTCAGAGAGCTCGGAGCCGGCCCTGTGAGGGCCCTCGTGAGTCCCCGCCTCTCCAACGAGGACCTTGGGGCTGCGCGTGCTCTGGTGGACCAACTTGGGGGGGGCGACCTCGTATACAGATCACGGCGAGCTCCGGAAGAGTTGGTTCTCAAGGGCTTCCCCAAGCTAGCTCGCCGACGGGACCTGGCACCCAATGTCAATGGAGCCGACTTGCTCGGCATGAGTAGGGTGGGCGACAACGATGGAACGGGTGGCCTAGAGGGTTTGGCATCCCACGACGGCATCGTGTTGGTGGTGGGAGACGATCTGGAGGATCAACCGCCCACGTTCGGCAAGGAGGCGGCACTCTACGTGTTCCTCGGGACACATTCGTCTGAAGCCGCATCCCACGCCCATTTCACCCTGCCGCTGACCACATTTGCGGAACAGGAGGGGACTTTTACCAACCATGAGAATAGGGTGCAGAGGTTCTGGTCGGGGCTCCCTGCACCTGGTGCCGCACGTCCCGCCTGGCTCATCCTCTGGGCGCTCCTAGCTGAGCACACAGGTCAAACTCAGCCGACCAGACCGGAAGAAGCATTCGTGACAGTGTCGGAGTTCGGCGACGTCACCTATGAAACTCTGGGTAAGCAGGGGGTCATCGTTACCCCTCCAACTCGGCAAGAACCGGCCGGGGCCATCGGGGACTGAGCATGAGCGGACTCTCCCCAGGTGTATTCCTCGTCACTTCAGCTGTCAAAGTGGTAGCCGTTTTCTCAGTCCTGATGGTGGCGGTCGCGTACACTACCCTGGCCGAGCGGCGAGTAAGTGCCTGGATCCAGGACCGCATGGGACCAAATAGGGTGGGTCCGTTCGGGTTGCTCCAACCGATCGCTGACGGAATCAAAAACTTCCTGAAGGAAGAAACGCTTCCCGGGACCTCGACAAAGTTGTTCTTCGTGCTTGGCCCTATGCTAGCGATCGTACCAGCGCTAGTGACCTTCGCGGTAGTGCCCTTCGCTGCCCCTCTCCCGACTCCCTGGGGCACCGTGCCCATGATCGTGGCGGACGTGCCAATCGGCATCCTTTACATCATGGCGCTGTCATCGCTCGGAGTGTACGGCATCGTGCTGGGTGGCTGGGCATCGAACAACAAGTACTCGTTCCTTGGGGCACTGAGAGCCTCCGCACAGATGGTGAGCTATGAGGTGGCGCTCGGGTTGTCGTTGGTCACCGTGCTGATGCTGACGGGTAACGTCACCTTGACTCAGGTAGTGTTCGAACAGCAGCACCTCGGGCTGTGGTTCGTCTTGCCCTTGTCGCTGGGTTTCATCCTCTTCGTGATCAGTGCCTTCGCCGAGACTAACAGGCTTCCCTTCGACATGCCCGAGGCAGAGTCGGAGCTGGTGACTGGGTATCACACCGAGTATTCCTCGATGAAGTTCAGCATGTTCTTCATCGCCGAGTACGCGCACGTCATCACCCAGTCGGCACTTATGGCCACGCTCTTTTTGGGGGGCTGGGACATCCCGTTCTGGCACGGGGACGACGCATTTTATTTCCAGGGACAGTGGATCCAGGGCTTCGACGCCGCCGGGACGCCCGTCCTCGCCACGCTCGCCTGGTGGAAAACACTGCTCACGCTCGGAGCCTTCGTTCTCAAGACCAGCTTATTCGTCCTGGTCTACATCTGGGTGCGCTGGACTCTGCCGCGGTTCCGCTATGACCAGGTGATGCAGCTCGGCTGGAAGATCATGCTCCCGACCGCGTTGGCCTACTTGATGCTGATTGCAGGCACGATCCTCGTGCTGGACGAGATCTCGGTCCCATTCGGCCTGACGTACGGACTTATCCTTACCGTGGTGAGTATGATCGGTACGGTCGTCTTCACATTCTGGCTCGACCGTGATCGAGTCATAAGCGGAGCCTCACCCTCTGCTCGTTGGCCCCTACCTCAGAGCATGCCCTCCGTGGACGTGCCACAGCTGTCTGAGACCGACCCGTCACAGGCAGCCGTAGGTGCCGGAGGAAATTGACATGTCCGTGACCGTCAAAGTGATGAATCGTCCCGAAGCGGGGCGGACGTCGTACCTACGCGCCGCCCTCAAGGGGATGGGTCTCACATTCAAGCACTTGGTGAACCCCGAAAAAGTGACGCTGCAGTATCCCGAGGAGCAGCCTGACCTCAGTCCGCGTTGGCGGGGGACCCATCGTATGGAGGTGCACGCCGATGGCCGTCCGAAGTGTGTGGCCTGCGGACTCTGTCCCACCGTTTGCCCCGCCAACTGCATTCGTTTGGTCGGGGGTGAGGACGACCAAGGAAACCGCTACCCAGTCGTGTACGAGATCGACGAATTCCGCTGTATCTTCTGCGGTATGTGTCAGGAGGTGTGTCCGGTCGAGGCCATCCACGTGGGCGTACATTTCGAGAACGGGGAGTACGACCGCTCACGGTTCGTCTACGATCTGGACCGACTGATGGAGCAGGATCACCCGACCACACTGCTCTGGGATCCATCGGACCCTAAATCCGAATGATAGACATCCTTTTCTACGTGTTCGCTGCCCTCGCTTTGGGTGGGGCTATGGGAGTCGTGGCAGGCCGTAGCCCGGTTGCCAGTCTGCTCTTCATGGTGCTGTGTCTGGGGTCGGTGGCTGGAATCTACGTGCTGCTAGAGGCGCACTTTCTCGCGGCGGTCCAAGTGATAGTATACGCCGGTGCGATCATGGTGCTCTTCTTGTTCGTGATCATGCTGCTTAACCTGGGGCACAACTATCACCCGGATCTCAAGGCCGGGCTTTGGTCGGCCCTTTCTTTCGCGGTGGCCGGGGCCCTGTTTGGCTTCTTGGGGCGGCAACTCTGGGGCAATAGGACTATGACCCCGGAGGCGGGCGACTCGGTTGATGCGCTCGTGGCACAGTATGGTGCGGTGGGGGCAATCGCTCGCCCTCTCTATACTGAGTGGGTAGTGCCCTTCGAAATCACCGGCATCCTGCTGCTGGTCGCTATCGTAGGGGCCCTGGTGCTGGCCAAGCAGCGGGTATGATCACACCTGCGCTCGTGCTTTCGGCCTTCCTGTTCGTGATCGGTGCCTTCGGTGTCTTAGTGCGCAGGAACGCGATCATCATGTTTCTGTGCATCGAACTCATGCTGAACGCTGTCAATCTCACGTTCGTTGCACTGTCCCGAGTGGTCGGGATCGAGGGTCAGCTCTTCGTGTTTTTCGTAATGACGGTGGCTGCTGCCGAGGCGGCAGTGGGGCTGGCCATCATGATCTCAATCTTCCGTCACTACGAAACGGTGAACGTGGACAACTTCAACCTTCTGAAGTGGTAGGCCGGTGAACCCTCCGTTTGCGATTTTAGCGATCGTGCAGGAAGGTTCTGAGACGGCAGTTGAAATCGCGTTTGAGCCCTTCCTGCCCGGTCTCATACTCCTCTTTCCTCTACTCGGCTTCCTCGTGAACGGAGCCCTCGCGCTCGTGTCAGGGAAGCGGGCGGCCGACGTCGCCCGGGCAGGGGGCGAGTGGACCCTTCCCGAGAACGACCGTCCCTCCACCCACATACTGCCCTCGCTGGTCGGACCCGGCGTCCTTTTCGCAGCCTTCGCGATCGTAGCCGCCAACTTCCTGCGCATGCAGGGTGCAGGCTTCGAGTCACCCGTGGTGGTGACCTACTGGAGTTGGATCGTAACCAGCACCTTCGAGGCGGCCGCAAGCCTCCAGCTTGACCAGCTTTCGATGGTGATGATGCTGGTGGTGACCGGGGTAGGATTCCTCATCCACGTGTTCAGTGTGGGCTACATGAAGGATGACCCCAGCTACCCCCGGTACTTCGCGTATCTGAACCTGTTCGTGTTCTTCATGTTGGTGCTGGTCAGTGGGGCAAGCTTCCCCATCATGTTCGTGGGATGGGAGGGGGTTGGCCTGTGCAGCTACCTGCTCATTGGATTTTGGTTCAAGGATCGGGAAAATGCTGACGCAGGGAAGAAGGCGTTCATCGTGAATCGCATCGGGGACGTCGGCTTCCTGATCGCGATGTTCCTCCTGTACAACAAGTTTCACACCTTGGACTTTGGCCCGGTGTTTGCGAGCGCGCCTGACACGCTGATTTACGGTGGATCGTTGGTCACTGCAGTGACCCTCTTCCTGCTACTAGGGGCTGTCGGGAAGAGCGCGCAGATCCCGCTGTACGTCTGGCTGCCGGACGCGATGGCCGGGCCCACCCCGGTGTCTGCACTCATCCATGCCGCCACCATGGTGACTGCGGGAGTCTACATGGTGACCCGCACCTCGGTGCTGTTCGCGCTCGCACCCGTGGGAGGACTCGTCGTAGCAGGTATCGGTGCGCTAACAGCGCTGTTCGCTGCGACTATCGCGCTGGCGCAGTATGACATCAAGAAAGTGCTGGCGTACTCAACGGTATCTCAACTCGGGTACATGTTTTTGGGGGTCGGTGTCGGGGCATACACAGCGGGGGTCTTCCACCTCATGACCCACGCTTTTTTCAAGGCCCTTCTGTTCCTGGGGTCGGGTGCAGTCATTTATTCGATACACCACGCGCTCCACCACACCCACAAAGACTGGGACGCCCAGGACATGCGCAACATGGGCGGCCTGCGTAAGCACTTGCCGGTGACCTGTGTCACCATGTGGGTCGCAACCCTCGCGATCGCGGGGATCTGGCCGTTCGCGGGCTTCTTTTCGAAGGATGAAATCATCTGGTACGCGGGGGCCGCCGCCGAGGGTCCCCATACAGCCTGGTACGTACTCTTCTGGGCGATGTCCCTGGTGACAGCCATGATGACGGCGTTCTACATGACACGCATGATGATCATGACCTTCCACGGCGAGAACCGCACAGGCGAGGCCGAACGCAAGCATCTGCACGAGCCACCACCCACCATGACCGTGCCCCTGATCGTGTTGGCGGTGCTGTCTCTCCTTGGTGGTTGGATCAATGTTCCCGAGGCACTCAAGCAGAGTTGGATCGGCATGTTCGGGGCTCTGCCTATGAGCGAGTGGCTACATCACTGGCTCGAACCTGTCGTGGGTATGGCTGTGGAGATCCGTGCAGATCACGTGGGTGAGTTCGCTAAGTCCGCACCGCTCGGCGGTGGTGAAGTAGTGTGGGCGGGGCTCTCTACCTTGATGGCGATAGCGGTCGTGGTTGCCTCCGTGGCGTTCGTGCGTAAGTGGGTGATCCTGCCGGCTACCGAGTCTGCCGAACCTGCCGGTGGTGTCCGGCGTCTGCTCTATCGGAAGTGGTGTGTGGACGAGCTCTACGACCGGGTCGTAGTACGCCCCATCGTGGCTGGGTCCCGTTTCCTCTGGAAGGTGGTGGACGCCGGCATAGTGGACGGTCTTGTGAACGTAACCGGCTCCCTCTCTCGTGCGTTCGGATTCGTAGGGAGCATGTTCCAAACCGGAGCCGTGAATACCTACGCTTTCATTCTGACCGCCGGGGTCGTCCTCATCCTCTGGGCGGTAGCCCTTTGAGGGGCGGCCGGGACGTTTCCGAGGGCGCTACCTGATGCAGGTTCTACTGGACGCGCTCGGCTACGGAGATTGGATCCTGCACGCGCTGCTATGGCTACCCTTGGTGGGGCTGGGCCTTGTCTTGTGGGGACCTGAAGAGCGAGCCAAGGGGTTGGCGTTCGCGTGGTCGGCAGGGGTGTTCGTGCTCTCTCTCGGGTTGTGGTGGGCCTTCGAACCGGGAGTGGCAGGGTTCCAGCTGGCGAGCTCCGCCCCGTGGATCACAGGGTGGGGGGTCAGCTACGCTCTCGGGGTCGATGGCATCAGCCTGTTCATGGTGCTCCTCACCACATTCACGACTCCGCTCGCGATCTTGGGTTCATTCAGCTACATCAGGAAGAAGGAGCGGGGGTTTTATGCGCTAATGCTCCTCCTCGAGACCGGGGTCCTAGGAGTGTTCCTCTCCCTGGACCTCTTCCTCTTCTACGTGTTCTTCGAGCTCACCCTCGTACCTATGTATTTCATCGTGGGCGTGTGGGGAGGGGAGCGCCGTATTTACGCGGCGGTGAAATTCTTCCTTTATACCGCATTGGGCTCACTGCTGATGTTGGTGGCGATCCTATACCTGTATTTCCAGGGGCGCTCCCAGCTGGGGGCTGGCACGTTCGCTTACATGGACCTTCTGCAGGTGACGCTCACCCTGAAGGAGCAGATCTGGCTGTTTGCTGCGTTCGCGTTGGCGTTCTCGATCAAGGTTCCGCTGTTCCCTGTGCACACCTGGCTTCCCGACGCTCACGTCGAGGCACCCACGGCGGGATCTGTGGTGCTCGCAGCCATCCTTCTGAAGATGGGGACGTACGGTTTCATCCGGTTCCTGCTTCCGTTCTTCCCAGGGGCCGTGCAGCACGAGACGATCGTCATGGTGATGATGGGACTTGGGGTGACCGGGATTCTGTACGCGGCTTGGGTAGCTGCGGTGCAGCCTGACGCCAAGAAGCTGGTGGCATATACATCGGTCTCCCACATGGGATTCGTGGTGATCGGGGTCTTCGCTCTCACGGTGAACGGGCTCCAGGGAGGCATGATGGTGATGATCTCGCACGGGGTGAGCACCGGCGCCCTGTTCCTCCTGCTCGGTATGCTCTACGAACGGCGCCACACACGCCTGATCGAGGATTTCGGCGGCTTGGCTGCCGTTGCCCCCTGGCTCACAACTGCATTCGTGGTCACGGCCCTGACGTCGATCGGGCTCCCAGGCACCAGCGGTTTCGTCGGAGAGTTCCTGGCTCTTCTCGGTACTTTCGAGACACATCCATGGATGGCCGGGATCGCTTCCCTTGGTGTCATATTTGCCGCGTATTACATGCTGCCGATGGTGCAGCGCATGTTCTTCAACGGCTTGGTTCGAAAGGAGAACCGCGGTGTGCCCGACTTGTCCCGCCGTGAGCTCGCTATCATGGTGCCTCTGGTGGCTCTGATGATCTGGATCGGCGTACAGCCCGCGCCCTTCCTGCGACGCATGGAACCGTCCATCGAGGCAGTGCTGGAGCGTGTAGAAAGCGGACGATCAGCCCAGGTGCGGTTGGACGAAAGGAACCCGGCACCAGAGCTGGCTGCACAGCCCGCGGCAGGCCTCTAGCATCATGGTCATCGACTTCTCGAGCAACCTCGACTACGTGCGGGCACTCCTCCCCGAGATTATTTTGTGCGTGTGGGGGATGGTCGTGCTCATGGCCGGAGTCTGGCGCGGAGAGAGCTCGGAGGAAGGACCCCGCGCAGAGGGTCTAGGTTGGCTAGCGCTCGTGGGGGTGGCCTTCGCTGCCGTGGCGAACGGGTGGCTGCACGGTGTGCGCGAGGTTGGCACCGACGGCATGATTGCGGTCGATGGATTCCGCCTCTTCTCAAACTGGATATTCCTCACGGCAGCGCTGTTGGGGATGCTGGTTTCTTTCGCATACGTGTACCGGCAGCGGCTACAGGCGGGAGAGTACTACGCGCTGATGCTGTTCTCGGTGGCCGGGATGATGTTCATGGCCGGTGCACGGAACTTGATAGTGGTGTTCCTCGGACTTGAGGTCATGTCGATTGCGGTGTACGCACTGTCTGCGTTCAACAGGCGTGACCGCCGCTCCGCAGAGGCAGGGCTGAAGTACTTTATCCTGGGAGCTTTCTCCACTGGGTTCTTCTTGTACGGCATCGCTTTGACCTACGGCGCCACCGGCAGCACGCACCTGCCCACCATAGCGCTAGCAGTATCTAACGGCACGGCGCATGGTGCACTCCTACTGTTTGGTGTGGCGCTGATGGGAGTGGGATTCGCCTTCAAGGTGTCAGCGGTGCCCTTCCATATGTGGGCCCCGGACGTATACGAGGGCGCTCCTTCTCCGGTCACTGCGTTTATGTCAGCCGGGGTCAAGGCCGCCGCGTTCGCAGCGTTCTTTCGGGTCTTTCTGGTGTCGTTCCAGGGGGCCTATGAGAGCTGGTACGGTGTGATGTGGTGGCTCTCGGCAACCACCATGGTAGGAGCCAACCTGATAGCTCTCGTTCAAACCAACGTCAAACGGATGCTCGCATACTCGAGCATCGCCCACGGCGGGTACCTGCTGGTGGCCATCACGGCCGCCAATCAAGCGTCAGCCGGAGCCGCATTGTTCTATCTCCTGGTGTACACGGTGATGAACATCAGCGCATTCGCAGTGGTGATAGCTGTGTCGAATCACGGAGAGGAGAGGCTAGAGTTTGAGGACTACGCGGGCCTGGGTCGTAATCAGCCCGGGTTGGCCCTCCTCCTCACACTTTTCCTTTTGTCTCTCGCGGGGTTTCCGGGCACTGGTGGATTCATGGCCAAGTTTCAGTTGCTCTTGGGAGCGATGGATGCGCAGCTCTGGGTATTGAGCGTCATCCTAGTACTGAGCACCGTCGTGTCGTACGCCTACTACCTACGCCTCGCCTGGTACACGTGGATGCGCGACCCAGCAGATGGAGGATCACCACTTCCAGTGTACTTACCGATCGGGATGCGCTTGGCTTTGGTGGTCGGCGCAGCGGTAGTGATCTGGCTCGGACTCTTTCCAGGTTCGGTGCTTGACCTTGCACGCGCGAGCGCGGCGGGTCTCGGGGTCGCTGGTCCGATGGTGGAGATCCTGCACTAATCCCGAGTCTTTAGATTCCGATCGCCACGCCGTTGACTGCTACTTCATGGCGTGAAGTGTGGTGGGCCCTCTCATAGCACCGTAACAAAAACCCGCCCAGGTCTCTTCTCCACACGTGGGGAGACGAACCCTCTACCGAGACTACGGGTAGCCCCCCGAGACGTCCGCCATATATAAGGTTGCGGAACACCTCTTTTCTGGGGACACAATCGGGATGGCGCTTAAGCCCCACATCTTCCGTGAGTACGACATCCGGGGAATCGTCGGCGAGGATTTCGGCACGGAGGTCAGTGAACAGATCGGTCGAGCCTACGGATCCCTCGTGCGCGAAGAGACGGGCAGGGAAAGTGCCGGCGTCGTCGTAGGTCGAGACAACCGGCCGAGCTCACCCGCGCTCGCTGAGGCCCTCGTCCGCGGAATCCGTGCGGCTGGTGTGGACGTACTGGACATCGGCACCGTGCCCACACCGATGGTCTATTGGACCGAGGCCACTCGGCGCGCCGACGGGGGCGTGCAGGTGACAGGATCGCACAACCCGGCCGAGTGGAACGGGATCAAGATGACCTCCGGGGGGCGGGCCATCTACGGCGATGCCATCCAAGGGCTCCGACAGCGGATCGAATCAGGTACCCGAGGTTCTGGGCACGGGAGCTATCAGAGCGAGGACGTGAGCGCCCCCTACGTGGCCGACCTGGCCGGTCGTTTTAGCCTTCCACGGCGGGTGAAGATAGCCCTCGACTGCGGCAATGGGATCGGATCGCTGGTGGCAGAGCCTCTCTTTGATGCGCTGGGTGTGGATGTGGTCCCGCTCTTCTGCGAATCGGATGGCACTTTCCCGAATCACCATCCCGACCCCACAGTCGACGACAACCTAGAAGACCTGATCGCTGCGGTTAGGGAGCACCAATGCGAACTCGGTGTGGCTTTCGATGGCGACGCTGATCGACTGGGGGTGGTGGACGAAAACGGCAGCGTGGTGCGTGGCGACCTGATCCTTCTCCTCTTCGGACTGGACCTGCTCCAGCGCAAGGGACCTGGGCAGAAGCTCGTCTTCGACGTGAAATGCTCGCAGGCCCTACCCGAAGTATTCGGACGAGCAGGTGGAGAACCTATCATGTGGAAGACAGGCCACTCACTAATGAAGGAAAAGATGCGCGAAACTGGCGCACCCCTTGCGGGCGAACTTTCAGGACACATCTGTGTCGGGGGAGACCTCTACTACGGCTTCGATGACGCACTGTTCGACGCCTGCCTCCTGGTCGATCTCTTGACCCGACATGATCGTTCCCTGTCGACCCTGGTAGGGGAGTTCCCTCAGTACGTATCCACTCCTGAAATTCGGGTGGACGTGACTGAGGAATCCAAATGGGACGTGGTGCGCGCGGCCCAGGCTCATTTTGGCGCCGCCCACGAGGTAGTGGACGTGGACGGTGTCCGGGTGCTCTTCAGTGACGGATGGGGGCTGCTTAGGGCTTCCAACACACAGCCTGTCCTGGTTCTCCGGTACGAGGCCCGCTCTGGCCCACGACTTGAGGAGATCCGCGAGGCCATGGAGTCCTTCCTGCGGACCCAGGGGGTGGACCTGGTGGCCTCGGTTACCTAGTCGCCCCCGATCACCATGGCCCGTCCACATATGGCCGGCATCCGCTCCCTAAGGGGCGGACGGGTCGGGCTGTTCCTGGCCACGGGGCTGGTGCTGATTCTATTGGGACTCCGCCTCATGGCGTCCCTTCACGTCAACGTACTCTGGTTCCAGAGCGTCGGCTACGAGGATGTTCTGTGGCGGCGTATGGCATGGTCGTGGGGCACCCGCGGACTAGTGGGGATGCTGGTCGGGGTGATGCTGTTCTTGAATCTCCGACTGGTGGTGAGAACTCTCGGGTCGATCCAGATCAAGCGAAGCTTAGGCGACCTCGAAATCGCTGAGCAGTTGCCCCGTTCCTACATACTGTGGGGAGCCATCGGTTTTTCGGCACTGGTGGGACTCTGGTTCGGCGGCTCGGTGGTGGACGGCGTCGGGATCCAGGCGCTTCTGGCCACATCCGCTCCGTTGTGGGGGCTGCAGGACCCTGTCTTCGCCCGCGACCTCTCCTTCTACGTCTTCCAGCTCCCCCTCCTCCGCACCGCCATCACTTTTGCCATGGTGGTGGTGTTTCTGGTGTTCGCAGTCTGCCTGGGAGGCTATACCGCGACCGGCGTACTGCGCTGGGGACGGGGAAATCTGATGGTGGGAGCGCTCCCGAGGGTCCACCTCGGCGCGTTGGTCGCAACCTTTTTATGCCTGGTCGCAGTGCGACTTTGGATCGGTCGCTACCTCCTCCTCCTATATGGCAGTTCTGAGGTGCAGGAGATATTCGGATTCACTGACGCCCAGGCCCGGCTACCTGCACTCCAGGTGATGACGGCCGTCACCCTGGTCGCTGCGGGAGCGGTATTCTGGGGGGCCTGGAAAAATCGAGCTGCTCCGGTGGTGGTTGGGTTGGGAGCGGTCGCTCTGGGGGCAATTATTGGATTGCAATTCTACCCCTCGCTCGTGCAGCGCTTCCGGGTCGAGCCCAACCAACTCTCGAGAGAAGCCCCATACATTGAGGACAACATCAGCTTCACCCGGCTCGGGTTCGGGCTGGAAGATCTCGATCGGGAACGCTTCAGGTACTCCCAACCGCCGGGTGCTGACTGGCAGGACGTCATGCGGCAATTGGATGACCTCCCGGTGTGGGCAGGAAACCCGCCGCGGATAGCGCTCCAGCAGATGGAGGCACGGTTTCGTTACTACGATTTTCCGAGCGTGAGCATCGATCGGTATCCCGGGGTGACCGACACGAAAGTGATTGCGCTCGCGGTTCGGGAGGTGGAGCCCATGGGGATAGAGGATCCGAATTGGCAGAACCTGCACCTCCGGGAGCGCTACCTGTCGGGCATGGGGGTGGTCGCGATCGACGCCGCCGACCGCAGTCCCGAGGGACAGCCGATCATGATCCTCTCTGGTATCCCTCCGGATTTCCGGTCGCGTTCAGACAATCCGGAAGCACTGCGTCTTCAGCGGAGCGCGGTTTACTTCGGCATGCGCGCACAGCCGTACGCGATCTTGAATCCCAGTTCGACGGATTTCCTAGCTCCCGACTCGACTCCAGGGCAGCCGGGTGTCGACTACCCTGAGGGCGTTGTGCTATCCACCCCTCTGCGGACCCTTTCTTACGCGTGGGAACTGGGTGAGCCCAACCTCCTGTTCGCATCGGAAGTGTCCCCTTCCAGCCGCGTGGTGATCCACCGTCAGGTGACAACCCGTGTCATGGAGATATTTCCTTACCTACGCTATCCGGAGGATCCCCATCCGGTCGTGCAGGGAGGACGCCTCGTTTGGATCTTGGACGGGTTTGCTGCCACCCGGTACCTACCTCTGTCGCAACCGCATGAGCTTGAATCTGGTCGGCGGATAGCGTACGTGCGCAACAGCGTGCGGGTCGTGGTGGACGCCGTCACTGGAGACGTGGCGTTCTACCGAATGCCGGGTACCGACCCGTTGCTCACGGCCTACGACCGAGCCTTCCCGGGCCTGTTCCGTCCGTTCGACGAGCTTCCGGCGGGGCTGCGCGAACACCTCCGCTATCCGAGGCGCCTTCTAGATCTGCAGGCCCAGGTGCTCCGCCAGTACCATCAGGACACACCCCAACAGTTCCATGCTCAGCAAGACGTCTGGGCTATCCCTACCGAGCTCATGCAGGGGGAGAGCCCGGTTCCGTATCGACCCGAATATGGCATGTGGCGCCTGCCCGGCGAACAGGAGGAGACCTTCTTGCTCTCCACCGTGTTCGTGCCAGCGGCACGGCAGAATCTGACCGCGATCCTATCGGGGAGGGTAGGCCGCGACGGCCAGCGGCAGCTCTTTCTGCACGAGGTGGCAGTGGAAGATCAGGCGCCGGGTCCCCGGCAGATCGAAGCTCTCATCGAACAGGACCCGGTCATCTCGCAGCAGTTTTCACTGTGGCGGACAGGCGGTAGCCGCGTTTGGACGGGCCACCTGCACGTGGTTCCTAGCGGGGACCATATCATCTACATGGAGGCAGTCTACCTGGCTTCTGCGGCCGACGCGATCCCCGAGCTCAGGCGCTTCGTAGTAAGCGATGGTAAGAGCGTGGCCATGGAACCCACTCTCGCCGAGAGTCTGGCCGTGTTCAGCGGTGCAGCGGCTGCCATCCCCCCTACGATCAACGACCTCCCGACCACTGGACCAGGGCAGAGCTGGCCAGCAGATGCCCTGAACCTGCTCCGGCAAGCTGATACCCATCTGAGGGCTGGAAACTGGCCCGGGTTCGGCACTGCTCTACAAGAGCTAGAGGATCTCCTCGAACAGCTCTCCCAGTCCCTGGGAGGCGCCCAAAACTGAGAGCGCGCGTCGGGACAGTTGATCGGTCCCGAGACGCCAGATAGCTTCCGGCGTTCTCTCCGGCGTATCCGCGATCTGGACTCCCACCGGCGACACTTCGAGCGACGCGATGGACATACATGAATATCAGGCGAAGGTGCTGCTCCGGAAGGCCGGTATCCCCGTCCCTCCAGGCGAGGTCGCCGAAACTCCTGCGGAGGCCGAAGCAATCGCCAAGAAACTCGGTGGAACGGTCGTAGTGAAAGCACAAGTGCACGCCGGCGGCCGCGGCAAGGCGGGTGGGGTCCAGTTGGCCAAGACCGCCGCCGAAGCGCGTGACCACACCTCCAAGATCCTGGGCATGGAGATTAAGGGACTGGTGGTGCAGAGCGTGTTGGTCACGCACGCCGAGGAGATCGCTACCGAGGCCTACCTGGGCGTGCTGGTGGACCGGAAGCTGCAGGCGCCGCTCTTCATGGCCTCTCCAGCCGGGGGCATCGACATCGAGGAAGTGGCCCGCAGCACACCTGAGAAGCTCCGAAAGCTACGGGTTGATCCCCGCTACGGACTTCTTCCACACCAGGCGTATTGGATCGCCGACTTCCTTTACGACGATCCCGACCAAATCAAGCAGGGGGCGCACATAGCCGAGCGGCTCTGGCGCGTCTTCATAGACGCGGGAGCCTCGATGGTCGAGATCAATCCCCTGATCACCACGCCTTCGGGCGAGGTGAAGGCGATCGACGCCAAACTCTCGGTGGATGACAACGAGCTCTTCCGCCACCTCGAGATCGCCGACATGCGTGATACCACGGCCGAGCCTCCTGCGGAGATGCTCGCACGGGAAGCCAACCTGAGCTACGTGAAGCTCGATGGGACGGTGGGGTGCTGCGTGAACGGCGCCGGCCTGGCGATGGCAACCATGGACCTGGTGAGTTTCTACGGGGGGGAGCCGGCTAATTTTCTGGACATCGGAGGCTCTTCTAACCCGGACAAAGTCGTAACCGCGCTAGAGATCATCACAGCGGATGCCAACGTCAAGGTGATCCTCTTCAACATCTTCGGCGGCATCACCCGGTGTGACGACGTGGCCAAAGGCATCATAGAGGCCATGCAGCGCATCGACATCAAAGTGCCCATCGTTATCCGCCTCACCGGTACCAACGAAGACGCGGCTCTGGAGATCCTCAAGGAGGCGGGGTGCGCCGCCTATACCTCCATGGACGACGTGGTGAAGAAGGCAGTGGATTTGGCCGGAGCCGCGTGATGGCGATCTTCATCGATGAGAACACCCGGCTCGTGGTCCAGGGAATCACCGGACGGGACGGGTCATTCCACACCACTCAGATGATCGATTATGGGACACAGGTGGTGGCTGGCGTGACTCCGGGTAAGTCCGGCCAGAGCTTCGCGGGTCCGAAGGGTGAGAAGGTCCCGATCTTCAACTCCATGGATGCCGCAGTGGCGGCGACGAGTGCCAACACATCCGTGATCTACGTGCCGCCGGCGTTCGCAGCCGGTGCTATCATGGAGGCTGCCGATGCGGGGATAAGACTGATCGTCGCAATCACCGAAGGAGTGCCCGTCCTCGACATGGCGAGAGTGCACGCCTTCGCTCGGGATAAGGGCGCCAGGGTCCTTGGGCCCAACTGCCCCGGTTTGATCTCCCCAGGCAAGTGCAAGGTCGGCATCTTGCCCGGCCAGATCGTTACCCAGGGTCCGGTGGGTGTCATCTCCCGGTCGGGTACACTCACGTACGAGGCCGTCTACCACCTTACCAACGCGGAGATTGGTCAGACCACCTGTGTAGGGATTGGCGGCGATCCCCTGATCGGGACCACCTTCGTGGACTGCCTGGAAGCGTTCGCCAGGGATCCCGAGACCAAGGCGGTCGTGATGATCGGAGAAATCGGCGGAACCGATGAACAGGAGGCGGCCTCCTACGTAAGGGAGCACGTTCGCCTCCCCGTGGTGGGGTTCATCGCCGGCCAGACTGCCCCCCCCGACCGCCGCATGGGCCACGCCGGCGCGATCATTAGCGGCTCGGCCGGTACGGCCGTAGAAAAGATGGCGGCCTTCGAGGCAGCCGGCATCCAGGTAGCAAAACGCCCGGCCGAGATCGCCGAACTAGTGGCCGCGGAGCTCGACCGGTGACGTGCGGCTGGTAGGAGCTAAAACGGACTGGAGGATGTCGTGGCAATCAAGGGCCCAGTCGGGCTTGGTAGGGGTCGACGGAGGCGCATGACCCCGGCACTCAAGAGGTGGCGTCTAAGCCTGGAGTTGACCCAGGCCGAGTTCGGGAAGTGGCTCGGCGTGTCGAGGGCCACGGTCAACCGCTGGGAGGGCGGGCTCCAGGCGATCCCGAAGTCGGTCGAGCTGCTGGAGAGTCTTACCCGGGGGCGAATCATCCCCGCGGCAAAGGATCAACACATACTCCCGCTAACCGTTTCTGGTCGCCGGGTCCGGGAAGGAGGAGAAACCATGAATAAGACCCTTGCCATCATCAAGCCGGACGCCGTCCAGTCTGGAAAGACTGGCAAGATCGTCGCGCACCTCGAGCAGAGCGGGTTCACCCTTCGTGCCCTGCGCCTAACCCGCCTGGATTCAGAGCGCGCTGCCGAGTTCTACAAAGTGCACAGGGAGCAGCCATTCTATGCCGCGCTGGTGAGTTTTATGACGTCAGGTGCGTCCATCCCCATCGTGCTCGAGGCCGATGGTGCGGTCAGGAAGCTTCGCGAGGTGATCGGGGCGACCGATCCCGCCGAGGCAGCTCCGGGAACGGTACGGAAACTGTACGCTGAATCCAAAGAACGAAACGCTATCCACGCGTCCGATTCCGACGAGAACGCAGAACGCGAGATCACCTTTTTTTTCTCCCGTCGAGAACTGTTAGATAGCGGCGGCTGAGGCACTAGTAAGTCCGTATCCGGGAAGGTGTTCTTCGCGTTGACAGCCTTACCGACCACTTCTAGCTTTCCCCATCATGCTCCCGCTCGATCTAGCCCGCCTGAGCCGGGAGGGTTCTCTCCGGCTGGAGGGCCGGATCCCGTCGGACGCCGCGCTGTGGGAAGACACTGGGATTAGGCTGAGCGAGCCACTTTGGGTCGACCTCAGAGTCACCGAGGCACAGAGCGGCGAAATCGTAGCCCGTGGGGAAATGGTCTGCTCGTTGGCGAGTGAATGCCGATGTTGCCTGGACCCGATGACAGTCACGTTACGGGAAGAGGTGACTTTGATCTTCGCGCCACAGGACACGCTGGACGGCACCGGGGACGGAGAGATTCGCGTGCTTCCCTCGGACACGCGCGAGGTGGATTTGGCGGAGTCGATCCGGGAGGAGGTAATCCTGGCGGCCCCTACTTACGTCCTATGTCGCCCGAACTGCCGGGGACTTTGCGTCCGTTGTGGCGCCGACCTTAACGAAACGACATGCGAGTGTGCGGTGGAGGAGCCCGACCCCCGCTGGGACGTCCTCCGTGCCCTGAAGAGCGAGTGAGGCAGAGATGGCAGTCCCGAAGAAGCGAACATCAAAACAACGCAAGCGGAAGCGTCGGACGCACTTCAAGGCCGAGGCCCCGACCACCCAAAGTTGCCAGCGTTGCGGTGATCCCAAAGCCCCCCACCGGGTGTGCCCGAGTTGCGGTTACTACCGCGACGAGCAGGTTATCGAGGTAGAGGTCGACTGAGCCTGGAGGGATCGGTGCGCATCGTCCTGGACGCAATGGGCACCGATGGGGCCCCTGATAGCGAAGTGGCTGGAGCAATCAGGGCCCTGCGTGAGATCGAGGAGGACATAGAGATCGTGCTGGTGGGGGACCAGGAGATCCTCCAGGCCGAGGTGGCGCGGCACGGTACCGTTCCCCTAGATAGGCTCCACTTTGAGCACGCACCGGACCGGGTCCTCTCCGCCGAAGCTTCCGCGTCGGTCCTCCGCAAGCGTCCCGAGTCATCGATCGTCAAGGGCCTGCGTCTTCAAAGGGAAGGGAAGGCCGATGCCTTCGTAAGCGCCGGCTCCACCGGCGCCGTAATGGCCGCTTCGCTCTTCATCCTAAAGCCTCTCGAGGGTGTAGACCGTCCCGCTATTGGTACCGTCCTGCCGACGGCCAAGGAGCCGGTCTTGATGCTAGACGCAGGGGCCAACGTCGACTGTAAACCCCACCACCTAGTCCAGTTCGCCCGGCTTGGGAACATATATGCCCAGGACTTGATGGGCCGGGAGCTTCCCCGCATCGGACTCGTAAACATCGGTGAGGAATCCGAGAAGGGAAACGAACTTGCGTTGGAGGCCCACCAGCGGCTAGCGCACGATCCGGAACTCTGCTTTGTGGGAAACATCGAAGGGCGCGAGATCATCCACGGTAGCTGCGACGTGCTGGTGTGCGATGGGTTCGTGGGCAACGTGCTGCTCAAGTTCTACGAATCGGTCGCACAGTTCATCGTCGAGTACCTACGTAGCTATTTACAGCGTGCAGGCACGCAGGTGGCGCTAGACGAAGCGCTCTGCGTCCTTGACTACTCAGAGTACGGTGGCGCGCCCCTGCTGGGCGTGAACGGGGTGAGCATCATTTGTCACGGCAGCTCATCACCGAATGCGATCCTAAATGCGATCCGTGTGGCTGCCCAGGCGGTCCGTACATCGATGGTCGAGCACGTCGCCCGTGAGTTGCGGTCAAAGGAGCCAGCGTGAATAAGCCGGGCCCCGTAGTGGAGATCACGGGCACCGGACGCTACCTCCCCCAACGTATCCTCACCAACGCTGACCTGGAGCGCATGGTCGACACTGATGAGGACTGGATCGTGGAGCGCACCGGGATCAGGGAGCGCCGTATCGCAGACGATGACATGTGTGCCGCCGAGATGGGGGCACGCGCTGCTCGCGAGGCCATGCGGGAGGCTGGGGTCGAGCCGGGTGAAGTGGATCTGATCGTGTTGTCCACGGCCACACCTGATCGATGGCTGCCTGCCACCGCATGTGACATGCAGGCTCTTCTGGGCGCTGACAACGCCATGGCGTTCGACCTCGGTGCCGCGTGCGCAGGTTGGCTATACGGACTCTCGATGGCAGAGGGTTATATCGGAGCAGGGAGAGCCGAGACCGCGCTGGTGGTAGCTACCGAGAAAATGAGCGCGATCGTGGACTGGACGGACCGCCAGACGTGCGTATTGTTCGGAGACGGGGCTGGAGCAGCCATCGTGCGGGCATCCAGTGGGGAGCGTGGTATCCTGTCGAGCTACCATCGCTCGAACGGCAAGTTGGGCGATCTGCTCTATCGACCTGGGGGAGGGGCGAGGTTCCCGATGGACACTGGTGTGCTCGAGCGACGTGACCACTTGGTGAAAATGGCGGGCCAAGAGGTGTTCAAGAACGCTGTCCGGTCGATGTCCGAGGCAGCTGATTTGGCACTCCAGCAGGCGGGCCTGCGGTGGGAGAACGTGGAATTGTTGGTGCCTCATCAGGCCAACCTTCGCATCATCCGCGCCACCGCCAAGCACGTTGGCATCCCGATGGACCGCGTGTTCGTGAACGTTGACCGGTACGGGAACATGAGCTCCGCCACCATCCCGGTGGCCCTCGACGAAGCCAAGGAACAAGGGCGGCTGGCTCCCGACATGAACATACTCTCCGTCGCATTTGGTGCGGGGCTCGCCTGGGGCGCCATAGCGATGCGCTGGTAGCGTTGCACATGAGCCTCGCTCTCCTGTTTCCTGGACAGGGATCGCAACACATCGGTATGGGCCGCGAACTGGCCGACACCCTGCCGGCCGCCCGACTGGTGTTCCAGGAGGCCGACGAAATCCTAGCAACCTCCTTGAGCAAACTCATGTGGGAGGGCCCGGAAGAAGAGCTGACGCTGACCCGCAACGCGCAGCCGGCCATCTTGGTGCATTCGGTGGCCACCCACGCCGTGTTACGGGACCGCTTGGGAGAAGCGACCATCGCCGCCGGTCATTCCTTGGGAGAGTTCAGCGCTCATGTGGCGGCAGGCACGCTCTCGTTCCCCGACGCACTGCGAGCGGTACGCGTCCGTGGGAAATTCATGTTTGACGCTGGGGTGAGCCGGCCGGGAAAGATGGCCGCCGTGATCGGGCTTTCCGACGACGCGGCTCGGGAGGTGTGCGCCGCCGTCACATCCGGAATCTGCGTGCCCGCCAACTTCAACGCGGACGGGCAGGTAATTATCAGTGGGGACAGAAAGGGGGTGGAAGAGGGGATAGCTCGAGCACGGAGCGCTGGCGCCAAACGGGTGCTCGAGCTCAAGGTTTCGGGCGCTTTCCATTCGCCCCTGATGGCACCGGCAGAGGAGGGATTGCGGATACACCTCGAGGGGATAAGCTTCTCGGACCCATCGTTTCCAGTGGTGAGCAACGTGACCGCAGAACCCGTGGGGTCGGGTAGCTTGGCCCGGGACCTTTTGATCCGCCAACTCACGGCTCCGGTACTCTGGTCGGCGTCGGTGAAAGCTATGCAACGGAAGGGCGCAACCCGCTTCCTAGAGCTCGGGCCAGGGACGGTCTTGTGCGGACTGAACAAACGTAACTACAGGGGAGCCCCGTGCGTGTCCGTGGGTAGCCCGGTTGACGCCGCTGCGTGGGCCGGCAATCCAGCGTGATGACCGGACGTCAGGCCTCCCCTCCACACCGGTAAAAGCCATGACTGCTGCGGTCTCGGTGGCGCCTTCACCAGGAATGCGGGAACTAGACGGACAGGTCGCACTCGTGACCGGAGGGTCGCGCGGAATCGGTCGGGCAGTCGCCAAAGCCCTCGCAGAGGGCGGCGCCAAGATCGCTGTGGTCTCCCGGGACGGGGTGCGAGCGGACCAGGCAGCGGAGGAGCTGCCAGGAGAGGGGCACCGGGGATTCGCGTGCGACGTGTCCGACTCAGGGCCTGCCGCCCAGACACTCAAAGCCGCAGAGGAGTTAGTGGGCGAGGTGTCGATCCTGGTGAACAATGCGGGGATCACCCGGGACAACATCCTGCTCCGCATGAAGAATGAGGAATGGGACGAAGTGATGCTGGTTAACCTTAAGGGTGCGTTCAACATGACGCAGGCGGTTTCTCGGGGAATGATGAAGCGCAGGCAAGGGGTTATCCTTAACGTATCGTCGGTTGTGGGGTTATCAGGTAACGCGGGCCAGGCTAACTACGCCGCGTCCAAAGCCGGGCTCATCGGATTCACCAAGAGTGTCGCGCGCGAGCTGGCGCCCCGGAATATCCGCTGTAACGCGATCGCACCGGGGTTCATCCGTACCGACATGACCGCTAGCCTCGGGGAGGGGGTGGTGGACGGGCTCGTGGAGTTGATCCCGCTCGGTCGACTCGGGGAGCCCGAGGACGTCGCCGGGGTAGCTCGCTTTCTAGCCGGACCGTGGGCGCGATACATTACCGGCCAGACCGTTTCTGTAGACGGTGGAATGGTCATGTAGTGGGCGTCTCGTGCACATCGCACTCTAGCGGGACGTCACCTACTGATCCTCGAACAGACTGAACTTAGCAAAAAGGGGAAACACAATGGCGGAAACGACCGAATCCCGGGTGAAGGAAATCATCATCAACGAGCTGGGCGTCGAACCAGAGAAGGTTACGGACGACGCCTCCTTCGTCGAAGACCTGGGCGCCGATTCGCTTGACACGGTCGAGCTGGTCATGGCCTTCGAGGAAGAGTTCGGCATCGACATCCCCGACGAGGACGCTGAGCAGATGCGGACGGTGGGTGACGCCATCTCCTACCTGAAGAAGCATAGCCAGGCCGCCGAAGAGTGACCGGGAGGAAACCGAGCGGATGAGTCGAAGTACACGCCCCGCGGGCCAGCGGGTCGTGGTCACGGGAATCGGCATGGTCACTCCTGTGGGAAACGACGTCCTGTCGAGCTGGCAGGCCCTTCTGGCGGGGAAGAGCGGGGGGGCGCTGATCACGCACTTCGAGGCCACGGAGGACTACCCTACCCGTGTCGCAGCCGAGGTGAAGGGATTCGATCCTACCCCTTACCTAGACCCGAAGGATGCTCGCCGCTTCGACCGGTATTCTCAATTCGGGATCGCGGCCGCCGACCAGGCCATGCACGATGCCGGATGGGGGAAGAACCCCACCGACATACGGCCGGAACGATTCGGGGTGGTGTTCGGAAGTGGGATCGGGGGAATCTCGACCCTCGAGGAAAACGCCCGAATCTTGGCGGCGAAAGGCCCCAAGCGTGTGAGTCCCTTCTTCATCCCGATGTTCATCCCAGACATCGCGGCGGGGCTGATCTCTATCCGATTCGGAGCCCAGGGCCCCAACTACGCCACCGTTTCGGCTTGTGCTTCGAGCGCGCACGCTATCGGCAGCGCATTACGCTACATCCAACGTGGGGACGCCGACGTAATGATCGCGGGGGGGGCTGAAGCTACCATCACCCCCCTTACTGTCGCGGGTTTTGCCTCGATGAAGGCGATGACCACGCGCAACGACGACCCGGAAAGGGCGAGCCGTCCTTTCGACGCCCACCGAGACGGTTTCCTGATAGGAGAGGGTGCGGGAGCTCTCGTCCTCGAGAGTCTTGACCACGCACGGGCTCGGGGTGCGGTCATCCATGGGGAAATCGCAGGGTGCGGACTATCCGGCGACGCATATCACGTAACATCGCCCGCACCTGAAGGCCGTGGTGCTCAGCACGCCATGCGGCTCGCGCTGGAGGATGCAGGGGCCGCGCCAGACGAGGTGGACTACATCAACGCCCACGGCACGTCAACGCCGATGAACGACACCAACGAGACCAGCGCAATCAAGGCTGTGCTGGGTGAGGTTGCCTACCGTTGCGTGGTGGGATCTACCAAGTCCATGACCGGCCACCTATTGGGCGCGGCCGGTGGAGTCGAGGCCATCGTCACGACGTTGGTGTGCCGGGAGGGAACGATCCCGCCCACCATCAATTTCAGCGAGGCCGATCCTACCTGTGACCTGGACTACGCCCATGGTGGGATGCGGGAAAGGTCGGTGCGGTTCGCCCTGAGCAACTCCTTCGGATTCGGAGGACACAACGTCTGTCTCGCCATCCGTCGCTGGGACGGGGCGTGACGGCGGCCCAAACATGCGCGTCGGCATAGGGTACGACTCACACCGCTTCGAGGCAGGACGCCCCCTCGTCTTGGGTGGTGTGACCATCCCCGGGCACCCGGGCCTGGCCGGTCACTCCGACGGCGACGCAGTTGCTCATGCCATGATCGACGCGTTGTTGGGTGCGGTGGGGGTGGGCGATGTGGGTTCACGCTTCCCGGCCGGGGACGAACTCTGGAAGGACGCCGACTCTATGGAGCTCTTGCGACAGTCGGTGGTGGAGCTGGAGGGGTTAAACTACCAGGTCGTGAACGTCGACGTCACGGTGATCTGTGAGACGCCCAGGATAGGCCCACACGTTCCCGCCATGCGCGCGCGGCTTGGGGAGCTGCTCCGGGTCGGACCGAACTTCGTCTCGGTGAAGGGCAAATCCAACGAAGGCATGGGGTGGATCGGCGCCGGGGAAGGACTGGCGGTCCACGCCGTAGGTCTGGTCGACTCGATCAGGAAGCCCCATGATTTTACAGTTGGGGGCGGGGGCGCCCTGGCCGTCTGACTTGGACGGAGCTCTCGGTTTCTTGATGGGGTTCCCCCCCTTTCTGATCTACCTCATTCTGGGGACAGGCTCAGCCCTCGAGAACATCGTCCCTCTGATACCCGCCGACACTTTCGTTCTTCTGGGGGGCTTCCTGTCCGAAGTGGGGGGCCTGGACGCACCAGTCGTGTTCCTGACCACCTGGAGCGCCAACGTCGTGTCCGCGCTACTCGTCTACTGGATCGGCCTGGCTTACGGACCTTCGTTCTTCCAGCACGGGTGGGGGCGCCTCCTCCTTAACCACCAGCAACTGGAGCACATGCGCCGATTCCACCAGGAGTGGGGGGTGGTAGCCATCTTCCTTGCACGCTTCCTCCCCGGTCTCAGAGCAATGGTCCCAGCTTCGGCCGGGGTCAGTCGTCTCAGCTGGTGGAAGGTGGTGCCCCCGGTCGCTACGGCCTCCGCGATCTGGTATGGCACCCTCGTGTGGCTCGGCAGCACAGCGGGGAGCCACCTCCACGAGATCAAGAAATGGATGGATCAGGCCAACCTCGCGCTTATGGTGATCGCTTTGGTTGTATTAAGTGGCGCCGGGCTCTGGTGGTGGCAAACCCGCCGGCACCGCCACCAAGATCCGACCTGAGTCTGCAGCACCGATGGCCGAAACCGTGGACATGGCTTTCAGGTCAGAGGAGTTTGCCGACTTCCTGGCGTTCGAGCGCGGGCTATCGGAACAAACCGTGGCAGCTTACGTCCGTGACTTGCGCGGGCTCTCCCAGTTCTTGATCGCCCGCGGTCTCCGCGGTCCCGAGGCAGCCCGCCACGCAGATCTCCGCGAGTACGTCTTCCACCTCAAGGACCGCGGACTTGCGGCCACCTCGATCCGCCGCGCCCAGTCATCACTGCGTACCTATTGGGGGTTCCTGCTGGGTGAGGGTGTGGTCGAGGTGGACGCGACCGAGCGGCTGGAGTCGCCACGCGTGGGACAGCAACTGCCGGTCGTGCTCTCCAGGGAGGAGGTGGAGCAGTTGCTCGACTCGCCCGACCCGGACCACCCGTTGCACTGGCGGGACCGGGCCATCCTGGAGGTCCTCTACGCCACCGGTATGCGTGTGTCCGAGATAGCGGGACTCGCCCTGAGCGCAATCGACACCGAGCAAAACATCTGTCTAGTGTTCGGAAAGGGCTCTAAGGAGCGGCTCGTACCCATGGGGAGGCCAGCTGCACGAGCACTGTCCCGTTACCTGCGGGACGTGCGTCCCGGACTCGAGCGGGGCGAGGGGAGTGACCGTGCATTTCTCAATATGCGAGGAGGCTCCCTGTCACGGCAGGCAGTGTGGGGGATTGTGCGCGAGGCATGCCGCCGGACCGGGATCGTCCGGGTAGTGTCCCCCCACACTCTGCGCCATACATTCGCCACCCACCTATTGGAGGGAGGGGCTGACCTTGCCTCGGTGCAGGAGTTGCTCGGGCACGCCGACATCGCCACCACCCAGATCTACACCCACCTCAACCGCCAGCACCTCAAGGATATTCATCGTCGCTATCATCCGCGCGGGTGAGGGTTCAGGTCCTCAGCCGGACCCGGAGCCTATCGCGGAATCGCACCGGCGGAGGTGGTCACACCCGTGTCGTTCTCTTTCGCCAGTGCGGCAGCATCGAAAAGGTCTGCCTGGGTAGCGGCTTCACGCATGAGCTCGACCGCTCGGGATAGTACTCGGTCCCGCTCCATGCGCGCTACTGTTGCGGCAGCAACATCCTCCATACGATCGGCCACCCTTACCCTCAGCCGCCAACGCAGAAAACTACGAACGGCGGGCCGATCAACCAGTTCCGAAGGAAGACCGGCGGCCTCGAGGTTGCTGAGGTAGTCCTGTATTGTGGCGTCATCTACACCCGGTGGCTGACCAGCTTCGCGGAGCACCTTGGCACGGGCAAAAGACACCTCGGCTTCCCGGGTCGCCAACGGCACCTCCCTGTCGTTCGCGGTTGAGATTAGCTCGCGCTCGACTAGTCCGAGGGTGTCCGTTTCGACCGCCAGGTCCGGGAAGATTCCCCCACCATTCCTGAGCATGCGTCCACCGGACGTGCGGACGGTTGGGAGTGTGTCGAGATTCTCGGGCAGTGGATTTCCACCGGGGTCACGGTATCGGTGCAGGGAGCGCCCGAGCGGCGTGTGCCAACTCCCTGTGGTGATGCGGAGCTTCCTACCAAAGGGCAGATCGACCACAGACTGTACGATGCCCTTGCCGAAGGTGCGTTCACCGAGCACGAGCGCCCGGTCGTTATCCTGGAGCGCACCCGTCACGATCTCAGCGGCTGAAGCAGTGAAGCGATCCACCAGAATGATGATGGGCTTGTCAGGGATCCGGGCCCGCGCGCGACCCCTATACGATTCCTCGCTGATCTGTCCAGGCGTACGACTGGATCCACGGTCACGGGTGGAGGCCAACAGAGTGCCGCGCCCGAGGAATACGTCCGACATCTTGAGGGACTCGTCCAGGTAACCACCTGGGTTCCTACGCAGGTCTATAATGACACCGCTGGTTTGCGCGAGGGAGTCGATGGCCTGCATGACTTCCCGCGCGGAGTTGCGGGCGACCCGATCGATCACGACATACCCGATGTTGTCGGGCAAGATGTCGGAATGGACCGAAGCCACATGCACAGAGTCCCGCTGCATCGTGAACACGATCGGTTGACGTATTCCCTCACGTACGATGCGCACGTCGACCACGGTACCGACCGGGCCGCGGATGCTGTCCGACGCCATCGCCGTGTTCCAGGTAGTGGCGTCGTTCTGGTTCACGCCAACGATCACGTCGCCGACTTGGAGGCCCGCTTGGAAAGCTGGAGTGCCGCGGAACACTGAGGTGACCGTGACAACGTCGTTCAGTTGGCTGATCGAGATGCCGATCCCGGCGTAGTCTCCGGTGGTCTCCTCCCGGAAGTCCTCCACTTCGGACGGTGTGAAGACAGAGGCGTACGGATCGTCCAGCTCCCCGATTAGCCCGTCAAGCGCCCGCGTCCACAAGGTCGAGTCGTTGTACGACTGCATGTGCAGGCGGCGAGCGTCCAATTTACCGATTAGCCCGTCAAGCGCCCGCGTCCACAAGGTCGAGTCGTTGTACGACTGCATGTGCAGGTTGCGGATGTGCTCCATCGCCCTCATGAATATGGCAGATTCCACACCCCCTTCGGCGGCACCGACCTGGGGCTCCGGCGTGACTTTCTGAGCCCCGGCGATGTACTCCATCGCCCTCATGAATACGGCGGCTTCCACACCCCCTTCGGCGGCACCGACCTGGGGCTCCGGCGTGACTTTCTGTCCCCCGGCGCGGAGCGGAAGGGAAAGGGCAAGAGCGAGCGAGAGGAAGACGAGCCTACGTGACATGCGGTGTTCCCTGGACCGAGAGCGTGAGCCTCCGGAATACAACACCGGGCGAGGGGGCGCGTTCCCAGGAGAGGGGACCGTATCCCCGCCGGATCTTCGGAAGGGAAGATGTGCGCCCGGGAACGGGTTATGTTACCGCGACCGGGCGCCCGCGGAAGGGCTGACTCGGTGGGCGCGGGCACGGGGCTCGGGCCCTCCTCCTGATCGTCGGTCAATGAGCTCGAGCCAAGAACGCCCTCCGCTACGGGTTGGGCTGGTCCAGTTCAAACCTGCCAAGGGTAACACCGAGGCTAACCTTTCGGTTGTCCGAAAGCGGATCGTGGACGCAGGACCGGACCACGACCTGCTCGTGTTCCCGGAGGCCTGCCTGTCTGGCTATTTCCTCGAGGGGGGAGTGGCCGAAGCTGCCCTGGGAGCTGAGGAGGTCGCGACACGCCTGGGAACACCGCCTGTGAATGCCTGCGATGTTGTGCTCGGCTTCTATGAGCGCTGGCGTGGACGCATCTACGCGGCGGCCGTGTACCTAACTCCGGACAGCACGGGATGGACGGTGGTTCACGTCCACCGCAAGATGTTCCTCCCTACCTACGGTGTCTTCGACGAAGCTCGTTTCGTAGAGACCGGCACCCAGCTGCGGGCCTTCGACACCCGATTCGGTCGCATGGGGATGCTCGTGTGCGAAGAGATGTGGCATTCCCTTCCCGCGACTATACTGGCTCTGGCGGGCGCGGAACTCCTGCTCGTCGTGAGCGCATCCCCGGCACGTGATTTTTCACCGCACGAGAGCGGACAGCCCGGCAACCTGGATCGGTGGGAGGCGCTGGCGCCTGCAGTTGCGGCCGAGCACGGAGTCTTCGTGGCGGTCTCTCAGTTGGTGGGGTCTGAGGGAGGCAAGCTCTTCCCAGGTGGATCGCTCGCTGTGGCACCAGATGGGAGCGTGCTCGCGCGCGGCCCTCTCTTCGAGGAAAGCGTGGTGACAGCACTACTGGATGGAAGGGTGCGCGCGCGCGCGCACCTGGATAGTCCTCTCTTGGCCGACTTGGAACAGATGCTCCCGCACCTGCTGCGTGCACTGGAGGAGGCCCGTGCTCATGCACTCGATCACGCGCTCCCGGAGTCACCAGGTGACGAGAACGAAGCACTGAGCGACAGCGGGGCTGTCCCGGTATCGGAACCGGTGCCGTTCGGTGGGATCCGTGGGCACGGTACTTCCCCTACCGAACCCCACGACTCTTCGGTCATGGATCTGGACTTAGACTTGGTGGAGCACACACTGCTGGAGTTCATCCGTGAGGAGGTCCACCGGCGACGTGGTTTCGCCGGGGTGGTGGTGGGGGTTTCCGGGGGAGTGGACTCCGCGCTTTCCCTGTTTCTCGCTGCACGGGCCTTGGGGCCACAGAATGTGTACGGCTTTCGCCTACCCTACGCCACCTCGAGCGCGGACAGCCTAGAACACGCTGCACTCGCCCTAGCAGCGGCCGGCGTGGAAGAACGCACCATCGAGATCACGGGCCCCATCGACGCCTACGTTTCAAAACACGAGCCGGACATTTCTCCTGCACGTAAGGGAAACTTGATGGCCCGCCTCCGCGCTGTCATTCTGTTTGATCAGGCAGCCCGTCTTGAGGCGCTTCCGCTAGGGACCGGTAACAAGAGCGAACGGCTGCTCGGCTACTTCACCTGGCACGCTGACGACTCGCCCCCAATCAACCCGCTGGGCGACCTGTTCAAGACCCAGGTGTGGGCGCTGGCACGCCACATGGGCGTTCCGGCGGAGCTCGTGGAAAAGCCACCCACAGCCGATCTAGTAGTGGGGGTGACCGACGAAAGCGAGATGGGGATCGGGTACGCCAGGGCAGATCCCATCCTACACTGGCTCCTGCGGGGATTAGGGGTGGAAGATCTGGTATCGATGGGGTTCGACCGTGAAGAAGTCAGTTTGGTGTGGCAGCGGCTGAGCGCAACCCATTGGAAACGAGAGCTTCCCACGGTAGCAATCCTTTCCACGAGCGCGATTGGCGAATTCTACCTGCGACCGGTGGACTACTAGCGCGCCCTCACCGACCCCGCCTACGTCCGGCCAGGAAAGCTAAAAAGAAGAGTGTGGCAGCCAGCAGGACGATCGAAGCACCCGAGGGGAGGTTCCACAGCCAGGACAACCATAGCCCTCCCACCACCGACACCAGGGAGGACACGATCGCCACCGTAAGCATGCCGTGAGTCGAACTGGCGACGGCTTGACCGGTCGCCGCCGGAATGACCAGGAACGCCGACACTAGCACGATTCCCACGAGCTTCATCGATGCCACGACGGTTACCGCAAGCACCGTCAAGAGCAGATAACGTAATGCTTCGGCAGGGATCCCAGCCGCCCGCGCTGCCTCCTCGTCCACCCCGAGGAAGAGGAACTCCTTAAAGAAGAGAGTGAGGATCCCTAGCGAGACCGTGGCCAAGGATGCCAGAACCCACACGTCCGAGGGCCGTATCGCAAGGATGTTCCCGAACAGGTAGCCCATTAGGTCCTGCCGGTAGGTGGGCGAGAGACTGATGAGTGCGACACCCAGAGCCATGGTGGTAGGAAAAAAAACGCCGATGGCGGTGTCTTCTGAGATCCGTCCGCGCGCTGCAATCCACCCGATCACCCAGGCGACACCAACGGAGAAGACCGTGGCGGCAAGCATGGGCGAAATTCCGAGCACGACTCCGAGCGCCACTCCACCCAGTGCCGCGTGCGAAATTCCCACCCCGATGAAGGCCATCCTCCTAAGCACAACGAAGAACGCCAAAACCGCACAGCTGACCCCGAGCAGGACACCCGTGATGAGAGCCCGCTGGACAAAGCCATACGCGAGGAAGTCAGTCACGGTATCTAGGTGTGGTCATGCGGTGCCGGGAACTCATAACAACGGGCCAGGGCTGAGCTCTCCAAGACTACGCTCGGTGGACCCTCCGTGCGTACATCGCCGTCGAGCAGTACAAGCCTATCGGCGTGCTCCGACAATGCCTCGAGATCGTGGGAGGCACACAACACCGTGAGCCCATGACTGTTCTGGAGATCGCACACCAAGGCGTAGAAGCGGGCTCGAACAGCGGGGTCGAGCCCCGCAGTCGGTTCGTCCAGGAGAAGCAACAGCGGTTCGCCCACGAGCGCCCGAGCGATCAGCACGCGCTGCTGCTGGCCACCCGACAGCTCGCCAAACCGCCGGTTCGCTTTCCCATCCATCCCCACCCGTACGAGAGCTTCCGCGACGTGCACCCTGTCGGCGTCCTTGGGGCTATGCATGAGCCCGAGCTTACCGTAGCGCCCCATCAACACAACCTCAGCGACCGAGAGGGGGAAACCTGCCGGCAGCCGGACACGCTGAGGCACATAGCCAATCGGGCGGGATCGGTCACCAGGAGGACCCCCAAACACTTGGACGACGCCGCTACCGGGCCTTAGTAGACCAAGTAGGACCCTGAGGAGCGTACTCTTGCCCGCACCATTCGGACCGATCAGAGCCGTGAAGGACCCGACCTGGACCGTGAAGGTCGCACCCCGGAGGACAGCCTCGTCGCGGTCGTAGGCGAAGACGAGATCCCGCACCAGCACGGCTGGGGTAATGCTCATCGTTTTCCACCGAGCGCACGAGCTATCTGCATGGTGTTGAAGCGCATCATTTTAAAATAGCTATCACGCCCGTCCAACCCGAAACCCCCGAGCGGATCGAGTACGTAGACCGGCACACCCAATTCGCCGGCAAGGGCCCTGGCCCCGGTATCGCCGAGCTGGGGCTCGGTGAATACAGCGCTAACACCAGCCGTGCGAGCCTGATCGACCAGGTCAGCGAGCGCCCGTGCGGAAGGCTCCTGTCCGGGGCTGTCATAGACTGTGCCCAATTCCGTAATTCCGTGACGCGCAGCCAGGTATTTCCAAGCAGAATGAGTGGACACGAACCCCCTGCCGCGGACAGGGGCAAGCCGGGTGGACATCCAGGAGTCGAGCTCGGTAAGGGAATCGGCCACGACCCGACCGCGAGCCTCCAATCTATCCTCGGCGTCTGGGCGCGCTGCGACCAAGGCGGCTACGATCCTGGGCAGCCATGCATCCCGCACTATGAGGGGATCCAGCCAAACGTGGGGGTCACCGGTACCCTCGCCCCCTTTACGAAGAGTGAGCCCATCGTTCAGGCCCAGACGTAGTATGCCCTCGGTTCCCTCCAGCACGGCCTGGGACCAGTCGTCTATGCCACCCCCAACCAGGATGAACAGGCGCGCACCGGTGATCTCGCGAAGCTGCCTTGGTGACGGCTCAAACGTGGCAGGATCGGCTCGGGGGGGCACCAGCACATCGACCGTCAGGTCGGTCCCTGCGACCAGGGCAGTAAGGTCGCGCAGCGGAAAGATCGACGCTACAACGCGGGGCCGGCTTCGTTCCAACGACGCTGCGTCAGGCTCGGCGCAGCTCCAGGCACACAGCGCGGCGACCGCCACCAGAGGGGAGCACCGGTGTCGGGCACGAGTGGAGAGGGAAGCTATCATCATGCTGGGGCGAAACGAGGGAAGGCGGACCACAAAGACGGACGCGAGTGGGGAAAGATAACCCCCCGGGGGGATACCAGGCCTCCTGACGGATAAGGGCAAGTGCTGTAAGATACTTTAAACTTGCCACATCGCGCCCCGAAATCCGCCGACCCCAGCCCCTACGCTACCTTATAAGCCCGTGATTCTGGTCCTCGACAACTACGACTCGTTTACGTTCAACCTCGTCCAGGCGCTTGGAGCACTGGGCTCCGATCCCGTCGTGGTAAGGAACGACGAACGCACGGTTGAAGAGATCCGCTCGCTAGCGCCGAGCCGAATCGTGGTCTCGCCCGGCCCCTGCACGCCTAGGGAAGCGGGGGTGAGCGTGGAGCTGGTTCGCGCCTTAGGACCCGAGATCCCAACGCTGGGCGTGTGCCTGGGCCATCAGGCTATCGGTGAGGCATTCGGCGGACGTACCGTGCGGGCGAAACATATCATGCACGGGAAGACGGCACCGGTCCGCCACGGTGGCGAAGCTATTCTGGCTGGCCTCCCTTCGCCCTTTACGGTGGCTCGATATCATTCCCTAGTCACGGACCCTGCATCCCTCCCCGGTGAGCTGGAGGCGATTGCTTGGACCGACCTACCGGGCGAAGAAGACGAAGTGCAGGCGGTGCGGCACCGCCGCTTCCCGGTCTTCGGAGTCCAGTTCCATCCGGAATCGCTGTTCGGGGAGCGCGGTGAAGAGCTGCTCAAAAATTTCCTCGCCGTTTAAGTCTCGCTTGACCCCAGTTACAATCCGGGAATACGTTGACGGGCGTGGTAACGTCTTCCGTGCGCCCCGGTTGCGGGCCTCTCGAGGTCCGGTGAGCACAGGTGTCCTGGGGATCATCCCGGCCCGGCTGTGCTCAACCCGACTCCCCAACAAACCGCTTTACCCGATCCTCGGCCGCCCTCTTATCGAGTGGGTTTGGCGCCGAGTCGAAAGGATTGCAGTCCTTGACCTCGTGGTGGTCGCCACCGACTCTGAAGAGATTGCAGAGGTATGCCGCGCGTTCGGGGCTCCGGTGGAGATGACCTCGACCGCACACCCGTCTGGTACCGACCGGGTGGCCGAGGTGGCGGCGCGGGAGGAGTACCGTGATTTCGCGATCATCGCAAACATTCAGAGTGACGAGCCTCTGCTCGAGGAGATACAGCTTTCCGCGGCGGTTAGGCTGGTTAGCGACGAGGGTTGGGAGGTGGGCACCTGCGCTACACCCGTACTGGACGAGTACGCCCGCAAGGATCCCTCGGTGGTCAAGGTAGTCCGTGCTAGGAACGGACAGGCTCTCTACTTTTCCCGCTCTCAGATTCCGTACAAACAGGATGGTAAGCCTACCCGGGAGGAGATGGAGCAGGAGCGGTTCCTGCGCCACATCGGGATATACACCTTCACCCGGGATGCGCTGGGCGCTTGGGCAAAGCTGGCTCCCTCACCGCTGGAAGGACTGGAGGGGCTGGAGCAACTACGCCCACTGGAAGCAGGGCTGCGCATCGGTGTGGCGGTGGTAGAATCCGCCGACTCGGGAGTAGATACACCAGCCGACGTGGTGCGGCTGGAGAAGCACCTGGTCAATCTAGGGGACTCACAACCCTTCACTACTACGAACAGCAAATGACCGAACGCAGCGAACGCACTACCAAGTACGTATTCGTTACCGGAGGGGTGGTGTCGTCCCTGGGAAAGGGAATCGCTGCGGCCTCGCTGGGACGGCTGCTCAAGGAGCGGGGCTTGGAGGTGACTCTCCAGAAATTCGATCCGTACATCAACATCGATCCGGGAACGCTCTCTCCTTTCCAGCACGGAGAGGTATACGTCACCGACGATGGTGCCGAGACCGACCTGGATCTGGGGCACTACGAACGCTTCATCGACCGCCCCCTCTCCCAGGCCAATAATATTACCAGTGGGCGTATCTACCAGAACGTCATCAATAAAGAGCGGCGGGGTGACTACCTGGGATCTACCGTCCAAGTTATCCCCCACATCACTGACGAGATCAAGGGCGCCATCCGCAGGCTTTCCGATGGCCACGACGTGGTCATCACCGAGATCGGCGGCACGGTGGGCGACATCGAGAGTTTGCCCTTCCTGGAGGCGATTCGACAGTTCCGCCAGGAGGTCGGGCGGGAGCACGTCGTCTTCATACACCTGACACTGGTGCCGTACATAGCTGCAGCTAGCGAACTGAAGACCAAGCCCACCCAGCATTCGGTGCGGGAACTAATGGAGATCGGGATCCAGCCCGACGTGGTGATCTGCCGTACCGAGCGGGCGCTGGACGAAGACATCTGCCGCAAGATCGCCCTCTTCACCAACGTTTCAGTGGATGCCGTGATCGAGGCCCGTGACGTGGAGACCATCTATGAGGTCCCGCTCTCGTTCCGCCGGCAGCGTCTGGACGATGTCGTTCTGGAACGACTCGGCCTCGACGCGTCCGCGCCCGACTTGGGCCCGTGGACGCTAATGGTGGAGCGAGTGAAGCATCCTGAGCGGAGCTCCGTGCGCATCGCCGTAGTGGGCAAGTACACAGACCTGGTAGACTCATATAAGTCTGTGCAGGAGGCCCTCATCCACGGTGGTATCGCCAACAACGTTGGAGTCAAGATTGACTGGCTTTCGAGCGAGCAGTTCGAGCATGACACGGACGCCGAACAGTTGCAGGCATACAACGGTCTCCTAATACCCGGAGGGTTCGGGCCGCGCGGTATCGAAGGCATGTTGTCCTCAGTCTCATGGGCGCGCGAGCATGACCTGCCGTTCTTCGGGATCTGCCTTGGTCTGCAGTGCGCGGTGATCGAGTTCGCGCGCAACGTGGTAGGACTCAGTGGGTCCGATTCCTCAGAGTTTTCCGAGGAATCTCCCGACCCGGTCATCTGCCTGATGGACTCACAGCGCAACGTAACTGCCAAGGGGGGCACAATGCGGTTGGGAGCGTACCCGGCGCTGCTCCGCGAGGGCTCCCGTACCGCTGCAATTTACGGGTCTCTCGAGATCAGTGAGCGACATCGCCACCGCTTCGAGGTCAACAACTGGTACCGAGAGCGGTTCGAGGCGGATGGTATGGCGGTCAGCGGCACCTCGCCCGACGGGAAGCTCGTCGAGGTAATCGAGATCGCGTCGCTCAGTTGGTTTGTCGCCTGCCAGTTCCATCCCGAACTCAAGAGCAGACCCTTGGCTCCGGCGCCCCTGTTCGCTTCGTTTATTGAGGCGGCCGCCCGCCACGCCGGACTGGTGGACCAGGAAACCGGAGCGGCGATCGGGGCCGCCGATTGATCCTGTTCGATCGCTTCACCGTGATTGCGGGTCCCTGTCTCCTAGAGGAGGACGCCCTCAACCTCGAGGTGGGACAGGTGCTGGCCAGACTGAGCAATGAGTTAGACCTACCGTTGATGTTCAAGGCTTCATTCGACAAGGCTAACCGCTCTCGGTTGGACTCTACTCGGGGGCCAGGTCTGGAGAAGGGGCTACAGCAGTTGGCTCGGGTTCGGGACGCAACCGGGCTGGCGCTGCTCACGGACGTGCACGAACCCGAACAAGCAGATCGCGCCGCGCGTGTGGTGGATGTACTTCAAGTGCCGGCCTTTCTGAGCCGCCAGACTGACCTGGTAGTCGCCGCGGGCCAGACTGGGAAGGCGGTCAATATCAAAAAGGGCCAGTGGATGGCGCCTGAGGACATGGCTGCAGCGGTGGACAAAGCGCGCAAAGCCGGCGCGACGGAAGTGGCCGTCACCGAGCGGGGAGCCGCATTCGGCTACGGAGACCTTATCGTGGACATGCGTTCCTTCGCCCGCATACGCGGGGCGTGCAACTGCTCAGCGATCTTCGACGGAACACATTCTGTACAGCGACCCGGTAGGAAATCGGGCTCGAGCGGGGGTGACCCCGAGCACATCCCCGCCCTGGTGCGCGCGGCTGTAGCAGCAGGGTGCGATGGGCTCTTCCTGGAGGTCCATCCACGACCAGAGGCAGCGCCATCGGACGCGACCAACATGCTGAGGCTGGACCAACTGTCAGCACTGCTCGAGGAGGTCCTGGCAATCCGCCATAACCTCGCCGCTACACGCACTGCCGCGCACGGCACCACGACCACTGCTCCGGACTGACCCGGGTAGCCAGCCACCCTCCCATGACCCAGAGAATGTGGGAACGTGACCTCGGGGAGGCTCGGGCACGCGGTGTCCGTCTGGTAATTTTCGATGTGGACGGCGTGCTCACGGATGGAAGCATACATCTGGGCACCATCCCGGGCGGTGGTGCTGTCGAGTTCAAGCGTTTTGATATACAGGATGGACTCGGAATCAAGCTTCTCCAAAGAGCTGGCATCCAGGTGGCTTTCGTCTCCGGTCGCTTCTCGGATGCCACTGAGCTCAGGGCACGGGAGCTCAGTGTAGCGGAGTGCCACCAGGCCGCTGACGCTCGCAAGATCCCTCTAGTCGAGGGGATACTGGCCCGAACCGGGACGTCCTGGGAGGAGACCGCCATGATGGCCGACGACCTCCCCGACCTGGGGGTCTTCCGGCGCGTCGGGCTGCGGGCGGCGGTCGCCAACGCCCAGCCCGAAGTCGCTCGTCTCGCGCACTGGTGCGCGCGTAGCCGGGGCGGGGAAGGAGCAGCTCGTGAATTCTGTCGCGCGCTTCTCATCGCTCGCGGAGAGTGGGATGGGCTGCTCGAGGAGTACGAGCGTGAGCGAAGTTGAGCGGGTGAGGCACCCGGTGCTACTGCTGGCCGATGGCCTGCAGATACTCCGAGTGGGAACAACCGCTGTCAGCCGGATCGGCGACGTCTCCTTCCATCCTGGCGGAGTTCTGGGACGGAAGTTCATTCTGCGGGTAGAAGACTGATGGTGGGTGAAGGCTACCCGTCTCTTTCGGTGGCGGACGAAACCGTAACGACCGTGGGAGCCTCTCACCTCTACTGTATTCTCAGATCAAAGATAGTACCATGTTGTTATATAATAAGATAAAGCACTTAGTCGGATGGGGGGGCATCGCTCTGCTCGGGGCTGGTTGCGGGGACGCGCCCGCAACCCCCGTGGCGAGCGATAACCTGCTCGCGATGGACTCCGACATGGTTGGCTACGAAACAAAGACCATCCTTACCACGAACGGAGTGAAGTCCGGGGTGATTGACGCCGACACGGCCTATTTCTTCGACGACTCCACCTTCGTGTACATGAGGGGAGTGAACATGGTGATCCACACCGACCAGGGCGACGTGCGGGCCACGGTTACTGCCGACCAGGGTCGCTACGATCAATATTCCCAACAGATGCACGCCCAGGGCAACGTGGTACTTATCATGCCGGCTGAGGACCGACGGGTGGAGAGCGAAGAGCTTTACTACAACCCCGTCGATCAGAAGATCTGGAGCGAGTCTTCGGCCACCTACTGGCACGATGGCGAGGTCACCCGTGGTACGTGCTTCCGGTCAGACGTGGAGTTTCGCGATTTGCAGGTATGCAACATCCGTGGGTCCACGGACATCGGCGGCTAATGGGCGTGAAGCGGATACTGGCACTCGTGGCCGCGTGCGGGATCGTGTCGGTCGACGACGTGGGTGCACAGCAGGGATGCAAGTTCGTCGAGGGGTCGGGGAACCTGCGCATCATCGATTCGGACAGTGGCCCGATCACGTACGTGAGCACCCCCAATCTGGTGTGCCCCGACGGGGTCCGGATCCGGGCCGACAGCGCCGCGTCATTCCAGTCGTCCAACTACGTTCAGCTCCTCGGGAATGTACGGTTCGAGGATACAGACCGGCGAATGACCGCACAGACCGCCGAATATTTCACGGGCGTTGGACGCCTCCAGACCAGCGGAAATTCGGAGCTGCTTCAGAAGGTGGACAGCTCAACCGTCAGGGGGGAGGAGATGATCTACGACCGCGCGGATGCCGACCGGGTACCATCCCAGTTGAACGTCCGCGGGGGACGCCCGACCGCGCGTCTCTACATGAGCGCTGGCAGTGTGGCGGCACGCACGGGTGGGGATACGTCCCGCGTACCCTACAACGTTGCCGCAGACCTAATCCTGCTCGAGGGAGATAGCCTTTTCCGCGCGAGGGGGCAGGTGGAGATCTACCGTAACGATCTCCAGGCCTTCGGCGATTCCGTCGAGTACGATCAGGCGGCTGGAAACCTGCGGCTCATGGCCAACGCCCTCATGATCCTCAACGGCAGGGAGATCAAGGCGGAGGTCATCACGGCAGCACTGCCCGGAGATTTGGTGGAGGAGGTCGAGGCACGGCACCACGCCGTCCTCACCGCAGAAGGTCTTCGTCTAGAGGCGCCCTTGGTACGGGTTTTCTTCACCGATGGGATAATGAACCGCCTGGTCGCCGTGCCGATTACGCACGAGGTAGTCGTTCCCGATTCCCCTCCACCCGTGGAACCCCCGCCTACAAAGGCGGACCGCTCACGACCGATGGGGATGGCAGACGGCTTCGAGATCGTGGCCGATTCCCTGGACATGTTCGCGCCTGGGGAGGTGCTCGAACGCATCAACGCTACCGGATCAGCCAGAGCCAAATCGGCCACGAGGGACTCCTTGAACACCCCTGATACCCCACCGTTTGCGCGCACAGACTGGATGGAAGGAGACACGATCATCGCGATGTTCACGCGCGTTGCTAAGGACTCCCTACCCGGGATCGCAGCACCAGATTCTGTGGGCGAACAGTACCGTATCGAGCGGCTGATGGCGGTTGGTGAAGCGCGGTCGTTTTATCGGATCGAGCCCAACGATTCTGACCGCGATCGAGGGGAGCGGCGTCTCAGCATCCATTACGTGACAGCGGCTGCCATTACGCTCGAACTGGACGATGGCGCGATCGCGAAAATGGAAGTGAGAGGACAGATCGAAGGAACCCACGCCAAACCGACCTTGATTGGAATACCATCGGACAGCATCACCGCGCCGGGCGACACGGCCGGTGCAGACTCCGTGATCACTACTGGGGTAATGGGAAAACCGACCCGTGCCCCCAGCCCACAGGTCCGTTCTGAAATCTTGGTCGTCGGTCCAGCCCTTCAGGCGCGCTCCAATCGTCGCCGTCACGCCACCCGATGACCTACGACCAGCTGCTGGTTTGGCTGCGAGGACTCGGTCCCGCTGACCTCTCGCTCACGGTGGCCCTCCTGGAGCTGCTGCACCGCGCCGATGAAGACGGTAACGCCGACCGAGGTGAGTGGGTGGCCTCAGTCCTCGACGTGTACGAAAGCACGAGCGCGCGCTCCAACCGTTCTGGCTTTCCGGTCCCTCCCGGTGAGGGTGAGTCCGTCGGCGGCTACTTGGAGGGACAGGTGATCGCCCGGCTGGAAGCGTATGGAGTAGCCCGGCGCGATCCGCCGAACGAGGGGTGGAAACGCCTCTGCGTCGAACCTTCTCTGTGGGTAGAGATGAAACCACAGAAATCCGTTCTCCAAGAGGAGCTACGTGGCTTGGTGCAGGTCCTGCGAGAGAGGCTGACCAAGAGCCTGTCCGCCCCCTCTCGGCAAGCCACGCTCCCGGAGAGAAGCCACCTGCAGGCCGAAGGATTGGTGAAGATATATCGGAAGCGTAAGGTAGTGCACGACGTGGCTATCGCGGTGTCCCAGGGCGAAATCGTCGGACTCCTGGGTCCGAACGGAGCCGGGAAGACCACCACGTTCTACACGATCGTTGGGTTGATCCCTCCAGACGCAGGTCAGGTTACACTGGACGACGCCGATATCACTGACACGCCGATGTATCGCCGGGCACGCATGGGCATCGGTTACCTCGCCCAAGAGCCTTCGGTTTTTCGGAAACTCACGGTGGAGGATAATGTCCGGGCTATCCTGGAAACGCTGCACCTCCCCAAAGACGAGGAGAAGAAGCGCCTCGAGGAGCTTCTCGACGAGCTCTCTATATCTCATCTGAGGAACAACCGAGCCTTCTCTCTCTCGGGGGGCGAGCGAAGGAGGCTGGAAATCACGCGGGCGCTCGTGCAACACCCGAAATTCATGCTTCTGGACGAGCCGTTCGCGGGAATCGACCCGATCGCGGTAGGGGACATCCAGCAGATCGTAGGAGACCTGAGGGAACGGGGCATCGGCGTCATCATCTCCGACCACAACGTGGAGCAAACACTGGAAATCGTGGATCGCGCCTACATCATGTACGAGGGACGCATCCGGGTCTCGGGCACCGTCTCCGAGCTGGTGTGGAACGAGGAGGTGGCTGAGATCTACCTGGGTCCGACCATGACCGCTCGGATGAGGCGGCGTTATCCGCGCCCCGCTGTTCTGACCAGCAGATAAGCTCAAACCTCCAATGAGCTACCGCAGCAAACTCTACCCGAGCCAACAGCTTAGGCAGGAGATGAAAAGCAATCCTCGTCTTTACCAGGCGATGGAATTGCTCCACATGCCCCTCTTCAAACTGCAGCAGCACCTCAAGCAGGAGTTGGCAGAGAATCCCTTCCTTGAGATGACTGAGTCAGACGACGAGCGGGAAGTTGAGCTCAAGGAAAGTCCCTCCCCCGCCGAGGAAAAGGACACCCCCGAAGGGGTCGACTGGGAGGATATCCTTCTCGATGGCTTCGACGCTGGTGGACGACGACCACAGTACGAGGAAAGAGAATTCTTCCAGCCCGCCGACGTGGAGTCGAGGGATCTACGCACCCACCTCGAGGAACAGCTCCGGCTGCTGGACCTATCCGAGCGGGAGCTGCGACTCGGGGAGGAGATCGTCGGCAACATCGACGACGACGGCATGCTGTCGTGCACGCTCGAAGGGGTGGTCACTGGAGCCAACGATTGGCTAGATGAGGTGAGGAAGCTGGCCGAGGAGAGGGCCGAGGTGCTCGGCTTGGAAGATCGGTCCCGCGAGCTGGAGGATATCGGGAAACTCTTCGGACCGTACTCGCTAGAAGAGGCTGAGCAGATGCTCGCCCGTGTTCAGCAATTCGAACCCGCGGGCGTTGCCGCTCGTGACCTGCGCGAATGCATCCTCCTCCAGATGTGCCAAAGTGATCTGGGAGGGTCGCTCGCCCGCCAAATCGTGCTCGAACATTTTGACGAATTCATCAATCACCGCTGGTCCGACATCGCGGAATCGATGGGGATCGGACCAAGCGATGTCCAGGACGCGGCTGACCAGATCTCGCAACTCGAGCCCAAGCCGGGCCTCAAGTACGCACCTCCGCAAGAGCAGTACATCACCCCCGATCTGATCGTGGACAAGGTCAGCGGCGAGTACCAGGTGTTCGTGAACGACATCGGGTTACCTCGCTTGAGATTGTCCCGCGCATACCGTGAAATCGCTCGGGACAAAAACAAATTCAAAGGCGAGAACAAAGAATTCATCTACGCAAAGATCAACTCCGCCAACTGGATGATCCAAGCGATCGAACAGCGGCGCCAGACCATGCTCAAGGTGATGAATTTCATTGTGATCCAACAGCGGGACTTCTTCGAGAAGGGTGTTCAATATCTGAAACCGCTAACTCTGCAAGAGGTAGCCAAGCACATCGACATGCACATGTCGACCGTGTCCCGGGTGACCAATGAAAAATTCTGCCAGACGCCTAGCGGAGTATACTCGCTCAAGTTCTTTTTCTCCTCGGGACTCTCCACCACCAGCGGCAACGAGATCAGCGCCCGTGGCGTAAAGGACAAGATCCAGAACTTGGTCGGGAGCGAGAATCCTAGTAGCCCACTGACGGATCAGGCCATCGTGAATATGCTCAAGTCCGACGGCGTAAAGATCGCCCGGCGGACGGTAGCCAAGTACCGGGACGAGCTTGGCATCCTCCCCGCTCGGAGCCGCAAGCGGGTCTGACCCCGGCGGGGCTGCCATACCGGTTCGGACCCTTCGGCTTGGATCGCTTCGGGCGGGCCCCTATCTTCCGCCCATGTCCTCCCCAGAGCCCCTTACCCCTCCGCCCACACCCCCGCTCATACCTGAGGGGGATAGTCAGGGTGGGGGGCGGGCCGGTATCGGTACATTCGCTACATCATGAACAGCTTCCCGTCGCAGGGTGAGCGGTCTCAGGTATTGGACACCCTACGGGACCCACGCGCGGACGCACGAGAAGCTGCCAGTACACTCACCCCCGACACACGGAGTGACTTCGTTCTGGTCGTACCGGCCTTGGACGAGGCGCCTATGGTGCCGGAACTCATCGGGGAGCTCAAGCGTGCCTGGGCTGAGTACCGGCTGGAGGGCGAGGTACTGGTGGTCGACGACGGATCGACCGACGGCACTGCCGATTTGGTCGAGCGGGAGGCGGCCGGTTGGTCCTCGCTGCGGGTGCTCCGTCATCGCGTGAACGCGGGCAAGACCAGCGCTCTGCTTACGGCAGCAAACGAGACCGATCGCACCTGGGTCATCCTGTTCGACGCTGACCTCCAGCACCTTCCCGACGAGATCCCGCGTTTCCTGGCCAAACTCCAGGATGGGTGGGACATCGTCACTGGCAGGAAGATCGGAGCTTACGACAAGCGCGCCGTATCGAGTATCTACAACCGGCTCTCGCAGTGGATCTTCCGAGTACCGATCTCGGACCTCAACTCGATGAAAGCGTTCCGACGGCAGATTCTCGAGGACCTCCACCTGCGCCGCGACTGGCACAGGTTCTTCGTCGTTCTGGCCCAATCCCGAGGGTGGTCGGTCACCGAGATCGACATTCCCCTGTATCCACGCCGGGCCGGAGTCTCGAAGTACCGCGGTCCGTTGCGCATCCTGATCGGGCTGCTGGACCTGATGTCGGTCTGGTTCCTATTGGTCTTTTCGAGGAAACCTCTCCTCTTCTTCGGTGTGACCGGTGCGGCAATGGTCGTAGCCGGGATCCTGGTCGGACTCGTGGCCTTGTGGCTCCGCTTCGTGGAGCAATCGGGATTTCGGCCCCTGCTCACACTGGTAAGCCTGCTCGAGGTGGTAGGCTTTCTGCTGTTCGGCTTCGGACTGGTGGCCGAGATGATCGCTCAGTTGCGGGCCGAGGTGGACACCCTCCGCCACCGCCCCCCGACCCGGCCGGGCGGGAGCTGAGCACCCTGCCACACCTTTCCCGAATGGTCCCTCCCGGCACGCGCGCCCGCATTCTGGCCGTCGTCGGCACCCGTCCCGAGGCAATCAAAATGGCTTCGGTCGTCGAGGAGATCCGCACCCGCGCAGATGAGGCCGAGCTCCGTCTGGTATTGACTGGCCAACACACGACGCTCGTGGACCAGGCGCTCGAGACCTTCCAGCTGGTGCCCGACTACGACCTCGACATCATGAGGGAGGATCAGAGTCTCTACGACGTCGCGCACGGCTGTCTGGACGGCCTCCACCGGGTGGTCCAGGATTTCAGCCCGCACGCACTCCTTGTGCAAGGCGACACCGCGACAGTCTGCTTCGGGGCACTGGTCGGCTACTTCGATCAGGTCCTGGTCGGTCACGTCGAGGCGGGACTCCGCTCCCACGACAAGTGGGCCCCGTTTCCGGAGGAAGTGTTTCGGCGCGTCGCTGATGTGGTGTCGGATTGGTACTTCGCGCCCACCACCGGAGCGGCATCTAGACTGCGCGCCGAAGGTGTGCAGTCGGAGCGAATTCACGTCACCGGCAACACCGTAGTCGACGCGCTGCTCAGGGTAGCCGAAGACATTGGAGAGCCGAAAGATCCCGTTCTCCGCGAGGCCTTGGCAGGTAACCACAGGTTGGTACTCTTGACCGCCCACCGCCGTGAGTCGTTCGGCACCCCACTCGCGGAAGTGTTCGCTGCAGTACGGCAGCTGGCCGACGCGCGCGACGACTTGGTCGTGGTCTATCCGGTGCACCCCAACCGCAGCGTGCGTGAGCCCGCGACCGAGTTGCTCTCCGGCCACCCGCGGATCCGACTGACCTCGCCGTTCACATACCCTGACCTAGTCGCCGCCCTGATGGGGTCCACACTGGTACTCACCGATTCCGGGGGCATTCAGGAGGAGGCTCCCACCTTTGGCACCCCGGTTCTCGTGCTCCGCGAGGTGACCGAGCGACCGGAGGGAATCAGCGCCGGGGTGGCAGAGCTGGTGGGAACTAATGGAGAACGCATCCTAGAACGGGCGCTCGCGGTAATGGACGGCGACTGGACAGCGCCCATCACCAATCCCTACGGCGACGGACGAGCAGGCGGACGCATCGCCGACATACTGCTAGCCGACCTGACCGGTGTGCCGCGGACGACCGAAGACCTGGCGTGAAGATCCTCATGCATTGCGTCTACTTTCCTCCCGAGGTCGGGGGACTCGAGAGCCACGTCTACTATCTGTGCCGTGCACTCGCGGCCAAAGGCCACCGAGTGGAGATCGTCACCTCGCGCTCTCTTCCCGGCGCATGCGCGCGCGAAGTCGTGGATGGGATCGTCGTCTGGCGCACCTGGTTTCCTGCGCGGAACCCCACTGGCTGGGCCCTCCACTCGCTCTGCTCGACACCCCGGTTTCTCGCGCGGGCCCGCGACGCCGACATCCTCCACGCACAGGACCTCGCTTCAGTTATCCCTGGGATCCTTGCTCGAGTACGCACCGGTGCGCCCCTAGTCACGACCTTCCACACCTCTCATTTCCTCAAGCGAGCCCTGCGGCCACTCTGGAAGCCGATGCTTGGCCACTTCGTGCGCGCTGCTGATCACACCCTCGCTGCCAGCGGGGAAATCTCGAGTGTGGCAAGAAGCCTCGCACCGGGCGTACCGGTCGAAGCTCTCACCAACGGTGTGGAGACCGCGCTCTTCCGACCAGTGGCCCCTACCCTCACCCCTACCAAACGGTGGCGGCTTATTGTGCCGCGTCGTCTTTTCTCCAAGAACGGGGTCGAGTACCTGGTGCGAGCGATGCCCCATATCGTCGTACGGGCCGAGGCCGAAGCTGTGGTGGTGGGTGACGGCCCTGAGCGGGCACGGCTGGAAAAACTAGCGAACGATCTCGGGGTGGGGGAACGGATCGCGTTCCTCGGGAGGCGCCCGAACGCCGAGATGCCGGGCCTGCTCTCCTCGGGAGATCTGGCAGTTTTCCCATCGCTCATGGAGGCCACGTCTGTGGCGGCGCTCGAGGCAATGTCGTGCGGGCTCCCGGTGGCAGCGTCCAGAGTCGGAGGCTTGCCGGAAATCGTGAATGAGCGGGTGGGCGCGCTGTTCGAGCCAGGTGATCCTCACTCACTGGCCAGCGTCGTGGTCGGTCTGCTCGAGTCGGGACAGCTGGAGGAGCTGGGGCGCCAGGCTCGAGAAATGGTAGTAACACATTGGTCCAACGATCGCCTCGCGGATCGGCATCTGGAGATCTACCGATCTTTGATAGAACGGCGAGGCCGGGATAGCTGACCAATACATAAGGAGCCGGGAGCAGATGGCGAAGCGTAAGGGGGGCAGGGAAGAAGCGGGCGGTGCCGGCTCGACCGGCGGCCACAGTTACACAACGCTTCCGGCGTGGCTCCCGTGGGGACTCTACGGCGCCCTTTCGCTCCTCCTGTTCGGCGCCTTCGTCTTCTCAAGCCAGATGCTCTTCGGGAGCGATACGCTCGGACTCGGCTACACAACGAGGCAGTTCTACGCCGAAGCCGTGCGATCAGGCGATTTCCCGCTCTGGTATCCAAACCTGCTGGGCGGAGTCCCCTTTCTGGAAGCGATTTCGGGAGGCGACTCGCTCTACCCGACCGCACTACTGCTCTTCGTTATGGCACCGTACCGGGCGCTCGGCTGGAAGCTCGTACTGCACGTGTTCCTCGCCGGCGTTTTCATGCACGGCTGGACGCGTAGCCTGGGGGCGACTCGCAGCGGTGCGTTGGTGGCTGGTACTGGCTACCTGCTGGCACCGTTCATGGTCACGCTAGTGTACCCGGGGCACGACGGAAAGCTATTCGTCACCGCGCTGACCCCGCTGCTCTTCTGGGCAATGGAATCCACTTTCCACCGGAAGGGACTGCTCCCCCACGCGGGAGTCGCAGGGATAGTAGCGCTGGTGATCTTCACCACGCACTTCCAAATGGCCTATTTCCTGTTCGGCGCTGCCGGACTGTATTACGCGTTCCGGTGTGTGCAGGAGGCCCGGGAACGAGTGGGTGCGAATCCATCCGAATCCTCTGAGGTCGCCCCCACGGGCACCGGAGTCCAGCGCCAGCTCCGCTGGACTCCGGCCTTGGGACGCTTCGGGATCTTCCTGGCGGCATCCGTGCTTGGCGCAGCCATCGCTGGAATCCAACTGCTGCCGGCCGTGACGTATGCGACTGAGTTCTCGCGTCGCACGGCGACCACCACCGCGGCGACTCCAGAGGCTAACAAGGAATACGCCTCGCAGTGGTCTCTCCACCCCGAGGAGGTGGCGGCTTTGGTGGTGCCGGAATTCGTAGGCAACAACGCGGGCGGCTCCGACTGGACCACCAACACCTACTGGGGCCGCAATTTCTTCAAGCTGAACAGTGAATATATGGGACTGGTCGTGCTGCTCCTGGCGGGCGTTTCATTCTTCGGGGCCCGCCAGCGCGGTGTGCGGTTATTTCTCGCCGGCATGGGTATGATCGCGCTCCTCTATGCGCTCGGCGCGCACACGCCTGTGTGGCACTCGGCGTACGCGCTGCTGCCGGGGATCCGCCTTTTCCGATCCGCCTCGATGGTGGTGTTCTTGTTTGGCTTCGCCGTGGTCACGCTATCCGCATTCGGGGTGGACCGGCTGCTCGAGCTCAAGGCGGGCGCGGATCAAGCCACCTCGGCCAAGGTCCTACGCTTCCTCTGCCTCGCGGCGGGTGTGCTCGCGCTGGTACTTCTCCTCGCCGCCGGGGGTGCGCTCGGACCGCTTTGGACCAGCCTCCTCTACCAGGACATCGACCCGGGTAGGGCGTCAGCGCTGGCTGCTGGCCAGCCATACCTGGTACGTGGGCTGCTCGTGGCCACGACCCTCGCTACGGTAACCGCCGGCTTGACGTGGGCGACCGTGCGCGGACACCTCGGGCGCGGAGGTTTAGTGACAGGACTGGTGCTCTTGGTCGTGGTTGACCTGTGGCGAGTTGACGCGCCGTTTATCCAACTGATCGATCCGGCACGGGTCACGCGCCCAGACCCGGTGGTAGAGGAGCTGGTCCGGCGCAAGGAGACTGAGCTGCCGTTCCGGGTGGCTAACGTCGGCTCCGACCAAGACGTCACCCCGGCAACCTTCGGCATCGAAGTCGCAGGGGGCCATCACCCGAACGACCTGGCGCGGTACCGCGAGCTCATCGGCATGGAAGGGGGCGGGCCCGCTACAAACCTGGGCAACCCGAACGTCCTGCGCGTGCTCAACGTCCGCTATCTGATATGGCCGACGGCCGAGCAGGGAGGTGAGCCCCAAGGGGTGGAGGTAGTGGCGCGCAGCAGCTTGAGAGGCCAGATCTTTCAAAGCCTCCTTAAGTACCCAGGGCTCCCGCGGGCACGGCTGGTGGGATCCGCAGAGGTGGTTCCCGACAGCCAAGTCGTCAGACGGATTCTGGAGCAGGACTTTGATCCGGCCACCACGGCGCTCCTAGCCAAGCCATCGCCAATGGATCTCCCCGGAGCGCCGGTGCAAGGTGACGTACAATGGGTACAGGTAGGCCTCGACCGCCTGGAACTCACCGTGGACAGCCCGTCGAATGCCATCCTCGTGGTCGCCGACAATTGGTATCCCGCGTGGAAGGCCACTGTCGACGGCATCGAAACACCCGTGTTACGCGCCTACCACACGCTCAGAGCCGTGCCGGTGGGGCCAGGTCGACATGATGTCGTGATGTGGTACGATGCGGGCACGCTCCGAAACGGCATGCTGATTAGTATCTTCGGGATGCTCGTTCTGGTAGGGGTGATCGTGGTTTCCATAGTGAGTGACTGGAGACGGGTCGGGTATGGCACAGTCGACTGACCCAGAGCAGTATCGCACTGCATCGGCCCAGCGTGCCTTCGATGTACTGGCGCAGCTGGCCGTTACGGTGCTCGTGACGTGGCTTATCCTCGAACGGCTCGGGCCCGGACTGAGTGAGCTCGCCCGCACCGCTCCCCGCCAGCTAGAGCCACGTTGGGGGTGGATCACCGCGTCATGCGGGGTGCTAGTGATAGGCTACGCCTTTTCTGGGTGGATATGGGGCCGCATGGTGGAGGACCTGGGTGGCCCGACGGTATCGGCTAGCGATGCGATCCGCACCTACATGGTTGCGAACCTCGGCCGCTACGTCCCCGGCAAGCTATGGCAGATCGCGGGACTCGCCCTGCTCGCTCGGGCCCGCGGCGTGCCGGCGCCGATCGCAACCGCGGCAGCAGTGGTAGGGCAGGCGGTGGCGCTGGCCGGAGCTTCGCTGGTCGGGTTCCTAGCGCTCGGGAGCGCCGGACCCCACCTGTCGCGGTGGGCACCGATGGCGGTGGCAGCTACGATTGGGATCGGGACGGTGGTGGTCGTGCCGAAAATTTTTCGACCACTTATCCGCTTGTGGCTACGCTGGGCGCCCGGAGAAACACCTAAAGAGGTACCAATCAGCGCTCTCAAGGGCTTCCGCTGGCTCACGTTATACACACTAAACTGGGGAGGGTACGCCCTGGCGTTCTGGATGCTCGTTCGAGGGCTATCTCTGCCCGGAGGCCTGCTCGACGTCGGCCCGGCGTTCGCAGCGGCATACGTGATGGGATACGTCGTCCTCGTCGCACCCGCCGGGCTCGGCGTACGCGAGGCCTCCATGCTCGCGTTCCTCTCTCCGATCATGGGACCCTCTGGGGCCGCGCTGGCGGCGGTGGCTGCCCGAGTGTGGACGACAGTGGTCGAGGTGGTTCCGGCGGGCGCCTTCTGGCTGGCCGGATTCGGCCGCGCGCGCCACGGGCGGACGTAGTGAGAGGACCGGCAGAACGCGAGCCGCGAGGAGATCCGGACGCGCACTCGGAATGGACGTCGGAAGACCGGTTCCTGGTGGTGATCCCCACCTACAATGAGCGCGACAACCTTCCCCGAGTCATCCCACTCGTGTTAGCAAAAGATCATCGCATCGAAATCCTGGTGGTCGATGACGACTCCCCCGACGGCACGGGCGAAGTCGCGGCCGACATCGCCCGTGTGCAGGCGCGCGTAAGCGTACTCCAGCGGAACGCCAAGGATGGTCTCGGCAGAGCGTACCTGGCTGGATTCCGATGGGGACTCGAACGTGGCTACCGTCTGCTCTGCGAAATGGACGCTGACCTCTCTCACGATCCCGATAATTTGCCGACCTTCATCGCCACGTCACGCGCCGCGGATGTCGTAATCGGCTCCCGCTACGTAGGTGGCCGAGTGAATGTGGTGGACTGGCCTATAAGTCGCCTCCTGATCAGCTACTTCGGATGCTTGTATGCGCGTACCATCACCGGGCTCCCGGTGCGCGATGCCACTGGCGGCTTCAACTGCTTCCGAAGGGAAGTGCTGGAGGCGATTGACCTCGGGTCCATCCAGTCGAACGGGTACGCATTCCAGATCGAGCTCAAGTTCCGGGCCTACCGGCGGGGGTTCCGCCTACGAGAGGTCCCGATCGTTTTCGTCGAGCGGGACACCGGCGAGTCCAAGATGAGCCAGTTGATCATACGCGAAGCGGTGTGGAGGGTATGGTGGCTGCGAATCCAGGACCTGCTGGGGCGGCTGTGACCAAATCAGTATCGCGGGCGGAACGGATAGACGCGGACTACTACGATCGCTCCGAGTACTTCGCGTCCGACCATCTCACGGACCCGCAAAGCCCCTTCCAGCGCTACCGAGTGGAGAAGGTTCTGTCGATCTACGACCCCGCGCCCGACGAGCGCGTACTCGACCTGGGATGTGGGTGGGGCACGTTCGAATGGACGCTCGGCCCCAGGGTGGCCGAGGTGGTCGGTGTGGACTTCAGCACAAAGAGCGTGGAGCTGTGCGAGCGCCAACGCACATCCGGCGGCTTCAGGAACGTGCGCTTCGTGCACGCCGACGCGGGCGCGACCGGGATGGCCCCTGAATCCTTCGACCTGGTCATCGCCGCCGACCTGTTCGAACATCTCTACCCAGACGACTCGGAGCGGGTGGCCTGCGAGGCCCACCGGGTGCTCAAGACCGGTGGGCACTTCTCCATCTGGACACCCCACCGCGGCCACCTGCTCGAGATCCTCAAGAACAGGGGAGTGCTGCTAAAGGCCGATCCCACTCACGTGGACTACAAATCGATGGAGCGTCTTCAGGGTCTCCTTGCAGGAGCCGGCTTCGTGTTAGAGAAGGCCTACTACGCAGAGTCGCATTTACCAGGCCTGCGGACGGTCGAGCGGGCGTTGATGGGGGCGCTCCCTCTGCTGCGACGCCGGATCGCCCTGCTCGGACGGAAGATTTAACCGTTCACGGGTAGACACCGTGCAGTGGGGAAGGGCAAAATCCGGAGGACACGGGGCCTGAGTGGTAACCTCAACCTTACGTAATATCTATTATGCGCACTAGGTGGGGGCTCTGGCAGGGTGGCATATAAATGGCGACCGGGACCCCTAACTAAGTCAAATCAGGCCGACCTACCCCTGCTCAATCCTGAGACGGAGCTCCCCAATGCGTAGTTCGTAGATGCCCCGCCCAGCAGCCTCCGCGGCGATGGTTTCGAGGATCCGCTGGTAGAGCTCGACGGCCCCGGTGAGGTCCCCCGCTAGAACGCGCAAGCGGGCCGCACCCTCGAGGGCACCCCGCACCTGGAAATCCAGATCGGCACGGTCCGCTACACGCAGGAGGAGCTGCTCTGCCTCCTCGAGCCGGCCCCGCTCCTCGTGCGCTTGTGCGAGGAGCATGGCCCCCTGAAGCCCTAGAGGGTCGGACACGTCAGCCCCATCCGCAAGGACGGTCGCAGCCTCATCTGCCTGACCTGACTCGAGATATAGCTGGCCGAGAAGGAGCCGGGCTTCATCTCCATACGGGGTGTTGCCGAACAACTCCACGTACTGGGCAAGTTCGGCCCTGGCGGTGGTTGTGTCGCCGAAGGCGGCACCCTGCTGCACGCGCTCGAATTCAAGCGCCGCCCGCTGGAGATGCCCGCCGCGGTAGTTGAGATAGTAGAGCGTGCCCATCACGGCGACGACCATCGCGAGTGCGATCAGGACGAGGTATTGCCTATGCCTCTGAGCCCAGGTGCTCAAGGCTAAGGTGTTCTCAAGGAACACGTCGTCAGGGTCGGATGGTCCGCTCGGACGCACCGGTCGCGTCGAGATTTGACGCTTGGCCATGGTCCTGAGATGGAGTGCTTGATCGGTCCCACCGAAAGGTGGGCCAAGAATGTGAAAAGCTAGTTCTGGCGCGAATTCTGGTCAACCGAGCGCGCGTGACCTCCTTCCCGCGCGCGCAGAATCGAGAGCCCACGCCGCATCACCAACAGGGAGCGACCCCGGGTAGCGAGCACACCCCGCCGGATCCAATCGTTCAGTGCGGTCGTCACTGTGGACCGATGCGCCCCCGCCAAATCGGCCAGCTCGCGGTGGGTGAACCAGTGGGGGACATGGAGGTCCTGTCCGACCGGCTTCCCGAGTCGTTCAGCCAGGTCGAGGATAACGCCCGCGAGGCGCCTCCGGGCAGTCGCACCCGGTGAGCCTGCGACCGCCGAACGGACGAGATAGAGATCCCGCTCTTTGATCTCCAGGTAAGCAGCTAGCGTGTGTTGCGACGTACGCAGGATCGCCCTTACTGCAGGACCGTCAAGCGGCAGGACACTCCCCCGCTCCCCCGCCACGGCGGTATAGGGGCGAAGCGCCCCGGGGACCATTCCGTCCTCACCGAATAGCTCGGCGGGACCAGCCACAGCGACCGTCCGGTCGGACCCAGTAGCCCCCTCCAACCGCAGGCTCACATACCCCTCCCGCACCAGGAGCACGACACCGCTGCGATCACCTCTCCTGAAAAGCACTTCCCCCTTCCTCATGGTACGGTCCGGTGTGGCTTTGATAAGACGATAGAGCTTCCGATCGCGCACGGACTCCACCCGGAGCGGCATCATCACCTCCCGCTCGACACGCGAGCGCGGGACCCACTTGACAGCGCTTGCGGGTACGAGGCAACTCCCAACGCGTTAAACTCCAGGGGCACAGGAATGGACGGGATCTGAGCATATCGCCCACGCTCGCTGGCGTCCACGGTCAGGTGCCCGATTAGGTCCCGTTCCAACACCTGGCGCCACGGGATTGGGGGGGGACAACTCTCACGCCCGGCACCACTGAACTTGCCCACCACCAGT
>DEAG01000005.1:158035-179585 GCA_002346665.1 Gemmatimonadales bacterium UBA2988
TTCAGTTTTACTTTATGCGCAAAGGATTAAGACATTGACTATTAAGAGGATAGGGACTGTCAGTGCAGGTGGATTGTACCCTGAATCGTAGGTTCGCCCTGCTGGGCACGCTCCGTGCCTTTCTGGTGGGCGCTGCGGAAGTGTTCGGGACACATACCCTCAAGACCAGGCTCCCCCAGGAATCCCTGCGAACTTTCGAAACCGCAGCCCGTTACCAGATTTACCACGCGTCAGCAGTCCTTGCAGTCGCCTGCGTGTCAAGCCGTTGGCCTGGAAGCGCCGTGCAAACAGCGGGTTGGCTGTTCGCCACCGAACGCGTGGTGATTTCTGGGAGACTCTACCTACTCGTCCTCACCAGAGATCTTTGGCTCGGCGCCGTGACACCGCTGGGCGGTATCGCCCTCCTCTCGGGCTGGCTTACCCTGGCCTGGGCCGTGGTCCGGGGCAGGTGAGACACGGTGTAACTCTGGACCCCCAGGAGATCGCACGCGCACGCATATTGCTCGAGGATGCACGTTCGATCCTCGTGCTCACCGGAGCCGGCATCAGCGCGGAGTCAGGAATCCCTACCTTTCGGGGCAAAGGCGGCCTATGGCGCAACCACAAACCCGAGGACCTGGCTACGTCTGAGGCGTTTCGCCGCGACCCCCGGTTGGTGTGGGAGTGGTACGCCTGGAGGCGTGAGCTCATCGCTCGCTGCCGCCCCAACCCTGGGCACCGTGCCCTGGCCGGCTGGGCCATGGTAAGCGCCGGGGTCACCCTGGTCACACAAAACGTGGACGGGCTTCATGAAGCAGCGGCGCTGGACGTGGCGGACGGGCACGAGTCAGAGCGGGCGTTTCCCATCGAACTTCATGGGTCGTTGTTTCGGGTCCGGTGCACGCGCTGCACATACCGCGCTCCGGACCGGAAGATGGTAGACGCGTCTGGTCACGCAGCCCTTCCCCACTGTCCCCAATGCAGTGCGCTGCTCCGACCCGACGTCGTTTGGTTCGGTGAGTCGCTGGACACCGTGCTGCTAGATCGGGCGTTCCGTGCCGCCGAGGCCGCAGAGATCTGTCTGGGGGTCGGGACGAGCGCGCTCGTCCACCCCGCCGCGTCCCTGCCATTGGCAACTCTGAGAGCCGGAGGCAAGCTAGTAGAGGTCAATCCGGACCCGACGGTGCTCACCACCCTCGCGACAGTGAGCCTCCGGGCTAACTCAGGGGAAACCCTACAACGGTTACTCCTCGGGTCTTGATCGCACGTCCGGCGATGGAGGTGGCCCCAGATCGATCAGATCACGCTCTCCCCTCGGGTCTTGCCGCGCGCGCACCACGTCCTCCTCCGACACCACGCGTCCCACACCGTCTCGTCTGGGATCAGCCGCGGGGGTCCATCCATCGCCATCCCGGGCCACGGCGTGCACACCTCCGAAGAACGAGCTTATCCCTAAGGTTTGCAGACCGGTATCCTGTTCTCCCACACCCAACCCTCTCGACACAGCAAGCCGCCGAACTCCTTCTCCCCAGGGTTCCAGCGACGCCCGCAAGCCCCCCATAGGGTCGACCCAGGTTACCCCCTCCAGAACCATGCGTGGGCGAGGCCGCGCGCCCCCCTCGATGTGCAGGCGTGGCGTGGCGACCGCACGCTCCAGAGGATGGCCACCATCAACCCACTCGGTTACGGTCTGGACAACGGCAGACAGGGCCCGTGACCCTCCCGAACTCCCGAGCACCAAACCGATCGCCCCTTTCCGCATCAACACCGTGGGCACCGACCAGGAGACGGCCTGGCTCCCCATGCTGGCTCCCTCCGGTGCCCGAGCCAGGAAGAACCCCAAGCCTGAGGCCCGCTCTCCGAACGGCCCCCTCAGCGATTGGGTCACGCTCACCGCCATCCCGGTCGCGTCCACTACCGAAAAATGTGAAGACGCGGGAGGCTGGGCGCCAGCGTCAGGGGCAAGCGACGGAAGCGACGCACCGGACATCCTGCGTGTCCGTCGAAGCGCAGGGTCATCCACGGAGAGCGGGAGCCGCGGAAGCGCGGCCAGGTACGTGCCAAGGCTGACCTCCTGGGGCGCGATGGCGTATCCGAGGGCCTCGGCCAACCAGGCGGTACGCGACTCACCCTCCTCCTCGAGAACCTCCACCGGCGCCGACTGCAGGAGCTCGAGTGCGCGGAGCAGGCGGGAGCCCCCGTACGGATAGCCCGGTACCAGCACAGACCAACCCCTATATGTACCTGCGAGAGGCGTATCCTCTCTGACCTCGGTAGGTGTGGCGAGCACCCTAGCTGCGGTCGCATCCACGAGTCCCACGATATCACTGGCAACCAGGTCGGCGAAATCTCCCCCCGGGAGGGCAGTGGGGGCGGTGCCGGCCAGCCGCTCCAGCGTCCTGGCCAATACGGGAAGCTGCACCCGCGTACCCTCTCCCGGGATCGAATGATCGGAGTTTAGTAGAAGCGCCGTAGCCACAGAATCCCCCTCTAGCCGGCTATATTCCTTCACCATCTTGAGGTGCCGGAAGCGCCCGAGGGCGTAGCCATCCTGCGCCAGTCCCTGGGCGGGCTCCACGACCTTCTCCCAGGAAACCTTGCCGCTCCCGTACTCGCGCCAAGCGTGGACCAGTACGGGCACCATAGTAGGGCGCAGAAAGGATCCCGGGTTGGGTCCCGTAGAACGCACGACCTCGGGCGTAGCGTGGATCACAAGCGGATCAGCGCCTGGGCGGATGACGAGCATGACCACAGTCCCACCCAGCCCCGACTCTGACGGCTCAGTGACCCCTAGCGCCAGCGAGATGGCCACCGCAGCATCCACGGCGTTTCCACCTGAAGCCAGAACACGGACCCCCACCGCGGTCGCCTCGGGCGTAGCCGAGGACACTGCCCCAGAGCTTGCAACGCCGTGTGTCGGGGGCCTCTCGCTCCCGCAACCGTGTACGAGAAGGATTGTAGCCGCCCACACCAGCGGGCTCCGGATGCGCCGATCCGCGGGCTTGTACGGGAACCCGTCGTCGTGAGTACGGTCTTCAAGAGCGGGGCCACGCTTCACATCGATTTGCAACCTCCGAGGTCGGCTCGTGCCCGAGCACCACTTTCTCATACGTGTCATTTTAACGTTTCTGATCGTGCTCGTGGGGGCGTGTAGCGACTCGGAGTCCCTCGCAGAGTTACGGGACAGCCCCGTCGGAGGAAGTCTGCACGAACAGATAGCGCACCGTCACGCACCCGGGTTGGGCACCCGGACAGTAGTAACTCAGGAAGCGGAGCGCGGCGTGCTGGCCCTTTGCGGTGCGGACTCCCAGAGTCCGGTCCCTCGCGCTCAGCACGTGACTGGTGAACGAATAGGAATACCAATCGCCTAGTAACACCTGAGAGGTGTCCCGTCCGACAGCCGTCATGCCCACGTACCCCTCACTCGGTAGGAGCCTAACTGAGTCAAGGGGAACCGTACCCAAGTCCAGCACTCCACCGACCCCTGGGAACCCGTCTCCCCCGTTCACGCGTGCTTCGAAGCGGCGGAACGCCAGATCCCACTCGGTATCCGACGGGTACTCAACCACAGCGCTCCGCGCCAAGTTCACGTAACGCCATCGATCGGGATCCGACGCATCCACAGTCAGGATGCGGGGCCCGGTCCCAACCTCACCGCTCCTCTCGGCAGGGGTGGGTGGGTACTCTGGCACATCGGGGTGGCGCAGCGAGAGACCTACCAACACTACAGCTACCACCACCAGGGCGCCGACGGCACTCAGGCCGCCGTTAGACATACCTGGCCAGCCAGGCACCCCCTCAGCCCCTCACCACCGCCAGAGCAATCCCGTCGTGTCCACGTATCCCCACGCTTTGGAGCACTACCCCTGAGACCCCCCTATGAGCGGCCAGAGCCTCGTTAAAGCGACGGATGCCTATCGTGTCCGAGTCGGTCGCATTTTCGTTCAGCACGGCGCCCCCACGCACCACGTTGTCGGCTAGGAGAAGAGTGCCAGGGCGAGCGAGCTGGAGTGCCCATTCCAGGTATTCTGCGTAGGGAGCCTTGTCCGCGTCGATGAAGATCATGTCGAAGGCCCCCTGCCCTTCCGACACGAGTTCAGGCAGAACGTCGAGCGCACGGCCGACCCGCACCGACACCGTTCCGGTCAGGCCGGCATGCTCGACGTTCTGCCGTGCCACTTCCGCATGGGTGGGGTTAGCCTCGATCGTAATTAGACGGCCTCCGGGGGGAAGCGCCCGTGCCATCCAGATGGTGCTGTAGCCGGCCAACGTACCGACCTCCAAAATGCGCTCTGCATTGCAGAGAAGCGCGAGCAGGTGCAGCAGTTTGCCTTCGGTGGGAGAAACACTGATGTGCGGCATCCCCGCCTCTTCGATCGAACGCTCCACCGCCGCGAGCGTTGAGTCGGTGGGAGCGAAGAGGTCGGTTATATAGCGGTCAACTTCTCCGAACACGGGGCCGGCAGTCATCTCAAGGCGCCGCCGGCAGGGCCTCGACGCACTGGGCGAGAAAATTGTAACGGTCTTCCCCGGGGCGGGTTTTGAACGCCGTGTTCACCCGCATCTCCACTTCCGTCCCTAGCCTAATGCCATGGTACGGGGTGAAGAAGCAGTCCGTCCCATCCAGCCGGAGACGGATTGCCGCTTCCTGGGGTCGATCGTGGGGGTCGGGAGTCCGTGTCCAGCCGGCGGCAATAAGGCTGAAGTAGAACACCTCATTTTCCTCGCCTGGCACCTCCCGTACCGCACTGCCGGCCGCTGTGACACGGCACCCCGGGAGGACCATCTGGGTCCGCCAGTCGTCGACTGTATCGGGCGACGACTCTGCTTCCATTTCCATTGTCTCAATGAGAAAACGGTTGAGAGCTTCACACCGCTTCACATCCTGAGCTCGCAACTCCGATCTGGCGGCAATGCAAGTGAGAAGCGTCACCATTATCATGGGGAGTGGTCCGGACGGGTACAGTCTGGTATGAATCATCCTATTTAGTGCATACGAGATCGTGTGGGCTCTGCTTCCAAACCTTAACTATCCTGGTCGCCGCGGCACAGTCCAACTAACCCCAAACCAGAGGGACCGCAGGCCCCTAGCCCATCACGGGCGGCGCCTCAGTCTTGGAACCAGCACTAGCATACCACACCCCTGTACCACAAGTTCATAACGGCTCTCGGCCCGCACTAGGTATGGAGCGGCCTGCAAGCATACCCCCCTTAGGAGGAAATTATGGAGGTGAAGCATATCGGTTTAGGTATCACCCTCCTCGCCGCCGTAACGACATCCGCATGCATGGTCGAAAGCGAGGCACCCACCGGTCGGCTGGGAGCAACCGCCAAAGGGGGAGACGACCGAAGCGGGCCCTACGACGTCGTACCCGGGTGGTGGAAGCCGGCACCGGACCACGATTCTATCTGGACCTGGGGATCCGCAGCAGGTGTTTGGCCTGACACTCCCGATCGTATCCTGGTGGCAATGTGGGGGGACCAGCGCAGGCAAGGTCAACCAGGACCGGATAACGAACTCAACAGGAACTTTCTCCTGGCCGTCGATCGTGACGGTAACATCACCGAGAACTGGGCGCAGTGGGACTCGCTCTTCAACCGCCCCCACCAGGTCTACATAAACCCTTACGATCCCGATCGCTCCGTATGGGTGGACGAGCGCGGCGGGAACGGCGTACATGAGTCGATCCTCAAATTCAGCAATGACGGGAGCCAGTTGCTGCTGCGCCTTGAGGACCCTAATCCGATAACAAACGAGGGCGGCCCGGTGGCACGCGACAACCCGGACCCTGGCCCGCTCGACTTCGGTCAGAACTCGGTGCTCGCCTTCCTCCCCAACGGCGATTTCCTGCTAGGTGACGGCTACCAGAACGGCCGCATCGTTCGATACAACGCTGACGGCGAATTACTGTCGGAGTTCGGTTCGGTGGGGAGCGGCCCGGGGCAGTTCGATCTGATCCACGGCATCGCGGTAGACCGAGACAATCGCATCTACGTATCGGACCGGAGGAACCACCGGATCCAGATCTTCACTGAGGACGGCACGTTTGTCGAGGAGTGGCCGGACATCTGGGATCCGGTCGCCATCACGGTCGACGTGAATGACTTCGTCTGGGTTCTCGATGCGACCTTGAACCGGATCCTCAAGTACAACATGAACGGTCAGCTGCTGGACTACTTCGGCACGTACGGAGAGGCATCGTCGCTCGGTCGGCCCGGATTCACCTGCTCAGACGATGCGGCGATCGCGGAGGCGGGGCTCGACCCTGACCACACAGGAGCCTGCGGAGGCTTCGCCCTCCCGCACCAAATGAGCGTAGACTCCGAGGGTAACGTCTACGTCGCTCAGTTCGGTGGTCCCTGGATCGACAAGTACATACCGAAGCCGGGTGCTGACCCGTCTAGGCTAATCGGGCAGCCGCTGGGACCCTGAACAAAAGCGTCATACCGGTCCATGATGACGCTCCCGCACCCTGCCGGCCTGGCTTCCGATTCAGGAAGCCGGGCCGGTTGGGCATAATCGAACCTCCACGCTCCTTCGTTAACCCCCCCAGGGTCGGATTTGTGGATGGAATGCTGTTCATGCGTATTCGCGTTACAACCGGATGGTCGGTGCCAAACTCAAGGCTCCCGCAACCGGCAAAATTCCGGTCAGGCTATATTATCTTAAGGAATATTTAAGGATTCCCTCTCAGGAGCTGGTATGATGCTGACCAGAACCGGTGGGTTTGGCGTATTGATGGCCGCAGCGGTTGGAACACTCGTCCTCCTTCCAGCTAACGGTTTGGCACAAGCGGAGGTTTTTCGGGTGGACCCGTGCACCTCGGCGGTCTTATACGTGACGAGGTTGGCGGCCGTGAGTGGTTGCGCCGCGGAAGGGAACGCTCTAGACCAACACACCCTTGGAGTGATGTACGCCAATGGTATCGACGTAGTGGAGGACGATGCCGAAGCGGTCCGGTGGTTTCGGATGGCCGCCGAGCAGGGACATCCTGAGGCCCAACATGACCTCGGACTGATGTACGCCGAGGGTGACGGTGTTCCTGAGGACGATGTGGAGGCCGTGCGCTGGTATCGGTTGGCAGCCGAGCAAGGATACGTCCCGGCCTATGGAAACCTTGGCGTGATGTACGACAATGGCTACGGCGTCCCAGAGAACGACGCGGAAGCCCTGCGCTGGTATCGGTTAGCAGCCAAGCAGCAGTTTGCCCCTGCCCAATACAACCTCGGCGTGATGTACGACAATGGCTACGGCGTCCCAGAGAACGACGCGGAAGCCCTGCGCTGGTATCGGTTAGCAGCCGAGCAGCGGTCTGCCCCTGCCCAATACAACCTCGGTGTGATCTACAGCGATGGCGACGGCGTCCCCGAAGACGATGTGGCGGCCGTACACTGGTATCAGCTTTCCGCCAAGCAGGGATTTCCTGCCGCTCAGTACAACCTTGGAGTGATGTACGACAATGGCGACGGCGTCCCCGAAGATGATGGGGAGGCCATACGCTGGTATCAGCTAGCTGCCGAGCAAGAGCACGAAATCGCTCAATTCACCCTTGGGATGATGTATAGCAAGGGTGAGGGCGTCCCCGAGGACAAAGACAAAGCCATTCACTGGTATCGATTAGCAGCCGAGCAGGGACATGATATAGCCCAGACCAACCTTGGAGTGATGTACGCCCAACGCTGGTATCGGTATGAATTGGAGGAGATACACAGGGACACTCTGGCCGAAGCTAGCCTCGGGTTCGTCCAGCATGACTTGGTCCTCTCCTACATGTGGTTCACGGTCTCCGCAACGCAAGGAAATGAAGTTGCGCAGAGGAACAAGGGCGCAATCGAAGAGTGGCTAACTCGTGAACAGATCGCCGAGGCCCAAAGGCTGTCCCAGGAGTGGCTAGAGAGGCGTGTCCAGGAGGGGAACGAGCCGTCGGAGACAATCCGTATGCCCAACCAGTAGCAGCAGTTCGTGAAGCTGCGAAAGCTGGAAGGGCCGCTGTTGATCCTCGGACGGATGACGAGCTGCGATAGTCACTTCGGGGTATGTGGGAAAAGGCTGAGGCGGTGACCATACGGGACGATTTATAGTCGTCATGAAGATCAACGGACTGGTCACAGCTATTTCGACGTTCTTACCGCTCCTCCTATCTAACTCCCTGACCGCGCAGATCGAGCGCGATGCGGAGGATGCCGCGCGTTCGGAGTTCCGCATCGACGGCCCTCCCCCCCCTGTCGCACCAGCCGTCATCAACCGGGATAGCGCGGGGAACGCCACTTTCCGTGCCATCCGCTTGACCGACCCTATCCGTCTCGACGGACAGCTCGATGAGGCGGTGTACCAGATCACCCCACCGCTCACCGGATTCCTCCAGACGATCCCGGACGAGGGCGAAGCGGCAACCGAGAATACAGAGGCGTGAATCACGTTCGACGAGGAGAACGTGTACGTTTCAGCCCGCTTGTGGGACTCGGCGCCCCCGAGCGAGTGGATCGCCAATGAGATGCGGCGCGATACGCGGCAGCTTCGCCAAAACGACACATTCGGCGTCTCCTTCGACACGTACTACGACCGGCGTAACGCCTTCTTCTTCTACACAAATCCCCTCGGGGCCCGGGCAGACCAGCAGATCACCAACGAAGGAAATCCGAACGGGGACTGGAACCCGATCTGGGATGTCCGAAGTGGCCGCTTCAAAGACGGTTGGTCAGTAGAGATGCAGATTCCGTTCAAGTCTCTACGGTACCGCCCTGGCAGATCACAGATCTGGGGAGTGCAACTGCGGCGAGCGATCCGCCGCAAGAACGAGTGGGTCCACCTGACACAGGTCCCGCGGTCCACGAGTGTTGTAAGCCCCTCCAGAGGCATCTTCCGCATCTCCCGATCGGGGACACTCGTCGGCCTGGAGGCACCGGAATCGAGCAGGACTCTCGAGGTCAAGCCTTACGCGATCTCGGGACTGGAGACCGACCGGGTCACCATACCTGCCACGTCCAACGAGGGCCACGCCGACGTAGGGCTAGACGTGAAACTTGGCCTGACCGATAACCTCACGGCCGACTTCACCGTGAACACCGATTTTGCGCAGGTCGAAGCGGACGAGCAACAGGTGAACCTCACCCGCTTCGAAATCTCCTTCCCGGAGAAACGAGAGTTCTTCCTCGAAGGCCGAGACATCTACCAGTTCGCTCTCACTGCCGGCACTATCGGTACCGGCAGTAGAAACACCCCGACGCTGTTCTTCAGCCGACGGATAGGGCTGCAGTCCGGCAACCCGACACCTATCCTGGCCGGTGGACGTATATCGGGGAAGGTTAATTCTTTCGACGTCGGCGCACTCAGCATCCAGACCGGTAAGGACGAGAACCTCGGAATCGAGTCCACAAACTTCACTGCGCTACGACTGCGACGCGACATCCTGCAGCGAAGTAGCATCGGAGCCCTTTTCACGGGGCGGTCTGCCTCGACAGTCGCAGACGGCTCTAACCAGACGTACGGCCTGGATGCCAGCCTCTCTCTTTCCCAGGACTTCAACCTGACTGGCTATTACGCCGAAACGAGGACTCGCGGTCTTGCCGGGAACGATCGGAGCTTCTCCGGTCACGCCAACTACAACGGTGACCTGTTGGGAGCAGAGCTCAGGCATCTTCAGGTAGGCGAGAACTTCAATCCTGAGGTAGGCTTCCTCCGCAGGCGGGGATTCAGGGAGACCATCGCCTCGGCACGCTTCAGCCTGCGTCCCGCGTCTATCGAAGCCATCCGCAAGTTCACCTTCCAGGCAAGCCTCGACTATCTGGAGCACGCAACAGAACGGTTCCTGGAGAGCCGGGAGGGACAAGGACAGTTCCAGATCGAGTTCGAGAACAGCGATTTTTTCGATCTGACCTTCATAGACAGCTATGAACTCCTGGACGAGGACTTCCGCATCGGTGCGGGTGTAACCATCCCTCCCGGGAGGTACTCGTTCCAGTCCATCCGGGCCGGCTTAACCTTCGGTCTCCAGCGTTGGTACTCCGGAATTCTGGCGGCGCAGCGGGGAAGTTTCCTCAGCGGGGACAAGACAACGGTTGGGTTGACTGGCGGACGGGTGAACATAAACAAGCGACTCTCTCTCGAACCGACGCTATCACTGAACTGGGTCAATCTGCCAGAGGGGTCGTTCCGCAGCGACCTGGTGGTCACTCGCATCAACTACGCCTTCAGTCCCCGCATGTTCTTGGGCGGGCTAGTACAGTACAACTCGGACAACGACAGCTTCAGCACAAACCTCCGCTTGCGATGGGAATACCAGCCTGGGAGCGAACTCTTCATCGTCTACACCGAGGTCCGGACCACCGATGTCTTCGATCGGTCCTCCGAGCTGTCGAACCGGGGCCTAACCGTCAAGGTCAACTACCTAGTGCGCCTCTAACAGCTGATTCCCTCGAGGCCCCTCACGGTGACCCGAAGGCCCAGGAATCGTTACGAGTGCAAGCCCTGCTGAAGCGTCCCCGGCAGGATTCGAACCTGCGGCCCCCGGTTTAGGAAACCGGTGCTCTATCCTGCTGAGCTACGGGGACAAACGATCCGCGCCGGTCGACAACGCAGCGCGAGAAGCTAGAAGGGCACGCCCTGACGATCAACGGCACGCATCGCGTGCGCCCGGCCTCACTCCTCTCCGGTTTCCCTCTTGGCCACTAGGTAGCCGACACGGTAGGTGCGCAACGTGGCTTCCACCCGATTCATCTCCGCGGTGGCACACAGATCCGGTTTACCCACGGAAGTCCGGGGGCTGCGACGATACTTGGCGCCACGCCCGCAAAACATTCGGTGCCACCCGCCGTTCAGGGGTCCTCGACCTCCCAGGCGAAACGTCCGAGCAGGGGCACGAACGAACAAGCCTCCTGAACCAGCCGCTCCCGTGTGACCCCCGCCTCCTTTTCGACCAACATCAGTTCCTGCCGGTCCGGGCTACCAACCGGGATGAGCATCCGACCGGGGTCCGCAAGCTGGTCCAGAAGGGCGGGCGGAACCGAAGGGGCGGCCGCAGACACCACGACTACTGGAAACGGAGCGTACTTTCGCCAGCCAATCGAACCATCGCCCACGAGCAGTGCTACGTTGCTAAACCCTTGAGCGTCAAGTGCCTGTCGCGCCCTCTGTGAAAGCTCACGTACCCGCTCGACCGAATACACCCTGTCAGCCATCAGAGCAAGGAGTGCGGTCAGATAACCACTCCCGGTCCCGATCTCCAACACGCTTTCGTCCGATCGAGGCTTGAGCACGGACAGATAGTAGGCCTGGAGGGAGGGCTGGGACGCGGTCTGTCCGTAGCCGATCGGCACGGGGGCGTCCTCATATGAGCGGTTCCACACTCCCTCAGGCAAGAATTCATGACGGGGCACTCGATCGAAGAACTGGAGGACCTCGAGGTCGGGGATCCCCTTGCGCCGGATCTCCTCGATCAGGCGCCGTCTCGCCCCGACGAAGCGAAAGGCTTCGCCTCCCCCAACTACACCTTGAGGTCCCATCCCCGGATTTGCTTGAGGAGTCGGTAGTTGGTGAGATCGAGGTGTAAAGGGGTGACGGATACGAATCCCTCCTCGACCGCGCGGAAATCGGAGTCGGCGGTTCCAGACCACATTGCCCCCCCCCCACCGATCCAAAAATACTCTCTCCCAGAGGGGTCGCGGTCACGGGTAATCGAGTCAGAGTAGCGACGTCGCCCAAGCGTCGTCACCCGCACCCCTCGGACTTCGTCCAACGGCACCGCAGGAAGGTTGACTGAGAGGAGGGTGTCCCGGGAAAAACCGCCCTCGTTGAACATCGATAGGAGGAGTCGGCGCACCGGTTCTTCCCACGTCGCCATGTGATCGACCACCTCGCCAGTGTAGGAGAAAGCGACTGCAGGGATGCCCAGGAGGGTACCCTCCATAGCGGCAGACACGGTTCCCGAATAGAGAACGTCTTCTCCCATATTCGGGCCGTGGTTGATCCCGGACAACACGAGATCGGGCGGCTCCTCGAGCAGTTCACTCACTGCAATCATCACGCAGTCGGTTGGAGTTCCGTCCACCATCCACCCGCCATCGGGTCTCTCGCGCGCGCGTAATGGATGGTGCAGCGTTATCGAGTGACTGGTCGCGCTCATTTGACGGTCCGGGGCTACCACGGTCACCTTGCCCAGCCCCTGAGCGGCCGCAGCCAACACCTTGAGTCCGTCCGCGAGGTGCCCGTCGTCGTTGGTGACGAGGACGTTCAGCGCCTTGGTCACTTCCGCGCAGGCGGCACGATGAGCAGCTCGCGGAGGGCCTCGAGATCAGCACGCATCGTGGCCAACATCTCGGGCTTCATCACCTGCTGGCGCTCTTCTTTGAGCTGACCCTCTGCACGCAAGCCGCTGAGTTTCTGCCTCGCTCCCTCGATAGTGTACTTCTGGTCGTACAGCAGGTGCTTAACCAACATCACCTGCTCGATGTCGCCAGCCCGGAAAACGCGCTTGCCAGCTCGGTTCTTGACCGGGTGCAGCACGGCGAATCGGGTCTCCCAATAGCGCAACACGTGGGGCTGGAGACCGGTCAGGCTGCACACCTCACCCATTGAGTAATACTCCTTCTTCGCTATAGCCTCGGTCACGACCATTCCTCCGGCTTGGGGCCACGCTCCATAAGACTCCAGAGTGCTTCGCGCGGATCGCGCCCGTATAGTAGGACCATCCGTACCTCGCTCGTGATAGGCATCTCGACGCCTTCCCGCTCGGCAAGACCATGCGCAGCCTGTGCCGTTTTCACCCCCTCCGCGACGGCGCTCATCTCCCTGAGGATCGAAGCCAGAGATTCTCCCCGACCCAACCTCACTCCCACGGTGCGATTGCGGCTCAGTTCGCCCGTGCAGGTCAGCACCAGATCCCCCATTCCTGCAAGTCCCGCGAACGTGGTAGGTTGCGCTCCCATAGCCTGCCCCAGGCGCGTCATCTCGGCCAAACCCCGGGTGATGAGCGCCGCCAAGGTATTGTGGCCGAAGCCGAGCCCCGAAGACATCCCCGCTGCGAGCGCGATCACGTTCTTGAGTGCCCCGCCCAGTTCAACGCCCACCACATCCGGGTTGGTGTAGACCCGAAAATAACGATTCTGAAAGAGCCACTGTACGCGCGCGGCGGCAGAGGACTCGACGCTCGCCGCTACCAGCGCGGTCGGTGCCTCACGGGCCACCTCCAACGCAAAGCTGGGACCTGACAGTACGGTAAAATCCTTCATGCGCTCCTCTCCAAGCGCATCCATCAGGACTTCGTCCATGCATCGCAGAGTCGCTGTCTCGATCCCCTTGGAGGCGTTCACCAACTGGCAGCGCTCCCCCACGTGGGGCGCTGCGTCAGCCATCACTCTCCCCGCGAACTGGGAGGGCACGACGTTCACGACCACCTCAGCGCGGAAGAGCGCCTCGGCCAAGTCGCCTGTGACCCTAAGCGTGTCGGGAAGTCGGATTCCTGGCAGGAACCGCTGGTTCTCGTGCCCGACGGAAATCTGCTGGACCACGTCAGCCTCGAATGCCCATAGCACAACGTCGTGTCCGTTCTTAGCCAAAACGGCAGCGAGGGTGGTACCCCAGCTTCCCGCCCCCACCACCGCAATTCGGGTCGTCATCGATCACCCGCCTCGACCGGGGGCACGATGTGGCGGCCGGGTCCCCTACCGAAACGATGCTCCTCACCCCTCAAGAGGCGGCCGAGGTTGGCCCGGTGCGACCAGATCACGAACACCGCCAGCGCCAGGGTGAAGGCCATAAGCGACGGTCCCTCTTCATGGGGAAGAAACCAGACGGCTAGGGGGATGGTCAGAGCGGCCAACACTGATCCCAGCGACACGATCCGGGTGACAGTCACCGTGACCGTCCACACTGTAATCCCAGCGATAACGGCCCACGGCGCCAACCCGAGGAACACCCCGGCGCTGGTGGCTACCCCCTTCCCCCCCCTGAAGCGCACCCAGACGGAGAAAACGTGACCCAGGATCGCGGCAGCGCCATAAGCCAACGCCCAACTCCAGGGAGCGGGCTCCAGCCGTGGGAAGAGCCAGGCCGGAGCGAAGCCCTTGGATACGTCCACCAGCACCACCGGCAGTGCGGCCTTCCAGCCCATCACACGAAGGGTGTTGGTAGCACCGAGGTTGCCGCTCCCCTTATGGCGCAGGTCCACACCATAAATCGCCTTGCCCATCCAGAAACTGGTGGGCACGGCTCCCAGGAGATAAGAGAGAACGACGAAAAACAGCGGATTCAAATCGGGGCGGACTCCCTAGCGGACCGGGCGTGCGCTAGCGCAGGAACGGACACCGGCGCCTTCAACCGGTCCGCCTCGTCGCTCTCGAGGCGCGGAGTTGAATGCGGATGGGGGACCCCAGGAAACCCCACCGTTCCCGAAAGCTATTCATGATGTAACGAATGTAGTGGTCGGGTATCTCTCGTGGGAGGTTGGAGAAGACCACGAAATTGGGTGGCTCCACCGCGACCTGGGTCCCATAGCGGAGCTTGACGGGGCGACCGCGCGAATGCGGGGGCGGCTGCCGCCCCATCAACGCATTCAGCACTTCGTTGACCTCATGCGTATCGATGCGCCGCGTGCGCTGACCCTGCACCTCGAGCACCATATCCAACGCCTTGTGAACCCGTTGACCAGTCTTCGCAGAAGTGAACAGGAATGGCACCCATTGGAGGAAAGCGGCTCGCTCGCGTGTCACCTTCTCGAAGCGCGGAGCCGTCATCGTTTCCTTCTCCACCAGGTCCCATTTGTTGACAACCAGCACGATACCGCAGCCGGCCTCCCAGGCCATCTCGATCACCTTAAGGTCCTGGATGTGGATGGGCTCAGTAGCATCCACGAGCACGAGCGCCACGTCCGCATCCTGAAGCACGCGGGCCGAACGAAGCGCAGAGTAGTATTCCAGTGAATCCTTTACACGGGCCTGACGCCTAAGCCCGGCAGTGTCCACGAACACGAGCTGGTGGCCGTGATAGGTCAGCGGAGTATCGACCGAATCCCGCGTCGTTCCCGGGACATCCGTGACCACCATCCGCTCCTCGCCAAACATCTTGTTCACAAAACTGGACTTGCCCACGTTCGGCTTGCCCACTACTGCGACCCGGATCTCATGCTCGTCGGGCTCGCCATCGGTTGTCGCGGGAAGCGCCCCCACGATCCGGTCCAGTAAGTTTCCCATTGCCTTACCCGAGGCACCCGCTACAGGGATAGGCTCGCCCATACCGAGCGACCAAAAATCCATCCATGAGGTGTCGTCCGGCAGGTTGTCCACCTTGTTAGCCACCACCAGCACCGGGCGATCGGCCACACGCAAAATATCTGCGAGACGCTCGTCCAGCGGGTGGGGGCCTACCTTGGCGTCCACCAAGAACAGGATCAGGTCGGCTTCGTTGACGGCGGCCATCGCCTGTTCCCGCACGGCCCGGTCGAGAGGTTCATCACTCCCCTCGATAACGCCACCTGTGTCGACGATAAAAAAATGGCGTCCCGCCCAGTCGGCGCGCGCGAAATTGCGGTCCCGAGTGACGCCAGGCTGGTCGTCCACAATCGCCAAGCGACGGCCGACGACCCGGTTGAAGAAGGTGGACTTGCCCACGTTGGGACGCCCCACCACGGCCACTATGGGAAGCTTGGCGCTCACACGCCGTCTCCCCTCACAGCGAGCGGAGCGCAGCAGTGACCTCGTAACCGGAGATCACCCGGGCGGGAGCCACACGCGCTGCGAGCACCTCCAGGGGCAGGCTATCGATGAACATTCGGTCAGCGTTGAGCGCCTCGGCCGGAACAAGCACCAGGTCGCCTTCCCTTCCCCCTTCGAGCGCGTCACCGATGTCCCGACCCGCAAGCAGGCCCGCCACCGACACGGTTTCGCCAAAAAAACGGTTTTCGACCTCTACCACTTCAACCGGAGCACCCGTGGCGGATGCCAGCCGGGAGGATCGCGCGCGCATGAAGGGAGCCATCGAGCGAGCCGTTACAATGCGGATCCGTCCACTGGGAAAAGGCGGTACCTCCGCGAGCCCGAGCTCGAAATCGTCAACAAAGCGGCGCACCGTGCCGACCCCGTTCTCGGCCAAATCGAAGTCATCGTAGTAGTCGGCACCTGGCAAATCGCGGCGAGCGAGGAGGAAGAGCTCGTCCGCCGCGTACACCCACCCCGTTCCCCGCTCCGCGAGCGCACGCTCCCTCGCCTGATCCACTTGAGCGAGGGCTGCCTCCGCGTCCTCGGGCACAAGCAGCCGGACCGGGCGTTCCAGGTTGTAGCGGGTTAGTCCGACAGGAACCACCGAAAGCGAGAGGACTCCCTCGCCCAGCGTCCAGAGATCGTACAGCGTGCGATCGAGGTGGGTGCCGTCGTTCCACCCCGGACAGAGCACAACCTGGGTATGGACCTCGAGTCCTCCGCTCAGGAGATAGCGGAGATGGTCCATGATGAGACCAGCGGTGTCACTGACCAGCAGCCGCTCACGTACCACGGGCTCCGTGGCGTGGACGCTCACGTACAGGGGCGAGAGCTTCTGCTCTACTAGCCGAGCGAGTCCCTTGGGCCCGAGGTTGGTGAGCGTGACGTAGCTCCCGTAGGTGAACGACAAACGAAAGTCGTCATCCTTGAGCCACAGGCTGTCGCGCACCCCAGGTGGGTTGCCATCTATGAAACAGAAAACGCACTTGTTGGCGCACTCACGCACCGTGTCCGGAACGGGCACGATCCCCAACGGCTCACCCGGGTCGCGCGCCACCTCGTAGATCACCGTGTCCCCGGATGGATCGACCGTCTCGAGTTCTAGTTCGGGATCCGCGAGCAGAAACGTCAGATCGATGCCGTCACGCACCCGCTGCCCGTTGATGCGAACAACGCGGGTGCCGATCCTAAGCTCGAGCTCCTCGGCGATGCTGCCGGACTCGATGGCGGCGATTCGGACCACAGTAACCTTGGCCTGACGTGTGAAAACCTCCCACCGAGGGGATCCCTCAGCGGCGGTGGAGCAGTGCAATCTACATCCGTCCGGGGCTACGATTGAAGTCGAGGCGGCTGCGCGGTGTCAGGCGAGCTTCCCCCGCAGGAGCGAGGAGAACGCATCCTGGCTATCAGTGGGTGAGAGATCCGGGCGGCCGACCTGGCTGGATACCGGTCGACCACTGAAGCCATGCTCCCGAGGCCTGCGAGGCCTCGTGGGTCGCGGGAAGCCCATCTCTAGTGCAGCCTCAACACCCTTGAATCAACACCCCTATGCGTGCACAATGGTGCCATGACACGCCAGATGTTTACCGCCGCAGTAGTGTGCCTACTCACAGCCGGCGGCTGCACCATTGTCGGATATCCAGCGCCGGTGCCCACGCCGGCCCCAGGAGACGCCGGCCGTGTCGTGGCTGACGTCCCGAGCGCCGGAGCACCAACCCGCACCTACGAGATCTTCGGACAACGTTATACCACGTTGGCCACGAGTCGAGGTTACCGGGAAACCGGTATCGCATCCTGGTACGGCGAGCCCTTTCATGGCCGCCCAACGGCCAGTGGAGAGATCTTCGACATGTACGCGCTCACCGCCGCTCACCGCACCCTTCCGCTCAACATTTGCGTCGAAGTCGAACGCTTGAGCAACGGACGAACCGTGACCGTAAAGGTGAACGACCGGGGGCCCTTCGCCGACGTCCAGAAACGCATCATAGACCTGTCCTTCGCGGCAGCGCAGGTACTTGACCTAGTCGACCCCGGGATCGCAGAAGTAGAGGTGCGTGCACTCGGGGACAGGTCAAGTTGCTGATAGCCTCTTCGTGTCGACGACAACTACAGGAAGCTTCTCGGCACCCGTTTGGGTCACGTTGCCACCCTGAAGTCCACGGCCCCAGAGGCTACCGAACCGATGGAAACCGACACCGGTATCCTGGTGCCCCCGAAAGTCATTGACGGGTCGGTTCGAGCAGATCGGATGTGCGTGAGTACAGCTGGACCACCCGGTCGAGTTCGACCAGAAGTTGCTGTTCTATGACTTGAATGGTGCGCGGTATGGACGTGCTATCCTCCTCTTCCATCACGTGCTGTTGGAAGGCATTCAGCTGCATGCGCTCCCGAGCGCCCGCCAGCTCGCGGAGGACTACCGTCGCCGCCGTGCCGGGATCATTCGCCAACCCGAAAAGTTGGATCATCGCCTCAAGGTAGTCCAAGTCGGTCTGCACGTTCTGAATGAGATTGGTGACCAGTGAAACGTGCGATTGGAGGCTCGGAACCTGCATCGTCACCCGAAACAATCCCATACCCATTTCGTCTAGCCGCAGAGCGATTTCCTCCATCTCAGACCGGACGCCAGTCAGGTCGTTCTGGGCACTCACGTGGCTCGCATCAACTAAGCTCACGAGGAGCACGAGAGTAACAGCCAGGAGGGCCCGGGAGATACGACGCGGGATCAGGGGACGAACGGGCATGGAGGTCTCCGCATGGTCAGAGTGGCGGCTGCTCGCCGCGTGTCGCGGCTGAACCAAGTGGGCCATGGCATGATCGCCCTGCGGCAACTGAGAAAGCAAATCGCTCGCGATGAGCAGCCAGAACGACCTGGTCACTTGGTTCTCTTCACGTTGGATGAACGAGGGGCACAGTATCCCAAGGAACCGCTGAAGCCCCGCCGGCATAAACACGGTGGGGTAAAGTAGAACTCGGAGAGATTCCCACTGATCGCGTGTTCGCAGGCCTCCATTCTGGCTAGGGAATCTCACCAGCATCGTGAAACTGATCCCTCCTATCCCCTCTCAGATCGAGAGCTGCGCACACTAGACCGCTCCACGAAGACAACAGTGACAGCCCGATACTCCCGCGCCACCAACACCTTCCGGAACAGGTCATATTATCCGGTTCCGGCGAACCACAGCCCTAGAGAAATTACACTACCCCCCCAGCGGCAGTCCCATACCCAATTCACCACTTAGAGAGACCGCTCGATCACTACCCGAGAAGTGTCGCCTGTACGCTAGCCCCGGAGAAAAACGAAATCGCCCCAGATAGACATCTACGCCGTTGCTCACAGCGAAACCCAACCCGAGATCCTGGACCTCATCGCCCTCGGGAGCAATACCGCCATAGAGCAGTGCAACTCGGGTCCAAAACGGACGCGGTCTGAGGCCGAAACCCAGGGCAAACTTTTGACCGCTAAACCGAACATCGCGACCCGAGCAAAACCCCTGTTCGCATCCAAACGTCGTCCAGATGATACCTCCATATGCATAAACAGAGCGGACTAGGCCAACTTCAAGCAGCCCTGCGACTGAAGGTCCAGGAACCAACTCAAGTCCGGCTGCAGTCGTGGTCTGACTCCCGACCGCACCGCCAAACCGGAACTCGGCGACTACCTGTTGCGCACTGAGCTGACAATGGCCAGCAACGCCGACCAAAGCAGTACACCCGATCGCGCCGGCGAGCGAAAGTACTGCCCGCATCGCCTTCATCGGATGCCTCTCACTGAGCGTGTTCGGACTCCATCGCTGATACGCAGGTTCACGTCACCGGATATTGGCGCCTCCAGCGTTCTCCCGCGGAGGATACTCCTAATGCGACCGGACCCTCGGTCAGTAACAACAGTTAACGCTTCGACACCCGAGTCGTGTGCGATCTCAACCTGACCCTCAGGCCCGCTAAGTATGATGGCGTCCAATCGATCCACAGCTGCCAACTCGGCTGGAAGGGAGAACAGGAAGTGACCGCCGCCGTGATCCGTATCGGTCGTGGAGAAATTGAACGAGAAGACCACACCTCCCGCTGTGTCACGTCCCTCCAACCTGTACGGACCGCCCTCATCAGGAAGCATAACCGGGGCATTCAGTCGGATGGCTGGTTCCAGGAAAAAGGAGCCACTGGAGACGGACCCCCAAAGCACCAGGACTTCCTCTGACCGTATTCGCTCGAGGGCATCCTCCGGCCAATCATTAGCCACCCGAAAGCTCAAGACCTTCTCGTAGTGATAGTCGCTGATCCACTTTGGCCCGCAGTAGCTCATTATGTCGTAGACGACATCGGGGGCCTGAAGCTCTTCAGTGCGTGGGTCAAAACCCCACTTGCCAATATATCCGCCGCCATAGGGGTACCCGGGGTCAGGTCGTTTCGCACCTCCACAAGGGGCATGGCGCAACCCGAAGTTGTGTCCAAGTTCGTGGGCAAGCGTGCTCTCAGTAAGTCTTCCGATACCCCACCGGCCACCGATCACAGCGAATCCGCCAAACGGAGATCCAGGTGGAGGCACTACGGCGCCGTAATAATATCGGGTGCTCTCATCAGTTAGACGGAGCAATTTTATTTCGAGAAGGAGCTGCCTCCAACCGGCTTCGGTACTCAGATCCGCCATGGTGGAGTACCCGTCACGCGTATCGACATCGAATGCTTCGATTGGGAAGACCGACCGCATGTACTTGAATACTTCAGCCTCGGCAGTGAGGCCGTGAACAGATGGGGTCCGTCCCGTAAGCACTTGGCGCACCGGGATGATACGCAGCTTAAGCGGGGGTACGTCTCTAACATCGATAGTTGATCGACCGACAGGAGGTACACGTCGACCGTCGACTCGCGCGGGAATACTGTGGTCCGGATCGATGTCAAGCACCATCTCAAGACGAGGCTTCACCACCGATGCTGGAAGTACCGCGTTGTAGGATTGGGATAACGCGCTCTCGTCGACCGACCTGAGGATCGACTGCAATTGCCGGCTCATTAGGACTGAGTGGATCTCTTCGTTATCCCGATATAGCACTGCCCGTACTCTGGGCGACGAAAAAAAATTGTCGCGATCAGCAGTTAGGAAGACACGTAGCAGGGCCTCTCGACCTGCGACGAGTGGGACGCTGCCTTCCGGCCGCTGGGTGCTCTGAGTCAGGTAGGCGACGTCCGCACCGAGATCCAACTCAACCGGATTCACACGGACGGTAGCTGTCGCCGTTAGTCCGGCCACCTCTGCTTCAACGGTGGCCCTTCCTGACGCTAGCGCTTGGAAGCTCCCGCCATTTTCTACGGCTACAATTTGTGGCTCAATAACCGACCAGCGCGCTCGCCCCCAGAAAGGTATGTCAGGGTAACGATCTCCATGCTGGTCTGTCAGGGTTAGGCTAATCGCCCCTCGCTCACCCTCAGTTAGCACCGTGTCGAACGGAGCAAGCCGGATAGTCGCCGGATATAGATCGGGTTCAAGCGCCAGATCGGAGCAGCCCCCAATCAGTCCCGAAATCGAAAACAGCGCTACCATCAGCAAGGTGCTGGTCGAAAATTTCTCGATGCGCATCCTACGGAAGGTGGTGGTGCTGGCGGCATGCGAGACGGGTATAGGCGACTTGGAGCAGACGGAAGAGACAGTCGGGATACAGTGAGCGTTCCTGGCGAAGGAACTGAGGGGCGTCCTGGTAAGCCTATGGGTGGTGAGTGGGGGGGCGACGTCACAACTGCTGGAGGCACTTGTTGCAGTCAATGGTATCGTCACTGAGAATGGCACAGGCGGCCGAAAAGGGTGGTCACGAAAAGCCCGGCAGGGCCCTAAGTCCTCGCCGGGGTCTTTTTGTATGAAGCGGGCGACCGGGCTCGAACCGGCGAC
>DEAG01000005.1:179928-214082 GCA_002346665.1 Gemmatimonadales bacterium UBA2988
CTACCAACTGAGCTACGCCCGCAAGTTATCGGAATCTACCGGGAGGGGGGGTGAAAGCAACCGTGATCGGGTACTCCGCCGGCTCTAAAAACCAACGGGGGACCGGGCCCTTTCAGGACGGTCCCCCGCGCTCGCTCCTGGCCCTCCGGAGGGAGACTACATGCTCAAGGTGTAGGTATACCCGTCTACCTGCTGTTCCGAATCGAACTGCGTCTGGAAGGGTGTCCTGGCATCCTTAAGGCCGGTGCTCACCTGCGCCGTGCTCGTACCCAACGTGTTCCCCGCCAGGTCGTAGAACGTGAATTCGATCGTCACGAGTGTGCCCGGATCGGCCTGCAAATTCTGGATATCACCTAGGAGCGAAGCGCCCCCACTGGGCTGACGCTGCAACTGCAAGTCGACCAGCCCAACGGTTAAAGCTTCGATCTGCCCGAGCAGTTCGACCGCGCGGGGTTCATCCCCAGCCTTGTTAACGGTCTGAGCCAGAATGAGAAATCCAATTCGGCCGTTGGGATCCAGCGCCGTCCACTGCTCCGCAGCTGTAATTATCTCTTGGAGCTGTTCGGGAGTCCCATCCTCACCTGCAGTCGTCAAGGCAAGCTGGAGGGAGCGAGTCCACATCTCGAGAGCGTCGCGGTCCTTGGGAGAGATCTCCGCGCCTCGCTTGAATGCGCCGGCAGCCAAGTCGTAGTCACTGGCCGAGTAGAGACCAGTGCCAATCATGTAGAGGTCTTTAGGAGACAGGTCGGGCCGTTCCAGCAAGCGGATATACACGAGCTTAGCCGAATCCGGCTTCTCATTCTGGGCGTAGATCCCAGCCAAGTTCGTCGCGTACAGGATGTTGTCAGGGTGCGACTCGACCAGCCCCTGGAGAGCCGCAGCCGCCTCGTCATAGCGCTGGGCAGCGATGAGTGCCTGCGCGATCGTGACCGGTATCTCGGCTTGCTGCTCCAGCCAGCCTGCTGCGATAGCGGAATCCGACTCAGGCGCCTGGATAGTGATAACCTCATCGGCTTCCCTCAGCTTCGCGATCGCTTTATCGGTCGCCTCCATTCGATCCACAGAATCCGTCGCCATCCCTGCCTCAGAAGCATAGATCTGACCGAGCACGATCATGATCTCAGGGCGTTTCTTGTAGATTATGTTTGCATTCTCCAGGACCACAGCAGCCTGTGTGTAGTCGCCCGACGAAAGCAGGGGCTGCGCCTTTTCATACTGGTCGAACCAGCCCCTCTCTCTGATGAGATCAATATCAAGCATATAGACGGGCCGTAGTTCCTCAGCCTTGTCTAACTGAGCATCCGCTTCTTCAAACCTGCCCAGACCCATGAGGGCCCGGCCGGCAAGCAAGTACCCGAGGGGATTGTTGTCTCTGTCCTCGATCGCCTCGTTGGCCTTGGCCAGCGCAACCTCGTAGAGAGAGTCCACGGCCTCGGGACCCACCACCCCAGACAAAGCCATCTCCAAATTTTTCTCCGCGTCCCTGGTCTCTCTGTTCTCTCTCGGCCTCTCGCCTTGTTCGAGCTGCGCTCGCCTCTGGGCAAGCACCGGAGAAGCGGAGCTCGCCACCGCCGTGAAAGCCACAGCACCAGCCAGCATGAGTCGCAGAGCGTTGTTCATCCGAAAATCCTCCTTCACGAATCCTGAATGGCCTGATGGGACTACAGCTGAGGCCCTTAGCGATTTCCGCTTATTTTCCACGCGGGTCAGCCAATTTCGCATCCACGATCCGAGACGTCAAACCCCGCAACCATTTGGCTCAGACAGCCCGTCGCATTTGCCACCATCTACTGCCCCTCGCACCGACAACGGCCCTGCCTGTGGTTAGCGCCCGAGATAGGTCAGCACCCGGGTGGCCAGCACCCGCGAGAATCCCGGCACCCGTGCGATCTCCTGCTCACTGGCTTTCCGAACACCTGGCACAGAACCGAAACGGCTCAACAGTGACTTCTGACGTTTCGGGCCAATGCCCGGAATGTCCCCGAGCTCACTCCGGATGGTGCGCCGCGTTCGAAGCTTTCGGTTGTAGCCCACGGCCAAACGATGGGATTCGTTGCGGATACGCTGGATTAAGTGGAGCGCCCGGTCGCGGCGATCGAGGCGCACCGGCTCAGCACGGTCGGGTAAGAACACCTCCTCATCCCGCTTGGCTAGCGCTGCGATCGCCACGTCGGTAACCCCGAGCGCCCCGAGCACCCCGAGCGCTGCCGACAGCTGACCCTTGCCTCCATCGATAAGCACTAGATCAGGGAGCCTTTTACTCTCGTCGAGCCGGCGCGTGAACCACCGGCGGACCACTTCCGCCATGCTCCGATAGTCGTCGTTTCCCCACTCTCCCCGGATCCTCATGTGACGGTACTCGGACTTGCGGGGATTGCCGTCCTCGAACACAGCAGCGCTGGCAACGGTCTCGGTACCCTGGGTATGCGAAACATCGAAGCACACCATCAATCGCGGCACCACCTTGAGATCCAGGCGGTCCTGGAGTTGGTAGAGCACCTCGTCGGCCCGCCCTCGGTAGACCTGCGCCGTTACTTGGTCATCAAGGGCATGGCGGGCGTTTTGATTGGCCAACTCCACCAGGCGGAGCTTTTCTCCGCGGCTCGGCGCGTGCATGACGATCCGACGACCCGCTGCGGCCGACAGGACCTCGCCCAAGAGCGCGCGGTCCTCAAAGCGGGCCGGAAAGAGGATCTCCCTCGGAAGTTCGCCGATCGCTTCCTCGCCCTGGCCCAGGTAATATCGGGAAGAGAAGGTCGCGAGCAGCGCCGCATCGTCTTCGTCAAGAATGTCGTGAAAGCGAACGGTGTCGCGCCCGAGCAGACGTCCGCGCCGGATCTTGAGGATCACCGCAGTCGCGATCGCACCGTCCCGAGCAAGCCCGACGACGTCGTGATCACCTCCCCCCACCTTCTGGACACGCTGCTCACGCGCCAAGCCATCCAGTCCCTGGATCACGTCCCTGAGCTGGGCCGCCCGCTCGAAGTCTAGCACCTCCGACGCAGCCCGCATGCGGGTGTCGATTTGGCTTCTAACTGCTTCCGTCTCACCCTCAAGTACCAGCAGTATCTGATCGATCATCGCCCGGTACGCGGCCTGCGTTTGCAGGCCCACGCAGGGCGCCTGACAGCGGCCGATGTGGTGGTCTAGGCAGGGACGGCCAGGGGCCTCCCCGGGAAGATCGTAGCGGCAAGAACGGACCGTGTGTATCCGCTTCAGAAGATCCAGGGCCCGCCGCATGTTGCCAACCGCGGTGTAGGGACCGAAGTACCGCGAGCCGTCGTTGACCACATGCCGCGTCACCCACACCCGCGGGAACGACTCGTGCACCGTCACTTTGACGTACGGATAGCGTTTGTCGTCGCGGAGCTGGACGTTGAATCGCGGTTGATGCTCCTTGATGAGGTTGGCCTCGAGGATCAAGGCCTCGGCCTCGGTTCCGACAACTATCGTATCCACCGAGGCCACCCGTCGCACCAGGTCCTCCGTCTTGACAGCTCCCATATTGGAACGGAAGTAGCTCTTCACCCGCGAACGCAGCGACTTTGCCTTGCCGATGTAGAGAATGTCCCCGTCCGCGGAGTGGAATATGTACACGCCCGTCCGGTCCGGGACAGCGACGATCTGGTCCTGCAGGGTGGGTGAATTCATGTGCAAAGGGGCCCCTTCCCAGGGGCCCTGATGAGCTACTTGCGACGGAGTCTAGAGAGCGGAACGCCCACCCCGAGAGCGGACGCTACAACCAGGTATGTTACCCCGAAAGCCAGCGCCGTTCCTGCCATCACTAGGGGCCACAAGAGCGGTGACTCGGGCCCGATGAGCCGGGCAATCAGGCCTATCCGCAGGGGCACAACCGACCCCAGAAGAGCTTTGGCAGCGATCCCCACGACAGCTGCGATCAACGCTGCCCCGGCCAAGCGAAACCAGACCGCGGAGGTCGGGCGATGGTGTCCCACCGCGGCCCGCAGGTGGTGGTGGAGAAGCGAGTTTTCCAACCAGGCACCCACCGACGCACCGAGGGCGAGCCCTACCGCTCCGAGGCGGAGGCCCCCGAATCCTACTCGGTCCAGGGGAATCATCAACATCACTCCCACCACCGCCGACACCGCCACTCTGAGGTAGGCGACCCGCGCGGGGGTACGCGTGTCACGCAGGGCGTAGAAGGCGGAGGATAGCACACGAGATCCCGCCGAAGCAGTGACGCCCAGCGCATAGGCCGCCAGCACCGCATAGACAGCGACCGTGTCAGCGCCACGGAAATCGCCGCGCTGGAGGAGTCCTGCCACTATTACGTCACCGAACGTTAGGTAGGCTACGGTCGAGGGCACGAGCAGGAACGTGATACGGCCGAGCGCCAACTGTACCCGCTGGCGTACATCCTCCGCGCGGCCCACACCCGCGCGGGACAGTTCGGGGAGTTCGGATGCAGCGATAGACATCCCGAACAAGGCTATGGGCAACAGGTAGAGCGTCTGCCCGTAGCGCAACATGGAGACAGCCCCCTCCACTAGCAGACCTGCCAACACGAAGTCCAGGAGCCCAGCCATGTTCACCACGCCGCGCGACATTACAACCGGTGTGAAGTTGCGAATAGCCTCCTGCATGCCTGACACCTTGGTGCTCACCGACAAGCGAAACTGCTGCAAGAAGGGGATCACCCAAGGGAGCATCACAGCGAGCTGGGAGAACCCGCCCACGAGCGCGGCGATTGCCAGCACCACCATCAAATCCGCATCGCGCCCAGCCGCGTTCCACCCCCACACACTCCCGAATCCAACTAGAGCGGTGATCATGGACAGGTTCCACAGAACCGGCGCGACGTAGCTCACAAAAAATCGCCGATGGCTGTTCAAGATGCCGAGCGCCCACGCCGACACGACCAACACGGCCGTCATCGGGAAGAGGATGCGCACCAGCTGTACTGTGAGCGCCTGCTTCTCCGGCACCCAGAGCGGATAGAGAACGTGAACGAGGCCGGGGGCGATCAAGACCCCTACCACCGCGATCCCAAAGGCTATAACGGTGATGACACCGAGCGCCGCTCCGGCGAAGTGCCCCGCTTCTTCGTCTCTGCCATGCTCGAGGAACCGCGCGTATACGGGTATGAACGAGGCGCTGAGCGTGCCTTCACCCAAGAGATTTTGGATAAAGTTAGGCGTACGTAGCGCGGCGCCCCACGCGTCAGCAGCGGAAGAATTCCCGAAGTAGAAGGAGAACACCATCTCCCGGGCCAGCCCAGCGGTCCGGCTTAAAAAGATGCCCGCACCGACCAGCCAGGCCGCACGGGCTCCGGACTCCCCCCCCACTCGGGAGGGCGACTCAGTCGCTCTGCTCACCCTTCAGCGGCGGGGCTGCTCGCCCCTCCCTTCGAGGAACAGTCGACTGCGGAATCGACCTTCGTCACCCAAACGTCTGAGCTCACTCGCTAGACGTTCGGTCTTTCCCTCGATATACGCCGCCAGACACCGCCACTCCAACCACCCTTCCAGGGCCCGTCCCAGGTGGGAGTCGAGTACGATCAAGAGAACGAGGGCCAAGATCAGCAACAGTGTCAACTGAACTCCTCGGGGCAAGCCGACAGAACATCGTCACCCAAGAGTCTATCCCTACGTCCTAGGGGGCGCCATCGAGCCCGCTGTCATCCCGTCGGGGAGGTGCTCGAAGAAGCGATCCAGGAGATCTTCCAGCAACGGGGAACCGTAGCGGACCAGGTAGTAGAAGACGTTCAACAACCGTTCTTGTGGAACCCCGTCGGGGAAGAGGTGGAGGCGTGCTTTCTCCACCTGCTGGAGACGGGTCTCGTTCTCTCGTTTGACGGCCTGCATGATCTTCCGTTCAGCTTCAGACCAACCGTCGAGCGAAACGCTACGGGCGTGCTCGATTGGACCCTTCAAAGTCGGGTCGACCGGGAGAGCGGCGTCTACCAGCGAGGCACCTTCCCTGTCCAGCGTTTCGCGGATCTCACCCAAGGACCGTTTCACCCCTTGGGGCATGTCTTCCCGCGCCAGATCACCCGCTATCTCGTGGAGAGGACGGACCAGCCCAGCGACCTCGAGGGATAACTTCTCCAGCACCTTCCCGACCTTGCGTTCCACCATCGTGGCTGAGAAGCGTGGGAAAACGATCGGCTGGGATACACCGTGGCTGACGAAGAGCGGCGCCAGTTGGGCCAGGTAGGCGGTCTCGGCAGGGCCTGACACATACCCCAGAGTAGGTAGCGTGGCCGCCTCCACGACGGGGCGCAACAGAACGTTCGGGCTCACGCTCTGTGGGTCCTCGCGCAGGCGCTCTAGAACATCGTCGAGCGAGAACCTTGAACCCGACTTTACCCGGTACTCACCGTCACCACAGTAGAGCCGCTCTCGGCCGGCGGGCCCCTCGATGAATAGGTTCACACTCCCCGGCAACACCGGCACCTGGACCGACCAGCCAGCCGCATGGAGTTCACCTGCCCGCGCCCGGAGATCCTGCTCGTGCTCTTCCGCCGACCTTAACTCGTACTCGATCACACCACGCGACTCAGCCTTGAGCTTGGGATCGGCCGCGTCAACAAACGCCATCCCAAACTGTCCTAGGATCTCCTCGAGGGTTGCTCGTACACCATCCGGGAGAGTCACTCCTGCCCGCCAACAGCCTCGAAGTAGGTCGATATAACGTGTGGCAAACTCTGTCTGGGGAAGCAGTTCCGCCATCTCGGCAACAGCAGCCTCGATGTCAGACCCGACGGGAAGACGGTGGAGGGACATCTCCCCGGCCCGCTCCGGGGAAGTGACCTGAACGCGGTGAAGTTCATTGTCCACCCCGATCAGATCGGCGTGGTCGACCTCCGCCCAGTCGTGGTCATCTGACGAAATCCAGAATACGGGCACAACTGGGGCGCCCAGCACCCTCTCAAGCGAACGCGCCAACGCCACGGCCGAGAGCGCCTTGTAAATCGTGTATAAAGGTCCCGTAAAGAGGCCCGGCTGCTGGCCTGTGGTGATCAGGAAACCCTCCTCCTCGATCACGCGATCGAGCGCAAACCGAACTTCTTCGGTGGGGGCACCCAGGACCGATACCGCGCGTGCACGGCTATCCTTGTCGAACTGCCCCCCCACCACACGAGCGCGCGCACGCCACGCGTCAGGATCGCGCCAATCGGCCGGATACCAGTGCAAAGCCGCTTCCTCCCCACGGGCGTAGGCCGCTCCCAGACCGTGCCACGGACGCCCCACCATTATTTCCAGATTGACCGACATCACGGCCCCTTGTGATATGGTTCACCCCGTAGGATCGTACCGGCACGGTAGAGTTGCTCCGTCAAGAGGAGGCGTGCCACCTCGTGGGGGAAAGTCATGGCCGAAAGGGTAAGCTGACGCGCTCGTTCAAGCAGCCCAGATCCCAGTCCAAAAGCCCCACCGATGACAAAGCAAAGGTCGCGAGCGTGCAGGGCATGATCCTGAAGGTACGAAGCGAACGCCCGCGACCCCATTTCCTGGCCGGTCCGGGTTAGGGCAATCAGGTACGAGCTCGGCGGCAAATGCGGCAGGAGTCGCTCCTCCTCCGCCGCGCGCACCACTCGCGGATCGGCCTTCGTACCCACAGCACCCGCATCGACCTCGACCACATTGAGCTTCCAGTAGTTCCCGGCACGCTCTTCGTAGACCCTTAGTGGTTCAGCCATGGAGCCGCGCACACGCCCTACGGCCAACAGCGTGATCTTCACGGACGGGGAATCCGAACCACGGTGTCGCGCAGAAAGCGCTCGTTGTTCCGCCACGGATGGTCGAGGGTGTGATGGAGCCCCCGGCTTTCCCGCCGAGAGCGGGCGCAGCGCACAATCAGCGTTGCGATCTCGAGAAGGTTTCGCAACTCGGCCGAGTCCGCCGTCCAGCAATTCCGGAGCCAGCGTTCCTCGTGCGCTGCGCCGAGCCCCGCCAGCTCCTTTTCTGCACGGCTGAGGTGGTCGTCGTCCCGAACGATGCCGGCCAACTCCCACATGAGGCCCCGAACCCGCTGCCGGTCCCGTCGCAGAGCTGTCTCATCGGGAGGCAGGGAGTCCGCGCCCGGTCCAGTTTCCGATCCCGCCCCTGCAGCCCACTCCCCTCCTATAGCGATAGGGGTGCGAGCCAGGATCCGTGTTACTGCCTGAGCCGCCCGATGGCTGAAAACGACGGCTTCCAAGAGTGAGTTTGACGCCAACCGGTTGGCGCCGTGGACACCGGTGCACGCCACCTCTCCCGCCGCATAAAGCATAGGAAGTGAGGTGGCACCATACCCATCGGTGAGGACTCCGCCACACACATAGTGCGCCGCCGGGACCACCGGGATCCCCCCATCGAGAGGTTCGATCCCACGGGCACGTACTCCTTCAATGGTGTTGGCGAAACGAACCTCGATGGCCTGGGCGGGCAGAGCGGAAACGTCGAGGACAACGTGGGTGTCACCGCTCTCCTTGAGTTCCTGATCGATGGCTAACGCCACAACGTCACGGGGAGCCAGCGACCCCAGCGGGTGATAGCGCTCCATGAAAGGCTCACCGTCGATAAGGCGCAGGATAGCGCCTTCTCCGCGTAGCGCCTCAGATATAAGGAACGCGGGGTCACCACTCGGGTGAAGCGCGGTCGGATGGAACTGGATGAACTCCATGTTGGCCACGCGGGCCCCTGCCCGGTACGCCATCGCAATGCCGTCCCCAGTTGCGATGGACGGGTTAGTGGTGTAGCGGTAGACCTGTCCACACCCACCCGCCGCAAGCAGGGTAGCCTGGGCACGTACCCGCACCAACCGTCCCGCTCGGTGGTCAAGGGCAAGAATACCGCGGCACACGGGATAATCGGTGGCGGAACTCTCTGCGAGCAGGAGGTCCACAGCCAAATGATCTTCGAGCACCTGGATCCGCGACTCAGCCGCCACCGCCTCGAGCAACGCGGTCTCGATCGCCCAGCCGGTTTTATCGCCGGCGTGAGCGATACGCCTCCTCGAGTGCCCTCCCTCCCGACCGAGCGCAAGTCTTCCGCCACCCCCAAGGTCGAACGCGGTTCCCCAGGAGGCCAGCTCACGCACTCGGTCCGGTCCCTCCCGCACCAAAGCTTCCACCGCCCATCCGTGACATAGACCTGCCCCTGCCAAGAACGTGTCACGCATGTGCAGCTCGGTATCGTCGTCCTGGCCAAGCACGGCTGCGATCCCACCTCGGGCGTGGTTCGTATTGGACTCGGTTCGCTCTTTCTTGGTCAGCAGGAGTACGTCCCCCACCGCTGTCATCTTCAGGGCAAAGCTAAGGCCTGCGATGCCGCTGCCGACGACCAGCACATGTGCGTCAAGGTCGGTCATCTCGGCGCCACCCCAGGCCCGACCATCACCCCCAGGATCCGCTTACGTAGAAGCTCCTCGCCGGATTCGATCTCGAGCGTCAGCGCGAGCACCCTCACGTCAGGCAGGATGCTCATATGCTCCCGCAGCTTGACGGCATCTTTTTCGGTGACTACCACCGGCCTACCTCCGGCTACGCGGCGGATGTGTTCCGCATCTCTCGAGGTAAATTCGTGATGGTCCGAAAACTCCAGCAGTTCAACCACCGCTCCTGTCTGCTCCCCCACCAGTGCGGCGAAGGCACGCGGACCGGCCACCCCCGTCGCGGCCAGTACCTGCCCGCGTGGGGCAGAGGACGGCAGTCCCTCCAGCCCCTCCCACATTCTTGGCGAGAGCCGTGCCCGCACCAGAGGGACATCGGGAGCCACTTCCCGGACCGTCTCCTCCAGGCGCTTGACGGCAACGGCCATCGCGCTCCGATGTGTGACGACAACCATCCCAGCCCGACACAGTGCTCTGGGAAGTTCACGGTAGGGCCCCCTCGGTAGAAGGCGTCCCGGGAAGGGTTGTTCCGCAGCTACGGCGACCAGGTCTAGATCACGAGCTAGTCGGCGGTGCTGAAAACCGTCGTCGAGCACCACCACATCGGCCCCCGATGCTGCCCCGGCCCGAGCAGCCCTCACGCGATCCGCATGAGCATGCACGGAGACAGCACGATTCCAGCGCCGGTGGAGGAGCACCTCGTCCCGACCGTAGCCGCGTAGAGCTACCGCAGGCCGCTTGCCCGCCTCCTCGAGAACGCGCACCACCCAGCGGACCAACGGCGTCTTCCCGGTCCCTCCCACGGTCAAGTTCCCGACGCAAATCACTGGGACTGGGGCATGTTGGACGGACAGCAAGCCCCGGTCATACGCTGCGCTCCGAAGGGAGACGGCACCGCGAAACGCCAGCTCAGCGGGAAGGCACAGGGTGGAAAAGAGTCGTCCGGTGGTTGCCGTTTCTCCTCCCCACCAACCACGTGCGGCACGCTCGACCACCGGCCTCATAGTGCCACCGCGGCAGACGCTGGAGCAGCCAAGCGATCGGCCAGTGCGTTCAATTCCGCTCCCAACTTCTGGGAAATAAGCTCACGCGTCTCACGGCCTGCATCCCGGCCGACCCAACACGGTTCACCGTAGGCAACCCGTACAACCGCAAAGGGACAGGGCACCATGAAGCGATCCCAGGATTCGATGTGCCACGCCGCACTCGCACCGGCTGCCATCGGCACGATCGGTAGACCGGTAAGCTGGGCAACAAGGAGCGCTCCCGGCTTGAAGGATCGGGCAGGGCCACGAGGGCCATCGGGGGTGAGGGCCAGGTTGTGCCCCTCACGGGCAGCACGGATCAAGCCCCTGAGGCCTTGGAATCCCCCGTGGGTGCTCGAACCCCGCACCGTGCCTAACCCCATGCGTTCAATCACGCGCGCAATGTATTCCCCATCTCTGTGCCGGCTCACCAGAGCAACCGTGCCTGTGTCGCGTACCTGGGGCACCAATGGAAGTAGTTGCTCGTGCCATAAGACTAAGATCACGGACTTCCCCTCGCGCTGGAAGCGCAGCCAGTTATCCTCGCTTTCCACTCGCAAACGCCAGGTCGCGGCTAGTCCCTCCAAGAGGCCCCGACCGAGTATCCCAGCTGTGCAAAAGCGCGCCTCGTTCACTCGCTTCCTCGCGGGCGGACCGCTTCATCTCGCCCCATCTCTGCGAGCCGACCTGACAGCAAATCAATGGCGAGATCAGCCACTCTCTCCGAGGCGCCGGGCGTTCCCAGGGCAGACTTCACGCGACCTAGTCCTGCCACGACACGCCGCCGCTCGGGAGACTCGTCGTCGAGAAGCGGCAGGAGCTTTCCGGACAAACGCTCGGGGGTCACCTCTCCCTGAAGCAACTCGGGTACCACCCGCTCCCCCACGACCAGGTTTGCGAGTGCGACGTGGGGCACGCGCACGAGCCTGCGAGCGAGCGCATACGTCAGTGGATGAGTGCGATACGCAGTCACGAAAGGGGTCTCTTCCAACGCTGCCTCAAGCGTGCCCGTGCCGGACTTGACCAGCGCCGCAGAGGCATGCCGCAGGAGCGCGCTGGTATCCCCCGTCACCGGTAGCCCGGCTTGGTCCAGAGTGTCAAGCGGGAACGATGACGCGCGAGCCAACACCGGTTGAACGTCGGGTCTGGACAACCCCACCTGCCGCGCCGCGCCAACGAACGGTGCGAGGTGCCGCTTAACCTCCTGGTGGCGAGAACCAGGAAGCAACGCCAATAGAGGGCGGGAAGGGTCGATCCCTAGGCTCTTTGCGAAGACCTCTCGGTCGGCGACCATATCGTCCCGTTCCAGGAGGGGGTGGCCCACAAAACGGACGTTGGCCCCGGCTGCCGCCAATGTCGCCGCCTCGAACGGCAGAATCACGGCAACCCGATCGGTGTTCTCCACCAACCGTCGCGCGCGGCCCGGCTTCCAAGCCCATACTTGGGGCGCGATGTAATACAAAACGGGGACCCGCCGTCGATAGGCGTACCGGGCTGCCCGCAAGTTGAAGCCCGGGTAGTCCACGGGGATCGCGAGGTCCACACCACCGCCGTCCACGAGGCTCCGCACGCGCTTCTCTAGAGAGCGGAAGAACGGCAGGTGGGAGAGCACTTCCACGAACCCCATCACCGCCAATTGGTCCAACCCCGCAAGTAGCTCAACCCCCACCGCCTGCATAAGCGGACCACCGATCCCGATCAGCCGCACCCCCGGTAGACGTCGGCGGAGAACCACCGCAAGGGCTGCCGCGTGTCGATCCCCCGAGGCCTCGCCCACGAGAAGCAGGATAGTGGGTGCGGAGGTCATAGCACGGATGATTAGTGGATGGCTCGGAACGGCACCGGGCGTCGCGGGATGCGGTACCCGGAAACCGACACGCGCACGTCAGTCAGCCGACCGCACGCTGGCACCCACCGGCGCCCAGAACTCCTCCACGGTGGACTGGGCGCGCTCCTGAATCGCGAGAGTGGCCGCCAACGCAGCTCTGCCTTCCTCACCCGAAACCACCGGCGGCGAGAGCCCTAGGGCCGCGTCCCGAAAGCTCTCGAGTTCGCGGCGAAGCGGCTCGCTGCCGTCTCCTCGCAGGGGGATCCGTTCGACAATGGTGGACAGGTCGAGCGCACCGACCGCCCAGGGGGACCCACCAGCACCGCCCAGTGCAGAAAGCTTGCCCCTCAGACGCAGGAACTCACCGGTACCATCCGCCAGGTTGAGACTCAAGTAACCCGACCTCTGGAATATTCGGATCTTCCTCATGCGCTCGAGTGAGACGCGACTCGCGGTGAGGTTTGCGACCGCGCCAGACTCGAAAACCAACCGTGCGTTGGCAATGTCGACGCTGTGCGTGAGCACCGGCACTCCAACCGCATCTATGTCCCGGAGTGGCGTGCCCACAAGGCTCCTGATCAAATCCACATCGTGGATCATGAGGTCGAGCACCACAGCAACATCTGTACTGCGCGGAGAAAAGGTCGCTAGGCGATGCGACTCCACGAACAACGGCTTGTCCAGATACGGTTCGGCCGCAATCACTGCCGGGTTAAAGCGCTCCACGTGGCCGACCTGTATGACCACCCCACTCCTGCGTGCTTGTGCTAGGATGCGGTCTGCGGCTTCCAAAGTCGACGCGATAGGCTTCTCGACTAGCACCGCGACACCGCACTCCAAGGAGGCCACGGCAACCTCCTCGTGGGCGGTGGTGGGAACCACCACCACCACCGCGTCAGCCACCGCTAACAACTCCTGACGTGTCTCGAGCACCGGGATGCCAAGTTGACGGCCAACCTCCCGGGAACGGTCGGGACGTATGTCGTACACCCCTACCATGGTCACTCCGGGCAGGTCGGCCAAGATGCGAGCATGGTGAAATCCCAGGCTTCCCACCCCCACGACCCCCACCCGCAGGGTTGGAGCGGATACCACACCCTCCTTCATGCGACCGTGATGCCCCGCTCGCTGCTCCGGATAAACGTGAGCAAATGGCGCACCTCGGGAAGCTGCTCCACTTCCTCCTCTGCACGCTCCAACCCCTGTGTGACATTCAAGCCGGACTGGAATAGTATCTGGTACGCCAACTTGAGAGCTCTACACACCTCCTCAGAAAACCCCCTTCGATTGATTCCAACAGAGTTGAGGCCGTAGAGTTTGGGCGGGCTACCAGCCATGCGCACGTAGGGAGGAACATCCTGGGCGACACGGGAAGCACCACCGATGAAAGCGTGTGCTCCAATGCGCACGAACTGGTGGATCGGAGAGAGCCCGCCCACGACTGCCCAGTCCTCGATGATCACGTGACCTGCCATGTTCACAGCGTTGGACAAGACCACGTGATTGCCTATCTCACAATCGTGAGCTACGTGCGTGTACGCCATCAGGAGGCAGTCGCTCCCGACCACGGTAGAACCCGACGCAGCGGTACCTCGGTTTAGGGTCGCGTACTCGCGGATCACCGTGCGGTCCCCGACTTCGAGCACGGTTTCCTCCCCTTTGTATTTGAGATCCTGCGGGTCGGTCCCGAGAACAGCTCCGTAAGAAAGCCGGCAATTGCGTCCTACTGTCGTGTCTCGCTCGATCAGGACGTGCGGGCCGATCGTGGTGCCCGCACCGACCGTCACTCCCGGGCCGAGGATAGAGAACGGTCCTACAACAACCTCGGGGGCCAACTCCACCCCCGCATCGACCAGAGCGGTGGCATGAACCCGGGCTTTAGTTAGCTCACGAGAGTCAACTTTCACTTCGCTCATGCGTCCACGATCATAGCCATCATGTCGGCCTCTACAACGAGCTGACCGTCCACAGTTCCCTTTCCCCGCAAGCGGCACGTCTGACGCCTGAGCTGGACCACTTCGACCTCGAAAACGAGCTGATCTCCCGGAATCACGGGGCGGCGCCACTTCACGTTATCGAGGGTCATGAAATATACCAGTTTCCCTTTCGTCTCCTCTCCCTCCAACATCAGCAGCCCACCCACCTGCGCCATCGCCTCGATTTGGAGCACACCGGGCATGACGGGATGGCCAGGGTAGTGGCCCTGGAAGAACGGCTCGTTGATAGAGACGTTCTTGATCCCCACGATCCGCACACCAGCCTCAAACTCGATGATCCGGTCCACCAGCAGCATCGGGTACCGATGGGGCAGGCGCCGAAGGATGTCGGTCGCGTCCAGGACGGGCCGCACGTCGGTACGACAGCCCTGCGGGACGATAGCCCGCGCCAACGCGACATTGCCCTGGTGGCTTGGGCGCTCAGCGATAACATGGCCTCGGATCCGTGCTCCCAGGAGCGCCAAGTCCCCCACGATGTCCCCAACTTTGTGGCGCAGGAACTCGTCGGGAAAACGAAGACCCTCGTTGAGGACCTCTCCCTCATCCAAGACCACCGTGTTGTCGAGCGAAGCGCCCTGTGCGAAGCCCCGGGCGAGGAGAGCCTCGGCATCTGCGCGAAAACCGAATGTGCGCGCTGGCGCAATCTCACGTGCAAAACTCTCGGGCGTGATCTCGAACGAACCATACTGACGCCCGATCCCTGGGTGCGCGAACTGGATGGTGGTCGACAGGCGAAAGCTATCCGCGGGAACAACCACATAGGACGCGCCACTCTCGCAGTCGACCGTAAGAGGCTCCTTCACCTCGATCACCCGGGCTGGCGCATCCTGCTCGACCACACCTACGCTCGCCACTGCCTGGACGTAGTCCTGGAAGCTACCGTCCCGGATCGGCGGCTCCGGCCCGGACAACTCCAGCGTCACGTTGTCGACGCCTCCTCCGGACAGCGCCGCAAGCACGTGCTCCACCGTGCGCACAGTGGTGCTCCCCACACCGAGGCTCGTGGCCAGGTCCGTCCCCACCACGTGCTCGAGCGCGGCCGGAATTTCGGGGGCGTCGACCAGATCGGTCCGCTTGAAACGGATCCCGGTACCGGGATCCGCGGGGCGTAAGGTCAGGACGGCCGCTAGACCGGAGTGAACCCCCGGCCCTTCCAGCGTGACCGCCCCGGCGAGAGTGCACTGCCTCGGGTCTGTCATCGATGGTCTACTAAGATCGCGGAGGCGAACGTGGGCCCTCCCACCTGTGTGGATGAGCCGAAACGGGCCGCCAGGGCTGCCCCAAGTAATGTAACCATGCTCGCTCCCCCCGACTAACCCGGGTCGACTCCATCGCCACCGGGACCGCGGCCTCCCGAGCCGTCTTCGTCCCCGCCTGGCGGTGGTAAGCCAGCCGTCCTGCCACTGTCCTCCAGGACTCGAAGGCGCCGGAACACCTCCGGCAGCCTCGGGAACAGGCTGAATGCCCGCATCATCGGGCGATGCTCCGATGCGGGGATGCCGACCACCGTACTTCCAGCCGGCACGTCCTGAAAAACCGCCGCCTTCGCTCCCACCCGTGCGCCGTCGCCGATGGAGAGGTGGCCGATTACCCCCGATTGGCCCCCAAACATCACCCCCGCCCCCACCCTGGTCGATCCCGCAATCCCAACCAGCGCGGTCAACGTGCAGTGCGGTCCGATGCGCACGTTATGAGCGACATGCACAAGATTGTCGAGCTTGCTGCCGCGACCGATCACGGTGTCGCCGATCGACCCTCGATCCACGCAAGCATTCGCGCCGATCTCCACATCGTCCTCGACGATGCAACCCCCTACCTGAGGGACCTTGAGCTGGCCCTCGCCAGAAGAAGCGTAGCCGAATCCGTCGGCGCCGATCCGAGCACCCGAGTGGAGGATGACCCGCTGCCCCACCACGGCCCCAGAGTAGAGGGTCACCTGGGAATGGAGAACACTGTCCGCGCCGATCCGACATCCCCTCCCGACCACCGCGTGAGCGCCTACCCTCACGCGATCCCCCACTTCGGCACCTTCCCCTAGGACGGCGTGCGGTCCCACCTCGACCTCGGCTCCCAGCCGCAGGCCGCGCTCCAAAACAGCCGTCGGATGCACTCCAGCACGCGCCGACGGCTCCGGGTGGAAAAATTCCAGGAGGGGAATCAGCGCTGCATGAGGATCTCCCACCACAACCCGGGGCCGGGTGTCGTCGAGTCCTTTCTCCAACTCAGCGGCCACCAGCAGGGCTCCCGCATGGCTTGCTGGAACGTCATCTCGGTAGCGAGCCGCGACCAGCAAAGCGATCTGGTCCGGGACAGCGGTAGCGAGGGGGGATACCCCCTTGATCTCGAACTTCCCGTCTCCGGATAGGTGACCCCCCACCAGAGACGCAAGTTCGCCGAGAGTGAGCGTGAGCGATGAAGGGGCAGCGGCAACTTCAGCCATCCCTCGCCCCCGGGACAGATCGCGCGGCTAGTTACTGCCCGCGGCCGGGGCTACCGTGGCGTTGGTCTGCAGGCGGGCGACTACTTCCTGTGTCAGGTCAAGCAGCGGATCGACAGCAACCACGGCGCCATTGGCAACGTCGAAGATGAGAGCGTAGCTCCCCTCCACGCGTACGTCCTCGATCGCCGTATTGATACGATCCATGACTGGCTGCACGAGCTCCTGCTGGCGCAAACCGGCGCGCTCGTCGATAGCCGCGACCCGTGCCTGGTACGCCTGCTGCCTTGCCCGAATGTCCGTCTCCCTCGTCTGCTTCGCTGCGGGCGAGAGCAGGGCCTGCTGCTGCTCGTACTGTTGGACGAGATCCTCCAGCTCAGCGGCCAACTGTTCGACCTCGGTCCGGTACGTCACCATGTCAGCGTCGAACTGGTCCTTGGCCTCTTGGGCACCGGGCGCCACCGCTAGGATGTCCTGGGAATTGATGTACCCGATCTTGAGGTCTTGGGCTGCCACCGCACCGGGAAAGGACAAGACGATGGTCGCGACTAAAATGATACGCTTCATGTCGATGCTCCAGTCAGCGGGTCTTGGCCGCTCCGGCCACCCGAATTATCGTCCACTCCGAATCAGACTCTTCTGATTCGTGGTGGCAGAGATCACCCTCTGCCCCTCATCACTCTCTCTACTGCATCCCACCAGCTGGTCCCATCTTGAAATGGAACTGCCAACCTGGTTCCGCCTTGTCGAAGCCGTAGCCATAGTCCAGCCCTATGGGTCCGAACGGAGTTACCAGCTGTACGCCGATGCCGGCGCCCCGGAACAGCCGGGTCGGATCTATGTCCTGGGGCCTCGCCCACACGTTACCCGCGTCGAAGAAAGCGGAGATCGAAGCCATGCTGGAAATCCGCAGCGCGTACTCGGCAGAGACGGTCAGGAAGGCGTCGGCGAGGCGATCCACGTCCCGGATCCCTGCTGCCTCCCGCGGGAAGTACCCCAGCGGGGTGATCGCCGTCTCGTCGTATCCTCGCAACTGCTGCCCGAACTGTACACCACCCATCCAGAAGCGGTCGAAGGGAAAGTTACTGACGTCACCAAAGATGGCACCCCCGCGCAGGGTCAGTCCCAGAGCCATCTGCGGCCCACCCATACCGCCCTGCCCAAGCTGGGATACGGGAACCCACCAGACCCCCTCGAAGGTCTGTTTAGTAAAGTTTCCGTCTCCCCCCAGCAGCCCACCATTCAGCTCCGTGTTCCAACTCTGACGGGAGCCGACCGTGGGAAATACTGGGTGGTTGACCGTGTTGCGCACGAGGCCAAAAAGCAGCGTGCTCTGGGTTCCAGGGGGGAGCCCGAATAGAGACGTGTCTTCGACATCGCTGAAGAGCTCGTAATTCGTGTGCGCGACAGAGTATCCCGTGAATACACGGGTCCGGGTCGCGCCGGGCACCGGAAAGCCCAGGTTGAGGGAGGTTCCCAGCCGCTTCCGGCGACCTGTCGCGAACTGGAAGAAGCGGTCACGGGCGTTGAACAGGTTGATCGATCCGCTTACCGAACTCATGAACAACGCTGGGTCTGAGAACGACATCTCCATGTTACTCAGGTATCGTCCGAAATCCCAGCGCAGACTACCCGCCTTGGCTTGCCCGAACAGGTTGGGCTGCTCGTAGCCGACAAACCCCGACAGGCCATATCCGCCTCCCAGGGACGTGCCAAAATTGATCGACCCGGTCTGCTTCTCTTCCACCCGAAACGTTACATCCACGTCGCCCGTAGCGGGGTCCGGCTCGATGTCCGGAGGCGGCAACGGCGTTTCGAAAAATCCCAGGGCGGAGATGCCCTGATAGCTCTGGATAACAAATTCTTGGCTGTAACGATCACCCGGTAGTAGAAGCAGATGATCCCGCACCACCCAGTCGTAGGTGTAGTCGTTACCCGTCACCGTCACCTGGCGTATATAAGCCGGCAGACCCTCCTGGATTTCCCAACTCACATCTACGGTCGGAGGCTGACCGGGCAAGACCGGGTTCTTGACCACCAGGGGAAAGACCTCAGCGTAAAGGAAGCCCTGGTTCGCGTAAAGCTCTCGGACCTCATCGGCGCCCTCGTTGAAGGCGACCGCGTCGAACACGGGACCCACCGCTTCTTCTTCAGAATCCCCACCCAGGAGTCCGGCGAGAAGTCCCCGTCGCTCCGCTCCGAAGAAGCGTGTTAGGACGGAATCAGGGAATTCCTCGTTACCTGCGATGGTGAAATCCGTGAGCCGGTATTGGAGACCCTCCTCCACCGTCAAGATGACTCGCGCCTTCCCAGTCGCGGGGTCCACCAACAGGGTATCGTGAACGACACGGACATCGAGGAAACCACGTGCGCGGTAGACATCGGGAATCGCGGCGGCGAGGTCGGCCTCCAGGTCGTCCCGATCATACCCTCCCTCTTTGAACCACAAGAACCCTTCCGGTCGAGTGGTCATCGCTCCCACGATATCGTCGCGCGATACACTCTCGTTTCCCTGCACAACCACGTCGGCGACCGTCACTCGATTGCCTTCGTCCACGTCGATGATCACGTCCACAACGTTGTCTGCTGAATCCACCTGCTCTATCCGATCCTCAATGCGGGCGAAGGGAATGCCTCTCTCCGCAAGCTCGGACCGGATGAGCGCTTTTGCACCTCGCACTTCCTGTGGCGAGTAAGGCTCAAAGACATTGAGTTTGACACTGTCACTGATGCTGCTTGGGTCAGCGTGCTCGAGGCCATTGATCACAACCCGGCGCACCTGGGGCCGCTCCTCTAACTCTAGAACCAGCACAGCCCTATCCCCCTGCGTGTCACGGGCCCGCACCTGGACGTCCACAAACTCGCCAGACGCCATCAGAACTTTGGTTCCCAGCTGGATGTCGCGGAAGGACACCGTGTCACCTGACAGTACCGCGAACATCGCCAGTACGGAGGTCAGGGGGACGCGGACGTTGCCGTAGACCGTGATGGAATCCACGGCGACTCGGGCCGGTGGCGATCCCTGCGTTCCGCCGGCCGGGGTCTGCTGACCCGCGCCTGGGGAAGGCGCTAGCGCTATGCAGAGGGTCGCTGTCAGGGCAGCGATCTTTCCCTTGGTACTCGTTCGGCTACGAAACTGGATCACGTCTTGGTGTGTGAGCCGACTCGAAGTGATAGGCCGTCGCCGCTCTCCACCAGACCGACTTCGATCTCGTCCCCGGCGCTGAACTCGGCGATCAGGATCTTCTCGGAGAGTGGGTCCTCGAGGTAGCGTTGGATCGCCCGCTTGAGGGGCCGGGCTCCGAACTTCTCATCGTACCCCTTGTCCACCAGAAAATCGATCGCCTCGGGGGTAAGCGCGAGCGCCAGGTGCTCTTCGGCGAGACGATCCTTCACGTCCTTCAGGACGATGAGGACGATCTTGCCGATCTCTTCACGGGTGAGCGGATGGAAGACGATGGTGCCGTCCACCCGGTTCAGGAACTCGGGGTTGAACGCACGTTCTATCTCCTCTTTTACTTTGTCCTTCATCACCTCGTAGCTGCTCTTGGCGTCCGCTTTCTGGAAGCCCAACCCACCGCCCTTGGAAATGTCCCGAGCACCCAGATTGGAGGTCATGATGAGGATCGTGTTCTTGAAGTCGATCACCCGGCCGTAGTTATCCGTCAGGTGACCTTCGTCGATGACCTGGAGGAGGATGTTGAACACGTCTGGATGTGCTTTTTCGATCTCGTCCAGCAGCACAACCGAGTAGGGGCGTCGTCGCACCGCCTTGGTCAGGGCACCCGATTCTTCATAGCCCACATACCCCGGAGGGGCCCCTATCAGTCGTGACACCGAGAACTTTTCCATGTACTCACTCATGTCGACCCGGATCAACGCCTCGCGGTCGGCAAACAGGAATTCCGCCAACGCACGGGCCAGCTCGGTCTTTCCGACCCCCGTGGGACCCGAGAAGATAAAGCTCCCGATCGGCCGATTCGGGTCCTTGAGGCCGGCCCTGCTCCTGCGAATCGCGCGGCTAACAGCCGCGATCGCGTCGTTCTGACCCACGACGCTCTGGTGGAGCTCCCCCTCCATGTTAACGAGGCGCTCCGTCTCAGCCTGCCGAATACGGGTCACGGGAATACTGGTCCAACGGCTCACGATGAAAGCGACGTCTTCCTGGGAAATTTCGGGGCGGTGGCGCTTGCGCTCCTCCTCCCAAGCTTCCTGCCTCTCTTTTATCTGCTGAAGTAAATCTCGCTCTTGATCCCGTAGCTCCGCCGCACGCTCGAAGTCCTGGTCGCGGATCGCCTCTTCTTTGCATCCGTTGATGGCGGCGAGATTATCCTTCAGCTCTTCCACATCGGGGGGCGGGACCTGGCTGGCGATGCGGGCTCGCGCTCCGGCTTCGTCTATGACGTCGATCGCCTTGTCCGGGAGAAAACGGTCTGTTATGTAGCGATCAGAAAGTTTAGCGGCCTGCTCCAGTGAGTCATCGGGAATACTCACTCGGTGGTGGTCCTCGTAGTGGGTGCGTAGTCCCTTCAGGATCGCGACGGTTTCGTTCGGCGACGGTGGATCCACGATCACCGGCTGGAACCGCCGTTCAAGGGCACCATCCTTTTCGATGTACTTACGGTACTCGTTCAGGGTGGACGCTCCGATACACTGAAGCTCGCCACGGGCGAGCGCCGGCTTGAGCATGTTGGAAGCGTCGATAGCCCCCTCGGCAGCTCCGGCACCCACGAGCGTGTGGAGCTCATCAATGAACAGGATCACGTTCCGGTTCTCTTGGATCTCGTTCATAACAGCCTTGAGGCGCTCTTCGAATTGGCCGCGATACTTTGTACCTGCGATCACAGCGGCCATGTCGAGGGCCAGAACACGGTGGCCCTTGAGCGCCTCAGTGACCTCACCCTTGGCGATCAGCTGGGCCAACCCCTCGACGATCGCGGTCTTACCCACCCCGGGTTCACCAATCAGCACCGGGTTATTCTTCTTCCGTCGGCAAAGGATTTCAAAGGCCCGTTCGATCTCGGACGTGCGACCGATGATGGGATCCAGCTCGTCCTGGCGAGCGAGTTCGGTCAGATCACGGCAAAAATGACCGAGCGCGGGTGTCTTGGATTTTTTCTCGTCCTTCCCGCCTAGTTGCTGGGTCTGACCTCCACCGATGCCCGCCGGCTCGGACGGACTCGCGTCTGAACCCAGCACCTTGAGCGCTTCGGCGCGCGCCTCATCCAGCGTGACACTCAAGGAGTTGAGCACCTGCGCGGCCACCCCCCTCTCTTCCCTGAGTAGGCCGAGTAACAGGTGCTCGGTGCCGACGTAGGAATGATTGAAATCACGCGCCTCAGCCATCGCAAACTCGAGAACTTTCTTGGCCCGCGAGGTATAGGGAAGCTCACCCAGAGCGATGGTCGCTTTCCCCTTGCTCACCGATTCCTCGACCCGCTCGTGAATCTGATCGAGGTCCACGTTCAGGTTGCTGAGGACAGCGGCCGCGACGCCCTCACCTTCGCGGATAAGCCCGAGAAGAATGTGTTCTGTCCCCACGTAGTCGTGCTGAAGGCGGATTGCCTCCTCCCTGGCCATGGCCAGGACCTTCCGCACGCGGTCCGTGAAGTTGTAATTCATGCTCTCGTTCCAAGTGTACGAGCAAGAAAAGTCACGCGACCTCCCCGGTAGCGTCGCCCGGAAAGCTATCCTGATCGACGTCTCCTTCCATCGCCAAAACGCGTCGCACGTACACCGCTCGGTGCACGTCACCTTCGTGGGGGGGAAGATCCCGGCCCGCGGCCTGCTCCAGGTGAGCTGACTGCGTAAAAAGCATCAACTTATTGAGGGTGTATACACGGACCCCTGGGAGTAGTTTCAAGCTGGTCCCGAGCCGTACCCCACTCAGGAGATTCATGAGTTCCTCAAAGGACAAGGTGCGGGCATACCGAAGCAAACCGTAGGCTCTACAGATCTTGTCCTCGGTGACGGCCGGGGCGTCCCTCAACAACACCTGACGAGCGTGCGACTCGAACTGGATCACCCGGCGAACCATCTTGTCGAGGTGATCGACCAGGTCTTCTTCGGTCTTCCCCAACGTGGTCTGATTTGACACCTGGAAAAAGTTGCCGACCACTTCGGAGCCCTCCCCGTAGAGCCCCCGGAAAGTGAGCCCCACCTGTGTGAGACCCTGCAGCACCTTGCCGATCTCCTTCGTGAGCACGAGCCCCGGCAGGTGCATGAGCACGCTGGCTCGGACCCCAGTACCGACGTTGGTGGGACAGCTCGTCAGGAAACCGAATTCATGATGGAAAGCGTAGGGAAGTTGCTGGCCGATATCCTCGTCCAACCTGTCCACCAGACTCCAAGCCTCCTGGAGCCGGAGACCGGCCACTATGCTCTGGAGGCGGAGGTGGTCCTCTTCGTTGACCATGACCGAGAGTGGCTGGTGTCCTGACAACACTAGTGCCGTCCCCCGGGCGGGGCCCGACCCGTCACCGAGAAGCTCCCGTGAGATCAGGCGGCGCTCGAGTAGGATGCGCCTCGAACGGCTGTCCAGCGCCTGCAGGTTAACCACGGTGCACCCGTCCAGCGGAACGACCCCAGTCTTGGCCTCCCTGACTCGGTCGAGAACCGCCTCGCGGTCGTTGATACGGGCGCGCGGGCCGAAGGCGTGGCCTTGAAGGTTCCTGGCCAAACGTACACGGGTGGAGAGCACGATGTCGGCATGATCACCGCTAGCATCCAGCCAGCCCAGACCCGAATCGGGGACTGCTGTCAGGTCCTCCATGGGATCCCGCGCCTTCATTTCACTCTTCGCTCCTCAGCGATTGCCTAAACCGCTGGTCAACTGGGCTCTAGGGTCCGGATCAAGTCGCGAAGTTCCGCTGCTCGCTCGAAGTCTTCGGACTCGACCGCCCGCCGCAGACGGCCCCTGAGCCCTTCCGCACGCTTGGCGCGCTCGGACGCAGTGGAGTCGGAGGGGAGATACACCTTCCCCAAGTGTTGCGTGCCTCCGTGGATGCGGCGGAGCACCCCCCGTAAATGACTATCGAAGGTCGCATAGCAGTGGGAACACCCCAGCCGCCCAGTCTCCCGGAAAGCAGCTAACGTGAGCCCACAAAAGCCGCACGTTGCTTCCAGTGACGCGTCCTGATCGGGTGCCTCACCCATCTGGGCCAGAAAATCGGTCAACGCGAAATTCGGCTGTCCCTCAGCCGTGTCCAGCCCTTTGGCGGCAGCGCAATGTTCGCACAGATGGCTGGTGGTCATCTGGTTGTCGACTATCTGGGTGAGGTGTACGACCGCCTCGCCTTGGCCGCAGCTGTCACATACCATCGTCATCCTCGTCCACTAGTGGACGGTTCCCTACCCGCGACCTCTGGGATGGAGCCGTCCAGTATCTAGCTGGAGGATCCGGTCCGCCCTCTCGGCCAGCTCCAGGTTGTGCGTCACCAGCACCAATGCCAGCTGGCTATCTCGGCGGAGTTGGAAGAGCAGGTCATGCAACGAACCGCTGGCGTGACGATCCAGGTTTCCCGACGGCTCGTCCGCCAGCAGGACCAGGGGATCGTTCACCAGCGCGCGCGCCACGGCCACTCGTTGCTGTTCTCCCCCCGAGAGCTGCCACGGTTTGTGGTCCAGGCGGTGTTGCATCCCCACAGTTGAAAGAAGGTGACGGGCGCGCTCTTCGGCCAAACCGATGGGTGTGCCCCCGATGAGCGCGGGCATGAGAACGTTCTCGAGGGTGGTAAACTCGCGCAAAAGATGATGGAACTGGAAGACAAAACCGATGTGACGGTTGCGGACTTCTGCCAGGGATTCCTCGTCAAGCCCGGAGACCGTACGCCCTTCCACCAGCACCTCTCCGGACGTGGGCTTGTCCAGTGCACCGAGCAGGTGGAGCAGGGTGGACTTGCCGGCTCCGGAGGCACCGATCACTGCGACAGCCTCCCCGTGCTCGACACGCAAGTCCACATCGTCGAGCACGTGGAGCTCACTGCCGTCCCCACCCACGAATGTCTTGTGCAACCCCAATGCGGTGAGGGGGCTCACCGCGAGCGGCACCGTAGCTGAAAGATGAGGGGGGACAACCTCAGACATGCTCTACTCGTGCCGAATGGCTTCGACCGGCTGCAACCGGGCGGCCTGACGCGCCGGGTAGATGGTAGCCGCGAGCGCAACCACCATGCTGGCGACTACGATGAGGATAACGTCCGCGACATCGAGACGGATTGGCAAGTGGTCCACGAAGTAGACGTCTGGAGGAATCTTGATGATTTCGTACGTGGCCAGAAGCCAACAGACCAGTAAGCCTAACAGTGTGCCCAGCCCAGTGCCGATCAGGCCAATCCATACCCCCTGGAGCACCCACACCCGCAAGATCGCGTTGCGCGTCATCCCCATGGCCATGAGGATGCCGATCTCGCGTGTCCGGTCCGATACAACCATGACCAGGGTGCTCACGATATTGAGCGCAGCCACCAGCACGATCAGAAAAAGGATCAGCCCCATGACCAACTTTTCGAGCTTGAGGGCGCTGAACAAAGCATTGTTGGTCGTGATCCAACTCTCCACAAAGTAAGGAAAACCGAGACGACGCTGCAGCTCTTCCCCAACGGAGCCGGCACGGTCCGCGTCGGCAGTGCGCACACCGATCCCCGACGCGACGTCAGGAGTCAACCCCAGGAGATCCTGGGCAGCTGCCATAGTCGTGTAGAGATTCTTCGTATCGTAGTCATACATCCCTGTAGTGAAGGTCCCCGTGACCTCAAACATACGCAGCGTGGGGGTGAGTCCACCGAAAAGGTCCGGGCGCAGGTGCTCCATCGACACCACGACCAAGGTATCCCCCGATATCACCTGGAGCCGGCCGGCTAGGCCGCTCCCCATCAGGATGGGCGCGAGCCCGGAAGGTGGCGTCCGGAGGTTGTAGATACCCGCGCGTATTTTCTCTTCCATCGCCGTGACCGACCCCGGCAGGTCTTCGGTGGATACCCCGAATAGATCGGCGGCCTGGGCATAGTCCTGCCCCTGCCGCCGTATCGTGACCTGGGACAGTACGAAGGGAGACGCGGTCACCACCTCCGGCACAGACAGAACCGTATCGAGCACATCCTGCCAACCATTCATGCGCAGGGCAGTTCCCTGTTCGAGCACAAGCACGTGAGGTGTTGACCCCAGGATCTTATCCCGCAGGTCCTGTTGCATCCCCGTCATCACCCCTATCACCACAATCAGAGCGGTTACCCCCACCATGACCCCACCCAGCGCAATCCAGGTAATGAGAGAGAGGAGTCGCCCGCGCCTGCGGGAGGCCAAGTACCGCCTCGCTATGTACCAATCTAGATTCACGTAGACCGAACTCCCTGGGAATTCCTGTCAACGTCCACGACCCTAATCCTCTTCCCGGAGCACTGGAAAGAGGATGACGTCCCGAATAGAGGGCTGGTCGGTGAGCAGCATGACGAGACGGTCTACACCAACACCCACTCCGCCCGTGGGAGGCATGCCGTATTCCAGTGCCCGTAGGTAATCCTCATCCACCTGATGCGCCTCCGCGTCCCCAGCTACGCCCAAGGCCCTTTGTGCCTCGAAGCGCTCGCGCTGATCAAGAGGGTCGTTCAGTTCGCTGAAGGCGTTGGCGAGCTCAGTCCCCATCGCGTAGAGTTCGAAGCGCTCGACCACTCCGGGCTCCGAGCGGTGGGTCTTCGCGAGGGGCGAGAGCTCAATCGGATGGTCCATTACAAAGGTCGGTTGGACGAGGCTGGGCTCCACAAGGACCCCGAACAGTTTATCCAGCAACTTGCCACGCCCAGCCCCTTCCAATTCAGGTAGGTGAAGGGCCGTGGCCCGGACTTTGAGCTCCGTGACGGTCATCGTCATGGGATCCGAGCCCAGCGCCTTCCCCAAGGCGTCCATGAACTGCACGCGCGCAAGCGGGCGCGCGAACGAGAGACGCTCGCCGCGGTAGGTTAGGTCGCTCCCACCCGTAACGGTCTCAACCACGTGGCCGATCAGGCGCTCAACCTGCTCTAACATGTCGCGGTAGTCGGCGAAGGCCTGGTAGAACTCCAGCATAGTGAACTCGGGGTTGTGGAGTCTGTCCACTCCTTCGTTCCGGAAGTCGTGCGTGATCTCGTACACCCGCTCGAAGCCACCAACGACCAGCCTCTTTAAGTAGAGTTCGTCTGCAATGCGGAGATACATGGCCCGATCGAGACTATGGTGGTGGGTGATGAAGGGACGGGCGGCGGCCCCCCCGTACATGGGCTGTAGTGCAGGGGTCTCCACCTCGAGGAAGCCGTCCTTGTCCAAAAATGCCCTCATCTCAGCGACGACCCGGGCACGGGTGCGGAAGACTTCCCTGGCCTCGGGATGAACCGCCAGGTCGGCATAGCGTTGTCGGTACCGGGACTCGGTGTCCTTAAAGGCTGCGTGGTAGACCCGCTCGCCCGACTCCGGGTCTACTTCACTCTTGCCGAGAGGAAGCGGACGCAATGACTTGGTAAGCACCGTCCAGGCTTCCACTCGCACCGTGACCTCGCCCGTACGGGTGCGGAATAGGGGACCCTCTACCCCTAGCCAGTCTCCGATGTCCACCAGATCTAGCACACCGAAGCGTTCCTCCCCCAGGACATCCTGGCGGAAGTAGAGCTGGATCCTCCCGGAGCCGTCTTCGAGGTGAGCGAACGCACTCTTGCCATGGCCGCGCCACGCCACGACGCGCCCGCCCACCCGTGCTCGGGGGCCGTTGCCGTCGGCATCGAGAGATTCGCCATCTTCCGCTGCCGCGAATTCAGCGATCGCCGCAGCACTGTCGTGGGAGCGTTCAAAACCGTATTCGAAGGGGCGGATACCCAAGCGCAGGAGCTCGTCGAGCTTCCAGCGACGGTCACGCAAGGTCTGGCTCAGCTCTTCAGTCACCTGGAGCCCCCGAGCTCACGCGGCTGCGCCCGCACCGAACTTCTTGAGATACGCCTCGATGAATGCATCGATGTCGCCGTCCATGACGCGGTGCACGTCACCTATCTTCAGTTCGGTGCGGTGATCGTTCACCATCGTATACGGCTGAAAGATGTAGGAACGAATCTGGTGGCCGAAGCCGATCTCGGTCTTGGTGGCCTCCAAGGCGGCCTTCTCCTTTTCCTGAGCGGCCAAGGCGTGTTCGTAAAGAGCAGCCTTCAGCATCTTCGTGGCCGTGGACCTGTTCTTGTGTTGTGAACGCTCCTGTTGGCAGGCTACCACGATCCCGGTGGGGAGATGGGTCAGCCTTACAGCTGAGTCGGTCTTGTTCACGTGCTGACCACCCGCTCCCGAAGCCCTGTAGGTGTCTATGCGCAGGTCGCTTTCGTCAATCTCAACCTCAATACCATCGTCGACGAGCGGGTATACGAAGACACTGGCAAACGAGGTGTGCCTTCGAGCCTGAGCGTCGAACGGGGAAATGCGCACCAGCCGGTGCACTCCCTTCTCTGCCTTCAGGTAACCGTAAGCATGGTCTCCCTTGATCTCGAGGGTGGCGCCCTTAATCCCAGCTTCCTCGCCCGGCTGGAGGTCTAGGACGTTCACGACACAGTCTCGGCGTTCCGCCCAACGCGTATACATGCGCACGAGCATCTCCGCCCAATCCTGAGACTCAGTTCCCCCAGCACCGGGCTGTATGGTGACGATGGCATCCTTGGCATCCTCCTCGCCTTGGAGCATGGTGCGTAGCTCCAGTGCGTCCAGCCCCTTTGCCAACCCCTCGAGCTCACGGCTCCAATCATCTTCCAGCCCGGGATCCGGTTCGTCCTGGAGGAGATCGGCCAGCTCTTCCAACTCCGCGGCCTTCTGCGACAGCTCTCCCCAGGGCTTGACCCATCGCTTCAGTCGATTGGCCTCCTGGATGTCCTCCCGCGCCTTGTCAGGGTGGTCCCAGAAACTCGGATCCGCCATTCGATCCTCTAGCTCCAGCAGTCGCTTACACCGGTTCTCCAAGTCAAAGGTACCCCCTGAGCTCGGTCACCCTGGACACGAGCTCGGAAAGCCATTCGAATTGTTCACCCGTCATGTCCTTACTCCACGCAAAAAGGCCGTCCCCACGGACGGCCTTGGGAAATCACCACATCTTCAAGAGATGCAGGCGAACGAGAGGAACTCCGACCACTCTGATGGAGGCCCCCCTCGACGTCCACTCTCAAAAGATCTGCTGTCCGCGAGCCAAGATGCCGCTGAGGGCATTGCCGAAGTAAACCGTAACATCGAGCGAACCCGGCAGCGACATAGAGCAGATCTTCACCTCGGCCACAAACTCACTGAGGGTGCCGAGCTACTGGGTTCGAAACAGACGATCGACCGCTCAGATTTCATGCTCGATGGAGATGGGAGGAACGGATGAAGCTGACACCTCATATCATTACCCACTGCGTGCCGTCAAACAAGGGTTTGCCCTCCGCTACGCGGGAGGATCTCCTCCAGGAGGAAATCGATCTTGCGCTCCTCCGTTTCCACCCGGGCGACCTGAACGCGTACGCGATCGCCGAGCCGGAAACGGCGTCCCCGGCGATCGCCCACCAGAGAGTACTCCCCCTCCCTGAACTCGTAATAGTCATCGCGGAGGGCGTTTACATGAACCAACCCATCCACGAAATAGTCATCGAGAAGCACGAAGAATCCGAATGCCACGACTCCCGAGATAGTGCCCGTGAAGTGATCACCCAAGTGCCGCCCCATGAATTCGACCTTCTTGAGATCGATAGAATCCCGTTCCGCCTCAGCTGCCGCCTGCTCGCGCGCACTGGACCGTTCCGCCACGGCGTCGAGTTCTTCTCCTCCCCATGATTCGGGCACCGACCGACCCTCCACCAATGCCCGCACCACAACCCGGTGCGTTACCAGATCGGGATAACGACGGATGGGAGAGGTGAAGTGGCAGTAGTGTTCCAGCGCGAGGCCGAAATGACCGAGATTATCCGAAGCGTAGCGCGCTCGCTGCATGGAGCGGAGTACGACCTTGTTCAAGAGACTCTCCTCGGGTCGTCCCCGCACGCGTTCGAGTACCTGCTCCAAGTCCCGGGGCTTCACCGCCCCCTGGGGAAGCACCTGGCCCAGCGACCCTAGGAATTCCCGCAGGGCAGCTACCTTTTGTTCGGTCGGCGGTTCATGCACGCGATGGAGAATCGGAAGCCGTCTCCGCACGGCCTCAGTAGCCACAACCTCGTTGGCCAGCAGCATAAAGTCTTCCACCAAGCGGTGGCTCTCTAGGCGAGTCACCCGCTGGATGTCCAGCGGCTCGCCGCCAGACCCGAGGACAACCCGGGCCTCAGGGAGATCGAAATCCAGCGACCCCCGCTCTTCTCGCCTACGGCGCACACACCGGGCTAGCTCGGCAAGCGTGACGATGGCCGCATCGACATCGGCAGCCACAGAATCCGCACCGTCGAGCACATCCTGAGCCTCCTCATAGGACAACTTGTGACGGCTCCGGATGAGCGTTCTTTCAAAACGCACATCTCCCACCTGACCGTCTGTGTCAAGCGTGGCGAACACCGACACAGCCGCGCGGTCCTCGTCACGTCGGAGCGAGCAGACGTCGGATGAAAGCGCGTGAGGAAGCATCGGAATTACGCGGTCTACCATATAGACGCTGGTGCCCCGCTCCAGGGCCTCCACATCCACGACGCTACCGGACTCGACATACGCGGAGACGTCGGCGATATGGACACCCACCTCCCAGTGGCCCGGTCTAAGAGGGATCACGGACAGGGCATCGTCGTGATCCTTCGCGTCGAGGGGGTCGATGGTGAACACCAGGAGTTCTCGTCTGTCCACGCGTGCAGGATCGGCCTCCGGCCGCTGAGTCCTGGCGAGCTCCTCAGCGGCCGATTGGACCTCCTCCGGAAAGTCGGGAGCTAACCCGTAACTGTGCACCAAGGCGAGAATGTCCACGCCGGGGGCTGTGATCGGGCCCAGCACCTCCTCCACCTCACCTACGGGATTGAGCTTCCGATCGCCGAACGAGACCACGTGCACCACAACCACATCCCGGTCCTGCGCCTCCTGTTCGTCACCCTGTGGGATGAGAACATCGCGGGGCATGACACGCCCACGCGGGACTACGTACCCAAGATGCTTCGTGCGCCGGTATGTCCCCACGATCCGCGTATGGGCACGCTCCAGCACCTCGATGATCCGGCCCACCGGATTGCGACCTCGCGTCCGCCTCTCGATCCGAGCCACCACCTGATCGCCGTCCATGGCGGAAGCGAGGTCTCCGAACGGCACGTAGACGTCCTGGCCACCGCCGTGCTCATGAGCCACGAACCCATCGCCGGAGCGAATCAGGGACAGCCGCCCCACTACCAGGTCGACCTTCTCAGAGACCGCGTATCGCCCGCCCTTGACCCGGTATATTCGCCCGTCACGCTCCAGCACGGCCAGGACATCCTTGAGGCCTGCGTATGCGCTTGTCTCGACCCCCAACTGACTGGCCAGTTCCTTGGACTTAAGGGCTCCGCGCCGCGACTCTCGGAGCACCCTTAGGATGTCTGTATGTGAGGGTAGGCCATCCTCCCCGCTCACGGCCGGACCTCCACCATCCACTCGAGGACAGGGCCCTGCCCGCGCAGGCCAGTGCTAGCCGACACCGACCCTTCAACAGGTAGATGAGAGGACACGAAGGCGTCCACCGCGGACAGGAGGTGGTTGGCTACCACGGCTCCCAGCACGACGCTGGCGGTGCGGAGGGCCTCATCGCTGCGCTCGATGAGATCGCGGTATTCTTTCAGGCTCTCCTCCTTCCCGGTCCAATCCCAGAGCAGTTCGGGAGGGTAAGCCCGGCCCTCGTAGTATTCCAGAGCCTTGGCAAACAACGGGTGTTCCTCCCCAGCCCCCAGCGGGAGAAAAATGTCCCGTGCCAGCTCCCATGTGGCCCCGTTGAAGGTGTCCGTGTCATCCTCCGGCTGCACGCCCGCGCGCGCGGGGTCCGCATCCCAGTTTCCCGATCGGGACCACGACCCCAGCGTCTCGTAGTACTCAAAGTTATTTTCGCGTCCGAGCTGGGGGTCTCCGTAGCGGGCCACCATCCACGCCACATCGATGTACTCGTTGCGCAGCCGATGGCCATCGCGACGCTGGTCCAGGTGGACCAACCAGCCCACTAGTTCGAGGCCCGCGAATAGAACCCAACGTCCCTTTCCAAGTAGCAACTGGCCGGTCCCGGGAAAGAGCAACGAGGCCCCGGTGGCGAGGCTTGGGGAAAGAGGAGGGGTATCTTCCTGAGCCCACGTTGGCTCGGTTCTATCCAACGCCGGCCAAGCGGTCCCATAACGAGGCCCTGGGAGAGAAGCGACGCTCACGCTCGGGGCACCTTCAACCAATTTCACCGATTGGGCAACAAGTCGCTGGGATGCCGGGACGAGCACCACGCAGGCGAGGATGATCCGGAACATCGGCGAGACTACCGTCAGAACACTAGACCGAAGGTGACATGCACCGGTTCGGAGACCCCGGTGATGTTCGATGCCAATGGCTTAGCGATACTCAGGTCGAATCTATCGTATAGGATGCCCACACCGACCGCGGCTCCGTTCACCTGTTCGCCATTCCCCCTCACGTATCCGGTCCGCACGACCAAGAGAACATCCTCTACTCCCACACCCATCTCGCTGCCAAGGTAGAGGGCGGGAGACCCGGGGTCCCGCCACCGGTCCTCCACCTCGGCAATCAGTGTCATGGAAAATCGTTCGGTCTCTCCAAAGGTGCCGAGAACCTCGTACGCGGCGGATGCCCGAACACGCGTGGGTAGCGGGTCAGCCTGTTCCTCGTTTCGGATCTGGAAACGAGGGCCCGCCTGCGCCACCATCACCCCTAGTCGAAGGGGTAGGCCCGCCGGTTCGGTGAGCTGTAACCCGCCGTCGACCGCATAAGTAGTGGCTGTCACTCCGGCGTCCAGGCATTGGCCGCGACAGGACTGGCGGAACTGCACGAACTTGAAGTTGAAACCGACGTTGAGGAGATCCCAGAACCGGGTAGCCGCTGAAAACACCCCTATGTGGTTCCGTACGGAAATTGTGCCGAGAACGTTGCCCTGCTCGTCGGTGAGGTCCTGCTCGCCCACGTCGAGCAGATGATAGGTGGCGCCGATGGTGCCTAGCCCAGCCCGACTGACGAGGCCTGACGCCGAGGTCCCCTCACCGGCTACGTAGTCTCCCCGATAAAGGAAGACACGCCCGCCCGATAGGTCGCCAAGTCCCGCCGGATTCCAGAAAACGGATTCCGCACCTGGAAGGGCAGTCATGGCCCGCCCCAATGCGACGGCTTTCGCGCCCACCGGAAGGAGGAGGAAGATGCCACCCTCGGATTCACCGCCCTCGCCCTGTAGCCCCTGTAGCGGTAGGGCTAGAGGGAGGGAAACGAATAGTACGACGGCGAGGTAGCGAAAAGTGGAAGAAAGCTTCATCTCAGATCGTCGGGGACATGGAAACCCAAGCGGGTCAGGTCATCACGCTTCCGTCGCCACCCGTCCAGCGTCTTGACCCACAGATCGAGGTACACGGATCGGCCTAGAAGGTGCTCGATTTTCTCACGTGAATCGCCCCCAAGCTCCCGGATGCCGACACCGGCCTTCCCCACCAAGATCCCCTTCTGCGATTCCCGCTCCACGAAGACACCAACCGCGATGTATATGGGTTCCTGTTCCTCGCGGAACTCTTCGACCCGGCAAACTACCGAGTACGGGATCTCCTGCCGGTACCGCTCGAAGATCGTTTCTCGGACCAACTCTGCCACGAAGAAACGCACTGGCTCAGAAGCGATCTCGTCCGCGGGATAGAGAAACGGAGCCTGGGGGAGCGACGACACAAGAGCCTCCTTTAGCTCCTCTAACCCCGTACCCGAGAGGGCCGAGATCGCAAATGCACGGGCATCGAGAGCCTCGGCCCAGCGGAGACCATCCTGAACGGCTGAATGGGGGACAACATCGACCTTGTTGACAGCTACGATCAGGGGCGCGGAGGACCCGTCTAGAATGTCCCGCATGGATGCAGTAGCGGCAGCATCCAACGGCCGCCCTGCGTCCATAACTAGAAGAACGACATCGGCCTCTCTAACCGCCGCCAGCGCCTCCCCGAGCATCGATTTCTGGAACAGGTCCTTGGCCACGAGCAGTCCCGGCGTGTCCAGAAAAATCATCTGTACGCCCGCAGTTGTAGCGATGCCCGTCACGCGCTGCCATGTCGTCTGAGCTTTTTCAGTGACGATAGAGAGCTTCTCGCCCAGCATGGCGTTCATCAAGGTCGACTTGCCCACGTTGGGACGACCCACGAGTGCGATGTAGCCGGTGCGCGTTGTGCTCATGGAAAAGGTCCAAAAAAAACACGACCCAGGCGGCTGCCATGGGCCGTGAAACTGTATGAACAGCCTTGAAAACCTAGGTCGAGAGCGGGCGGGTAGACCTGTGAGAGCCTTTCCGGTCCCCTATCTAAAGGAACCTTACTCGGCGTCTCCAGAAAGGAGGTGATCCAGCCGCAGGTTCCCCTACGGCTACCTTGTTACGACTTCGCCCCAGT
>DEAG01000012.1:0-7334 GCA_002346665.1 Gemmatimonadales bacterium UBA2988
GTCCTGAGTTGCGGGTCTGAATGGGGCGGGGCAGAATGAAGGCATGGCTCTAATACCGTGCTACGAATGCGAGAAGGAGATCAGCGACAAGGCACCAGCTTGTCCGCATTGTGGTGCCCCCAAGGGGGAAGGAGCCCCAGAGGCTTCTCGCCCCTCGGCAACTTCTCTCGCATTTCTTAATGCACTGTCGGTGCAGGGCATGGTACCCAACTCTGAACCGCGAAAAATTGATGAAAAATTTGTCAGGAAGGCCGGTGGACACTTCGGACACTACGCAGAAGAGAAATTCCAGTCCTGGCCGCCGGAACTCAGAGATAGTGCCTTCTGGAGACATTTGGGTTTTGTTGAACTCCCCTCCCTCCCTCCTGTCTATCGTGGCCTCTTAGACAAATTTCGTGACCACAGCCAGGCTGATTTTCTCATGAGAGAAAGCACGATATTCTGGATGGCGTCGACGGAGAACGATGTCTTCGTCGGGGCCCGGCTCCTCACGCAGGATTGGACCATCTCGAGCCGCGCCTTTCTCGACTATCGGAGTGGCAACGTGGTCGCGTCCGCGACGACATCCCGGAGGATCGGCGACGGGGCGACGCTGGAGGTGGACGGCCGTCTCTTCAGTGGCGATCCTACGGACGAGCCGGTGTTCGCTCGGTGACTCGACACGTACTTGTCGCTTAACTTCACCCTGTTCCTGTAGGACGGATCTGTGAACGAGCTCTGCGAACGCGACTTCGGCAGCTTCTTCGCCGCCCCCTTCGACTCGTACGGGGACGACCCCGTGTTCACGTCTCTCATGCGCTCGGATTTAGCCCGGCTCCTGGACGGCCGGAAGAATCCGCTCTTCAGAGACCACGGGGACTTCACCTACTTCAGCGTCCGTCGCAACGGCCGGTCGCTCGGGCGCGTGGTAGCGCATGTACACTACGATTCCAACGAGCGCCATAGCCTGAGGCGTGCCTACTTCGGCTTCCTCGATTGTGTGGACGACGCGGAGGTGGCAGGCAAGCTGCTCGGGGCGGCAGCCGAGTGGGCCAGGCAGAAGGGGTGCGAGGAGCTTGCCGGCAACTTCAATCTCACCGCGATGCAACAGATTGGCGTCGTGACGGAGGGCTTCGGAAACCCGGCGTACACGGACATGCACTACAACCCCGCCCACATACCGCGCCTTCTCGGTGAATGCGGCTTCGAGCCGTTCTTCCCCATGACGACGCATGAGCTCGAGCTGGATGGGTTCCGCCCCGAGGGAATGCTGAACCCCCGGGTCGAGGAGGTGCTTGACCGCGACGACCTGCGCTGGGTCCTGCTACGCCGGCGCGGCTTCCGTAGGCAACTAGAGGACACCCTCACGGTTCTGAACGATAGCTTCGACCGGAACCCGATGTTCGTGCCGCTCACCAGAGAGGAGTTCTTCTTCCAGGCCGAGGAGATGATGTGGATCATCGACGGGCGGCTGTCCTACCTCGTGTACCGAGGGGACGAGCCGGTCGGCGTCGTAGTCTGCATTCCCGACCTGAATCCCCTGCTGAAGAGCGCCGGCTCACGGTTCGGCCCTTCCTTCCCCTTCCGCTACGTGAAGCATCTGAGGAATCGTCGTCGGGCGGTGATCATCTTCTGGGCCGTACATCCATCGATGTGGGGTCAGGGGCTGAACCCGGCCATGCTCTATCGCGTCACGACGGCTCTCCAGGATGCCGGCTACACCCACCTCGGCATGACGTGGATCGCGGATGAGAACAAGGCCAGCCTGCGCCAGGTGGAGAAGCTAGGGGGTCGGCCGCTCCATCGGCTTCACCTCTTCCGACGGCCCCTCTGATGAGCCTGAAGGTCGACCTCTCTCGCGAAGACACTCTGGCCCTGGTCGCAGAGGCGAACCTGGCTCCGAGCGCGCACAATACCCAGCCGGCCAGGTGGCGGTTTCTTCCGGGGGGGCGCATGCTCTTGCTGGAGGACGTGCGCAGGCGCGTCCCCTTCGCGGACCCGACTGGAAAGGACGCGATGATCAGCCTGGGAGGCGCCTTCGAGGGCATGAGTCTGGCCCTATCCTGTCGCGGGCTCGGCCTCGGTGCCCCTGACCTCGGGGACTCTCCCGGGGGTGCTAGGGCTACCGACGACGATCCGTATCGCCTGGTCGCGAGCGCCACCGTCCTGGAGGCAGGAGCCCGGGACCCGCTCGCGGAGCTTGTCACGCTCCGGCGAAGCTACCGCGGCCGGTTCGAGGCGGACGCGAGTGCGCTCGAGAGCGTCCACTGCATCGTTGACGCCGAGGAGGGCCTCTCGGTCATCGACGCTCCGGCGGAGATCGCCGAGCTGGCGCGCGCCCACGACCGGACCTCATATCGGTTCCTCCAGATCCCCGAGTTGCAGGCCGAGCTCTATGCGTGGCTCCGCTTCACGCCCGCACACCCCGACTGGCACCGCGATGGCCTGACCGCCGACTGCATGGCCATGTCGTCCCTCGAAGCACGGGCGTCCGTCATGCTGTTCAGGCCAAGGATGTTCAGGGTCCTGAAGCTCATGGGCCTCGGTCGGCTCGCCACCACCGAGGCCAGTCAGACGCGCTCCGCGGCGGCTCTGCTGGTTCTCCACCAGAGTCCGGGCCGGGGCTGGTTCGAGGCCGGCCGAAGCTTCTACCGGATCTGGCTCGAGCTTACGCGCCTCGGGTTGAGCGCGTGCCCCATGTCGGCGTTGGCCGACGATCCCGACGAGTGCGCTAGCCTCCGCACGCGGTGTGGGCTCGTACGCACCGCCGCCGTGATCAACGTGCTCCGAGTCGGGAAGGCCCCACCGGCCGGCGCCCCCAAGAGCCCGCGCCTTCCACCAGACGAGTTGGTGGTCTAGATGGTGCGCATTCGCAAGCTGAGCCTCAGGTATCTCGACGTCGAGGTTTCCGTAGCGACCAACCTGCGGGCACGTGTCGTGGAGCGCCCGGGGCTGTGGATGTCCCCCGACGAACTCCGGGACATCGTCGACGACTTGCGCACGATCGCGTCCCGCACGCTCAAGGGAGGGTCACTCGACTACGGCGTCCTGTCCGGCAACCTCGATCGCCTCGATCACGCGATCCTGACCGTGCTCTACGAAGGTGAGGCCAACCGACCGGTCGCGTTCAATGCGTTGGCCCTCATCACGCTTGATGTGCGAGGCGTCCAGGAGGACGTGCTCCACATGGGCCTGGTCATGGTGGATCCGGACTTCCGGAGCAAGCGGCTCTCGTGGGTGCTCTACGGACTGAGTGTGATGCTCACCTTCTTCCACCGTCAGCTGAGACCTCTCTGGATCAGCAGTGTCACCCAAGTCCCAGCCGTGTTCGGCATGGTATCTGAGAGCTTCGACGATGTCTTCCCGTCAGGCTCCGGGGAGACACGGAGGTCGTACAATCATCTTACGATCGCGCGCCAAATCATGGCCGATCATCGTCATGTCTTCGGCGTGGCCGACGAAGCGGGCTTCGACGCCGAGCGCTTCGTCATCACCGACTCTTACACGGGTGGTTCCGACAATCTCAAGAAGACGTTCGACACGGCTCCCAAACATCGTCGGGATTCGTACAACGAAATCTGCCGCGACGAGCTCGACTACGATCGGGGAGACGACTTCCTCCAGATCGGTCAGTTCAAGCTCCCCACGGCCAGGCGGTACCTCCTGCGCTCCGTGCCTCGCCGATCGCTCGGGTCCATCCTCTATCAGGCGCTCTTCCTACTCGGGGGCTCCGTTTTCCTCCCGATGCTCCACTGGTTCAGCGCTGGCACCCAATTCCGCGACTTGAGACCATGGAAGGTATGAACCCGCCGCCGGCTTCGGTCTTTGACTACGCCGAGTTCGTGCAACGTAACATCGGCTTCGTCACCGAGGCGGAGCAGGAACGGATCCGGAGTGCGCGTGTGTTCGTCTGTGGCGTCGGGGGCATGGGAGGTGCCTGCGCGCTGTCTCTCACCCGTGCGGGCGTCTCCAAGCTCACGATCGCCGATATCGATCGCTTCGAGCTGTCCAACCTGAACCGCCAGGTGTTCGCCTTTATCGATACGGTAGGCGAGGACAAGGTGGATGCTACTCGCCGGCGGCTCTTGATGATAAACCCTGAGCTGGATGTTGCGATCCGGGCAGGAGAATGGATCGAGCAGCTCGATGACCTGCTTCCGGAGCACCCGATCGTGATCAACGGCATGGATCATATTCCGAGCGGCCTACAGCTATACCGAAAGGCCCGCGAGCACGGAGCCACCGTGATCGACGCCTATGCATCGCCCCTCCCGTCGGTCTACGTCGTCGGGCCAAGCGACCCCCGGCCGGAAGAGCGACTCCGTTTCCCGACGTTGGACAAGGAGTGGACCGAGGTCACTACAGAGGACGAAGCAGCCTGCCTGGGTCGGGAGATCGAGCATGTCCTCGTCCACTCTTCCTCCCGCAACCATCTCGATCTCAAGATCGCCGCCGAGATGCTGACTGGGAAGCGGAGCCGGATGTCGTTCGCGCCCATGGTGATCACGGCCGGTAATCTCATGTGCTTTGAAGCGATCAACCTCATCCTCGCGCGGGGATCCGGCACCGATCATCGCGGCTACTTCTTCAATCCGTGGACGGTGCGCGTCGAGCGGCCACGAAACCGGCCAACGGCTTGGATACTCGGCTGGTTGGTACGGCGGTTCATGCAGAGGCTGACCGATGGGATTTGAGACCTGGACAGACCCGATCCTCAGCTTCGTCGGGGCCGCGGGAGGCATGGCGTACATCGCCCATATCCACCGGGATCGGAGCCGAAGCTACCTCGAACTGGTGATGCTAGTGCTCCTGTATTGCCTGGCCGCGCTCTTCATCAGCAGGGGATTTTATTGGCTGACCGAAGACGAGTGGCTCCAAGTGCCTTCGTTCGTGCCGGCTACGCTTCTCCCGCTGGCAGTGGCGCTGTTCGTGGAAGCGCTCATGCGACGTCACGTACGTCCTGCCTTCAAGGTGTTCGTGGCGGTCGGCACGCTCGTCTGCTTCGTGTTGAACCTGGTCCCCCTCGTCAGCCGGGAGGACCTCTGGACGATCTCCAGGATCGTCACGCTCGGGACCTTCGTATGGCTTGCTCTCTTGGTCGCCTTTCGGGACCGCACCGAACACGCTCCCATGGAGAACCGTCTCATCAATGGAGTAACGACCGCGCTGGCGTTTGCGTTCGTGCTCGCCCTGACCGATCTCCAAATCGCCCCGAGCTGGCTGCACTTCCGGGTCGGTGGCATCGGTGGCCTGATCTTCGTCTACGTCTGCGTGCGGTTGACAGACCCAGATGAGTCATGGGTGTTCTTGGTTCGAGAGCTTTTCTGGGTCGGTGCTGGGGCTCTGGTGGTTACCAGCACCTTCGCGGTCCTAGCCCCGGATGGGGCCACGGACTTCTACGTCGCAATCTTCTTCGTCTCCTTCTCCTTCGTCTTGCTCTTCACCATTCTCGAGCGGCTGAGGGGTCTACGGCGAGACAGCCATAACACCTCCTTCTTCCGGTGGCTGCTGAATGCGCGAACCGGCTCGATCGACGACTTCATCGACTCGCTTTATCGGCTCCCTCTCGCTCGGGAGCACCTGATCGTCCGTGGATCGGACCTCGACCTCTACGAGCCGGAGGAGATGGCGGACGTGCTGGACGGGGCAGATGCGGTGTGCACGCTCTCGCGTCTCCGGGCTGGTCTCGTCAAGCGCCAGCATGATCGTGAAGGGACGGAGCAGCTCATCGGGCTTCTTGAGCAGAACGGCATGACGCACATTGCGCTCCTCTCACAGAAACCCTACGCCTTCCTACTTCTCAACCTTCCGCAGTTCACGAGTACGCATAATCCGATGCTGGAGATGGCGTTGCTGCAGAAGTATGCCAGGCTGCTGAGCCCGTGGTGATCATGAACGTCCTCCGTTTCTCGCTAGTCGTCCTTCTCTGTGTCCTCACTGTCGGATGCGCATGGCCGGGTAGGCTGCTCCGCGGGTACGCCTCGGGGCGCCCCATCGGGAAGGTGGGCGCCTGGGAGTTTCGATCCATTATGAGGGGGACGACCATGAGGTGGTGACAAACGCGGAAGTCGCCCAGCATTCACTCGCTAATCTCCTCAACAATGCCATATGGTGGGCTAAAGAAGGAACGGCCCAGTCACCGTGTGCGTCGGTTCATCTCATGCCCAAGGGGTTCTCTGTCTCTGATAATGGCCCGGGTATTCCCGAGCAATACCGTAACGCGAAGGAGGGGCCGATTGCAGATGAAACAGGCCAGCAGAGAAGCGGCAACTAGCCCCCGCTCCGTGGCATCCGCCACACCCAGCTAAACAAAAGTGTTTTGCTCGTCCTGAGTTGCGGGTATGAATGGGGCGGGGCAGAATGAAGGCATGACACTCTACCGCGCCCGCACCGTTCTGCTGCTCTTCATGCTCCTCATATTCGCCACTCCGGTGGTCGGCCAAGAGGCCGGCCAAAGAGCACGAGGAGAGGTTGCTCCGGGTATTCTGGATAGTGTTGCTCCAATGTCGATGGTCGAAGGTGTAATCACCCCAGACCTCCTGCAGTTGGAGGTGGAGGACGGGACCATCATAGCCAGAGACGATTTGATAGATCCGGAATATTTCGTTGTGGACCGTGCTAAAACTGTTTTGTATAGCGTCGCTGGTATGGTCAGTTTGGCTGCAGGGGTCGAGCTGTTGAGGACTTGCGGTGGTGCGGGGAGATGGTCCGACGACCCCCACATTGAATGTCCTGGCTATTCTTGGCCGCTAGTGATTGGACTTGGTGTGGGCATCGGGCTCCCACTCGGGATCGGCTTTGGGAGCGTCCCAGAACTCGCCGAAGGAGAATGGAAGCCTTGGTAGGTGTGGGTCATCGCGCCTGTGGTCCTCAAGGGGGGCACTGAACAACTAGCCCCCCCTCCGTGGCATCCAGCACCCCTAGAACTTGGCATATCTGAGTCCGTTTTTAGGCACTTTCACTCCGGCACCCCCCCCTCACTTGGCCCCCTGAACTCCATACCCAGCTATCAAGCACTTACAAGCTTGTGGGGTTTTGTACACCCATTCACGTCTTGTAAAGAAGCAGACAACTCAGTATTGTTAGTTGATAATGACTTTCATCTATCGCAATATCCCTCAATACCAATTCTATCAAGGTTAGGAATGGAACAATACGAAGAAGAACAAACGATCAAGGAAGAGGACGTTGAGTCCAGGAGCATCGAGCGGAGAAGCTTCCTCGGTCGCTTTGGGGCGGCTGTGGGCATGACCGGAGTGTTGGCTTGGTCTGCAGCGTGCGGACAGGGGAGTTCTGAGTCGGCTGCCAGCGACTCCGACTCGAGTGACTCCGATTCCAGCGAGCCTGCTGCCAGC
>DEAG01000012.1:7723-8239 GCA_002346665.1 Gemmatimonadales bacterium UBA2988
TTCCAGCGAGCCTGCTGCCAGCGATCCGGATAGCAGCGACTCAGATAGCAGCGACTCCTAAGATCGTCTGGGGGACCTAAAGGCGTTGCGAGAACGAAGTCTGGTTGGTGCTCTACCCGGCTCACCGAGCCTGGAGATTGACGCGCTGGCCTGGATTCTGGATATAGCGGACTCCACTGAATTCGTGTCCGAATACCGAGCTAAGAAATGTTATCATGCTAAGGGTGACGAGCGTGCGCGCTTCCGACAGCTGCTTTCGCGACGTGAGCTAGACGAGATACTCGGCACCTACGGTATCCGACACCCCGAAGTCCGCCTTGTGAGAGCGGAGGGTGAGATTCCCCGCTCAGAGTACGTTTGGCGTGACAAGATGGTCGATCCGGCACAGGTGGCCCGCCTTTTCGCAACGGGCGCTACGGTCACCTTCGGGTCACTTCACGATCGCCACGAGGCAACAAGACGATTGTGCAGTGCGGTGACGCAGCAGGTTTCGGCGAGGACTCAAACCAACATCTA
>DEAG01000022.1 GCA_002346665.1 Gemmatimonadales bacterium UBA2988
GGTGCAGACTGCTTCTTCGGAGCCAGCTCCACTTTCGCCTTGCCCAATCCCTTGGACGGTCTGCGGCGGGTCGCTTTCGCTCCCGATCCCTTGGGTTTTGGGCTCATCTACCAGAGAAAAGGGGACACGGGAAGGCGATAACGGGGCGACAGTATAGGGGGGGGTCCGGACTCCCGCCAGCGTCTCCCGAACCCGCATAGGTTTGGGCGAGCAAACCAGCCGCTCCAGCAGAAATATGAAAGATGGGGACCAGACCCATGACGCGAGCCCACCGCCCCCCAACCCTTAACCACCCGCCCCCACCATCCTCGTCCCACTTTCCGACGACGTCAGGACGTGTTTGCATCCCCTTCGGGCTTAAGGGTATCGTCAACCCCGTGGAGAACCGGCCGGCTTGCAAAAGTGGATGCCGATTCCAAGGAGTTCTTTCAATTCTGCATCCGTAAGCTCAGGGTAACGCTCCCCAATGTATTCGATTGTTTCGTCCATCCACTGCTTCTGATCCTCAATGGTGGCCTTGAGGACACCGCAGCGGTTGATATGGCTGAAGAGCTCATCACGTGCTCTATCTCTTAGCTGCTCATTCGGCACGATCCCTCCCTCTATAATTAATTATGTTATGGAGTCATGAAGCACACTGCGCACGTCGGTCCGACGGGGTAGGCCAGGATGTCCCTGGCTGCCAAAGATAACCGAACCCCCAGAGGCGGAAAACCGCTTGGTCCCCACTCACCCTCCGCATTGAGCATACCGTGACTGGGGCCCAACGGGGGGTCACGCTGGAGGTGTTTCGCCACCTCTTCGCTGCCCTCGCCGAGGAGATGGGCGCAGCTCTCCGTCGCTCGGCATTCTCGCCCAACATCAAGGAGCGTAGGGACTATTCCTGCGCTCTCTTCGACCCGGACGGCGAGGTCGTGGCACTGGGCGATCACATGCCGGTGCACTTGGGCGCGATGCCGATGAGCGTGCGGGCGGCACTCGATGAGTTGGGAAATCTGGCCGACGGAGACGTGGCGATCGTGAATGATCCATTCCGGGGTGGAACCCACCTTCCCGACATCACCGCGATCCAGGCAGTGCGTGAGCGTACCGGACTCCTGCTCGGCTACGTCGCAGCCCGCGCACACCACTCGGACGTAGGGGGCTCCACTCCGGGCTCGATGCCGCTAGCACGTGAAATATACGCGGAGGGCCTCCGTATCCCACCCGTACGCCTCTATCGTCAGGGCGATCGGGACGAGGATTTGTGGAGGCTGATCTTGGCCAACGTGCGTACCCCCAGGGAGCGGGCAGGCGACCTGTACGCACAGCTAGCCGCTCTCCACACTGGGCGTGCCCGGCTCCTCGATCTCGCGAAGCGGTGGAACGCCGACACGGTGCTCGACGCGATGGCGGACCTGGTCACATACGCCGACCGCCTGGTCGCTGCTGGGGTGACCCTCATCCCCGACGGACAGTACAGTGCTGAAGATGCGCTTGAGGACGACGGCTTCGGGAGTGGGCCGGTACCGATCCGGGTCCTTATAACCGTGGCCGCCGAACAGTTAGAGGTGGATTTTGCCGGCACCTCCCCGCAGGTGCCCGGAGGGATAAACGCGGTGGCCTCCATCACCACATCCGCCACCCGCTACGTAATCCGATGTGTCGTAGAGTCACTCCTCGGTGAGCCACTACCCGCCGGAGGCGGATCCATGGCGGGCGTAGAGCTTCGCCTGCCTGAGGGAAGCGTGGTGGACGCGCGCGCGCCAGCCAGCGTCGCGGCCGGGAACGTCGAGACCAGTCAGCGCATCACTGACGTGCTTATGATGGCATTCGGACGAGCGCTACCAGACCTTATCCCAGCACTTTCACAGGGGACAATGAACAACACAACGGTTGGAGGCGCCGACCCCCGAACCGGCGGTGTGTTCGCCTACTATGAAACGGTGGGAGGGGGTATGGGCGCCGGCCCGAGTGGCCCCGGCCTCTCTGGGGTGCACGTGCACATGACCAACTCGCTAAACACACCGATAGAAGCGCTCGAGCACGCGTACCCGTTTCGCGTGGTCCGGTACGCAATCCGCCGCGGGAGCGGCGGCACGGGCCTCCACCACGGTGGGGACGGGCTGCGCCGGGACCTGATGCTGCTCGCTCCAGCGCACGTGACATTGCTGTGCGAGCGGCGGGTGCGCGGACCTTCGGGCAGGCACGGGGGAGGCGCCGGAGCCCCGGGTGAGAACGTACTGGTCCGGGAGGGAGCCGAGAGAACCCTGCCGGGAAAGGTCACTTTTGAGGCACTCTACGGGGACGTGGTTAGCGTACGTTCGCCCGGCGGGGGAGGATGGGGAAAGGAGACATGCTTATGAGGTTGATCCTGGCGCTACTCTGTGACGACGCCCGCACCACGGCGGACGGCAAGCTCGACATGCACGGGGTCTTCAATGACCTCTTCGCTCCCGGCTTCCCCGCACGACAGGAGAAGATGGTCTTCGTGGCTGGAATCGAATGGGACCGGAAGGACTCCGGCCGCTTTCAGTTCAAGATCGACCTCGTGGACCCGTCGGGACGTCCTGCCCTGACCCTAGAAGGTCATACGGACGTCGACGAGAGACCCGAGAATCGGCCACCCGCGCGGACTTGGCTAATCATGCCTCTGGAAAACGTCGTCTTTACGGGGCCGGGCTGCTACCGCTTCACCATCCGGATAAAGGGGACGGAACTGGCCGGCCCCGCCCTGCACGTGTTCCCATCGGACGACGGGATCGGGACTGACGACCGGAAGCTCTGAGTGGAGCTTGGTGAAACCACAGATCGCGACGCCGACCGAGCTGCTGGACCTGGTCCACAGCCGGAGACCGGAGAGTGGGCATAGTGTTCCTGACGAGAATCGGCGACGTCCTACGCGGTCTGCCAATCGCAAACGACCTCAAACAGGAGGATCCCTCGCGCATGGTGGTGTGGGTCGCGGAGCCCACTCCAGCACGCGTGCTCGAGCACTACCTAGCGGTGGACGAGAGCGTGGTCTTCCACAAACGGTGGGGAGGCCGCAGGGTGATCGAGTTGGCGAAGGATGGGTGGAGGCAATCCGAGTGGATGAGGTCCCCGATATGATGGAGAGGGCCCGCGCGCGCTACAGCGTGCGCAAGACCGACAAGCGATGAGACTGCCGCCCAAGCTCTACGCGGTGCGGGGAAAAGCTGGCACCCAGGCCTTCACCACCCCAGAGGCGGAAGCCTGGGTGCAGCGATCCCTCGGGGGCGGTGAACGGTTGCATGAAGCGGCATCAAGGCAAGCGGATGCACTGCTCCAGGGGCGGGGTCCGGTCCCGGTCCTGACTATGCCGCAGGGGCAATGGGTGGTACGCCACTATCATCGCGGCGGCATCGTAGCGGCTCCGCTCCTGGGGGACCGGTATTTCCGTGTTGGGCTCCCCCGCCCTGTGCGCGAGGCCCATGCCAGCCACGAGCTGCGCCAGCGCGGCGTCCCCACGCCGCGAGTGATGGCCGGCGCCGTGTACCCCAAAGGAATCTTCTACCGCGCGGACCTAGTCACCGAATTCGTCGCAGACGCGGCGGACCTCACGCACCTACTCTTCGAGGAGGAGCGGAGCGGCCCAGAGCGAACAGATGTGCTGGAAGAGGTCGGTCGACTGCTAGCACGCACAGCGGCTGCGGGTGTCGAACACCTAGACCTCAACGCCAAGAACGTGCTCGTCGCGCAGCGCTCGAGCGGGGCACTCCCTCTGCTCCTGGACCTGGACCGATGCCGCGTGCTCCCTTCAGGTATCCGGGTGGATCCGCGCGCCATGCTCAAAAAACTGCACCGCTCGCTCCACAAGTACGAAAAGGAGAGCGGGCGTCTGCTCGAGACAGACGAATGGTCGGTCCTCTCCCGGTTTGCCAACGCCGGGGGCGACTGTTGAAGAACGATTTCATCCAAGAACCCCGCACGGTCTGCATCGTGATGCTTTCCGCGCTTGGAGACACCGTGCATGTCCTTCCGGTCCTGAACGCCCTCAAGGCGCACTGGCCCGACACCCACATCACCTGGGTAACCCAACCCCCTTCACACCAACTCGCCCAGGGCCACCAGTCGGTTGACCGGTTCCTGCTATTCCGACGCCGCCGCGGGCTGCAAGCTTGGGAGAGCTATCACCAGTTGACACGAGCCCTGCCCGAACGCCCCTTCGACCTCGTGATTGCGCTCCAGGTCTACCTGAAGGCGGGGCTCATCACCGGGCTGGTGCGCGGTAGAATGAAACTCGGCTTCGACCGTAGGCGCGCGCGCGACCTGAATTGGCTCTTTACGAACGAGAAGATCGAATTCCGCGGCGAGCAACACGTACAGGACCAATACTTCGAGTTCCTGGAGCATCTCGGGATCGATCCTCACCCCGCGGTCTGGAACATTCCGATCCACTCCGACGAAAGGGAGGCGCAGCAAGCCTTCTTTGGAGCGCTCGAACTCCCGACCTGCGCTGTCGTAATCGGCACGAGCAAACGGGAGAAGAACTGGCACGCGGAAGGCTACGCCTGCGTTCTTGAAACGTTGGAGCGCGAACACGGGCTCCAGCCGCTTCTGTTGGGCGGCCCCTCTCGGATGGACCGCGAGATGGCGGACCGAATCATTCATCTTACTAGCGCACGACCTCTAGATCTGGTTGGGAACGACCTTCGCAGATTGGTCTGGCTACTCGACGGAAGTGCCCTGGTGGTCAGCCCGGACACAGGACCGCTCCACATCGCCCGCGCACTGGACGTACCAGTGGTAGGGCTCTACGGATACACGAACCCCAAGCGGTCCGGACCCTATAAGCGCTATCAGGATCTTGTGGTAGACGGTTACGCGGAATTCCCGGGGGAAGCCTACCCCGTTATGCCTGCCTATCGGGAGGGCATGAAACGTGTCACGGTTGAGGCGGTGCTGGAAAAAATTTCCCTGGCGCGGACGCAGTATCCCCGCTAGGACCGGCAACGATATTTCCGCTGAACGGGAGCGCTGAGAGGACTAGCCCTGGTGAAAGAGAAGCGACCCCGATCCGATACGCCGACGCCCATTAAGCTCGTCGCCGTCGAAGCCACCCACCTCCTTCAGGAGAACTGCAGAATCGGGCGTTTCATGCGTGCCATGTTCCACAGCTGCTGACGGCACGGTCGGGGCTTCGCCTCGTTACGTTCGTGTGGGGCAGGACGGTCTTCAGCGCCCGGCAGAAACCTCACATCCAGAGCAGCTTAACCGCCAGGAAGAGGAATCCTGCCACGACCCCGAGGAGAGCTTCGTACTCCCGGTTCTTTCGCCACCGAACCAAGCTGAAACCTTCGTGCGAGTTCATCTGACCCGGTACCGGGATCGGGCGGTACGGCACGGCTCGCGGAACAAAGAGCGGAACCTGACACGCGTAGGCAGCGTACCGCTCTCCGAAGCGCTCAGCGAGGCGGTCTGCCTCCCCTCGGATCGTACGTCCGTACACAAACACGAAGAAGAAACCGAAGAGCATGGCGAACTCCCATCGCCCTCCGCCGACGGTCACGCCCGCGCCAATCATAAGGGTGCCCAGATAAAGCGGATTCCTGGTGTGCGCGTAAGGTCCGGTAGTGGCAAGCTCCCGTTCTTTTGCAATGGTGCCGGCCGCCCAGGCCCGAATCGCGATCCCCACCGTCGCCAGCACGGCACCCAGGAAGAGGAGCGGGATAGTTGGGTGCGCGCCCACAAGGAATGGACCGGCCAACAACCATATCGCACGAAGCCGAAGAGTCCCGAGGCTCAAGCCAACAGCGCCTCCCCCTGGATCAGTTGACCGAGGACGGGGGATTGAGCGGGGTGCCTGCCAGCGCGCTCCGGAGGTGCAGGGTCACCGAGCCCACCACGGGGATCTCAGACCGCAGATAGACCACGTGGTGAGACGGGTCGTCGGTTAGGAAAATCTCGGCCTTGCCCCCTTGGCCGAACAGCCCCTTCGTCTGGAATGTCGGCTGTACGACGACAGTGTCGAATTCACCGGCCGGAACCTCCTTGCGCTCCTTCCGGAGCACACGAATCACGACCGGATTACCATCGTCCAAGAAGTAGCGGTCGGACGTGTATACGTCGCCCACCTCGAGCGGCAGCGTCCTCAGCCAGAAAACGAAGGCCAGTTCGTCCAGTGGCTCGCCGGTGTTCATCGTCTCGGCAAGATCCGCGCTTATCTGCTCCCAGCGCCGATCCTCAGGGTAGATCATCCACTCCTTGAAGCTCTTGTATCGGACCTCGTGAACATCGCGGATGAAACGCAAGGTCACGAGCCTGCGCGTGTCGAGCCAGGACTGATACGTGTCGTTCACCTTGGCGAATAAGATGCCACCCCTGAGCCCCATCGACAGACGGTAGGCGGGGTGGCCCCTAACAGTGTCGAGCCCGTCGACCGCGATGTACGCCTCCCCCGCCGAAAAAACGCCTAGCTTGACCTGATATTCCATCCGCTCGCCCGGTCCGAACGGGACAGCCACGGCGAGCGAGTCCTGCGTCACGACGGATTCTTCGGCGACGCTCTGCGCCTCGAGAGTTTCCAGTGCTGGCTGCAGCACAAGCAATCCGACCATAGCCAAACCTACGGTCACGCTCACTCTCGGGTCGCTGCAGCGGACGGGAACCATGGCCGGTTGCGAACGCGAAACAATCCCTTGAGCACTCCGAAGGACCGCACCCGGCTGGGTCTCACCTGGAGATCATAACGGGGCTCGATCGGCGCTTCCTCGATGCGCCGCGCATGCGGAGTCACCAGACCGAGCAACTCCACGTTGGCTGCCCAATCCTCGGTCGAAAACAGGGGCGCCCCCGCCTCCTCCCTGAGCACCTTCTTGAGCACGATCACCCGGTAGGCACGGAAACCACACAGCGGATCCGACACGGGGGCACGGTGGAAGAGCCCCCCCAAGGCCCAGGGCGCCAGGGTGCGCGCCCAGCGTACGGAGCGGGGGCCGCTGCCCTTCTGCGCGGCACACCCGGCCACCACGTCAGCGCCTCCTTCTATGGTCTTGACCAAAGTAGACACGTGAGCGGGGTCGTCCGTAAAATCGCCCTGAAGCGTGATGGCTATGTCCCGCTTGGGGTACGCGGCCCGCTTCGTCACCTCGCGCAGCAACCCCTCCAAAGTTCGGGCGTACCCCAGCCGCTTCTCAGAACGGAGCACTGTTAGGGGAAGGACCGTGCGGTAGCGCTCCAGAGTAGCCACGGTGTCGTCAACGGACGCGTCATCGAAAACCAGAATCTCATAGTCCCGCCCGAGCTCCGCCATCGCCTTGTTGATCTTCCAGAGCAGCACACCAACAGTGCGCGCCTCGTCGTGTATAGGAATGCATACGTAGATCACTGCGGCACTGGCCTCCATGAACGAAGTAGCCAGGATTTCCATACCTAAGGAGCCCCCCTCGGTTCCCCACGTAGGAATTCCCCAGCAGCCTCCTGAGAGACCGTCTACCAGCGGCGGTGCTGCCAAAAATATTGGCCAGGATCTCGTCGTACGCGCTCTGCCAGGGCGGAAACGTGGGCAGCCGTGAGCCGACGCACATCCTCATGCAAATTCCCCGTGCGCTCGCACGTGATCTCCTCGATCTCACACCGGTACCGTCCCGGCTCCCCATCCATCGCCACGCACGACCCCAGGAAGAGCGGGACGTTTGCGCGCAGAGCCAACAGGGCAGGCCCGCGGGCCGTGGATGCCGGAGTCCCCAAAAAATCCACGAACAACCCGCCACGCCGGGCATTTTGGTCGGCCACGAGTCCAGCAACCCGCCCAGCCCGTAAGGTACGAATCACGTCGAGCGGAGCGTCGCCACGGCGGATTATCGAGATCCCGAGGCGGGCCCTATTATGCATCAGATCGTCGTCGAAGAGACGGTTGGTCTGACGCACCGCCACCGCGGCCAGGGGCACGCCACGGGCGGCCACAGCGGCTCCCGCCAGCTCCCAGTTCCCAAGATGTCCCGTAAGGAGGATAGCTCCCAGCCCGTTCTTCACTGCCTCGTGCAGGGGCTCCGCTCCGGTTGGATTCGGGGTGCGTTCGATCACCCGCTCGGGGGACTCGGAGGCGAACAGGAAGCTGGCCACCCCCTCCCGCCCAAGGTTCCGGTAGCTCGCCAATGCGATCCTGTCTCGCCAGCGCTGGTCTCGGTCGGGGAAGGAACGGGCGATGTTGGCGTCGGTGACATCCCGGCGGACGCGGACAACCGCACCGGCGAACCATCCCAGTGCACCCCCCAGCGTGAGCGCCCACCGCTCGGGGAGTAGACGCAGAACACCAAGACAGACACGGAAGACCGCGTATTCCATCACGTGCCGGAAAGTGACGGGTCGTGCCATCTGCGGTCAGTCCCCTCCGCCCACCTCGAGCACCTCCGCGGCCGGCGGGGAATCGGCAAACTGGAGGTCGTGAAGCCTGCGATAGAGCCCGCCCTGAGCAAGCAACGTGGCATGGTCTCCGTTCTCCACCACCCGCCCACGGTCCAACACGACGATCTGATCCGCGCGCTGGACCGTGGAGAGGCGGTGCGCGATCACGAACACCGTACGCCCCTCGAGCAGCCGTTCGATCGCGGCCTGGACCATCCGTTCGGACTCGTTGTCGAGGGCACTGGTGGCCTCGTCGAACACCAGGATGGGTGGGTCGCGGAGGATCGCCCGAGCAATAGCAAGCCGTTGGCGCTGTCCCCCGGAGAGCTGGGCGCCACGCTCACCCACGACCGTGTCGTAGCCGTTAGGAAGCGCGCTCACGAAGTCATGCGCGTAGGCGGCACGCGCGGCGCGCTCGATGTCGGAGTCGGAAGCGTTCGGCATGCCGTAGGCCACGTTTGCGCGCACGGTGTCGTGGAAGAGAACGGTCTCTTGTGAGACAACGCCCAAGCTCGCGCGTAGGGTGGTAATAGAAAACTCGCTTAGCTCGACTCCGTCCGCTGTGATGCGCCCCGCACTAGGTTCGTAGAATCGCCCCAGCAGATCCACCAAGGTGCTTTTTCCTGAGCCGCTTGGTCCAACCAGCGCGACGACGCTGCCCCGGGGTACCATCAGGTCAACATCGGCCAGAACGGACTGGCCGGGGCGGTACTCGAAGGAGACACCTTCGAAGCGCAACTCGTGCCGGAGCCCCTGGAAGGGTCGCGCCCCGGGCCGGTCATGTATCTCGATGGGCGCGTCGAGGAACTCGAAGACACGCTCCGCTCCCATGAGCCCCGGTTGAATGTTGGCCGGAAGCTTGGAAAAGTACTTGACCGGAGCGTACAGCTTGGTCGAAAGCACAACGAAGCCGATGAACGCCTCACCGGTCAGCTCCCCTCCCACGAGCACAAGCCGGGCGCCATACCAGAGGAGAATCACCGTGCCCACCGCAGCCATCATCTCGGTGAGCGGCGCAGCCATGGCGCGCAAGCGCTCAGTGCGGACGAACGTCCGGAAGTAGTCTTCCGTGAGCTTGCGGAAACGGCCGCGCTCGTGTCTTTCAGCACCTGACACTTTCACCAACCGGATGCCGGAGAGCGTCTCCTGAATGTGGGAGTTAAACTCCCCGGCCAGGTCGAGAACGCTGCGGTCCCCTCGGCGGAGCTTTCCGACCAGGGGACCCCATATGCCCATCGTGAGTGGGATAACCAGGAACGCTGCCAAGGTAAGTTTCCATGAGATGGCCACCATGAACACCACGGCGGCGATGAACTCGAACAATGAGCTCATCACACGTGAGAGCTCGCGAGTCACGAGCGTACGGATCTGCTCGACGTCGTTGATAACGCGAGATACGATCTGCCCCATGCGGGTCCGACCAAAAAACCCGAGGTCTAACTCGAGCAGGTGGTCATACGCCTCCCGGCGCAAGTCGCGAGTGACCCCCTGCTCCACCCGCGCGACTAAATACGAGCGGAAGAAGTCTACCAAGTTCTTGATGATGAAAACCGACAGTATGAACAGAATGATCCCCTGCACTGCGACCAGTGGATCGCCGCGCAGATTCACCCAGTGCCCCACGGTAGCGTCAAGCACCGCTCCGAGACGACCATCGCCACCACCTTCTGACACCGCCGGTCCCGGAACACCGAAGAGTACCTGTAGGAACGGGATGATGAGCACCAGCGAGAACGCGTCCAGGGCCGCGAATACGAGCGTAGCCGCAGCGGATACCGAGAGCGTCCCGGCGTGGGGACCCAGGTAGCCGAGGATGCGCAGATAGAGCGTCACGATAAAAAACTAATGGAGGTGTGACTTCGAGGCCTACCGCCTGGCGCCAAGCGCACAACACGTATCAGTGCCGTGCCGCTCCACCCCTCGGCCCAGCAGTATCTTTTCCCCATATTGGGACCTCTCCCACGGGGCATTTCTGACGAATAAGCTGCCCATGTCAAGTTACCCGTTCCGGACAACCTTCGCTCTGGCCCTCGTCCTGCC
>DEAG01000024.1:0-28307 GCA_002346665.1 Gemmatimonadales bacterium UBA2988
TGGATGCGCTTGAACAGCTCAGAGATGACCTGGGGGCTGCGGCAGCGTTAAGAGATAAGTTGGATCCGCAAACCGTGCTTGTCGATGTGGAGCCCGATCTCGTCGATGGGCCCCGTGCGGGGGGGCTTAGCCCCTCGCAGGTCCAGGCCGCCATTGGTGAGCAACGGGCGTTGTTTTCCGAGCCCCAGGTCGGGAGCGCCGAGCTCGGTGTCGTTACCGCCCTGGTGGGACCAGGATCAGAGCGGGGGGCATCTGGGGTTGGGGTAAGGGAATTCCTTGTGAGGAGAACGGGTGGTATGACTGCGCTCCTGCACGCGGCTCGCGAGGGGCACATAGGCGTGGCGATGGCGCTCTTGGATGGGGGTGCGGACGTCAACCAGGTCTCGGCAGCCGACGCAACCAGCCCCCTGTTGGTCGCAGCTCTGAACGGACGCTTCGATCTCATGCTCCAGCTGTTGGAACGGGGCGCTGATCCAACACTGGGCACCTCCACCGATGGCGTGACGCCGCTTTTTGCGGTGCTTCAGACGCGTTGGCCTACCGTCAGTGGCTATCCCAACCGCGTGGCGCACCTTCAGCAGGAAACCCAGCACCTCGATGTCCTGGCGGCGCTTCTGGAGGCTGGTGCTGATCCAAACGTTCGCCTCAAGACACACATTTGGTACTGGGAGCACGGTGGCGACATCGGTGTCGACGTCACCGCTGCTACTCCCTTCTGGCGTGCTGCTATCGCTCAGGATGTCGAGGCTATGCGGCTCCTGGTCGCCTATGGTGCGGATCCCGAGCTCCCAACGGTTGTAGCGCCGGAGCTGATACGCGGGGGGCGGACGCCCGACGGGCGGGGGCAGGACGATTCCGGCTTGCCACCGGTTCCAGCGGGCGACCCAGACATATTTCCCATACATGCGGCGGCGGGAGGGGGGTGGCTAGGCCAAGGTGCATTCAAGTTGCGAGGTGTGCCGAACGGCTTCTTGTCAGCGGTGCAATTCCTGGTAGACGATCTTGGTGCGGACGTGAACGCGGCCGATGGTTGGGGCTACAGGCCGCTCCACTATGCAGCCGCGAGGGGGGATAACGAGATGGTCCGCTATCTCGTATCCAAGGGGGCTGACGTGACAGCCCTTTCGCGGCTTGGGCAAAGCCCTGCGGATATGACCAGAGGGGGGAAGGTCGGCGTTTGGGCGCGGAACAAATATCCCAAAACGCAGGCTCTGCTTGAGGATTTGGGTTCACCTCTGGTGTGCGAGCACACGTTCACTAGAGAAGGTGGATTCTTTTGTTCTGCCTCTGGCACAACGTCCTTCGAAGATCGGTACGGTTTTTCCAGGCAACCGCTGCTCGAACGGGACTGGGACGAGCTCTACACCAGCACACGCTATCTCCAGGAGATCTACGATTATGCTCGTCGGGTAGAGTCGGATTCTCCGCCACCCGAGCGAACACTGCGATGATCTCTTCGACAGAGACGGACTGCTCTGTGAAATAGAGGCCCTACCGTCTGGCCGTAACGCGGCAGTGGCCGGAGGACCTTCGGAGAGCCAACTCTGGGCGCGTGAATCCCTCGTTACGCGGCTCGCTGCCGTCCCCCGCGACCCGTACGATCCGCCCTACCTCTGCTAGAGCGGGTCTTTCCGGGGTTGATAACTGTTTGCCGGGGAGGAGAGCGGCGAACAGAGATAACGCGGATCCCTGCAGTGACTCGGTCGTTTCGGGTCAAACGAATCGCCGGGAGAGTCGTGCAATCCTCTCAAGAATTGTCAGCTTTCGGCATAGTATCATCATAGTAGTCGAGCTTGTGTAGAGGCATGACGACACCGGATAAAATGTTTAGCAGGTGCGAATCGATCCGCTTGTAGTAGCGGGCACCAAGCACCATAGATGTAGTCGCCGCGGCATCGTAGGTGCTCCTCGCTACTTTAGAAACGAGCTCGTCACACCGTCGGTTTACCATACGTCCCTCTCGGATCAACGTCGCTGCCCTCTTGCTGTCGGCAGTGGCGAACACCTCGCTCACTACCCCGAACGTCGTTTCCGTCGCGGCTCTAATATTTCGTAGCTCAGTGCCGTTGGTGTCATCTACTATAGGCGCGCCACCCTCGTCGCGGATCTCGGAGATGTTCTTCGCGTAGTCTCCGAGCCTCTCCACGTCCTTCACGATACTCATCAACAGGAGACAGTAAGGGACGTCACTGGGGTCCTTATTGATAGTCAGGTGAGTGATAACCTGTTTGCGGATCTCCCGTTCTACCTTGTTGATTTGGACATCGCGTTCCCTGAGTTCGGTCCGGTGGTGTCCTTCCGACACCTCATCGAACAGGATGCTCCCAGCGTCAATCGTCAGGCCGTACGACAGCGCCAACATCTCACTGAAGTCACGTTTCATGCGCGTGAGCGCGTCGTGGACACGAAACAGATTGAATAGTTCTTTGAGCATGTGCTCCCCCTATCCCAGCGTCTCGTTAAGAATAGCGAATACAATAGGAATGACGTAAAACAGACCGACAACGTAAGTGATGGCCAAAGCCTTAGATTCGACGGCCACGTCCGCGAGCTTGCGTGCGATTATCATCGGGATCTGTCGAATGGGCGCGAACGGGTATATCAGGAGCGTACCCGACAGGTTGAACAGGAGATGGACCAACGCAATGGTGAGACCGGCCCCCGCGTTGATGTCCGTCGCGGCTAGCGCCGCGATCAGTGCGGTGACCGTGGTCCCGATATTAGATCCGAGAGTGACTGGAAACGCCTGCTCGAGTTTGAGCACACCTGCGCCCGCGAGGGGCACGAGTAGGGACGTTGTGATGGAGCTCGACTGCACCATGACGGTGACGACTATTCCCACGATCATCGCGATCGACGCATGCCGCATCAGTGCACGGGAGACCAGCGATTCCATGCGATTCTGCATCGACGCGCGCATGACCTTCACGATCCCGAGCAACGTGGTGAAGATGAGAGCGCCGCTTATCAATACGTAGAAGACTGCAGCCATCTGCTCCGTCGGGAGCAGCGCGTTCAGTGCCGCCTCGATCGGCACACCGCCTGCCTTGACGGCGTTCTTGATGGGGCTGTCGTAGTTGCCTCCGCCTACGCCTGTGAGCATACCGCTCATGGTGACGGCCGAACGTTGTAGATATCCGGTCGCCATCTCCAGGGGAAGGAGGACGAAGACCGCCATATAGTTGAAGAAATCGTGGACCGTGGCCACGCTGAACGCCCGACGGAATTCTTCCTTACGACCCATGTGGGCGAGCGAGGCGATCGTGTTCGTCACGGTGGTGCCGATGTTGGCACCCATGATCAACGGGACGGCGTTTGCTACCGGGATTGGGTTATCCGGCGCTGCTACCAGTCCTACTATCATCGCGGTCGTGACCGAGGAACTCTGCATGAGCGTGGTGGCAAGGATGCCGATCATGAGGCCGATGAACGGGTTCTCGGTCGCCATGAAGAACGTGTCTAGCACGCCTTCTCCGAGGGCGCGAAAGCCCGCACCAAGGCCGTTTACTGCGACGAGAAAAACGTACAGAAGTACTACCACCAAGGCCCCGCGGACCAGCGGATGCTCCCTCCACGGTGCAGAGGTTCCAGTAACGGCTGATTGCGCCGCCGACACGGGAGGGGTTTTACGGATAATAGGCGGTATCATGCGGAACCATTTACAGGTATCGAACGTGGTGCGCAAGGTGACCGTAACTGGTGCATAATATCCCTGAGTTAGCCGCGCATAGGGAATACACAGTCAGGGGTGACCCTGAGGCATAACGGAGAAGGAGGAGTCGGGAGCATGCTCGGTTTCCCGTGTCGAAATCAACTGTCATGGGTGACTATAGTATACGGTCGTTGCCAGGGGCGTTTCGGTCGGGCATGATTATCTGGGTGAGGACGTGGGAGCCCAGAACATCGGAGACGTAGATCGATGAATGAGGTCTGGTCCAACATTTGGGTGCAGAGGGGGGCCTTCGTCGCAGGAGGTTTCCTCATAGGCCTCGTGCTGGAAAAGGTCGTCGTGGCGCGTGTGCGAGCGTTCACGTCCGCGACCGCGTTCCGATGGGACGACGTTATGGCTGAGTCCTTCCGCGGGGTCGCTCCAGTTTGGCTGGCGGCGGGTGGCATTTACCTCGCGTTGGGTGTGGGGCCCGTCGATCCGTTTGTGAGCACGACCGTTCGCAAGGTCTTGATTGTGTTCGTGATTGGATCGTTGATCGTAGCTACCATGCGGCTGGCGGTCGGCTCGGTGGAAGAGTTGGCAGCGCGCTCAGTGGTCCGCTCGCCCACCCTGGTGGTGAACCTGGCTCGCCTGGTGGTCGGGGTGCTGGGGGTGTTCATCATCCTGCAAAACCTTGACATCAACGTCACGCCGTTGATCACGGCCCTAGGGATCGGCGGCCTGGCGGTTGCACTCGCTCTCCAGGACACGCTGGGAAATCTGTTCGCGGGCGTGCAGATTATCCTCTCGAGCCACGTGCGCCGGGGCGATTATGTGAGCCTGTCGAGCGGCGAAGAGGGATACGTCACCGATGTGAGAGGGCGTAGCACGACCATCCAGACCTTTCCGGATCGCAACCTGGTGGTGGTGCCCAATTCATCCCTGGCTGCCTCAATAGTGAAGAACTTTAGCCTGCCGCGCACCGCGCTCTGGGTGAGCATAGACGTGGGGGTCAGCTACGACAGTGACCTCCAGATGGTGGAGGCGGTAACGCTTGAGGTGGCTCGCAAAGTCCTCAGTGAAGCCGAAGGCGGGGTCCTCGATGAGCCGCCGCTGGTGCTGTTCCACACGTTCGGAGACTCCAGCATCAATTTCGAGGTACGCATGATGGTGAGCGAGTTCACCCGCCAGGGGTTCATACGACACGAGTTCATCAAACGATTGCATGAGCGGTTCAACCGGGAGGGAATCGAGATCCCGTTCCCGATCCGCACCGTTGTCATGCGTGCGACGCCCCCGTCCGTTCCGGATCCGCCATCCAATCGGTAGGCCTGGGCCTCAATTTCTGCGCCGTGATGCCCATACCTCGTAGATGACATAAGCACCCAGTGGCAGGGAGGCTTGGGACTCCCTATGGTGTCGCTTCCACATACTATCCACCTCCGTGTGCGAGATCATCTTGGATTTATCTTCCTGGTTAAAAGCTGTCTTGCTTGGTCTCGTCGAAGGTGTGACCGAGTTCATTCCGGTCTCCTCCACGGGCCACCTCATCTTGGTCGGCAGATGGCTCTCCTTCGAAGGGGACGCAGAAACAACCTTCGAGATTGTGATCCAGCTCGGTGCCATCCTAGCGGTGCTCTGGCTTTATCGTGCGAGGGTCCTGGGCGCGTTCTCCCATTGGCGAAGTGATCGGGCCTCGCGACGTCTCTTGATCAATCTCGTGGTTGCTTTTCTACCCGCCGCGGTAGTGGGTCTATTCGTACACGATTTCATCAAGGAGCGATTGTTCGATCCGCGGGTCGTAGCCATTTCGCTTGTGGTTGGTGGTATCGTGATGCTTGTGATCGAGAAGTGGCGTCCCACCCCCACTACCGAGACTGTGGACGACCTCTCAACCAGGGGGGCGCTCGGCATAGGGCTGGCCCAGATGCTAGCTCTCATTCCGGGCGTCTCACGTTCGGGGGCTACCATCATGGGCGCGATTGCACTTGGCACCAGTCGCGTGGCAGCGACCGAATTTTCGTTCTTTCTCGCGATTCCCGTGATGTTCGCAGTCACGGGATACGAGTTGATCGGGAGCATAGATCTTTTGTCCGCCGAGCAGGTGTCCATGTTAGCCATCGGCTTCGTGGTCTCCTTCTTGTCTGCGCTCGTTGTGGTGAAGGCCTTTATTGGTTTTGTATCGAGGCACACTTTCGTTCCGTTCGCGTGGTACCGGATCGTGTTCGGGACCGCCCTGCTCGCGTTCTATTGGGGCTGAGAGTCAGAACGCGAGCGACACTTCGAAGGGGTAGGGCACTGGGCGGTCGGCCGCATCACGGGCTGGGCGAAAGCGCCAACCCAGCGCGATGCGCCGTAGCGCCTCGTCGTAGTCACGGTCGCCGCTCGAGACCACCACGTTGGCGTCCTGGACCGCCCCCATGGTGTCGACCTGAAGCAGGACTGTGGCCGCCTTGCCGCGAACCCCTGCGGTTGCGGTGGGTGGGATCATAATCGTTAGGGGTGCGGGAGGGCGGATCCCGTCTCCACCCGGTCCAGATCCCGCACCCGATCCCGATCCCACTCCTGTGCTTGAACCCGTACCGACTCCAGTGCCCACGCCGCCGCCGGTCCCCGCACCGGCGCCCACATATGTCGAATTGCAAGCGCCGAAGCAAGGGTCGGCGCTCTCAAAAATTACCGCTGGAGGGGAGATGATCTGAGGGACTAGGTCCGGAAAAGTGGGAGCTATGAGGGAGGGGACGGTGGGGAGGTCGGGGATGGCTTCAGCAGTGGGTGGGATCGGAAGCTGAAGGAGGAGTTGTTCTCCTCCAGCACCACCACCGCCCCCCCTCACGCCGGTGTTAGCGTCCAGTGTCCAACCGGTGACGCCGGACCCCGGCTCGGCTGGCACCGGTACCGCGAGCATGAGCGCGACGATCAGACCGTGAAAGATCACGGCCGCTCCGGCGGACCCTACGCGAGTTCCCCTTTCGTCCTCATGGCGGGGAAGTGTCAACGAAACAGCCCTCGTCACGCCGCCTCCGTCGATACCTGCCCGGTTGGACTGCCGGAACTAACCACTGATTCGATCCGCATGGCATAGAAGGAACGCCACACGAACACGAACACGAACGCGATGCCGATGAAGAGGACGGCTAGCAGGCCGAATAGGGTCGTGAATTTTATGATGGGGTTCATCGCCACCGAAGAGGTGTCCTTATAGGGATCTCCGACGGTGTAGCCCACCACCGTAGCGTCGTGCAGAGCCGTGCCTTTCTCCTTGAGGTCCACCTCGACCACTTTCTTGGCGTTATCCCAAGCACCGCCTGCGTTGGCCATAAAGATTGCCTGGTAAAGCCCGAAGATGGCGATTGATATCAAGTAGCCGATGAAGAAGAAGGGATCGACGCTGGCAAATCCCAGCGTCAGGAAGAACACTGCCATAAAGATGTTGATCATTCCGTGCTGTGCGTACGTCGTGCAAATTTCAACGACTTTCTTGGAATTCTCGATGGAGGTTTTCTCGGTCGTGTCGAGCCGGATGTTGTCCTTGATGAATTCGACGGCTCGGTAGGCGCCGGTCGAAACTGCCCAAGATGCCCAACACACTGCTCATCAGGATCGCCACGACCTTGATGGCGGCCATTTCACGCAGCATCCCGAAGTAGACGACTATGATCGTACCGATGAACAACTCCAGCACGACCAAAAATGTTCCTTGCGTGCCGAGGTAGGTCTTGCACGTTTCGTAGATCAGCTCGGACACCTCGAGCATGGAGGCGTGGACGGGCAGGTCGCGGAGTCCGCGATAGGCCCATAGTCCTAACCCCAGCCCGGCGGCGCACAGGAGAAGCCCGCGCATGAGCAACGTGAGGCCGTCCAATCCGAGCATGGTGACGGAAGATAAGGTCCGGCAGGACCAGGTTGGCCTTGCCGCCGGCGGGGGTCACCTGCGCGAGGCTCAAGAAGGCGGTGACTACGAACGGCACCGGGTCCGCTCTGGCTGAGGATTTTAGGGTCGTATCGACGATACTGTGCGTCCCGCCCGAAGGGAGTCCGTGCTCGATGCGGCCCTCCCCCGGCCGGTGATCCGGCCGGGTCAGATCTTCGCGATCGCGTGGGAAGTGGTGGGACTAGGCTTACGGCCGGAAACGCTGCTATACGAGGTCTCGGTTGAGCTTGAGCATATCATCCACGATCTTCCGATCCACTGCCTCCTGTCGAAGGTCCCCGAGTCGGTCGAGGTCGACGTGAACCACCTGGGACTCAACGAGGTCATGGTGGTGGGCCTGCTCCCGGAATTGACGGAAGCGATCGAGGCCTGGCTCGGGGAGGGAGTGGAGGCGGCGATGAACCGCTTCAACCGTTATACGCGCATGACCATCTATGAACGACGAACCAGAGGAAGACTGATTCGATGAACTTCGTCGAGTTTACCGGATTTGCCTGGCTGCTTTCGTTGGTCGGGCTAGGGGCCGCCGCCGGCATCTACGGCTACGTGAAGAAGCAGCCGCCCGGCAACGAGACCATGGTCGATATTGGCGAGCAGATCCACGACGGCGCGATGGCGTTCCTGCGGCGCGAGTACACCGTGCTCGCTGGCTTCGTCGTTGTCGTGGCGATCCTGCTCAACTTCGCGATCGGCCTGGAGACTGCGGGGGCCTACATCTTCGGAGCCCTTAGCTCCGTGTTGGCCGGCTTCAGTGGCATGAAGGCGGCGACGCGGGCCAATACGCGAACGGCGTCGGCCGCCAACACGGACGGGCAAGGGAAGGCCCTTCGGGTTGCGTTCTTCGGCGGCGCCGTCATGGGCCTCGCCGTGGCCTCCCTGGGTATGCTGGGCATCGGCGCCCTCTACTTCGTGTATGGCGCGAGCGCTGCTAACACTCCGGAGTTCGCGCGGTACGCCGAGATCGTCTCCGGGTTCGCCATGGGTGCGAGCTCGATCGCTCTGTTTGCGCGTGTAGGTGGAGGGATCTTCACCAAGGCGGCCGATGTCGGTGCTGACCTGGTTGGAAAGGTCGAGGCCGGCATCCCTGAGGACGACCCACGCAACCCGGCGACCATCGCGGACAACGTCGGCGACAACGTCGGGGACGTGGCCGGTATGGGGGCGGATATTTTCGAGTCCTACGTCGGCTCGATGGTGGCGACGATCGCGATCGCCGCGACGGCGCCCGCCTTGGCGTCGAACCGCGTCGAAGCGGTGGTGTTGCCGCTGTTGACGGTCATGATCGGGCTGATCTGCTCGTTCGTCGGCATCGCCTTCATGAAGGTGCTCGAGAAGCGTGACCCGGCGCACGCCCTCCACGGGACGACCTGGATCGCGGGTGTGCTGTTCCTCGGGGCGATGTACTTCGTCGTCCAGAGCCTGGGAATCACCTACACCGACGGCGGTCAGACCTACGGAGCGAGCGGGCCGTGGATCGCCATCGTCGCGGGCACGCTCGCCGGCGTGCTGATCGGCGTGGTGACGCAGTACTACACGGCGGCGAAGCCGGTGGACAGGATCGCCGAGGCCAGTCAGACCGGCGCGGCCACGAACATCATCACGGGCTTGGCCGTTGGCATGGAGTCGACCGTGATTCCAGTCCTCCTGATCGCATCCGCCATCTATGTCGCCTTCGAATTCTCCGGCCTCTACGGAATCGGAATCTCGGCGGTGGGCATGCTCGCGACCACCGGCGTCACGATGTCCGTCGACGCGTATGGTCCGATCGCGGACAATGCGGGCGGAATCAGTGAAATGAGTGGCCTGGGCCCCAAGACGCGCGAGATCACGGATTCCCTCGACGCGATTGGTAACACCACGGCCGCGATCGGGAAGGGCTTCGCCATCGGCTCGGCGGCGCTGACTGCGCTGGCTCTCTTTTCGGCTTACGCAACGACCGTTGGACTCCAGGAGACGGGCCTCAATCTCCTGGAGCCGATCGTGGTGATCGGACTCCTGATCGGCGGGTCCCTGCCGTTCTTCGTCGCTGCGCTGACCATGACGGCGGTTGGTAGAGCGGCTCAGGGCATGGTCGACGAGGTTCGCCGTCAGTTCCGGGAAATCCCCGGTATCATGGAGGACACGGCGAAGCCCGACTCGGCCCGTTGCATCGACATCTCCACCAAGGCTGCGCTCCGGGAGATGATCCTCCCGGGTGTCACGGCGGTGCTCGCTCCCGTCATCGTGGGCCGTTTCCTCGGCGTCGAGGCGCTCGGGGGCATGCTGGCCGGCGCTACCGTCACCGGTGTCATGATGGCCCTGTTCATGGCGAACGCGGGTGGAGCTTGGGACAACTCGAAGAAGTACATCGAGGGGGGAGCATACGGTGGTAAGGGCTCCGAGCCCCACAAGGCTGCGGTCGTGGGTGACACGGTCGGTGATCCGTTCAAGGACACGTCGGGCCCGTCGCTCAACATCCTGATCAAGCTCATGAGCGTCGTATCTCTGGTGCTGGCGCCCTGGTTCGCAGCGGCTCACGGCATCGACGTTCCCGGCACGTCGATGATCGTAGATGCGATTCAGACCTTCTTCGGCTAAACGGTCGGAGACTGCTGTTACCCGCAGTTCCGCGGCAGGAAGGCTACCGTCGAGGGGTCCTCGGGTCGATCTCTCGTGGGCGGATACTCGAGGCGTAGCCCGCTTGTTCGACAGCCTGTACGAGCCCTTCCTCGTCCGCCCCGTCGTGGGCACGCACGCTCGCGAGGCCGTCCGTGAGCGAGACGTCCACGTCCGCGACCCCTTCCACTGCGGTGAGGGCAGAGCGCACCGTTTCAACGCAGTGTCCGCAGGACATGCCAGAGACGTTCAGTTCCACCTTCTTCATCGTGGTGCTCCTGGTGATGCCGCGCAGCGTTCAGCAGCTTGCCGTCCGGGCACCATATTCGGGGCGGGGGGTGGTGTCTACGCATCTGCCGGCACGGCATCCGCGAGGAGGAGAGTACAAAGGTCTCCGCTGCGCTACATTTAGATCTTTCGCACCCCCATCCCCTCGCACTTTGGGACGATTCGAGCCGTGATCCGCGTCACCTTCCTTGGTACCGCAGCCTCCCGTCCTACTGTTGGCCGCAACGTGAGTGGTCTGGCAGTCCAGCGGGAGGGGGATCTTATGTTGTTCGACTGCGGCGAGGGCACGCAGCGTCAGATGATGCGCTATGGGACGGGGTTCGCGGTGGACGCGATCTTTATCACCCATATGCACGCGGATCATTTCCTCGGCATCACGGGACTCCTGAGAACGATGGGCCTCCAAGGTCGCACAGAGCCGCTCGAGCTGTACGGTCCATCCGGCAGTCAGCCGACCCTCGAGGTATTGGTGCACCTGGGCACGGAGCGGAGTCCATTCGAGGTGCCGATCCGCGAGCTGGCTCCGGGCGATACGGTACGGCGAGACGGATACGATGTCCTAGCGTTTGCGGCCGATCATGGAATTAGGGCCCTAGGGTATGCACTTGCCGAGCACGAACGGCTAGGGCGTTTCGACGTGGAGCAGGCTCGTGCACTGGGCATCCCGGAGGGCCCCCTCTTCGGCCGTTTGCATCGAGGGGAGCCGGTCGAGGTAGACGGCCGTACCATCAGTGCGGCTGAAGTGGTGGGTCGGGCCCGGTCCGGGCGCCGTGTCGTGTACACGGGGGACACTCGACCATCCGGTGCGATATCCGAAGTCGCGCGGGGCGCCGATCTTTTGGTGCACGACTGCACCTTTTCTGCGGAGGAGGCTGATCGAGCCCAGGAGACCTACCATGCCACGGCCGCCGGCGCGGCCGGCGCCGCCCTCGAGGCGGGTGTCCGGCGTTTGGTACTGACACACATCTCGGCACGGTATGCCGATAACCCGCGCGTGCTAGAAGAGGAGGCCGCTGTAGTTTTTCCTCGGTCGCAGGTCGCCCAAGATGGGCTCGTGATCGAGATTCCGTTCGCAGCCTGTGACGACTGAGCCCGCTTCATGAACGATTTCTTCTTCGATCCACTGGTCGGCATCGGTCCGTTGGGGGACGACCGGGCGCCCGGGGTATCCCTCGCGGACCCGACTTCGGTCGAGGTCCATCAGCAGGATCGGTGGCAGGCGTGCGCCACGCATTGGGGTGCGTGCGTGCTGGAGGAGGTGGTGTTCGAGGGAGACGTGGGTGCCTGCCTCGCCGGGCAGGGCGTGCGTGACCGATTCCGGGGGTTCGTTGAACACCGGGAGCGAGAGGGGCGGTTCCTGGCTGCCGCCGGGAATGATCCCTTGCTGGCACGGATTCCGTTTCTGCCCGTCTTCGGCGCTTCCAGCTCCGCGTGTACCCTATGACTCCGCTCGCGACCGGCATGAACGATTCCACCGACCTTGCCTCGCGTACCGTGGCGGTGGTGGGACTCGGGCTGATCGGGGGGTCATTGGTGCGTGGGCTCGCGCGCCTGCCTGACCCCCCGCGTGTGCTTGGAGCGAGCCCGGATCTTGGCGATCGCGAGGGTGCCGAGCGCCAGCCTGGCGTCGTAGCGGTCGCAGACGCCGCGGACGTGGTGGGGGAAGCTGACGTGGTCGTGTATGCTACGCCGATGCACGTCATTCTAGACCTCTTTCCCGTTCACGCCGGCCGGTTTCGTGAGGACGCGTTGGTGACCGACGTAGCCGGACTCAAGCGTCCCGTGCTCGACGTCGCACGCCAGGTCGGGATGGCCGGGCGATTTGTCGGATCACACCCGATGGCTGGTGGGGAGGCAACGGGCTTTGACGGAGGTCGCCCTGACCTCTTCCAGGATGCGCAGGTCTGGTTGTGTGCGGACCCGCCGCTGGATCCGTCGCGGTCGGCTCGTCTCGAGGCCTTCTGGTGTGCGCTCGGCGCGTGTCCTGAATGGGCCGATCCCGACTTCCACGACCGGCTCATGGTGCAAGTGAGTCATCTGCCCCAACTGGTGTCCAACGCACTGGCTTTGGCGCTCGAATCCGCTGGCGTGGCACCGGCGGACCTGGGACCTGGCGGTCGCGACATGACCCGGTTGGCGGCGAGCTCCCCTGGCGTGTGGGCCGACTTGATAGAACACACGGCTACTGACGCAGCGAAGCTCTTGCGGGAACTAGGCTCCCAGGTCGGTGAGTTGGCTGCCCGGCTCGAAGTCGGGGACGTGGAGGCGGTGTCCGAGCTCATGGATCGGACGCGGGGCTGGATAGCCGGGCCGAGTGACCCCGCAGGGAGAAGCTCTCCGTGATAGTGACCGTTCCCGGAGACAAGTCGATCACCCAACGTGCTCTGATCCTGGCTACGCTGGCCGAGGGCAAGAGTCGGCTGCGGGGACTGCTTTCCGGTTCCGATCCCGCTTCCACAGCGGGTGCCCTGCGTGCGCTCGGGGTGGCACTTGCCGAGCTGCCCTCGGATGGCCGGGAGGTGGTCGTGCAAGGGACGGGGCTTGGTGGGCTCTGCCCACCGGCTGGTCCGCTGGACCTGGGCAACAGCGGTACCGGCACTCGGCTGCTCTTGGGCGTACTGGCGGGCCAGCCCTTCAAGGCTGTTCTGACCGGTGATGAATCGCTCCGCTCCCGACCGATGGGTCGGGTCACTCGTCCGCTCTCGGACATGGGCGCCAAGTTTTGTTCCGTAGAGGTCGAGGATCGCTTGCCACTTGAGGTGGATGGGGGTCCGCTTCGTCCCATCGATTATGCCCTTCCCGTCGCCAGCGCACAGGTGAAGAGCGCGATTCTTCTGGCTGGGGTTTCCGGACATGTACCGGTGCGCCTTTCCGAGCCGGGCCGCTCGCGCGACCACACCGAGCGCATGCTGTCGGCTCTAGGCGCGGTCGTGGATAGCCATGCCGAAAGCGAGCGATGGTGCGTGGAGCTGAAGAATGTTCCCGAACGCCTTCGGCCTCTGGACCTCGATGTTCCGGGGGACCTCTCGTCGGCCGCCTTCGTGCTGGTCCTCGCGCTGCTCGGGGGTGCGCGTGGGGAGCTCACCGTGCGCGGGGTCGGGATCAATCCCACCCGGACTGGCGTGTTGTCGGTACTCGTGCGTATGGGGGCCCATCTCTTGGTAGAGCCCGACTCCGACCAGGGAGGAGAGCCGGTCGGTAGCATCACCGCCGCTCCCACGGACTTATGCGCGACTACCATCGGAGCTGATGACGTTATCGCTGCTATCGACGAGATTCCGATCCTCGCGGTAGCCGCGGCGCGCGCCCAAGGCACGACACGCATAACCGGCGCAGGAGAGCTCAGGGTGAAGGAGACGGACCGGTTGAGGGCCCTCGCGCAGAACCTGCGCGCGGTCGGTGTGCGGGTCGAGGAATTCGAAGATGGCCTCGAGGTGGAGGGAACGGATCAGCCGCTCACCGGTGACGTCGACTCGGTGGGCGACCACCGCATCGCGATGGCTTTCGGTGTGCTGGGGGGGGTGGCCGGAAACGACATCCGTGTCCGGGGCGCGGATGTCGTGGACGTCAGCTTCCCGGGTTTTTGGGAGCGACTGGCGGCCTGGACTGCGCGGTGACGGAGCGGGAGGGGCTGGTGGTCACAATCGACGGACCCGCTGGCTCGGGGAAGTCGTCCACTGCCCGGGAGGTCGCCCGGCGGCTGGGGTTTCGCCACATGGACTCGGGCGCGTTCTATCGGGCGCTTACATATGGGCTGCTGGACGCCGGGGTGGGGCCCGGTAGGTGGGAGGGGCTCACCACGCCCGACCTGGAGGGGGTTGGGGTGAGCGTGCAGCCCACGGACATGGGGTTCCGGGTTCTCCTGGGTTCCCGTTCCCCAGAAGCTGAGATCCGTTCTTCGAGGGTGACGGCGCACGTGTCTCGATTGGCTGGACTCTCCGTAGTAAGATCATGGTTGCTTGGGATCCAACGTGATGCGGGCAGGGCAGGACGCCTGGTGGCCGATGGGCGCGACATGGGCACGGTGGTATTTCCAGGTGCTGAGGTTAAGGTTTTCCTGACCGCTGATCTCCCGGAGCGAGCCCGTCGCCGTCTCACCGAGCAAGGCGTGGTGGGTCCGTCCGCGGCTGAGATCGTGCGGGAAACAGCGCGTATCGGAGAACGTGATCGGGGCGATTCGGAGCGGGAGTTATCGCCCCTACGGTGTCCGGAGGACGCCCTCGAGTTGGACACCACTTACCTCACCTTCGAAGAGCAGGTAAAGGCCATTATGGAGCGCGTTCGTGAGGTTGACGGTCTTCTCAGGCAGGCCTAGCTTTACCCTGCTAAGCCCCCGTCGCGGGGCCATTATCCGCAGAGCCCGGTCCACCCCGGTTTCCAGCGGATACACATAACCGAAAAGTCTTCGGGAAATACCCGGGCTTTTTTAGTTTTAACACGAACCCGGGCCTTTGGCCCGGCACAGGTACCCTCTGGACACCCAGGTCCGGGGGACGAGCCAGGCGAAATGACCTACACCGATCAGGACCCCCAGTCCACCGCTCCCGATTCTGACCAGGACGACGAGACGGGCGTAGCCGTCGACGCGCTCACCGGTGAGGTCCTCACCGGGATCACCGATAACGATTCGGACGTGGGCGTGGCTACTCGGATTCGGCCCACGCGTACTGTTTCTCCCGAGCTGCTCAAGGATACCTACGGGGAAGAGCCGCTCGACATGTCGCACGACGACTTCGTTAAGCTTCTTGGCGAATACGAGGAAGACCTCCAAGACATCCGAGAGGGAGAAATCGTGCAAGCTCGGGTGCTCCATGTCACCGACATTGCGGTGATCCTGGAGTTCGGCTTCAAGAGCGAGGGCTCGATCCCGCTCGATGAATTCAAGGAGGTGCCCGAAGAGGGGGAAGAGATTGAGGTTCTGCTCGAGAGCCTCGAGGACGACGAAGGTGTCGTCGTCCTGTCCAAAAAGAAGGCTGATTTCCTGCGCGTCTGGGAGAAGATCAAGGATGCGTACGAAGCTGATCAGCCGGTCCAGGGAACGCTGGTCCATAAGATTAAGGGTGGCGTAACAGTCGACTTGATGGGAGTCGACGCATTCCTTCCCGGCTCGCAGATCGCGCTCCGCCGGGTTCCTAACATCGACGACCTGATCGGCGATACGTACAAGTTCCATATCATCAAGCTCAACAAGCGGCGCCGTAATATCGTGGTTTCGCGCCGCGTAATTCTCGAGGCCGATCGCGAGAAGAAACGTGAAACGCTGGTGAAGGAACTCTTGGTCGGACAGGTGCGCGAGGGCGTGGTGAAGAACATTACAGACTTCGGTGCGTTCATTGACCTGGGCGGGCTCGACGGGCTGCTCCACATCACCGATATGTCGTGGGGCCGCGTGGGCCACCCCTCCGAAGTGGTGACGATCGGTGCTAGCATCGACGTCAAAGTGCTGGACATCGATTGGGGCCGGGAGCGCATCAGCCTCGGCCTCAAGCAGCTGCTTCCGTACCCTTGGACCGACATCGACAAGAAATACCCGATTGGTTCTCGTGTCCGAGGTGCGGTGGTATCGATCACCAACTACGGTTCCTTCATCGAGCTGGAGAAGGGGGTCGAGGGACTCGTTCACATTTCCGAAATGAGCTGGACTCGGAATATCCGGCACCCCTCGAAACTGGTCACGATCGGTGACGATATCGAGGCGGTGGTGCTCAAGGTCGATCCGAACGAGGAGAAAATCTCGCTCGGGATGAAGCAGATCGAAGAGGATCCCTGGCTGGCCTTACCGGTCAAATATCCGACTGGCACGCCGCTCGGGGGTGTGGTCAGGAACCTCACCTCATTCGGTGCGTTCGTGGAGATCGAGTCGGGCATCGACGGGCTCGTCCACGTTTCGGACATGAGCTGGACGCGTCGGATTGAGCATCCATCCGAGGTGGTGCAAAAGGGTGATGAGGTGAATGTGATGGTTTTGGATGTGGACGCCGAGAACAAGCGCATCAGCCTGGGCATTAAGCAACTCGGAGAAGATCCGTGGCCTCAGATCGCCGAGCGGTTTATCCCGGGCCTAGAGAGCGCGGGGAAGGTCGTTCGGGTACAGGACAAGGGTGTAGTGGTGGACTTGGGCGACGACATCGAGGGCTTCGTGCCTGCGTCGCACAGTGGGGTAGAGGACGCGGACCGGCTCGAGGAATACTACGAGTGGGGAGACCCGGTCGACCTGCGCGTGGTCGAGTCCGACGTCACCGAGCGGCGTGTCCTTCTTGAGGTCACTACCGAGCCCGTGCGTAAGCCCAGTAAGCCGATCGAGCCGGAAATGACAGACGGCGGAGAGGAATCTGAGGCTACGGAGTCCAACGAGGCTGCGGAGCCCAACGAGGTCGCACCGGCCGATGCCGAGACTGCGCTGGCCGAGTCGGGTGCCGGTGAGGAGCCAGTGGCCCAGCCCGCGAACGAGGACGAAGCTTCCGAGGAGAGCTGACGATTAAGGGCAGGTCGGTCCCCGTGGGTAGGATCAGCGGCAGCACAGCCGTTTGGGTCTCCTTGGTGGTTCTTGTTATGGGCGGCTGTTCGATGGTAGGTGGCCGCGGGGGTCGGGTGGGGGATACTCCCTTGGACCCGGTGCTCTCCGCGGAGCGGCCCTCGAACGCGGACGAGGCTGTCGCAGTGCGCCTTCTCGAGGGCGCCCGGGAGGCTGTTGCCTTGGGCGATCTGGAGCGTGCGCGCAGGGTGGCTCAGGAAGTGGTGGATCGTTACCCGGGCGCCGCTGTTTCGGGTCGCGGGCTCCGGATGCTCGTAGATGTGGCGTTCGCCCAGTCGAGCTGGCGTGAGACAGACCTCCTTGCCCAACGCTGGATAGATTTGGTGCCCGAGGATGACCCCCGCGTCGTGGCGCTGACCCTTCTGCAAGGGGAGGCGCTCCTCAATGACGGTGACCCCGGCGGGGCACTCGATCGGCTGGTTGCGGTGCGTGTGCAGGCCGAGTCCGAAGTGGCGGCCACCCTGGACCTGGTTCGGCGCTCCAGCGCGGTTCTTGGGGCAGCCGCACTGGACCTGCGGCTCGACGCGCTCGCACGCGGTCATCTTTTCCGCTCCCCACTCATGGCTGCCCGGGCGCGTTACTTTTTCAACAACGGAGACGACGAGCTGGCGCGCCGGAGCGCTGAGGACGCCCTCGCTGCCGGAGCTACGGGGACCGATGCTGATCTAAGCCGCGCGATTTTGGCGGGGCGAATCGACGAAGCTCTCGGATTGACCGGCCCGGTTGCCGTGGTCGGGGTCCTGCTCCCGAAGAGCGGGCCCCCGGCGCTCTCGCGATTGGCAGACCAGATCGAAGAAGGGATCCGTTCCGCTGCTACCGCCGCTGGCCTTTCGGGTCGCGTCGAAATTGTGGTGGAAGACGACCGGGGAACTGCTGAGGGTGCCGCTAGGGGAATGGAGGCGCTGGAGCGAGCCGGTGCGATTGTCGTGGTGGGTCCCCTGGCAGAGCCCGAATTGTCCGCGGCTGTGTTCGCGCGCGTGCGGCCGATTCCCCTGATCTCGCCCACCGCTTCCCACGTCGTCGCCGGGGCCAAGAACGTGTACACTCTAGGTGGTCCCGACCTAGCGGGAGCCCGCGCACTGGCCCGGTGGGCCGCTGGCTCTGGGATCTCCCGGGTCGCCCTTCTTCACCCGCGCGGGGCGGAATCCGAGCAGGAGGCATCCGCATTCACTGATGCCTTTCGGGCGGCTGGCGGGACCGTCCTGGGGCAGTTCCTGTACGACCAGGGCACCACCTACTTCCAGACACAGATGCACAGCATCGAGGCGCTACTTCCCGACGCCCTTGTCCTCCCGATTCCCGCCGATGACGTGGAGATTGTTGCGCCCCAGATCACGTTCTTCGGCATCGACACCTTGGACGTCCGGATCCTCGGTACCGGTGGGTGGACCCGCCAAGACGTGCTCGGGGCGGTCAGCCCACGCCACACCGACGGGGTCGTTGCCATCACTCCCGATCCGACCGGCCAGAACGAGTCCCCCGGAGCCCAAGCGCTCGTGCGCGCGTACGAGACCTTGTACCGCCGCACGCTGCGGAGCTCGGTGCCCGCGGTGGGTTACGACGCGGCCGGGCTGATGTTCGAGGCACTGCGTGGCGGCGCCCGCTCGCCGACAAACATCGCTGCTGCGTTGGGGCGCATCACGGCCTTTCCGGGTGCCACCGGCCAACTGGGGATTGAGCACGGCCGCGCTGTGCGTGACAATCAACTGGTATGCATGCAGGACCAGACCATGTCGCCCATAGCGACCGGGGAGCAACCGGTGCTCATCGATCGGAGACCCAAAGTCCTTCCGGGGGAGGAGCCCCCGGCAATGGACGGTCCACCCTTCCAGGTGGTGTGTCCCGGCATGCGCCCGCCGGGCGGAATCTGAGGCCTCAGCGGTGACGATGCGCGAGAAGCTCGGGAGGCGGGAAGAGCTCCGCCGCGAGTACGAACTGGGCAGTGGACAAGTTCGGCGGGGTGCCCAGCAGCAGCGCGCCAAGGCCTCCTCGCGCGAGCGGCTGGACCTGGTGATCGACGGCGACCTGTTCGTCGAGATGGACCGATTCGTCACCGGCCGGGCTTTGGCGTCCATGCCTGGGGGCTTTTCGCGCACATTGGCGAGCTGGGTGGAGTCGCCATGTCGATCGACTTCATGGCCGAGGAAACCGACCACTAAGTCTACGTGCAGCAAATAGAGATCGAGACCGGAGAGCGCGTGGTTGTGGTCGTCAACTCGTTCACTGAAGCGGAGGAGGACCCGCGCATCGTTCTAACCTGACTACTCGGTCCTGGAGGGGTAGCAGCGCGATAAACTGATCTTGCTCCGGGCAAGGCGGGTAGGCCGAGTGGCCAGTGCGACTAACGGGGCGGAAAGTCTGATGCTGCCGATCGTGGCTGCGGTCAAGTCACTCGCCATCCTGGGCGAGGTCAGGGACACTGTGCGTGCGGCCCGGAGGACCTACGACGAGGGGCCTTCCACGCGTTAGCTTCTGCGCTTGAAGCGATTGCCCATCCAAACACCGACGCCATGCCCACCTACGAATACCATTGCCCGAAGGGGCACGTCTTCGATGTTTTCCAGAAGATGTCCGATCCTGCCGCAGCTAAGTGCCCCGAATGCGGGGCGGATGCCGAACGTATGATCGTTCCGGGAGCCGGCTTTATGTTCAAGGGTGAAGGTTTCTACATCACCGACACCAGATCTGACGACTACAAGCAGAAGGCATCCTTGGACAACCCGAGCGGAGGAGAGGCCAACGGCAAGAAGAAGAGCGAGGTCAAGGAGGGAGGGTCCAAGGAGAGCGACAGCAAGGCGGGTGAGGTCAAAGCTGCTGGAAAGGACACGGGCGGGCAGAAGGAGGTATCCCTGTCCAAGACATCACGCGGCAAGCCTAGCTCCGGTGGGTAAAAATGAGCCGAGTTCTCGCGTGACGTCGGATCCCCGCGCTGCGATCACGGTCGCGCTCGAGCGTGCGTTGGTTGGGATGGGAGCTGGAGACACGGAGGTTCGACTCGAGAGGCCGCGCGATCCCTCTCACGGTGACTGGGCGACCAGCGTGGCGCTTACTCTGGCGAAGTCACTACACAAGCCGCCGCGCGAGATTGCCGAAGAGATTGCGGCGGGGCTGGACTTGGCTGGGACATTGATCACCGCGGTCGAGGTGGCAGGTCCGGGATTCCTCAACTTCCGGATCGCAGTGGCTTCGATCACCGAGCAGCTTGCGCGCATCGTGGTCGAGGATGAGACCTACGGGCATAGCGCCACCGGAGCGGGTGAGCGGGTGATCGTCGAATGGGTATCGGCCAACCCGACTGGTCCGCTGCACCTCGGCCACGGCCGTCAAGCAGCGCTGGGAGACGCTCTCTGTGCGTTACTCGCCACCACCGGATGGTCTGTCTACCGGGAGTTTTATTACAACGATGCCGGCACCCAGATGGATCTGCTCGCCATGAGTGTGCGTGCGCGCTATATGCAGGTATTGGGCGAGCGGGGGGAGCTCCCCGACGGGGGATATCAGGGGGAGTACGTATTGGATCTCGCGAAGGAATTTCATGTTCAGGGCGCCGACAGCTACCGTGGCAACAATGCGCAAGCCGCGTTGGACACCTTCCGCAACTTTGCGGTACGCCGGCTGCGCGCCGAGCAGGATCGGGACCTGGCAGACTTTCGTGTGCGTTTTGACAACCACTATCTGGAGTCGTCGCTCCTCGAGGAAGGGCGGGTTGATGCCACTCTCGAGGCACTGCGTACAACCGGGATGGTGTACGAAGATGACGGCGCGGTATGGTTGAATACCACCGCCTTCGGTGACGACAAGGATCGCGTGATGGTGCGGCGTAGTGGCGCCCCGACGTATTTCCTTCCCGACATCGCCTATCACGTGGCAAAGTGGGAACGGGGCTTCAGGCATGCGATCAACGTGCAGGGCTCCGACCATCACGGCACCGTGGCGCGTGTGCGGGCCGGGCTCATGGCTCTGGATCTTCCGGACGGGTTCCCTGAATGGGTGATCCACCAGATGGTCCGGCTGGAGCAGGGCGGAAAGGAGGTCAAGTTCTCCAAGCGTGCAGGTGCCTATACCACGCTGCGTGAGCTCTTCGAGATGGTGGGGGTGGACGTGGCGCGGTACTTCTTCCTGATGCGAAAGTCGGAGACGCAGCTGGTCTTCGATCTGGACATGGCGTTGGATCAGTCCGAAAAAAATCCCGTATACAAGATCCAGTATGCCCACGCGCGCATGTGCAGCATCTTCGCGAAGGCAGGTGGGGAAGCCGCGGTCGCGGCGCTCGCGGGAGCTGATTTGACACGAGTCGCCCATCCGACCGAGCTCGCGCTGGTGAAGGAACTCGCTGAGTTTCCCGAGGTGGTGGAGCGGGCTGCCGCCGCGCGCGCTCCCCACTTGCTTTGCGAGTACCTTGAGCAGACTTCCGCGGCCGTAAACGCTTGGTATCACGCGGGCAACCCGAGTCGAAACCCTGAGCTGGCCGTGCTGACGCCCGATCCCGAGCTGCGGGCCGCGCGGCTGGTGCTGGCCTGTGCAGTGCGGGTCGTGCTCAGGAACGGACTGCGCATACTGAACGTGTCGGCGCCCGTCAGGATGGAACGAGCTTTGGAGGAGTCGTCAGCCCCTCCAGTGACCTGACCCGTATTGAACTAGAAACTGGGAACCCGATGTCTATACTCGTCGTCGGCAGCGTTGCCCTTGACCACGTTGAGACTCCCTTCGGCAGTGCAGATGGCGTGGTCGGTGGATCCGCCATCTTCTTCGCTGCCGCAGCCTCGATGTTAACTCCCGTGCAGGTCGTCGGTGTGGTGGGTTCGGACTACCCGATGGACAGGCTCAGATTTCTCGAGGAACAGGAAGTGGATCTGTCAGGCGTAGAAATCGTGGAGGGCGATAGCTTCCGTTGGAAGGGGTGCTATGGCCATGACCCGAACGACCGCACCACCATTTGGACTCAACTGGGCGTGTTCGAGCAATTCAAGCCTCGCCTTCCCGATCATTTCCGGGACGCGCGTACCGTGTTTCTCGGCAATATCGATCCGGTCTTGCAGCTGGACGTTCTCGAGCAGGTGCGGCTACCCAAGTTGGTCGTGTGCGACACCATGAACTTCTGGATCGACGGCAATCGTGAGGCGCTCCTCGAGGTCATCGGCCGTGTGCATATTCTGATGGTCAACGACGCGGAGGCGCGCCAGCTCGCTGACGAATCCAACCTCCTGAAGGCGGCACGCTGGATCCAGGCCCAGGGGCCGGAGTGGGTGGTGGTGAAGAAGGGAGAACACGGTGCGGTGTTGTTCGGTAGCGCGTCGGTATTCTTCGTGCCGGGGTACCCGATAGAAGAGGTGTGCGATCCTACGGGCGCTGGCGACGCTTTCGCGGGTGGCTTCCTCGGCTATCTGGATTGGTCGGGTAGCCGCTCCAGGGACGACTTCCGCCGTGCAATGGTGTATGGGTCGGCACTGGGTTCGTATGCGGTGGAGGCGTTTAGTGTGGACAGACTCAAAAATCTGACACCGGATCAGGTGATGGAGCGTATCCGGCAGTTCCACGAGATTACCGCGTTCGAACTCGAGGTCGGGGCAGTTCGGAATGGGTGAGCAGGTAGGGAAGTCTCCCCCTCGTGTAAACTCACGCGCTGGTGAGGATGCGCCGCGCTACCGCGAAGCGGGTGTCGACCTAGACGCGGCTGAGCGTGCCAAGGCAGGGCTTAAGGATCTGGTCGCAGCCACGAGGGACGAAAACACGCTTTCGGATCTCGGGTCGTTCGGGGGGCTCTACCTGGTCCCTCCCGGTGTTCGTGCTCCGGTGCTGGTGGCGAGCGCCGATGGGGTCGGCACCAAGCTCAAGGTCGCGTTCCTTTCCGGCAGGCACGGCACTGTAGGTCGAGATCTGGTGAACCACTGCGTGAACGACATCCTGGTGCAGGGCGCGCGGCCACTCTTCTTTCTCGACTACCTTGCGGTCGGAGTTATGGACGAAGATGTCGTGACCGAGGTTGTAGCGGGGGTCGCGCTCGGGTGTCGCGAGAACGGTTGTGCTCTACTCGGGGGCGAGACTGCTCAGATGCCCGACTTCTACGCTGCGGGCGAATACGACCTGGCAGGCTTCGTAGTGGGTGTGGTGGAGCGCGATCGGGTGCTCGACGGTAGCGCGGTGCGGGTGGGCGACCTTCTGGTTGGGATCGCTTCCACGGGGCTCCACACCAACGGCTATACGCTTGCCCGGCGCGTCGTCTTCGATCAGCTAGGGCTCGGGCCCGACGACCCTTTCCCGACCACGGGACAGAGTGTGGCCGACGAGCTGCTCAGGGCCCACCGGAGCTACGTCCGTTCCTTGTTACCTATCTTGGAAGGCGGCCGTGTGCACGCGCTCGCGCACATCACTGGAGGTGGGATCCCGGGCAACCTACCCCGCGTACTTGGCCCCGGCCTCGGTGCAGTCGTGCGGCGCGACTCATGGGAATTGTCCCCGGTTTTCGGCGTCCTGCAGCGGGCTGGTTCGCTCTCCTTGGAGGAAATGGACCGGGTCTTCAACATGGGGGTCGGGATGATCGCGATCGTCCACCCTGCTCACGCCGATGGTGTGATCGATTCGCTTCGCTCGGAGGGTGAGACGGCGTGGATTATGGGGGAGATCGAGGCTGGCCAAGGGGTTCGCTATGGCTGAGCTGCACTTTTCCCGTAAGCTACCCCAGGCGATAGCGCTGTCGGTTCTCTTCCTGGTGGTGGGACGTGTGGGAGCCTCCGCCCAGGGGACCGTCATAGAAATGGCGGCCGAGTGCTTCGGTGCCGATCCGGCCCTACAGCCGCTTTGCCTGGAGGGTGCGCTCGCCCTCCAGGCGGCGCGCGGGGGGGTCGGGCTGGCCGCTGCTTCCCTCGGGACTCCGGTTCCGGGGAGCACGAGCACGTTGGGCCGTCGGCTTGGTAGCTCGCCCCGGCTTGCCCTGTCGGTACGCGGTGGCCTTGCCCACGCGGACATGCCGGATCCCCGCACCGGTGGAGTGGACAAGCGTACTTTCTCGGCGCTTCCCGTCGAGGTGGGCGTAACGGTTGGCGTGCTCAATGGCTTCGCTCTGCTTCCCACCGTCGGTGGGATTTTTTCGCTAGATCTGCTCGGCTCGGCCACGCTGGTCGGTTTGTCCGATAGTGCGGGGTTCGACGGCTCCATCGAGGGCCTCGGCTATGGTGTACGTCTCGGGTTATTGCGGGAATCATTCACCCTTCCGGGTGTGAGCGTGTCGGTTGTCCGCCGCTCCATGACACAGGCCTCATGGGGCCGTGCGGATGCTGACCGAGTGAATCTCACGTTCAAGCCGACCGCGACTTCGGTGCGTGCCGTTGCGGGCAAGGATTTCCTCGCCGTTGGTGTGCTGGGGGGCTGGGGGTGGGAGCGGTACAGTGGGAGCACGACGCTAACGGTACGGCAGACCGTAGGCGGCCTTGTGCGCACGGGCCAGGCCTCCTCGGGGGTTTTCACGAGCGACCGTCAGCTCTATTTCGGGGGCTTCTCCTACACCTTCCTGGTGCTTCAGGTATCGGCCGAGGTCGGGTACGCCACCGGATGGGCCGATACGTTGGGCCGTCCCGCCGGTGGGAACGACCCAACCAAGGGGTCGGTATTTGGTTCGGTCGCGAGCCGCCTCACCTGGTAGGACGGTCTCTTGGGAAGCGGCGTCTCAAGCCTTCTGCGTCCGCCGGGACACGGCGACCCACGTCCCCGTGAGCGACCGTTCATTGATCTTTCAGACGAGGACCTGGGTTGGTTGGACCGCGCCTTCCTCCTAGGGCGACAGGGCTGGGGCCGGGTCCACCCAAACCCGATGGTAGGGTGTGTATTAGTGCGTGGCGGGTGCGTGTTGGCCGAAGGTTGGCACCGCGAGTTCGGCGGCCCCCATGGGGAGGTGGATGCGCTGGAGCGCACCGGGGAGGATACGGTCGGCGCGACGGCGTACGTGAGCCTTGAGCCGTGCCGTCACCGGGGCAAGACGCCCGCGTGTACCGACGCCCTCGTACGCGCCGGTGTAGAACGTGTGGTGTATGCAGTTGCAGACCCCGGGGGGAGTGCCGGAGGAGGAGGCGCCGCTCTGGACGCGGCCGGGATTCGGGTCGACGGTCCGGTTTGGCCCGTGGCAGTCGGCCGACGCGAGAATCCGATGTTCTTCCACAAGCACGAGACGGAGCGGCCTTTCGTCGCTGTCAAGCTGGCGGTGTCGCTGGACGGCCTTATCGCTGCGGTGCCGGGGCAGCAGACCGCGGTGACCGGGCCCGAAGCCCTCCGCGCAGCGCACGAGTTGAGGGCGGGCTTCGACGCGGTGATGGTCGGGTCGGTCACGGCACGAGTGGACAACCCCCGTCTCACCGTACGCGCGGGGAGCGTGATTCCACGGGTGCCCCCTGCACGCATGGTGTTGGATTCGGAAGCCTCGCTCGCAGAGACCAGTGCACTTTTCCGCGAACGAGAGGGACGTGTGATAATGTTCGTTAGGGAGAACGCTCAACAAGCTGAGCTGGAGCGTCTGGAACGTGCAGGAACCGAAGTGCACCCGGTGCCGGTGGCGCAGGGAGGGCTCGACTTGGGTGCAGTGCTAGACGCATCGTCAGAGACGGGGATCCGATCTATCCTATGCGAGGGTGGTGGCCGGCTCGCGAGTTCCTTTCTAGCGGAGGGGATGGCGTGCAGACTCTACCTATTCCAGTCGCCATACGTGCTCGGTTCCGCCGGGGTGTCTGCGTTTCCTGGACCTTTCCCCGAGGGCATGTGGGGTCAATGGGTGCCGGCCTTCGACCCGGAGCGGTTGGGGGACGACGTGATCACGGTCTACGAGCGGGAGGCTTGAGCGGAGTGTTCACAGGGATAGTGGAGGCGACCGGCGTGGTCAGCCTGGTCAACACAAACGCGGCTGGGCGTCGTATCCGTTTCTGTGCTCCCGACGTGATCGAGGGTCTCACGGTCGGGCGGTCGGTGGCGGTGGACGGCGCGTGCCTTACCGCGGTCGATCTCCACTCGGACGGTTTCTCGGTCGATGTGATCGGGACCACGCTGGAGCGCACCGTTGCGGGAGGTTATCACGAGGGTGTGCAAGTTAACCTAGAGCTAGGTCTTCGTTTTGGGGCCCCCCTGGACGGCCACATGGTACAGGGTCATGTGGATGGGGTCGGTGAGGTGCTCGCCGTGCTTTCCGATGGTGATAGCTGGCTGGTAGACGTACGGCTTCCTCCCGAAGTGGAGGACGTAACGGTCCTGCACGGATCGATCACCCTAAACGGTGTCAGCCTCACGGTGAATGCGCTACCAGGTCCCGGGAGCTGCCAGGTCGCGCTCATCCCACACACGCGAGCGGTCACGACGCTCGGAAGTCTCCGCATCGGGGACGCCGTGAATGTAGAGGTGGACCTGATCGGGAAGTACGTGGGTAGGATCCTTGCTTCACAGCGTGCCGTCCCGGGCCGCTCACCCGACCCAGCCATCCCCGACCCATGATGCGTATCTCGAACGACTCGAGCGAGGAAAGTGTCACGCTCTTCGACTGCGTTGAAGATGCCGTGGAGGACATCCGGAGAGGTCGGATTGTAGTAGTCGCTGACGACGAGGACCGGGAGAATGAGGGTGACCTGGTGTGCGCCGCCGAGGTCGTGACTCCCGACGTCGTCAACTTCATGCTCCAGCACGGGCGCGGGCTCCTATGCGTCGCTCTCACCGAGGAGCGGGCGGACGAACTTGATTTGTCCCCGATGGCGGACCAGAACACGGACCCGCAGGGCACAGCCTTTACCGTGTCTGTCGACGGACACCGCCGTTTCGGTGTGACGACCGGTGTCAGCGCCCAGGACCGTGCCGCCACGACCCGGTTGTTGGTGGATCCCACCACACGACCTTCCGACCTGTGCCGACCAGGCCACATGTTTCCCCTACGCGCTCGCGCGGGTGGTGTCCTCCGGCGGGTGGGCCAGACCGAGGCCTCGGTGGACCTGGCTCGGCTCGCGGGTTTCAGGCCGGCCGGGTTGATCTGCGAAATACTCAAGGAAGATGGCACCATGGCCCGCCGTCCTGAGTTGGAAGTTTTTGCTCGGGAGCATGACCTCCGCTTCATAACGGTGGCACAGCTGGTGGCGTTCCGGCTCCAGAAGGAGCGGCTGGTACAGCGCATCGCAGAGGCCGACCTCCCGACTTCGCTCGGGGACTTCCGCGTGATTGGCTACCGGAGCCTGGTGGACGACCGGGAGCACCTCGCGCTGGTGAAGGGGGACATCGCCGGTAAGCCCGAGGTTCTCGTGCGTATGCACTCCGAGTGTATGACCGGTGACGTATTCGGATCGCGGCGCTGCGACTGCGGTCAGCAGCTCGCAACCGCCATGGAACGGATCGACCGGGAGGGGCAGGGTGCGATCGTCTATTTGCGGCAAGAGGGGCGCGGGATAGGGTTGGGCAACAAGCTGCGTGCCTACGCTCTCCAGGATGACGGCATGGACACCGTCGAAGCCAACACCTCGCTCGGTTTCAAACCGGATCTGCGCGACTACGGCATTGGCGCACAGATACTCTTGGACATGGGCCTCCATTCCATCCGTCTGCTGACCAACAACCCCCGTAAGGTGGTGGGTCTCGACGGCTATGATCTGGAGATTGTGGGGCGCGAGCCCCTCCAGGTGGAACCAGGCCGGCACAACGAGCACTATTTGGAGACCAAGCGAGCGAAGCTGGGGCACATCCTCTGATGGTGGGGGAACGGTGAGCTCCGGTGACGGCTCCTATGCCGCCGAGCTGGCCGGTCGCGTCTCGGGTGCCGGGCGGCGCTTCGGGGTTGTGGCGTCCCGCTTCAACTCCCACATCACCGAAGCGCTGCTCCAGAGCGCAGTCCAGTGCCTTACGGAGCAGGGTACTGCGACCGAGAATGTCGAAGTCTATCGGGTGCCAGGAGCGTGGGAATTGCCCCAGGCGTGTGGTCGCCTGGCGCGTGCGGGTCGCCACGACGCGTTACTTGCCCTAGGCTGCCTGATACGGGGAGAGACCTTGCATTTAGAGCTGATCGCCGGTGAGGTGGCGCGCGGGTTGGGTGCGGTGGCCCTCGACACCGGGGTTCCCGTGGTGTTCGGCGTGCTCACGACCGAGACCGAGGCCCAGGCGATCGATCGAGCCGACCCGGCAGGCGGCGACAAAGGGCGAGAGGCCGCGCTGGCAGCGCTCGAAATGGCGGAACTGTTCGGTCGGTTGAACACGGGGTGAGCCAGCCACCTTTGCTGGTGCGCGAGCGCATCGACCGGAGGCGGGCCAGGGCCTGGGCCCTTCAGGTGCACTACGGGTGGGAGAGCGGCGGGTGG
>DEAG01000024.1:28599-87823 GCA_002346665.1 Gemmatimonadales bacterium UBA2988
ACGGGTGGGAGAGCGGCGGGTCTGTCGGGAGTCTGCGTGACGCTCTCGGAGCTGTTGTGGGAAACAGACACATCTCGTCGCGGCGCCTTCCCTACGTCCGGCGACTCTTGTGCTTGCTTGACGAGCATATTCCCGAGGTGGACGGTCTCCTTGGTCAGGCGCTGGAGAACTGGCGTATGGGGCGGCTTGCTGTGATCGATCGGGGTGTCCTCCGCCTGGCTGCGGTCGAGCTCCTGCATGTGGATGAAGTCCCTCCTAAGGTCACGATCCAGGAGGGGATCCGCCTGGCCGAGCAATACGGCGGTCCCGATTCCCCCCGCTTCGTGAATGGGGTGCTGGACGCACTCTACAAGCGTGCCCAGTCGGGGCGCTGAGTGGCCGCGCTTCCCTAGGGCTTCGCCCTCTGGAATGGACATTCTTGTAGTCAACTGGCTCGACCGTGAGAATCCTCAGGCGGGAGGCGCGGAAACGCACCTCCACGAGGTGTTCGGTGGGTTCGTCCGCTGGGGACATCGTGTCACGTTACTGTGCTCGGGCTTTCCCGGAGCGTCCACGTTTGCCGAGCTGGATGGCATCGAGGTGCACCGTGTGGGTGGTCGCTACTCGTTCGCGCTCCAAGCACGGCGCTACTTCAAGCGACAGCTGGCACACCGGACCTTCGACGTGATCGTTGAAGATCTGAACAAGGTGCCCTTTTTCACTCCCCAATGGACCGACCGTCCGGTCGTCCTGTTGGTGCACCATTTGTTCGGCACCACCGCATTTCTGGAGGCTCGCCTACCCTTGGCTACTGCCACTTGGTTGCTGGAACGCTCGGTCCCGCGTGTGTTCCGTGGGGTGCCGGTGATCGCAGTATCGGACAGCACCAGGGACGACCTGACGGCACGCGGCGTGGATCCAGCCAGCATTTCAGTGGTCCCAAACGGGATCGACCTGGAAACCTTTAGGCCTGACCCGAACGTTCCTCGCTACGTTGAACCGACCGTTCTCTATCTAGGGCGCGTGAAGCGTTACAAGCGGGTGGATCTCCCGGTGCGTGCCGTTGCTCTGCTTCGGGATAGAGGTGTTCCCGCCCGCCTCATAATTGCGGGGCGGGGCGACCACGTCGAGGAGCTAGAGCGGCTGGCTGCACGGCTCGGCCTGGAAGAGGACCGTATCCGGTTCCTGGGCTTTGTGGATGACCGGCAGAAAATCGAGCTGTTTCGGCGCTCGTGGGCCCATGTGCTCACCTCCCCTAAGGAGGGTTGGGGAATCGCCAACATCGAGGCGGCCGGCTGCGGAACGGCTACGGTTGCTAGCGACTCTCCAGGTTTGCGGGATTCTGTGTTGGATGGGCGCACCGGATTCTTAGTACCTCACGGGGACGTAACAGCACTGGCCGACCGGATGGAGGATCTGCTCGCTAGTCCGGAGCTCCGCGATGAGATGGGCGCCCGGGCCGGGAGCTTCGCCGCGGGCTTCTCCTGGGATCAATCGGCACGGGGAGTGCTCGAGGTCCTCAGGCAGCAGGTGGTGGGCTTATCCACGTTCGGGTTAGAATCCGACCCGACGGCGCCAGGTACTGCTAACGCTCCCCTCAGTGAGGACAACCGTTGACTCCGAAGAGCTCACTCAGCGACGAAGGCACGCGGCGGATGCTCACGGTCCAGGATCTGCTGGACAGCAAGCGTGAGTCGCTGGTACTGGAGGTCCTTACGTCGGGTGCGCCCCTGGATCGGCTGGTTGCCGACCCCGATGTGTCAAGCCCCGGGCTCGGCCTGGCTGGGTATACACATCGTTTCGCTGAAGGACGTATACGGGTCTTCGGCGAGACCGAAATGACCTATCTCGCGTCGCTCGACACCGTCGACGTGCGCGACCGCCTCACGACCCTGTTCAACTACCGTATCCCAGTAGTTTTCGTGACCAAGGATCAGGCTGTGCCGGAAGAGCTTCTCGAGATCGCGGACGCCGCAGGGGTCCCGGTTATCCGCAGCGCGCTCAGCACCAGGGATTTCTACGGAGTCCTGAAGCCCTTCCTGGAGGCGGCGCTTGCGCTCCGGACCACCCTGCATGGTTCGCTTGCCGACGTGTATGGTGTAGGGCTGCTCGTGATGGGTAAGAGCGGGGTCGGCAAGAGTGAATGCGTCATCGATCTGGTCGAGCGGGGGCACCGGCTGGTGGCAGACGACATCGTGATCGTGTCGCGCCGCGGCAACGATGTGCTCATCGGACAGGGCCATGAGCTCCAGCGCCACCACATGGAGATCCGGGGTATCGGCATCATCGACGTCAAGGCTCTGTTCGGCATTCGTGCGATCCGCCTACAGAAGCGCATCGAGCTTGTCGTTCACCTTGAGCATTGGGACACGTCCCGTGAATACAGTCGCACGGGTCTTGAGGAAGACAGCATCAGCATTCTGGGGGTTGAGGTGCCGCGGCTTACTGTGCCCCTGAACCCCGGGAAGGACATCACGGTGGTTTCCGAGGTGATTGCGATGAACCACCTGCTCCGTTACACGGGGGTCGTCTCAGCAGCGGCGTTCGATGCGCGATTGCGGGACGAGATGCGCACGGCCCAGGAATATCTGGAACAGGACTATGAGTGACGTGGACGCGTGCGGTGTGGTGTTAGGGCATGGGGCCATGGCCATAGGAATGGTGGACGCCGCGCGTCGCGTAGCCGGAATTGAGGAGGGCGCGTTGGTGGCGCTTTCCAACGAGGGTAAGGGACCGGACTCGCTACGTGACGAGCTCATTCGCATAGTCGGTGAGGGTCCGGTGGTGATCTTCACAGACATGCGTGTAGGCAGCTGCGCCGTTGCTGCGGGAGTCGCGCTCCGCTCCGGAGGCCGACGGGCAGTCGTGTGCGGCGTGAACCTCCCCATGCTGCTCGAGTTTGCCTTCCACCGGAGCGAGCCACTGGAGGAGCTGGTGCCGCGCCTGGTGGAACAGGGCAGGTCATCAATCACCGCCCATTTACCGTATGCCGATTCTCCTGTTTAGGGTTGACGAGCGACTGATCCACGGCCAGGTGGTGATCGGTTGGGGGAGCCAGCTTCACCCTGAGCGGTACCTGGTCGTGGACGACGATATCGCCGACAGCGAATGGGAGCAGGATCTCTATCGTCTGACGGTGGGTGACAGTACCAAGGTGTCATTCTTCACGGTGGAGCAAGCGCGTCAGCGGGTGTCTGAGTGGATGAGTGCCGATGAGCGCACCCTGCTCTTGACGCGCGACCTCTGCTCCATGCTGCGTCTGGCCCGTAACCGACTGCTGGAGGGGAAGAGCGTCAACCTGGGCGGCATACACCACGGGAAGGGGCGCAAGATGGTGCGCTCCTACCTCTACCTGAATGACGCGGACCGCGGTCGGGTGCGAGCTCTGGAGGAAGAGGGGATGCACGCGTCGGGGCGAGACCTGCCCGGCTCACTCAAGGTGGGGCTGGCCGACTTACTGGAGGAATGATACGTGACACTTCTGAACGCCTCGCTACTGGGTGGCGCGCTGGCTCTCGACGCGACCACGGTGGGACAGTTCATGATCTCCCGTCCCTTGGTAGCAGGGCTGCTTTCCGGTTGGCTCGCCGGCGATCCCGTGTCCGGGTTCCTGGTCGGGGTAGTGCTAGAAATCTACCTACTGGTCGCCTTCCCGGTCGGGGGTGCGCGCTTTCCCGAAGGAGCCACGGCTACGGTGGTAGCGGCGACGACGGTGGTCGCGCACCCGGGGCCCGGAGCTTTCGCCCTCGGGGTCGGGTTCGGACTCATGTGGGGTCAGCTTGGAGGGTGGACGATCAACGCGATGCGAACACTAAACGGTTGGGTCGCCCCGGACCCGGCGGCGCCGTTGCTGCCACCGGCACGAGTGGTCTGTGGCCACCTCCTCGCCGTGTTACTCGACTTTGTGCGCGGGGTGCTGGTCACCGGGACCGGCGTGTGGGTCGCGGGGTTGGTGGTGGCGCGTTTCTCCGGCAACTGGCCGCTTGGCGAGGAAGACACGGTTGGCTTGTTCCTGGTGGGGGCGGCCGTATCGGTGGGGATCCTTCTACGCAGCTTCGGGGGGCTGGCACGCCGCCGCGTCATCTTCCTAGGAGGGCTCATTGTGGGCGTGGCGGGAGGGATATTTCTGTGACCGAGATCTCCCTCTCGACTCGGCTCTCGACCTTCCTCCGCTCCTTCATCATTCAGGGGTCTTGGAACTATAGGACTATGATCGGAGGGGGATTTGCGTTCGCGATCTTGCCTGTGCTCCGTGAACTGTTCGAGGGGCCGCGACTGGACGAAGCGGTGCGCCGGCATGCAGAACATTTCAACGCGCACCCCTACCTGGCTGGACTCGCCCTCGGCGCGACCGCGCGACTGGAGGCCGATGGTGCGGAGCCGGAGTTGATGCTCCGCTTCAAGTCCGCCATAAAGGGACCGCTCGGTGGGATGGGGGATGCCCTGATGTGGGCGGCGTGGCTTCCGACGACGGTCCTCATCGGCCTGGTGGCCCATTTTGCGGGTGCGTCCCCGTGGATGTGTGTGTTGCTATTCCTGATCCCCTACAACGCTGGCCATGTGGCGCTGCGCCTGTGGGGGTTTGGCACTGGGCTCCGCTGGGGTCACGATGTCGGACGCGTGTTGCGCGGGGCCGCGTTGGGTAACTTGGCTGAGTTGGTGAGTCGTGGTGGCGTGGTGCTGCTGGGTATGTTGGCCGGGTTTCTGTGCGTGGCGGGTGCGCGGGGAGGTCCCATCGAATTGCTTTGGACCACGTTGATGGCGGTCGCATTCACGGCGGGATTGATACTCGGAGAGAGGGCATGGCGGCCGGCGGCTCTGCTGGCTGTAGGGACGGTCGTGTGTGTTCTGATGGTCGCGGCCAGATGAGTGATACTCGAGTTGTGGAGCGGAGCGTGCGCATCACCAACCAGTCCGGGTTACATGCTCGTCCGGCGGCTCAGCTCGTCAAGATGGCGTCTAGCTTCGTGTGCGAGGTGCGGGTGGGGAAGGACGAGCTAGACGTGAACGCCAAGAGCATTATGGGAGTGCTTATGCTGGCTGCGGAGCACGGTTGTGAGATTCGGATTCGCTGTGAGGGCGAAGACGCTGAGGCGGCGGTGAACGAAATAGTAGCGTTGGTCGAACGCGGGTTTGAGGAATCCTGATGATGGAGCCAGCGGTGGGAGGGAAGCGCTGATGTCGATCGTCCTGAATGGTCTTGCCGCTTCGGAGGGGATCGGCTTGGGCCCGGTGCACATCCTCTCTTCGGGTGTGCCCGAGGTGCCCCATGAGAACGTCACCGAGGATCGCGTGGAGGAGGAGGTGCGCAGATTCCACGAGGCTCGCGAATGGGCCCGGGAGCGCCTCGAGGCTATAAAGGCGAGATCAGAGGAGCTTTTGGGACCGGTCGAGGCCCGCATCTTCGATCCCCAGATCCTCATGGTCGACGATGTCGAGATCGCCGATGGAACGGTGTGTTACATCCGAGAGAACCACCTGACCGCTCCCCGGGCGTTCGAGTGGCGCATGATTGAGCTCCAGACCATGATGGCACGGCGGGCCAACCCCATGGTGATGGACAAGCTGAACGATCTCGAGGATCTGCAGGTGAGGTTGCTCAATCGGATGCTTGGCCTGCCGGATCCGTCCGACTTCGGATTCGAGGGAGTGCCGGCGATTCTGGTCGCACCGAACATCACGCCGAGTCTGGCGGTACATCTCGATCCCAGTAGGATTTTGGGGGTCGCCACCGATCACGGCACCCGAACGTCTCACTGGGCCATCCTCGCCCGTTCCCTCGAGATCCCGGTGGTGGTAGGGCTCGGCGGGATCACGGCGCTGGCGCGCCACGGCCAGGAGGCGATCCTAGACGGTCGCATCGGTCGTGTCGTGCTGGATCCGGACGAGCGGGACCGCGAGGTGTTCGAGGACCGACGGTCCCAACTCCAGGGGATGGAAGAGGAGATCCAGGTGGTGGCGAGCCTGGAATCGGTCACCCGTGACGGCCAGCCCGTGGCGCTCCGAGCGAACCTAGATCTTCCCCAGGAGGCTGATAACGCGGCCCTTCATGGGGCTGAGGGAGTCGGCCTCTATCGCACTGAATTCTTGGTGGTTGGGCGCGCGACCATGCCGGGGGAAGAGGAGCAGTTTCTGGCCTACCGTCAGGTAGCAGAGGCCTTTCCCCAAGGCGCTATCTATATCCGCACCTTCGACTTGGGCGGGGACAAGTTCCCGATGTTCCTCCACATGCCAGCTGAGGAGAACCCGTTCCTGGGATGGCGAGCGATCCGCGTATGCCTCGACGAACCCGAGTTGTTCCGCACTCAGCTGCGTGCCATTCTGCGAGCCAGCGCCTTCGGCGACCTACGCATCATGCTCCCGTTGGTGAACGAAGTCGAGGAGATCCGCCGCACCCGCGAAATGCTCGAGGAGGAAGAGGAGCGGCTTGACGACGACGGCATCCTCTTCAACTCCGGGTACAAGCTGGGCACCATGATCGAAACTCCGGCCGCCGCGCTCGAGGCAGTAGAGCTCGCCCGATATTCCGACTTCTTCTCGATCGGCACCAACGACCTCGTCCAGTATACGCTGGCGGTAGACCGCACAAACTCCCGCCTCGCCCGCCTGTATAACCCGTTCCATCCCGCGGTAGTGCGACAGCTCTACCAGGTAGCGCGAATTGGCCGTGCCGCGGGCATTGAGGTGAGCGTGTGCGGTGAATTGGCCGCCAACCCTCTGGGAACCTTCCTCATGCTGGGGCTGGACATCACGGCGTTGTCGGTTGCGTGGCCTGCCCTCCCCGAGGTTAAGCAAGTGATCCGCAGCGTCCGCATGGAAGATGCTCGTGTGGCTGCCAGGAAGGCGTTGGCGGCACCGAGCGCGGAGGCTCTGGTGGGCACGCTGGTGGAGGGGATCGGAGACTCAGTTGATCTGTCGGCGTTCTTGGGCCGCTGGAACTTGTCGCCCGAAAGTTGACGGGGTAGCTTCGGCCCTCGTCGTCCCTTCTCCCCATGTAACGACACCTGCAGGAGCACTGTGAGTCGGAGACTCTTCACGTCCGAATCCGTCACCGAAGGACATCCGGACAAGATAGCCGATCAGGTCTCCGACTCGGTGCTTGATCACATACTGGCTGGCGACCCCAATTCCCGGGTCGCCTGTGAAACCCTCGTGACGACTGATTTGGCGGTGGTGGCCGGGGAGATCACCACCGGTACCTACGCGGACATCCCAGGCGTGGTGCGGTCGACCCTGCGCCGCATCGGTTACACCGACTCATCATACGGCATCGATGCTGATACGTGCGAAGTCGTGAGCAGGCTGGACCAGCAGTCCGCCAATATCGCAATGGGTTTGGACGGCGGTGGGGCGGGGGATCAAGGCATGATGTTCGGCTATGCTACCGACGAGACGGCCGAGTTGATGCCTGCTCCGATCCAGTTCGCGCACCGAATCACTCGCCGCCTGGCGGAGGTGCGCAGGTCCGGTGAACTGGATTTCCTGCGGCCGGACGGCAAGAGCCAGGTGACCGTCGAGTACGAGGGCGACCGCCTAGTGCGGGTGCATACCGTGGTCGTCAGCGCGCAACACAGCCCCGCCGTCACCCAGCAGCGCATACACGACGAGGTGCGTGAGGTCGTCGTTAAGCCTGTTCTCCCGCCTGAGCTGCTGGAGGCCAACGATTGCATCGTCCACATCAATCCCACTGGCCTGTTCGAGATCGGTGGTCCGCACGGAGACGCGGGTCTCACCGGCCGCAAGATCATCGTCGATACCTACGGTGGAGCCGGCCGCCACGGCGGCGGTGCGTTCAGCGGGAAGGACGCAACCAAAGTCGATCGCTCGGCCACGTACGCGGCCAGGTGGGCTGCCAAGCACGTGGTGGTGTGCGGCGCCGCGAGGCGCTGCGAGATCCAGCTCGCCTATGCGATCGGAGTCGCTGAGCCGGTTTCGGTTCACGTAGACACGTTTGGTACCGCGGTCGTGGAGGAGGACGCCATCGCGAGAGCGCTCGCTGAGATCTTCGATTTCAGGCCGCTCGCGATCATCGATGCTTTGGGTCTCAGGAATCCCATCTTTACCCCGACCGCGGCGTACGGGCACTTCGGACGGGAGCCTCAGTGCGTGGACGCCCCAGATGGCGGAAAGATGTGGCTGTTTAGCTGGGAGCGGACCGGCCGCGAGGACGATTTGCGGAGCGCGCTGGGACTCTGACTCCAGGGGGGGGCAGGGAGAACCAGGCCCCGTTTCGGGAGTACTGTAAGCTGTGGAGAGGGGGGACGCTTCCCCCCACACCCTTCTCGCAGTCCGGAGCTCCCCGTGCTCGTCGAGATCAAGGTTCAGAGCCTCGGGCTCGACCGCTCCAGCAACACCCCCGTCGTGATCCTGGAGGAGGTGGACGGCGAGCGCGTCCTCCCCATCTGGATCGGTCCCGGGGAGGCGAGTGCCATCGCCATGCAGCTAGCCGACATGGAATTCTCTCGCCCGCTCACCCATGACCTCCTGATCGACGTGCTGAACGGGCTGGGAGGGAATCTCCGCAAGGTGATCATCACGCGGGTGGAAAAGAACACCTACTACGCTGATCTCATCATCCATCGCAATGGCGAGGTGATCTCGGTAGACGCTCGCCCTTCGGACTCCATCGCGGTCGCCCTCCGGGTCGACGCGCGCATCTTCACGCAGGACGACCTGCTGGAGCGGGCCACCATAGAAATCGCGGAAGGCGAAGCTGCCAAGGAGGAAGAGCCCGGGCGGGAGTCGCCATCCAACCACATGGACCCCGACGAGCTGAAGGAATATCTCCGCAGGTTGAATCCCGAGGACTTTGGCCGCTTCACCCCCTGACGTAGCCACAGCTGTGCGTCGGGTGCGACGCGCAGCTGGGTCCGGGTACGGTCTCGCAAGCCTGGTCCTGCTGCAGCTCATTTGTACTCCCCCGCTCGTCGCCCAACAGCTGGCGGTAGTGGAGCTTCGTGGGCGGGTCCTGATGGACGACGTGCCGCTTCCGTCCACGCAGGTCATCCTTCACCGTGTCGGTTTGGACGGGTCTGGACCGCTGGATAGCCTGAGCACCCGTCCCGACGGAAGCTTCCGTTTCCGCCTTCCCTCTGTCCCCGATCCTGGGGTCAAGCAGACTGTCTACTTCGCGTCGGTCCTGCACGAAGGCGTCAACTACTTCGGCTCTGCGATCCACCTCGCAACGCAACTCGACACGCTCTACGAGATCCGGGTTTACGAGACGGAAGGGGCGCCCGTGGGGGGGGCGGCATTGCCGCTGCAGGCGCGGTACATGCTGCTCGAGGAGCATCAGGGCTTCTGGACGGTCACTGATCTCCTTCAGGTGAATAACCCTGGACAACGCACACTGGTGGCGGTAGCACAGGGTGTCACCTGGGGATATCCCTTTCCCGAAGGAGCATCCGACCTAGAGGTTGGCGGCGGCGAAATGACTCCGAATGCGGCCGACCTCATAGGTGGACGCCTGCGTGTGACGTCGTCCATCCCTCCCGGGATGCGGGAGTTCCTGGTGCGTTACCGGCTGGCAGATCCGTTCGTTACGTTGTCCCTCCCGGGTTTCACCGGCGAGATGGAGTTGCTCGTGAGGGAGCCGGCACCGCCCCTAGAAGTCGCGGGGCTCCAGCCCGCGTCGCCAGTGGAGATGGAGCAGGGCCTCACGTACCGCCGTTTCGTGGGGGACTCGCTCCAGGATGCCACCGTGATTATGAGCCCGGGCCCGGGCCAGCCGGTCGTGCCTACTCGATGGCTTGCGGTCGGGCTAGCCCTCGTCTTGGCGATCGCCTCCCTCTACTTCGTGCTCCGTCCACGTGCAGGGGTCGCAGGTCACCATGAGGTCCCTGTCCAGCCCGCAACTACCCTGTTCGAGCGTCGCCAGATGCTCCTCCTAGAGATCGCTTGCTTGGACGAGTCCCGTGCCAAGGGAGAGATCGCCGTGGAGGAAGAATGGGTAGCCAGCCGCCGGATTTTGCTCGAGCGTGTCCAGGAATTGGGGTAGGGAGGAGGTGGGGTCATGACGTTGGTGACCACCTGTGCCGTGCTTCTGCGTTCGTTTCCGTATAGCGAGACCAGTAGGGTGCTGCATTTCTACACGGAGTCGCTCGGCGCGGTTGGGGTGATGGCCCGCGGGGTCCGCACCGGTTCGAGCAAGTCGGGGAGCGGCCTCGACGTCTTTGCCGAGGGGACCCTCACGCTGCACGTAAAGTCAACCCGTGAGCTCCAGACCCTACGGGACTTCGCCGCCACGCGCCCGCGCCGCGCATTGGGGAATGATGTCCGGAGCTTTGGCGCTGCGTCGGTGTTGGCTGAGGTAGTTCTCAAGCACGCGGGCGAGGAAGCGAATCCACCCCTCTTCGCGGCGCTCAGCGCCGGGCTCGACCGGCTGAGCGACGCTTCACCGGACCGGGTGATCGCGACCCTTCTGCGCGAAGGTTGGTGCCTGGTCAGCACGCTGGGGTACCGTCCGGTTGCGGAGCTGTGCGTAGAGTGTGACTCGGCTCCCGGGGACGCGCTGACCCGGTTCGATTTCTCTGCGGGCGGGATCCGCTGTGCCGACTGCTCCCGAGTGGAAGTGGGGCCACGGCTCGGTCCCCGCGCACGCTCTCAGCTCGCGGCTCTCTTGCACAACGGAGATCTTCCGGAGGTGGAGCGGCCGCGGGCGCACCTGCGCCTCTTGGGTGACTTTGTCTCCTATCACCTATCGGGGGGGCGCCCTCTATCGTCGTTGGAAGTGCTGGCGACGCTGCTGGACGACCCTTCCACGGCACCCGGGGGAGGTGCGGATGCGTAGGCTGCTGCTTGGGACAGCGGGGCATATCGACCACGGCAAGACCGCCTTGGTCCGTGTCCTCACGGGGGTGGACACTGACCGGCTCCAGGAGGAGAAGGAGCGGGGCATCACGATCGACCTCGGGTTCGCCGAACTTACCGACGGCGCCCACCGCATGGGGGTGGTGGACGTCCCGGGTCACGAAGGGTTTATCCGGAACATGGTCGCGGGCGCCACAGGCGTGGATCTGGTCCTGCTTGTGGTGGCCGCGGACGAGGGGTTGATGCCCCAGACCCGTGAGCACGTCCACATCGTCACCCTGCTCGGCGTAGAGCGGTTGGTGGTCGCGCTCACCAAGGTAGACCTGGTAGACGAAGAGTGGCTGGAGCTAGTAGGTGAGGAGGTGGCCTCCTTGCTGGAAGACGGCCCTTATCACGGCGCTCCCATCGTCCCCACCTCGGCCCGCACCGGAGAAGGCATCGAGCTGCTAACCCACACGCTCTTCGCGGCCGCAGAAAATGGCATCGATCCCGATCCTGGCGATCCAGTCAGCCTTCCTCTCGACCGAGTGTTCACCGTGCACGGCACGGGGACTGTCGTAACGGGCACGCTTCGCTCCGGCCGCCTGGAAGTCGGCGATCGTGTCCGCGTGCTCCCAGGGGAGATCGCGGGACGGGTGCGTGGTCTCCAAGTCCACGGCCGCGAGGTCGAGGAGGTCCGGGCCGGCGAACGTACCGCGGTCGCGCTGAGCGGGACGGGTCTTGACCGGCACGCCCTAGCCCGAGGGCAAGCGCTGGTCGCGGGGGAGGGTTGGATAGAGGTAGCCATGCTGACGGCACGGATCCACGTGCTTCCCGAGACCGGGTGGCGCATCGAGGCGGGCCAGCGCGTCCGGGTCCATCTCGGCACCGCCGAAGTGATGGCCAGGTGTGCGGTCCTGCAGGGCGAGGTGGTCGAGCCGGGTGAGGATGGGTGGGTGCAGCTTCGCATGGAGAGTCCCGTTCTGGCACGGGTTCGCGACGCCTTCGTGCTCCGTTCTTTTTCCCCCATGACGACGATTGCCGGCGGTCGGGTTGCGGAGATCGTTCCGCCTAGGAGGAGCTCGTTATCCGATGCCGACGTCGTCCGGCTCGGCGCTCTTCTGAGCGGTGCCCCGACACGGGCGGTGGCGTCCTTGTTGGAACTGGTTGGAGCACCTGGGGTGGCCGAGGATGCCCTCCCGGTGCGTACGGGGCTCCCTCCTGGGGCGATCGCCGGCGCGCTCACGGAGCTTATGGGGGCGGGCGCCCGCGTATGCGAGGGTATGGTAATCTCTGCCGAAGAGGTTGCACACGCGCGGGATGCCATGCTGGAAGTGGTGGACGCTCATCACCGGGATGAGCCGCTCCTCATCGGGGTAGGTTCCGAGACCTTGCGGGTCTCTCTGACCCACGGCGCTCCGTCCGCACTTGCCGATCAACTACTGGAGGAGCTCGCCCGGGAAGGTGAGGTGAAGGTGCGGAGAGGAACCGTGTCACGCCCGGACTTCGTGCCCAGGCTCACGACGGAACAAGAAACCGTGTGTGAAGCTTTGCGGACTCTGTACCAAGATGCGGGTATTGCCCCTCCCACGGTGGACGAACTACCCGAACCGCTAAGACATCGCACTGACCTATGGCCATTACTTCGCTTGCTCGAGGGCGAGGGTGTACTAACCTCGTTGGATCACGGACTGTTCGTGTGGCGGGATGCAGTAGAGGTAGCAATACGTCAGGTAGAGGTTTCGATGAGTGGACGTAAAGGACTGGGGCCCACTGACTTCCGAGGTATACTTACAGTTACCAGGAAGCACCTGATGCCCCTCTTGGCTCACTTCGACATCCGGGGCGTAACTGTGCGTCGTGGGGCGGGGAGGGAGGTTCCCGGACGTTCCGGTACGGAGCCTAGTGGATAACCGCGCGTAAACAGTGGACCACCGAAGGGCCTAGGGTGTATAAAGCTCCACTAGGATGGCCTGATTAGCGCGCTAGCGCACGGGGGAGCGATCGATTCGAACGCTACAACTAGAATAAGCCTGTGAAACATCAATTGAGGCGCTCCTTCGGCGTCTCGCTCGCGGTTTTCGCGCTCGCCGGCGGACGGTCACTGGTGGCCCAACAGAGGTCACCGGTTGAGGCGTCGCCGGCTGGTTTTAGCCTCGAGCAGAACTATCCGAATCCTTTCAATCCGGAGACACGGATCCCATTCGTGTTGTCGGAGGAATTGTTTGTGGACGGGCGCCCCTCCGTCGTCACGATCCGTATATTCAACATCCTCCAGCAGGTGATCGCGGTACCCACTGCGCTCCGCCACCACCTTGGCGAGGGTGTGCCCGTGGCGAACTTGGAATATCCAGCTCCGGGAAGGTATGAGGCGTTTTGGGACGGGACCGACCACGACGGCCGGCAGGTGGCGTCCGGCATCTACCTGATGCAGGTTACCGTCAACGGTGTGAGCCAGACACGAAAGATGTACGTCACGAAGTAGGGTTAAGTCCCACCCCGATTGTTGCCATACCTCAGGTCACCACCTGTGTTGCTATAGGGCCTTCTGCTCGAGCAGGTGGAAGAACTCGTCCGTGGTCGTTAGGGCGGAGAGGGACGTGGGCACAGATGGATCCTTGCCGAATTGGGCGATCTTGCCTAGCACGGGGAGGTACTGGTTGGATACCTCGAGGGGTGGGGCCACGATCAAGAAGAAGTTGTAGACCGGTGCGCTGTCGATGGCTTCGAATTCAATGCCGCCGGGCTTACGCCCATAGGCCAGCCGGATCCGGTTAACCACGAGAGAGCGACAATGTGGGATCGCGATCCCCTTGCCGACACCAGTCGAGCCTAGGCTCTCCCGGAGTTTGAGGGTCTTGAATAGGGTCCCCTCAGACTTAGGGTCGAGGTGGAGCAGGGCGACCAGCTCTTTCAGAATGTCGTCCTTGGTGCCCGATTGGAGGTTCAGGTTCACCACGTCCGCCGTGAAGAACTCTCGCAGCTTCATGCATCGTCTCCGGCAAGATCAGTTACGGTTGGTGTGTCGAACAACACGTAATTCTAACAGGGGGCGGAAAGAGATTGCAGGCAGCATATGTGCTGATTACGCACTTCACCTGCTTCCTCGGGATCGATAACTTCCACCGATGGTCGGTACTAGCTTACGTGACGTCGAGGCCCTGCTTTGGGCCGACTACACACCCCTGTTCCTAGCTCCTCAGGCAGGGGTAAGCGAGTCACCTTTCCGCCGGCTCTGCCGAGACTTCGGGGCCGACGTCGTCGTGACTGAGTTCGTGAGTGCCGACGGAGTCGTCAAGGGAACGGTGCGCACGCGTGACTACCTCCGCTTCGACGAAGCGGAGCGGCCGATAGGGATCCAGATCTTCGGGTCCGATCCATCGATGATGGCGGAGGCCACAAGGTTGGTGACCGAGCTATTCGATCCCGATTTTATAGACATCAATTTCGGTTGCCCGGTGAAGAAGGTGGTCCGGCGGAACGGGGGCTCGGGATGCTTGAGGGATCTCAGTCTAGTCGAGGCCATCATCCGGGCGGTCGACGGCGCCACCCCCTTGCCCACTTCGGTCAAGATCCGGAGTGGCTATGACGAGGAAACCCGAGATCCGGTGACGATCGGTCGTCGCTGCCAGGATGCTGGCGCGCGCTGGATCACGCTCCATCCGCGTACGCGGTCTGACATGTACTCCGGTGAGGCCCGGTGGGAAGAGATCGGTGCGCTGGTCGACGAGCTGGAGATTCCTGTAATCGGGAACGGTGACATCCGGACAGGGGAAGACGTCCGTAGCATGCGTGACGCGACGGGCTGTCACGGGGTCATGATTGCGCGTGGATCGCACGGGGACCCGTGGATCTTCGCTCAGGCCCAAGCTGCCCTGGCGGGTCACCGTACGCCGTCCGGGCCTAACGTAGAGGAGCGCTTCGAGGTTTGCCTCAGGCATGCCCGGAATGCGATCGCGTTCGAACGGGATCCGGAACAGGGCGTGGTGGAGTTCCGGAAGCACCTAGGCTGGTATACTAAGGGGCTACCCGAGGGGGCACAGCTCCGGAAGCAACTGTTCGGAGTGAAGAGACTGGAGGATATCGAGACTCTTCTTGCTACCTACCTCGAACGTTACCGGGCCACGGTATGAGGATCCGGTCTACCTCTTAGGGGTAGCCTAAAAATCAGCTGTTTGAAAGGATTGGGGGCGACACGGCTTCGACGTGTCTGGGGAACGTGGAGCAGCGTGTCGAGGTCCCGGAACCTCGTAAATCCACCGGGAAATTCTTAATTGCCAACTCTAACCTGGCACTGGCCGCCTAAGGTTTTCGAACCTTAGAGCAGGCCCGTTTCTAGAGCAGCCCGCCTGAGGCGGCTCCTGAGACGTCGCAAATTCGGGCTGGTCTTTCGGTCGTGCTGTCCGACCGGGGGCGAGACTTTAGACAGCTGGTCCCGAAGAGGGCTGATCGCCGGCCGCCGAGGGACGAGACCAAACGGCGATCTACGCACGTAGGCGCTCTGCCGGATCCAGTCGCGGACGCGGGTTCGACTCCCGCCGCCTCCACTGTCGCAAAGAGTTAGAACCGCCGTCCGGGCCTTCGTGTCCGGGCGGCGGTTCGAGTATTGTGATCCACTAAATTTTGAGTCTGTGTACGGATAAGGCCTCTGAACTGGCTTGCCTGGCAAGAAGTGAACTATGATGCGTGTCCCTTAACTGTTACAGTCCATTTCCTGTGCGATTCTCAGTGACACGGAGCGACTGAGCGGATGGCAGAAGTGCGGCGCATCGATATCAGCGATCACGTTCAGGTTATGGACACCACGCTGCGGGATGGTGAACAGACCCGTGGCGTTTCGTTCTCCACATCGGAAAAGGTCAGTATCGCTAGGGCTTTACTTTGCTCGTTGCGAGTCGATCGCATCGAAGTTGCTTCGGCCGCCGTGTCAGCGGGTGAGAAAGAAGCTGTCACTCGTATTATCGAGTGGGCATCCTCCGAGGGCTATCTCGAGCGGGTCGAGATCCTAGGGTTCGTAGACGAGAGTCGGAGTGCGGACTGGATCGTATCTGCCGGTGGGCGTGTGATGAACCTGCTCACTAAGGGTAGCGAGCGTCACTGCCGCATGCAGTTGCGGCGAACACCTGAGGAGCATCTCGATGATATTCGTCGCACGGTAGAGTACGCACGCGAGCGGGACCTCAAAGTCAACGTGTACCTGGAAGATTGGTCTAACGGGTACCGTGATAGCCGCGATTACGTCTACACCCTCGTCGAGGGACTGGGAAACACGGATGTCGCGCATATAATGCTGCCGGATACGTTGGGCGTGATGATGCCGGATGAGGTCCATGCGAGCCTCACTGACATGATGGCGATGTTCCCTGAACAGACGTTCGATTTCCATCCACATAACGACTACGGGTTGGCCACTGCCAACGCGATGAGGGCGGTCCAGGCTGGCATCCGCACTATTCATTGCACAGTAAATTGTCTTGGCGAGCGGGCGGGTAATGTGTCCCTGGCCCAAGTCGCGGTTGCGTTGCACGACAAGATGGGCATGACGCTGGCGATCGACGAGACCAAGATCCTCGCTCTCAGCCGGATGGTGGAGAATTTCTCGGGCAAGCGGGTCGCAGACAACGCACCCGTGGTAGGGGCTGACGTATTCACCCAGACCAGCGGTATCCACGCCGATGGCGATCACAAGGGTGGCCTTTACCAAACGCTATTGAGCCCGGAGCGTTTTGATCGCGAGCGTTCCTACGCGCTCGGCAAGATGAGCGGCAAGGCGTCGCTGAATAAAAATTTGGAGGAGTTGGGAATCAGTCTATCTCCACAAGATCAGGCGGAAGTGCTCAAGCGTGTCGTGAGCCTAGGGGACTCTAAGGAAACCATCACTGTGGAGGACCTACCGTTTATTATCGCCGACGTATTGGAGCGAAAAGATTTCCGTCACGTAGAACTACTGGCTTGCTCTTTCACCAGTGGATTGGACCAAGACTCCACGGCTAGCATCAGGGTTAAAGTGAACGGTCAGGTCCACGAAGCGTCTGGAGTGGGGAACGGCGGGTTCGATGCCTTCATCGACGCGATCCGCAAAGTGCTTCCCCCCGGCCTCGAATTTCCCGAGCTGGTGGACTATGGGCTGCGCATTCCCAAGGGTGGCAGCACAAGCGCGTTGACCGAGGTGTCGATCACGTGGCGGGACGGCCCGCGCACGGTGAGGACACGAGGCGTCAACGCGAACCAAGTCCTCGCCGGGGTCGGTGCGACCCTCCGTATGTTGAACATGAAGTTGCACCAAGAGGATGAGTCCTCCCGAACCTAGGCACCGGGAAACGCTCCTCTCCTCACTGGCGTAGTGATCTTCATGAAGATCTCTCCAAGGTTGATTCCGTGTGGCACCCTAGTCTCAGTCGTCTTTTTCGTGGCAAGAGCAGAGCCTACGGCCGCGCTTGCGACTCATTCACAACAAGATGTCTGGCGCTTGGACCTCTCGGATCCCATCACGTACTTCATTGCGGAAGGATCGGCCGCGTCGGGGTTCCAAGAGGGAGACCGCGCTCTGGCGGAATGGGCGCTAGAGAGGTGGGGTGGGCAGGCCAATCCACCCGTGGACTTGGTGCCGGGTACTGAAGCGTCCGCCACCATTCGCGTTTATTGGGCGCCTGCTGGAGCAGGTCTATACGGTGAGATGCGAGGGCGATTGTTGGATAGGCGGCCCGCTGCCGACGTGTTCGTGCGCCCAGACATCGCCGGTCTTGGGCCAGGCATCGCTCAAAAGGCGAGGTTGGATCCGCTTTTCAGGGACGCTGTTGTCTATCTGACCTGCGTTCACGAACTGGGCCATGCGTTTGGGCTACCCCATACCGATGCTTTCGCAGACATCATGTACTCGTTCCAGTATGGTGGTGATTTCGTCTCCTATTTCATGCGTTTCCGCGACCAACTCAAGGTGCGGGATGACATCAGGCATGTCTCGCCGCTGTCCACGGCAGATACCGGCGCATTCAGGTTTTTGTACCCTCCTTGAGTAGGGTTATTAGTTGAGGACGATCGGTTGGTCGACGAGTCTTGCCGGATCGGCCCCGGGTTTCGGAGTGTACTTGTTCAGCCAGGGCCCGTCGTAGCCGGTGACGTAGAGGTTCCCGTCCTGATCCACCGACAGTTGGTGCGGACGGGCCATTCCACCCGGGAAGCCTCCCCTCGTACCACCGAATGTGCCGAAGTATGTTTGAAGCTCTCCGTCGCGGTTGTACTTGAGGATCCGATTGAGGGTTGCTGAAATCACCCATACCCCGTCGCTTTCGTCCACATAGACGCCCACCGGATCCAAGATGTTCGGCCATTCCTCGATGAATACACCGTCCTCAGTGAAGATCTGGATGCGGTTGTTCCTACGATCGGCGGTGTATATACGGCGGTCCCGGTCCACCGCGATCCCATGGATAAGGTCGAACTGTCCTGGTCCACTTCCTACCGACCCGAATTCCGATATGAATTCGCCCTGTTCGTTGTAGCGGATGATACGGCCGTTTTGGTATCCGTCACCGACCAAGAAGTCTCCATTTGGCAGGAAGGCCATCGTTGAGGCTTGACCGAAGTCGAGTGGCCCTGGGTTAGGGTTGTCGCGTGCGACCGGACCTCCTTGTCGCTCTATGGGATTAGGGTCACGGAGCCGCATAACCAACTGCTTGCCGTCGTTGGTGAACTTGAGAATCTGCTCGTGGATCGTCTTCATCGTACCGCCTCGCTCGACGATCCAGATGTGGCGCTCGGGGTCATAAGGGCTGATGTAGAGTTGGTGAGGAAAGGCCAGCGTAGTGTCCCACTGGGTCCAGTTTTCTATGATGTCGCCGTTTGCATCGACGACCAAAATGTAGTTCGAGCTGTTTGGCCTTTCTTCTCCCTCGGAGGTCCAGTCGCCTCTGACCCCGACTATGATCCGGTTCGGGTTGTCCGCTACTACTCCGGAAACCTGGGCATACGTGTACCCTGCGCCACTCTCGGGGTGCGGTTTCCACCAGTCCGTGGGGGCGTCGTATGCTCCGTTCCTTTCGTCACCGCCCTTCGAGGCATCAGCGACGTCGTCTCCGACAGCGCAGCCGGGAAGTATCGCAAGCCCAGCTAGGAGGAGGGCCAAGTCCACGCGATCCGTTTTCATGATGGTTGTGCTCCGTTGAGACTTCCGTGTAGGCCGGTGTGACCGGTGGGGAAAGCCCTGAATTCGGGCGCTTGGATCCAAGGGGTATGCAAGGACAGCCAGGCTCACTCACCCTCGTGCTACCGAACGGCCGCTACGACCTGGAGCCTAGGCTACTAACATTTACCAACATATCATGGCTCTGACTTCGCGGCGAGGAATGCCCCGCGTTGCCACCTAGCCAGAGGCCGTTGTACGCTAGCGTCCAGCATCCGCCTTACCAGGTTGCTTTGGGCCATGATCACTTTCTTTTTCCATGAGTTCCTAAATCCCCGGACATATGGTGTTTTACGAGCCCAGGGCAATTCGCTTGCCTACGGAATGGCGCTTGGGTTGACGACAGCGGTTTCCACACCGAAGCTTTAACTGTTCAGGCCTGCTTGGGTGCAGGTGGAATGGCGTCCGATGTCTAGCGATCCTGTCGTCGTGCGATCGGAGGCTGCTGTCGGTAACGCTTTCCCTCGCTCTGGGCTGCCGGACCATGTGTTCTGTGCGTGCCTGCTTATGACCAAACCGGTGACGGCTTTCCTCTTGTACCGTCCTCGGCTTCCCGCAATCCCAAAGGGGTGCGACGCATGAAGATCAGGATCTTCGACAGCGAAGTGGAAATTCCCGACGTAGAGTCGCCCGACATCGGGGGGCGCACGATCCTACGAGGGCTTGTCCTTGTCCTCACTTTGGTAGGGTTGTGGAATGCGGTCTATCAGATCGAGCCCGAGGAAGCTGGTGTCGTGCTCCGGTTCGGAAAATACGTACGTACAACGGATCCTGGACTGCACTTCAAGATTCCGTTAGTGGAAGATGTTCAGAAGGTTCCCGTGGAGCGTCAGCTCAAACAAGAATTCGGCTTTCGTACTTTGGCAGCGAACGTGCAAACGCAGTACAGTCAAAACACGTTAGACGGCGAAGCGCTGATGCTGACAGGTGACCTGAACGTGGCCGTCGTTGAATGGATCGTGCAATACCGCGTCGCGGATCCCTACAGCTACCTGTTCGAGGTACGGAACGTGGAGGATACCTTCCGCGACATGAACGAGGCCGTGATGCGGGAGGTCGTGGGAGATCGCACCGTAACTGAGGTTCTGACCGTCGGCCGTCAGGAGATAGAGATGAATGCTGAGACCCGGCTTCAAGAGCTCTGCGACCAGTATGATACCGGCATCCGTATCGAGCAGGTTGTCCTGCAGGACGTCAACCCGCCGGATCCGGTGAAACCGTCTTGGGACGAAGTCAATCAAGCCCAGCAGCAGCGAGACCGGCTGATCAACGAAGCGCTAGCGGACTACAATAGTGTTATTCCGCGAGCCAGTGGCGAAGCCCAGCAGACGGTCCTCCAGTCGGAAGGTTACGCGCTGGATCGCGTCAATCGATCGGAAGGCGATGCCGCACGCTTCAAGTCGCTCTACGATGAGTATCGGAGAGCCCCGAACGTCACGCGCCGCCGTTTGTATCTAGAAACGATGACGCGGATGCTACCGCAGGCTGGCAACAAGGTCATACTCGACGAAGAGGCCGAGGGCGTTCTTCCGCTCCTGTCGATTGGCAGTGGAAGCAACCCGCTTCAACCCACCACCCTCACGGGGGGCAACCGATGAACGCTAAGATCACGGCTTTGTTAGCAGCGATCGTTGTCGGGTTCGTTGTTCTGACGAGCGGCTTATACATAGTTGACGAAACCCAGCAGGTGGTCATCACGAGGTTCGGTGAACCGGTAGGTGATGCGGTTACTGACCCGGGACTTCACATCAAGATTCCGTTCGTCCAGGAAGCCAACTATTTCGACAAGCGTTTTCTTGAATGGGATGGCGCGGCCAACCAGGTCCCGACACGTGACAAGCGATTCATCTGGGTGGACACTTATGCGCGCTGGAGAATAAGCAATCCGCGCAGCTATCTGGAGCGTCTTCGCGGCGACGAACTGACAGCCCAATCCCGGCTAGACGACATTCTGGACGGAGAAACCCGCAATTCGGTAGCTCGGCACGATCTGGTTCAGGTCGTTCGGACGACCAACCGCCAGCCCGATCTGTCGCTTCAGGACGAGGAGGAGACCGGAGTTCTCGAGGATATCCTGACCGGTCGCACCGCCATTACTGAGGAGATTATTGCTACTGCAGCGCCCCGCCTGGAGGAACTCGGCATCGAACTGATTGATTTCCGCCTAAAGCGGATCAACTACGTCGACGAGGTCCGACGGGACGTATTCGACAGGATGATCGCCGAACGCCAGCGGATAGCGCAGCGCTACCGGTCGGAAGGTGAAGGAGAGGCGGCGCGGATTCGTGGTGAGAAGGAAAGAGAACTACAACGAATTCAGTCTGAGGCGTACCGGCAGGCCCAGGAGAACATGGGCACAGCCGACGCGGAGTCGACACGCATCTATGCCGACGCATACAACCTCGATGCCGGGTTCTATGCTTTTCTCAAGAGCATGGAGAGTTTCGAGACGGTCGTTGATTCGACCACGACCCTGATTCTGACCACGGGGGGAGATTTGCTGCAGTACCTCAATGGCCCTCGGTGATAGGGCTATGAGCTAGTCGGTGCCGGGGTCCTCGCTCACGCTCGGACCAAGGGCTCGCTCTAGGAGGCTGCGGCCCTCCTTTGGGAGGGTGGTGGCCAACTCGAGAGCTGCACGGTGACCTTCGTCGGACATTTTCACCCATGTTCGTTGGATGATGTCGACCATCTTGTCCTCTCCATGCTTCTTCGAGAAGTCGGTGAACTCAGTCTCGAAGAAGACCATGCAGATCGCGTCCTCTAAGCTCTGGACCTCCGGGTCCCGCTTCAGCCCGACCTTCCGGAGGAACGACCCTACCCGTGAGATAGTTTCCTCTTCGTAGCCGATTTCCCTCAGTATGCGACCTGCCTCCTCGGAGTGAAAAATTGCCAGATCGCTTCGCCACCGCCGGTACCCCCGCCGACCCTCATCGTAGCTGCGCCTAGGGATCGTCCAACGCTGGATATGCTGGCACTGCGCGGCCAGCCGGAGAGGAACGGATGCCGCCGGCTCGAAGTGTAGGACCCAGTGGAGGAGCCGCCTGTGATAGTGCACTGACCAGGACACCTCCCGGCCTCCCACCGTTACACGGCGGGGGTCCTCCTGGTGGGCTGCCTCGAATCTTTTTGTAGCGGCACGGATCAGGGGGTCAACGCGTTCGGGGTTACTCATATGACATCTCCGTATAGCCCCCTCCCGGATAAACAATTCAGCCTTTCGAGTCTAAGGATGAGGCCATTCCATCGTCCCTGCAATGGGGCGCGTAACGGAGGTCGTTTGTCCCGAGGTCAGTTTCGTGGAAGAAGCCCTGATTACGCATATGCAGCGTATCCAAGACCTGGGTTCATGCGACCCTCACAGGTTTATCCCAGGCCTCCCGAGGTGACACACGGGGCAGGTCTCAGGGTCGGGTTAGAGAGGTGTCAACGAAGGTTGGCCCGACTCAGGCGTCGGTTGCGGCTAATAGTTCCGCCGAAGTAAGAATCTCCCGGATCTCGTCGATGCGCCTTCCGGATATTGGACCCAGCGGAGGTCGCGGAATTCCCCCGCGTAATCCGAGAAGATCAAGCGCAGCCTTGACCCCTGGGACACCCATCCCGCTAACTATCTGCTGATGAACCGGTGCGATACGCTCTTGTATCCGGGCAGCATCGGCGCTACGACCTTCTTGGAAGGCGACAGAGATTTCGACCGCACCGGCGGGCGCGATGAGCCCAGTTGCGACGATTCCACCAACCGCTCCAGTCTCGAGCCCCGCGTAGAGGAGTGCGCCATTCCCGACCATGACCTGGAAGTCCTCATCCGAGTGTTCGATCAGCTCGCCGACCAGTTCAAGCCTTCCGCGTGAATCCTTGATACCAGTGATGTTCGGGTGGCGGGAAAGTTCTTCAATCAAGTCGGTAGGGAGGTTAAGCGTGCTTAGGTGGGTAGGCACTTGGTAGACCACGACCGGAACTGGCGACGCATCGGCTACGGTCTTGAAGTGGCGTGTGAGGACCGCGGCAGTCATAGCACCCTTGTAGTACGAGGGCGGACTTACTAGAACTACATCTGCGCCTGCATTCGCAGCCCGCCGCGTGAGTCTGATCGTGTGGTGTGTGGACTCAGAACCTGTTCCGGCAATAACGACCGCCTCCCCCGGGGCTATTTGACGGGCTGCTTCGATGAGTGTGGAGCGTTCGTCATCGTCGAGAAAAACCGATTCGCCGGTCGATCCCGCGATCAGAATTCCTCGTATTGGGCTTCGGAACCAACACCTCAAGTTCGCCCGGAACGCTACGGTGTCGATGTCGCCTGTAACGGGGTCGAAGGGGGTCGTGACGGGCAGGAATATTCCGGCGAGGTTCACCTTCTCGACCTGCCCTACGATGGTCTTATGTTCCGTCAACGGTTGGAGCACACCGTGTAGACGTGCATGTGCATGAAGAGACAAGCTTTCATATGGATTCCCCTGGCACCGTACTCAACCGCTGCTTTGAGAAGTTGCCGCATAACGATTACCCAAACATAGTATGTCGATGGATCATCGTTGGTCTATGTCGGGGTATTCCCGGTTGCCCAGAGCACCGGGCGGGGGACGATTCAACACGGACCTGGACGGGAACCGGGGTGTGCCGCCGGTTCACGGAAGGATCTTACGTGGACGTCCGCTTGTGTCCGACAGACTTCCGCACGGGCGGTGCCCAGCCTACGTTTCGAGCCGAGGTCACGTGCAACTGGCGCGAACTCTGCCACTGGTAGAGATTCGTGCGCTCCCGCGTACGGATAACAGAGGGCTGCCCGCACTGGGCTGCCCCGGCGGAGGGACCCAGGCTCGGAGAGGCATTGAGAGTTAAGCTTGCGATTTTCGGGGCGATCGTACCCGTAGTTGTCGTGCTGGATTGGATTTCGAAGCAATGGGCAATGGAAGCCCTGTCGGGGGGGCACAGAATCGATCTCCTGGGCGGCGTCCTCCCGCTGACCCTGGCGTTCAATCGTGGCGCCGCGTTCGGGATCATGAACAGTGGCGAAGCTCGCTGGGTGTTCATCCCGGTCACGGTGGTTGCCCTAGTCCTCCTAGGGCTCCTCATAGTGCAGGCCCGCCGGAACGATTATTTGCGTTTGGTCGCGCTGTCCCTGGTGGTTTCGGGGGCACTAGGAAACCTCTACGATCGCTTGCGGTGGCGCCGGGGGGTCGTGGACTTCATCGGCCCGGTGGATCTGGGCTTTACCCTTTTTCCCATCTTCAACGTGGCCGACATTGCCATCACATGTGGAGCCGCACTCCTAGCGGTTTCCTTTTGGCTCGAGGAACGGGAGGAGCGTCGCACGGGGGCCTAAGGGCCCGATGCCACAGTGTAGCCGTGAATCCCGTCGGGAGAGGTGTTGGAGTTCCTCGTATGTTGTCGGCAGGTTATGGGCTAGAGGGATAGACCTCATGTGCTGGTTGAAATCGCGCCCCGCCACTTCTCCACCTGCCGCGGTTCGCCCTTCCGGATGAGCTCACGAGCCTCCCGAAGTTTTCCACGCACGTTCCAGAGCAGGACTCCCTGCACTCGGCCGCCATCAGTGTAGTAGAGCACCCCCCTTCGACCCGGTTCGGCCCAGTCCTCGACGACTTCTAGGCTGGGGTCCAGCACCCCGACTGCTTCGTAGGACAGATCGAAAAGGTCTGAGTAAAAGAACGGGAGGTGGTCCAGCTCTACGTGCTCGCCGGCCATTGCGCGGCCGGCCTGTTCTCCGGTGGTATTGGCTTGGTCCTCGTGCTCGGGTCGCAGGCGACGTCCCAGTGGTGGTGACCACACCGAGGCCACGTCTCCGGCGGCCCAGATGTTTGGGTGGCCGGTACGCAAGGATGCGTCCACCACGATCCCATCCTGAAGCTCGAGACCCACCGATTCCGCCAGGCTAGTGGCAGGGGTGATGCCGAGTCCGGCCACCACCATGTCTACCGGTAGTGTTTCGCCCTCTCCGTTGGGCCCTACCACAGCCAACAGCATACGGTCGCCGCTGCGTCGCACTCCGGCGACCTCCGTCCGGGGGCGCACGTCCACTCCCCGCGCACGGTAGTAATCGTTCAGGAAGCGTGCGTGACCAACCGGAAACACCTTCGCACCAATCCCGTCCTCAGGGAAAATCATCATCACTTCTCTGCCATTCAGGGCAAGCGCCGCCGCTAGTTCGGAGCCCACAAACCCACCACCGATTACTGCAAAGCGAGTCTTGCGCGCGGCGGTTTCGCGCACGCGCAGGTAGTCGCGCCAGGTCCGGAAGTGTACGACCTGAGGAGGAGCACTGGGAAGGATTTTGGGACTCCCTCCCGTGGCCAGCAGGAGCTTCTCCCAAGTGTGGACCGTTCCCCTGTCGTCGGTGGCGGTGCGGTCCTCGCTGTCCAATCTGATGACGCGGCGACCGAGGAGTAGGTCGACCTCGAGATCAGCCGTACACCGCCACACCCGGTCCTGCTCCATGTCCTTCCACAGCCCCTTGGTCAGGGGGGGGCGGTCATATGGGGGGTCGGTCTCGGCCGAAATCAGTCCTACCGTGCCATTCGGATCGACGGCGCGGATGCCACGTACGGCAGCGTCCGCTGCCATACCGCCGCCCACGATAAGGTAGCGGTGATGAGGCATGTGTCGGAAACAGGTCGGCTAGCGCTGACCTAGTTCTCCAGTTTTGCGTCCAGCGTGATCTCGACTGCGGATAGTGCTTTGGATACGGGGCAGCCGGTCTTTGTCGCATCAGCAGTGGCGATGAACGTCGCTTGGTCGATTCCGGGCACGTGGGCGCGACAACTGAGCTCGATCTTGGTGATCGAGAAGCCGTCGGATCCCTTCGCCAAATGAACCCGTGCGGTGGTCTTCACGCTATCTGGCTCATGGCCTGCCTTGGCGAGCCCATTGGACAGAGCCATCGAGAAGCAGCCGGCGTGGGCGGCTGCGACCAACTCTTCTGGATTCGTGCCTGCGGATTCCTCGAAACGGGAACCGAACGAGTATGCCCCCTCGAAACTGCCGCTTCCGGTCTTCATGCGTCCTGAGCCCTGAGCGAGGTTACCTTTCCATTCGGCTTCCGCTTTCCGGACTGGCATGAGTTAGTCTCCTAGTGATTTTTGATCGCGCGTGAGGAAGGCCTAGGGTTCTGGCCTGGCCTTACCCGCCAGAGGCGGGGCAGTTTCCGTTACTGAGGCTCCCCGGCGTTCGTACTTAAGCGGCGAGCGCCTTGATTTTCGGGCATGATGCCCGGAGAATTGTGCGCCGTTTCCCCACGCCTCCGGTGGATATGGCTAAGGAAAAAGGTGGTCGCGCGTCCAGCCTGACGAGGCCCTAAGGAGCTCTGCATGACCCAGGCCCTTGCCCGGCCGGTCACGGGATGGTTTCGCGGGTTGGGTAGGACGGCTACGGTCGTCATCGAACACGCGGGCGCGATGGGCCAACTCCTGTGGTCTGTCGTGGTCAGTGCGGCACGATTCCGGTGTTCGCTCAGAGCGGTTGTCACCCAGATGTATGTGATGGGGGTCCAGAGCCTCCCCATTGTGATCGTGACGGCATCGCTCGCGGGGATCGTGACCAGCCAGCAGGGGGGCTACCAGTTCACGGGGAGCATACCCCTCTACGTGTTGGGTAGTCTGGTGGCTGAGACGATGGTGCTCGAGATGGGGCCGGTCCTCACAGCCATCGTGCTGGTGGGTCGGGTCGGGGCCCGTATCACCGCTGAGCTGGGCACCATGGTGGTCTCTGAGCAAATCGATGCGTATAACTCGCTCGGGCGTGACCCAGTCGCGATCCTGGTCGCACCGCGCATTATGGCTGGCATCATAGTCATGCCCGTCCTAGTAGCTATCGCCGATGCAGTCGGTATTGTGGTCGGAATGTTCGCAGCTAAGCTGACGACCGGGCTCGGGTACGAGTCGTTCCTCTACGGAGCCAATTTGTTCTGGCACTCCTGGGACCTGGTCTATTCGCTTACCAAGGCACTGGCCTTCGGCTTCGCCATCCCACTGATTTCGACCCATATGGGCTTGCGCACGGCTGGCGGTGCGGCTGGCGTAGGACGTCAGACGACAGCGTCGGTGATGTTCATGACCCTGACAATTCTGGCTCTGGATGCGCTCTTCCCGCCCCTGATGCTCCAGTGAACAGCGAGAGAGGGGGTACGTGGGCGATCGAGTATCAGGATGTCTACAAGGCCTTCGACGTTCCCGTACTCGCTGGAGTTTCGTTGAACGTGGAGGAAGGTGAGATGTTTGCTCTTTTCGGGCCCTCCGGAGCCGGAAAGAGCGTGCTTCTCAAGACCACAATCGGGCTGCTCGATCCTGACAGTGGAGACGTGCGGGTGGCGGGCCACTCGGTTTACTTTGGCGGTCAGAATAAACTCGCTGAAGTCCGCCGGAGAGTCGGCTATGTATTTCAAAGTTCGGCTCTCTTCGATTCGCTGACTGTGCTCGACAACGTGTTGATGGGAATCCCGGAGGACGAGTTGTCCTCTCTGGACCGGCGGAAGTCCGCGGGGCGGGCATGGGAAGCACTCGAGCTGGTTAACCTCGACCCCTCGGCGGTCTTGGCCAAGCTGCCGGCGGAGCTGTCCGGTGGTATGAAGAAGCGAGTGGGGATTGCCCGTGCCATAGTGGGCCGCCCGAGCATATTGCTTTGGGACGAACCCACCACGGGCTTGGATCCGATCAATACCGTGGCGGTAGAGCGCCTTATCGTGCAGCTCTCCCATGATCTGGAGACCACTTCGCTGTTGGTCACGCACGATGTCGAGGGAGGCCTGGCCTTATGCGACCGGGTCGCCATGTTGGAAGGAGGGAGCGTGCGTTTCTGTGGCACCCCGGCAGCGTTCCGGGATAGCAATGATTCCGTTGTGCAGGCGTTCGTGGACCGCGCCGCTGCTGAGTCGGCGCTGGACTTAGTGGGTGACCCGGGTGGAGTTATATGAGCGAAGAGCAGAGTGTGCGGGGCCAGAACGGCCGCGCTAAACCGGACCTTAGCCCGGCGATTCCGCGCGACCAGGCTGGGCGTGAGCTGAGGGTCGGTGTTTTCGTCTTAGCGGGTCTCGTGGCCGTGGGGGTATGCCTCTTTCTGATGACCGATCCAGGGACCCTGCGTGGACGCTATGTCATAGTGACGCCGATAGCGGACGCCGGGGGGATCCGCAAAGGCGATCCGGTGCTAATGCGTGGCGTCAACATTGGCCGCGTCAACGACTTCGCCATGACCCTGGATGGCGAGGTCGACATCAGCCTAGAGATCGATGGCCGGTGGGAGATCCCCAAGGATTCCCGCACCCAACTCGCCGGTGTAGGGCTCTTCGGCGGCCGCAACATGGTAGTCCTCCGCGGTACGTCACCGGAGATGGTAGTGGCTGGGGACACAATTTCTGGAACGGGAGAAGCGGGAGGGATGATTGAGTCCGCTGAAGCGCTGGGCCAAACGGCGGAAGGCGTGCTCACCCAGGTTCGTAAGGTCTTAGACGACCCTACGGTGAATTCGGTCCGGTCGAGCGCCAGTGAGCTTCAGGGCCTCCTCGAGCAACTTCGGTCTATCGCTACGCTCCAGCGCAACGAACTGATCACGCTGACGGCCAGCCTCAACCGATCGGCGACCGGCATCGAGGCGGCTGCGGGGTCAGGGCCTGATATCGCGCGCCTAGTCGTGCGCACGGACAGCGCGGTCGTCGCCCTCCATCGCACGAGTACGACGCTGGACCGAGCGGTAGGGTCTCTGGAGGTCGTGCTAGGGAGAATGGAGGCGGGGGAGGGGAGCCTGGGGCTGCTGTCCAAAGACGATAGCCTGTATGTGAGCCTGAACCGAGCAATGGAGGAGGTCATACTGTTGGTTGCAGATTTACGGGCAAATCCCCGCAAATACTTGAACCTGGAGATCTTCTAGGCTTCGTGTGGGGTGGCGCCGTTCCCGCAGGGCACGGGCCCGGTATCTCAGCCAGGATCGCCTCTAGCTTAGCTTGCCGGTTGCCCTACCAGCCGGGGGCGAGGTGGAACCCCCAGTGGGCCCCCTTGTCGGGGCGCTGGAACGGGTATGCGTAGTAGGCCTCGAGCACCAAGAAACCTAAAACGTTGAAGCGGGCCCCGACACCGGCGGTGAAGACCGGAATGCGCTCACTGCTAGAGCGGCTGAACTCAAGGACTGGTGCGTCGGGCATCTCGAGGGAGCCGCTCGCGTTGAGCAGGTGGCTATCCCAAGCCAAGCCTCCGTCCGCGAACATTACCAGTTCGGTAGGCACGAAGGGGAAGGTGAAGAGGCCGTATTGCTCCACACCGAGGAGCGGCACGCGGAACTCACCGCTCATCACTGCCACCTTATGGCCGAACAGCCGGTTGCGAACGGGGCAAGCCCCACCCTCGACTCCGCCCACGCTGGCGCCACACTCCTCGGGCGTGAAACTCCGGTAGTCGTAGCCGCGGATAAACCACTCGTAGCCCAAGAACGTTGGCTGGAGAACCTGCTGGTCGTTGGCCCCCGTCAGGTTTCCGTAGCGTCCGTAGTGTAGGCCTCGCACAGCGAACGTGAGGTTCCTGTGGAGGCCGAAATAACGCCGCCAGTCGGCGGTTGCCGTGAGGAAATTGATCGTTCCCGTCGTTGCGGTGAGGTCATACCGAGAGCGCCCCCCCCGCACGGGGGAGACGAACCCGGAGTAGGAGTTGTCGTATATCAGCGCGACGCCGGCGTTCACCATGTTGAGGGGATCGAAGCGGTCGGGCCGATCCTCGATCTGGAGGTCGTAGCAGCAGCGTCCGAACTGGTCGACGTAGTACTTTTGGATCTGTTGGTTGCTGGCATACCGGGTGAAGCCTACCCGCGCTTCGAACCGGCGCGTCATCGAGAATGGATAGGCCACTTGAGCTGTGGCGGAGCTCACGTAGATGCGATCCAAAATCTGTCCCAGATATCGTCCGTTCTTGTCGATTCCCTGTTCGATAAAGGAGAGCACGTAGGGTATGTGGCTCACTCCGATGACCCGGTTCCATCGGTCGCTCAAATCAGCGTAGAAAGCCGAGCCGCCGATATCCTTGACCGAGCCCTGAGCCTGCACCTGCGTTCCTAGAAGCTTGTTCCCTAGCATGTCGCTGAAGGAAGCGGATGCTCCACCTCCGACGTAGTTACCGAAACGGTCGGTCCCTACGCCGAACGCCGGCTGCCCTAGATAGTCCAGCGCGAGGGCGGGCTCATACGTCGACGCTTCCGCGGTCGAGAAGAAACCGACCGGGTCAAGGCCGGTCGTGGCATCCGCAAGGTATCCGTCCACGCGGCTGAACCGGTCGGGGTTCGAGGGTGGGAGCTGTCGGGCAGCCTCCTCCTCGGGCGTCGGCGCGGTGGCGAGTGTAGTGGTCGGCGTCGCGGGCAGAGTAACGATGTGAAACTCGAAGTCCGAGAAGACGGTGAATGCCAACTCGCCGGTCTTGTCGGCCACTGAGAGGGCGGGAGCCGTACTGGTGTGGCCGCTCACGCCGGTCGCCGTCCGGGTGACCCGTCGGACTGTCGTGTCTTGGTACTGGTAGATGTCGCTGAACCCATCGGGGTCCGAGAGGAAGTACACGCTGCCGTCGGGTGCGTACTGTGGATTGGAGTGACGCACGTTCCCCAACATCTCCGGGGTGTGCACCTCCCCGCTCGCAACATCCAGAAACGACAAACGGAATTCGCTGTACACGAGCCTGTCGAAGTCGGTCTCCGGACCCCGATCGGACGCGAACACGATCGTCGCGCCGTCAGGTGACCAGTCGGGATTGAAATCCGCGTTACGGTCGTGGGTGAGCTGGCGAACGTCGCCACTCTCGATGTCGTACAGATACAGGTCGCTGACCCCACCCACGATTCCGGTGAACGCGATCGAGCGGCCATCGGGAGACCAGGCTGGGTTGTTGATCGCACCGTCCCTCAGGGGCTTCAGCGTCTTCCAATGCCCCCCAGTTTCTGCCTCGACGATCGCGATCTGATTATCGCCGTCCGCGTAGACGGCGTACGCAAAGTATTTCCCGTCCGGCGACCATGTCCCTGAAGACTCCACGAATCGTAGTGCGTCGAAGTGCGGGGTAGAGGTGGTGTTCGAGAGTTTGCGGATCGCTTGGCCGGTCTTCGCGTCGGCGAGGAAAAGGTCGACCGAGAACAAGTCCTGCTCAGACATGTAGGCTATGTAGCGCCCATCTGGAGAGAGGGACGGCCCGAGGTTCTGGGTGCCTGCACCCGTCTTCGGAGAGAGCAGCAGGGTGCCGGTGGAGTCAGGTGCGACCCGGCCCTCCATGAGTGATCCGTATGCCTTCTCGACTGAGTTTTTCCAGTCCACGGAGAGCGAATCCTGACTGATTCCGAGCACTTGTTCGATTGCGGTCGAGAAGCCCATCCGTAGCGACTGCCGGAACAGCTGCACCACCGCTTCATCGCCGTAGGTGCCACCTACGTAGGCCCACAGTGCCTGTCCGAAGCGATAGGGGAAGAACTTCCCTCCCAGGGTTAGGTCTTTGATGGTTGGGAACTCTTTCTGGCGGAGTGCGTCCCGGAGCCACATGCCCGTGAGGGGGTTGTCGCGTCCCAACGAGAAATACTCCGCCATTCCTTCGATTAGCCACAGGGGGAGCCGCCCCAGGCCCATCATACCGCCCCCCCGGCGGGACTGGGCGATGTTGTACTGGAAAGCATGCACGATCTCATGGCCCAGCACGTGGTCCGTAGCCCCGTGGGAGCCGGTTTGGGGCATGATGACCCGGTTCTTGAGGCTCTCGGTCACACCCCCCGTACCCTCCGAGATGGCGCCCCGTAACGTGTTCGTCTGCTGGAAATCGGGGTGGTCCGCGTAGATTATGAGCGGTTTGGTCCTCTCGAACTCGTGTTGGAAGGTCCGGGCGAAGCGCTCATACCAACGTTCCGACATACGGGCGACGTCCTGGATGGACTCTTCCTGGTGGGAATAGAAGTACAGATCCCAATGTGGCAGGCTCATCACCCGGAAGTCGAAGTCCTCGTATTGAACCTTGTTGCGTCCGAATTGGGCGGAGGCCGGAGCTGGGATGAAGAGAACTGCCGTGACCGAGAGGACCAGGGCTACGCCCGATGACTGGAGGGCGGTTCGGAGGACGCAGGGTCTCATCTTGAGCCTCTTTCTGGTGAGCGTGCCAGGTCCGAATGTCCCAGTCGGACCGGTTGCGCGCAGGGCGCTATCGGCTGCCATCGGTGTCTCTAGTTTAGGAACGTTCTCGGGCTCGTTGCATCCCTATAAGGACTTCACCGATGTTTCTCGCTCGGACCGCCTAAACCCCCCGTGCGCGACGCAAGTTCCCTGCCATCCGCGAAAATCCGCCGCGCACCCGTCACCGAGCTGATGCCGATACGCCAGAGCCCATTCCGGAGCAGCGGCACCTACGCTTGTTTATCATAGGTGACGACCGGGCAGGTGAACCGCGCACAGGGATGGAGGCCGGGATGAGCGTGAGACCCCGCTTCAGGGCAACCTTAGCTTTCGGCTTGACTACGCTGTGCTGCTCCTGCTCGTTACCGAGCCCGTCGCCCGGGGTCGGCGACCAAGCCCCCGACGTGGAGGTACTCACGTTGGCGGGGGACACCGTCGCTTTGGGATCTTTCCAGGGTGAGCCCGTGCTCCTGAACCTGTGGGCCACCTGGTGTGGGCCCTGCCGGGAAGAAACCCCGTACCTACAGAATCTCCACGACACATACTCGGAGCGGGGTCTCCGCGTGGTGGGCGTGAGCCAGGATAGAGGGGACTCGGGTTCTGCTATCAAAGCCTTCATAGAGGAATTCGGGGTTGCCTACACTGTGCTCGCCGATCCCGAAATGATTGCGACGGACCGGTACGGTGTCATTGGATTGCCGGCCACCTTTCTGGTAGACCGGGACGGGACTATCCGACAGGTCGTGATGGGCGTGGTGACCCCGGAGAGCCCGACCTTCGAATCAGCGCTCCGCAGTATTATCCAGTGAGTACCCGCGCGCACGGTCTACTGACGTGTCGGGCGCAGGCTATGCGGTCACCCGGTTCTTGGCCCTGCTCCTGGGCACCAGCGCCATTGAGGGCGCCATCCTCACCAACCATGCCGCGGTCTTGGGAGTCGCCGAGGCCTGCGTGGTGACGTTGACGCGCGAGGGGATTCTCGCACATTCCCGGTCCTTTCTGTTCCCCTTACCTGCTCGCGACGGAGTCGTGTCCCAATGAGCCTACTGGAGACCGTAGACACCGACGGTGCGCCTCATGCCGTCGGTCCGTACTCCCAGGCGGTGGTCGTGGACGGGTGGGTATTCTGCTCGGGACAGATTGCGCTCGATCCTGCCGACGGAGCGGTCGTGGGTGGCGACGTCTCTCTCCAGACGGATCAGGTAATGAAGAATCTCGCAGCGGTGCTTCAGGCGGCGGGCGCGTCGTTGGCCACAGTGGTCAAGACGACTGTTTTTCTCGTCGACATGGCCGATTTCGCCGCCATGAACGAGGTGTATAGCCGCCACTTCGGTGACCATCGGCCCGCGCGCGCCACCGTGGCGGTGGCCGGACTTCCGATGGGGGTAAGGCTCGAGATCGAGTGTGTGGCGAGAGTTAGGCGGTAGCCCAACTCGCTCGCTCTTGATCGAGCTCGGTAAGTCAAGCTTTATTCCGGCACCTCCGCTCGGGGGACGACCCAACTCGGATAAGTGCACGGCCACCTCCGTGGGGTCGAGGCGTACGTTCTCCAGTTGCCTGAGGTCGAGTGTCACGACCGGGTTTGGGGGTCGGATGGCATGCTCTCCCGGTCACCTGCGGAGGTCCTGGAGTGTGGCTTCAATGAGAGAACCTATGGCACGGGGTTGTCCTATGCGCACGGTTGGCCCGATCCCCGTGGCGTCCTACCTTCCACAGCGAGGGGGTGGAGGGGGTCTGGTGGCCCCCAGCGGCTTCAAACCGCGTGCGGGTGGCCGTAAGGTCGCCTGGGTGGGTTCGATTCCCACGCGCTCCCGCCAGACGAACGCAGCCGGGACCGGAGCGCACGGTTCTCGGGCGCTAACTACGACTTACCCAGTCGCGCGGTCGCATGGGGCCGCACTAGCGGAGCGACAAGGATCTATGGCTCAGGGTCGCCCGGCATACGCCGCTGCACTTCTGATCGTGGCGGCACTCACCTGGGTTCGTCATCTGCCCGCCCAGCAGCCTGACACTATGGTGGTCGTCACCGGGGCTGACCTGACCCCTCCCCAAGAGAGAGAGGATTCGATAGAGCTGAGAGGCTCCGTGAGTCCGGGAAGGGCTTTCGTCCGCGCACTTCTCCTCCCTGGGTGGGGTCACGCCTCCATCGGGTCATACACGCGGGGTGGGTTTTACTTCACCACCGAGGTGACGACCGGGATCATGCTCGCCCGCATCCAGCGTAGGCTCGCGACCGCCAAGAACACCCGGGACCTCAGGGAGTCCCGCGTTCGCGAGGAACTCCAGGCTGCGGGTACTAGTCCCGACCAAGTGGCAGGCCTTGTGGACCAGGACCACGGCGTGGCCAGCGCCCGTGAGTTGGTGTCCAGCCGGCGGCAGCAACTCGAGGACTGGGTGGCACTCGCTGCATTCCTAGTTTTACTGAGCGGGGCCGACGCGTTCGTATCCGCGCACCTGCGTGATTTCCCACCGCCAGTGGCAGTTGAGGCGGCGATCGGACCCGGAGGTGCGTTAGAGTTGGGGCTCAGCTTCTTGGTTGGCCCTCCGCATAGGGGTGGCTGATTCCCCACTCCAGCAGGCGGGGATCAGCACCCTTTTCGAGTACCAGGTAGCTGCGATGGGTCACCCAGTCTCCCGCATTGATGTACCAGCGCCCGGGCCCGACTGCAGTCATCAGGGGGATGTGGGTGTGGCCGAGGACCACCAGGTCCAGGGTAGGGTCCGAACGGAGCTTTGCCACTCCCCATCCCTCGAGGGCTCGTGTGCGCGCCTTTTCTTCCAGGGTGGTGGTTCCTCGCTGATTGGTCTTCGAAACCGCCCGAGCGAGGTGCGCTCCCACGTCCGGATGAACCCAACGGAATGCCCACCGCGCGGGACCGCTGCGTATAATGAGCCGGAGCAGGCGGTAGCCCAAGTCTCCCCGGCCGAGCCCATCCCCGTGGGCGAGGAAGGTGCGGTGACCGGCCAGAGAAAGCACCGTCGGCTCGCGCAGGAAGGTGACCCCCACCTCCTCCTCCAGGTAACTTCCGCCCCACCAGTCGTGGTTTCCTCCCATAAGCATGATCGGCACACCGCCGTCAACGAGCGTGGCCAGTGCGCCTAGGACACGGGTATGGCCGCGGGGTATGACCGACCCGTATTCGAACCAGAAATCGAACAGATCGCCGTTCAGGATCACGCACTCCGCACGTGCGCCGGCGTGCTCAAGCCAGCGCAGGAAGGAGTCCTCCCGCTCCCGCGAGATTGCGCCCAGATGGACGTCGCCGGAAAGATAGATGGGGCGGCACATGGGTAGTTAAGCTATTCCACCGACTGTGGGCGCCGCCACTTCGCTCGCGGCGCAGGCGGTCTTACCTTTCCAAGATGGAAGAAATATCGCAGCCCGATCCCTGTTTCCGAGTGTCCGGTGTACGTTTGCGGCACTTGGCGGTAGCGCTGATAGGAATTGCGATCTCGGCCTGTGCCTCCTCCGCTCTGCCGACACCCGTCCCCACATTTGACGCTAAACGGGTTGCTATGCGCTTGGAGTCAGTTACGCGCTTGGAGAGACCCGCCCACATCCTCTTCTCTTGGTCGATGAACGACCGCGATGCGCGCTTCCAGGGGCGTGGCGTGGCCAGGGTAGAACCTCCTTTCAAGGCACGCCTCGACCTCTTCTCCGGTAATGGCGAGACGGTCGCCCGGGCGGCGCTTGTGGATGACGACCTGAGGTTACCATACGGGACCCCCGACGGGATCATCCCGCCTGCAGAGCTCCTGTGGGGAACGCTCGGAGTCTTCCGTCCGGGGGCCGAGACCACTCTTCTTGGTGCGGAGAACCTGGGGGAGGGTCGGGTACGGCTTCGCTACCAGAGGCCAGACGGGCTGGTCGTGCGCTACACAGTGAGGGGCGATGGGGTCGAGGAGGTGGAGCGGATACGCCAGGGCCAGACGGTCGAGCGAGTCACGCTCGAGCAAGAGTCTACCGACCATTATCCGACTGAGGCCACCTATCGCAATCTGGCGGCTTTTCGGGAGCTCAGGTTGAGCCGCGACCGTGCTGCGCTGGTGAAGCCGTACCCGCCCGACATCTGGTTGCTGTCCCCGTGACGGGTCCTCCTGCCCGTGTCGTACGAGTGCTAACGCTCGCGCTGCTGTGTGTGGGGTGTATGTATCAGTTCCGCGGGGGGAACTTCCCGGAACACATCCGCACGCTGGCCGTTGACCCCGTGGAGAACGAAACCGCTCGACTTGAGGTAACCGGTGAACTCAACGAGCAACTTTTCAGGGTCCTGGCCCCATCCCTAGGCGTGCGTGCTGCCAGTTCCGACGAGGCCGACGCGGTGGTGCGAGTAAAGATCGTCCGGTACGAGGTGAACGCACCGAACTACCGTACCGGGGATGGGGACCAGCGGGCCGAGGTCCTCCAGCGCCAGGTCACGATCACTGCGCAGGTCCAAATCGTGGACCAGGTGAACAACGAAATCTACTGGGGTGCCCCGACACTGCGTGCGGAAGGGCAGTTCCTAGAAGCGACCGAGACCGAGGAAGCGGGGCGGGCGGAGGCGATCCGGACGCTGGTACAAGGCATCGTAGACGGCGCCCAGTCCAATTGGTAGGTGGGGAAGGGTGTGATGACTGAGGGAATGCCCCGGCTGAACCGATCCCTAAAGATCGCTGGTGTGGATCTCATGACAACCGTCGTGATGGCCACCTTGTTTTTCGGGGGCACTCCTCCAAAGCTGTTCGGCGTTATCGCCGAGTTCATTCTGTTCGGGATCTTCGTGCCACTGGCGGTGGCTGGTTGGGTGCCTCAGCTGCCCCACAAGTTACCGTCGCGGGCGATCCGATCGAGGGGCTCAGTGAGCATGACCTCGCGTTGAGTTCTTTGAGATCAGCATGAGCACCGACCTCGTGCTTGGGACCCGTGGGTCGACGCTGGCGCTCGCCCAGAGCGGAATCGTGAAGACCGACCTGGAAGCGACGGGGCTGTCCGTGCGCATGGAGGTGATCCGCACCACTGGCGATCGGGATCAGCACAGCCCGCTCTCCCGGATCGGAGGGAAGGGCCTCTTCACGCGGGAGTTGGACCTCGCACTGTTCGAGGGCCGCATTGACCTTTCCGTGCACTCACTCAAGGACCTGCCCGCTGAGCTGGAGCCCGGCCTTGCCCTCGCCGCGGTACCCGAGCGCGAGGATCCTCGCGATGTCATGGTCGGTCCTGAAGGCGCATCTGCGGCACCCACCCTACAGACCCTTCCACCGGATGCGCGGGTGGGCACGAGCTCTCTCCGACGACAGGCCCTCGCTTCGGCCTTCCGGCCCGATGTCGACGTCGTCAACATTCGGGGAAACCTTGACACGCGCATCGCGAAAGTGGATCGGGGAGAATTCGACGTGATCATAGTGGCTGCTGCCGGGATCCGACGTCTGGGGCTCTGGCATCGGGTCACCGAGGCGCTCGAGCGCACTTCCTGGCTTCCTGCTCCCGGTCAGGGAGCTCTTGGCTTGATCACTAGGTTGGGGGATGCCAAGGTGGAGCGGATCCTCCGGCCCTTGGATCACCCTCCGTCGCACATCGCAGTGAGGGCAGAAAGAGCGCTCCTAGCTGCTCTTGGGGGCGGTTGTAACACACCCATCGCGGCGCTCGGGCTACCCTACGACAGCGGGCTCAGGCTTTGGGGATTGGTGGCGAGCCCTGATGGGAAGCGGGTCGTGTTGGCCGATGGTAGCGGAGGGCTATCCGATCCGGAGGCTCTTGGCCTGCGCGTGGCGAGGCTCCTTGTTGAGCGCGGCGCAGGCGAGGTCATCCAGGGGATTCCGGATGACACGCTTCCCGGCCTCTCGCCCCCGTGATCCCAAGTCGATGAAAGAATTACTGAGGCCCTCGGAGAAGCTCCTGTCTCGGGAGGATTCGCTCGCTCGGTTCGGACGCCCGCGTACCATGCGGGTCGTGTTCACTAACGGCTGTTTCGACCTTCTCCACCCAGGTCACGTGGAGTACCTCGACAGCGCGCGGCGACTGGGTGACGCACTCGTGGTTGGCCTCAACACGGACCGCTCTGTGCGTGCACTCAAGGGATCGGGTAGGCCCCTGGTTTCTGAAGAAGCGAGGGCGCTCGTGCTGGCCGGCCTCGCGTCGGTCAGCGCCGTCACGATCTTCGACGAAGATACGCCCCGCGAGCTCGTCTCCGCCATTCTACCTGACCTGTTGGTTAAAGGGGGCGACTATGATCCGGCGCAGGTAATCGGACGTGCGGAGGTGGAAGCTGCTGGGGGCCAAGTCCGCGTTCTTCCCTTCAATGAAGGGTACTCAACGACCGATCTGGTGCAGCTAATTCGTACCGGCGTTCCTGTTCCCGAGCGAGGATAACCATCATGACACTGGACCGCAGCCAAGGCCGGGGATCTCGGGTTCTGAGAACCGTAGCCATCGAGGTCGGAGCGGCCCCCTACGCAGAAGGGTCTTGCCTGATAGTGGCGGGGAATACACGCGTGTTGTGCGCGGCGTCGGTGGCCGAGGCTTTGCCCGCCTGGCGGGAGAAGAGCGGAGCGGGCTGGGTGACGGCAGAGTACAGCATGCTGCCCCGCTCTACCCATACTCGCACGGGTCGAGAGCGCACGGGGACGAAGGGGCGCACCCAGGAGATCCAGCGCCTCATCGGCCGATCACTCCGCTCGGTCACTGACCTGCCGGCCCTGGGTGCCCGCACCATAACCGTAGACTGCGACGTCTTGCAGGCAGATGGCGGTACACGGACGGCGAGCGTGACGGGGGCGTGTGTGGCACTATCGTTGGCTTGTCAGGAATTGGTGACGAATGGGTGCATCCCAGGACACCCGATACGGGAGCTGGTGGCCGCGGTGAGCGTCGGACTAGTAGATGGAGTCGCTTGCCTCGATCTGGACTACGTCGAGGACTCTTCCGCCCAGGTGGACATGAATCTGGTCGTGACCGAGAGTGGCGGGCTGGTAGAGGTCCAAGGCACCGCGGAGGGTCACCCGTTCCGACGTGACCAACTGGATGAACTCCTCGATCTTGGCATGAACGGAATCAGCGCACTTGTTGATGTCCAGCGCCAGGTCCTCGGCCGGTGAACGATCGCCACTCCAAGATGAAGCTGCTCCTGGCCACGCGGAGCTCAGGGAAGATAGAAGAGATCCGCACGATCCTGGGTGACATGCCTGGTTTCGAGTTGCTCGATCTCGACGACGCTCGTATACCGGCTGATCCGGCCGAGGACGACCTAGAGCCTTACGACACGTTTGAGGAGAACGCGCACTCCAAGGCCTCCTATTTTCAGCGGATCTCGGGGATGCCGACAATAGCTGACGACTCGGGGCTCGAAGTCGATGCTTTGCGAGGACAGCCTGGCGTGCGGTCCCGGCGCTTCGCACCCCTCTCCGAGACGGCCGGGCGCGAGGATCAGGACGAGGCCAATAACCGCCATCTGCTGGCGCTACTGGAGGGAGTAGCCCCCACTCGCCGGACGGCTCGCTACGTGTGTGTGGCCGCGTTCGTCGAGGAAGAGGGACGCGCATCCTTGTTCCGGGGGACGGCGGAAGGTGTCATCCTCGAGCGTTATCTTGGTACGGGCGGCTTCGGTTACGACCCCCTGTTCCGAGAAATCAGTCTGGGCCGCACTTTTGCCGAAGTGAGTGCTCGAGAGAAGCACGAGCGTAGCCACCGCGGCGAGGCGTTTCGTGCCCTCGCGGCCCATCTAAGGGTGCGGTGATGTCCCGGGATCCTACCACTACACCAGATAAGATTGGCCCGACGGCCGACGGTGCGGCGCTCTCGATTCGCTGGCAGGACGGAACCGAAACGGTTCTTGCCCCGCGCACGCTGAGGGTCAGCTGTCCGTGCGCCTCTTGTGTCGACGAGATGACGGGTCGCAGGACGCTACGACCCGATACGGTCCCCGAGTCGATCTACCCAACCGCCATCCATTACGTGGGTCGCTATGCACTCCAATTCGTCTGGAGCGACGGCCACGACACTGGATTCTATTCGTTCGAATACCTGCGCCGATTGGGTGAGGAGTGAACTCTCGTCGCTGCCGGCTCCACGGGGGCACGATCTGATTCATGCGGGCGTATGCTATCAATTGACTCAGGTGCTTGTGCATGTCTCCTGTGGCCATCAGGATGGCGCCACGCTGCTGGTCGCGAGCCGTAAAGTTAGCGGACGTATTCGTCTGTGGGTTGGTATGCGCCATGTCACCCATTTCGTGCCGCGAGTTTCTAGTAGCCAGCGCTGGGTTGATCTCCTCGACGACCCGATCCCATCGCTCAGTCATTTGCCAGACTCCGAAAATACTGGTCGGGGACAGCCCATAGCCTTATGGTTGGTGAAACGTACCCCATCGGAGCGACTTAACGATGTCTGTCACGTTCAAGGTCAACGGGCAGTCCACCACGGTGGACGTCTCGAGCGATACACCACTGCTGTGGGTTCTGCGTGACGTACTGGACCTCAAGGGGACGAAGTTCGGGTGCGGAATCGGTCAATGCAGCGCGTGCACGGTTCAGTTGGACGGCGAGCCTCAGAGGGCATGCCAGATCCCGATTTCGTCCATGGAGGGCATGGAGGTAACTACCATAGAGGGCCTTTCGTCCGACGGCAGTCACCCTGTTCAGCAGGCGTGGATGGAAGTGGACGTTCCTCAGTGCGGGTACTGCCAAGCGGGACAGATCATGACAGCTGCGGCGCTGCTCGCGAGAATACCACATCCCAGTGACACTGACATCGACCGTGAGATGAATTCTCACCTCTGCCGCTGTGCCACCTACCTGCGCATCCGTGAGGCCATCCATCGGGCCGCCACGATCGTGGTTACGGAATAGGGGGCGACGACCATGGCAACGACGATTTCGGGCTTGGACCGCCGCGAGTTTTTGCGTGTCACGACGCTAGCGGGCGGCGGCGTGCTGTTCGGCGCTTACTCGGCGAGTCCTGTGAGCGCAGGTGTGCTCGAAGGCTCTGAGCCTGCTGCCGACTTCGCGCTCAACGTCTTCATCAGGATCACCCCGGACGACCTTGTTACGATCATCTCCAAGAACCCGGAAATCGGGCAGGGAATCAAGACTTCTCTCCCGATGATCGTGGCGGAGGAACTCGACGTCGCTTGGAGGAACGTTCGGGTGGAGCAGGCACCGCTAGATACCGAGCGCTTCACTGCTCAGAGCGCCGGGGGGAGCTATGCGACCCCTCGGAACTACGACGCGATGCGTCGTACGGGCGCAGCGGCGCGCCATATGCTGGTGGCTGCTGCTGCTGCGATGTGGGGTGTGCCCGCGTCCGCGCTGACGACAGTGTCCGGCGTGGTTTTGCACGGCGCGAGTGGTCGTCGGGCTACGTACGGGGAACTCGCGGACAGGGCTGCCGCGATGACTCCTCCGGACTTGGCCAACGTTCCGCTCAAGGATCCGAAGGACTTCAAGATCGTGGGTACCCGCGTTTCAGGTGTCGACAATCTGGGTATCGTTACGGGCAAGCCGATGTTTGGCATCGACGTAACCCTTCCCGGGATGAAATACGCGGTATTCGGTAAGTGCCCCGTGTTTGGGGGCAAGGTACTGAGTGCCAATCTGGATGAGTTGGTGGCAGAGCCGGGAGTGCAGCATGCGTTCATCGTCCCGGGCGGAGACAACCTGGCAGGGCTGTTGGGAGGTGTGGCGATCGTAGCAGACTCCTGGTGGCAAGCTAACAAGGCACGCAGGAAACTCCGGGTAGAATGGGCCGAAGGCGCGCATGCTAACGACTCGAGCGTGGGCTTCGCCGCGAGAGCGGCCAGGCTGTCGAAGAGCGAGCCGGAGGTGGCATCTACGCAGGATGGTGATCCCGACGCTGCGCTAGCGGGAGCGGCGAAGATCGTCGAGGCCGAATATTCATATCCTTTCATCGCTCACGCATCGCTCGAGCCGCAGAACTGCACCGCACATTTCCACGACGGACAGTTGGACATCTGGGCGCCGACGCAATCGCCGGAGCGCGGCCGCGATATGATAGCGAGCACCCTCGGTATCGATGCAGACGCGATCACTGTTCGTATAACCCGGTCTGGCGGAGCGTTCGGGCGACGCGGCAACACCGACTATATGGTCGAAGCGGCCGCGATCGCGAAGGAGGTGGGCGCTCCAGTGAAGCTCGTCTGGTCGCGCGAGGACGACATGCAGCACGACTTCTACCGTCCGGCAGGTTTCCATTACTTAAAGGGCGGACTAGACGGGGACGGCAAGGTCGTTGCGTGGAAGAACCACTTCGTGACCTTTGGAACAGGTGGTCGACCTGACCACGGTGCCGCTAGCATGCGTGCCACGGAGTTCCCTGCGCGTTTCGTGTCCAACTACGAGCTAGGAACGTCGTTCATCCCGTACAACATTCCCACAGGCTATCTGCGAGCGCCACGAAGCAATGGCCTTGCTTTCGTGATGCAATCATTTATCGACGAACTCGCGCATTCTGCAGGGATAGACCCCCTCGAACTCCGTTACGACATCCTCTCCGCTTATAAGGCTGCCGAGGGAAGTGAGGGGCGGGGCCGAATCTTGGATCCCGCACGCATGCGTGATGTCCTACAACTTGTCGCCAATAGATCTGCGTGGGGGAAGGTCGAGCTTCCCCGAGGCACTGGGCGGGGGATTGCATTCCACTTCAGCCACCGTGGCTACTTCGCTGAGGTCGTCGAAGCAAGCGTGAGCAACTCAGGCGTCGTGAGCGTGAACAAGGTTTGGGTAGCGGGTGACGTCGGCAGCCAGATCGTTAACCTGAGCGGCGCAGAGAACCAGGTACAGGGCGCGGTGCTCGACGGCATCGCCCAGACGCTCGGGCAGGAGGTCACGATCGATCGAGGGCGAGTTGTACAATCTAACTTCCACGATTTTCCGCTCCTACGCCTGAAGCAAGCACCGCCCGAGATAGAGGTCCATTTCCTTAAGACTGGTGCCGCTCCGACGGGGCTAGGTGAGCCCGCGCTGCCGCCCGTCGTGCCGGCGCTATGCAACGCGATCTTTGCCGCGACCGGCAAGCGGATCCGGACGCTGCCTCTTTCGAATCACGATCTTCGCTGGACTTGATGAATCAGTGGCTCGAGTCCCGATAGGTTCTCGGTCGGTTTGCTGAACATATAGGTCGTGCCACCTTCATGGCGGCAGCACGGTGTGAGAAGATAATTAGTTCTCTGCCCGACTCGATCCGGCTACCACCGGAAAAGCTGCGAGAAGACTACTGTGAAGGCTACGTCCGAAGCGGAGGAGGTGGCCGGGAATGACAACGCTGCATCGAGTTGCGTTCCCTAGCCGAGGAGGTAGGTGCCCCCCGCGTTCCAGTTTCCCGTGTTACCGCCTGTCCCAGATCCGGCGATATGATAAAGCTCCAGCTCTAAGAAAGTCCGGAAACGCTTGCCCCAACCCTTCCCCAAAGCGAGCCCGAGGAATCCGGTGGTCTCGACACCGTCCACCATTCCGCTTCGCTCCACCCCCGGCATGATGCCGAGGTGCGCACCCGCGGCCAGATTCCATTCTAGGATACCTCGCAGCGATGGGTGCACACCCTCCCTTTGCCACTGGTGTGAGCCGGTGGGGAGATTGGTGTGAAGGAGGAGGCTAAGCCCCGGCTGGCCTACCGTGGCCGTCCACTTGAGTCCCACGGAGAGGTCCGCGACTCCCGTATGTGTGTTAGCTCCGGAGGCCTCGCGTACCCAGAGATCCGACTCTGCTCGCAGTTCGAGAGCTTCACCGATTCCCAGACGCACAAGGGTCGGTGTGCTCCATGAGCGCAGCGTCTCTTTCCTGCTATGGGTCAGGCTGGTTTCGATCTGGAGTGCCCTAGTTCCTACGGTGGAGGACGGTTCCACCATGATCTGGGCGCCTGCGGGAGTAGATAAGAAGAACCCGAGGAGGAGCGCGCGAGGGATGCGCATGGTCGCCAGACAAGTGTATTTAGGCACTCCTAAATATAACGCCCTGGAGGGTGTTGTAGTACGTGCCAGCTCTTGTCAGCGCAGCCCTAGGATCCCCTAAGGGTACCAGCCAGAACTGTGCACCCGTTCGTGGGGGTTCAGTTGACGAAGCGGGCTGATCACCACCACCCGTTTAAGCCCCACGAATTACGTTTCAAAAAGGTGTCCTTAAGCACGCCACAAACCGGAGGCGGCTAACTTTCGTATGGGGCTGCCTGTGAGAGTCAGTGTTCCTGCGTCTGCATGGGGCCACGAGCACTGCCCTCCCAGTCGGGGTCAGCCATGCCATACCAGATTCCGGACTTTGGGTCGTACTGGACGGCGTGCACCCGAGAAAAAGCCCCAGGTCCTGGGTTTTCCGTTACAGTGATGCCTAGGGCTCGCATGTCACCCAACTCATCGGGGGTCCACCCGATGACGGGGGAGGTCTCGGCGTCAAGACTGCCGTTTCGGTTCATGTGGACCCGTGGGGCCTCCATGGCCTCAGCTAGGGTCAGGCCGTCGTCGATTATTCGGGATATGACCTGGGTTACGCCCGACACGATGCGGGCACCACCCGCGGCTCCTAGGGCCAAGATAGGCACGCCGTCTTTCAGTACGATCACAGGCGAGATGAAGCTACGGGCACGCTCACCCGGTTCCATCCGCCCCAAGTACCCACCCAGGGTCGAGGCGTATAGGAACCCTAGTCCGGGTGTTACCACGGACGAACCCATGTTAGGCCCCAGAGTCTGGGTAAGGGACACAAACATGCCGTTTTCGTCAGCCACAGTGATGTGCGTGGTGTGTCCCTGCCAGTCGCCACGTGGATCTAGTGCAGGTAGGTAAGCACCGTACTCCGTTCCGTTAGTGGTCGGTGCCCGAACTCGCTTCATCATTCTAGCGGCCCATTCCTTGGAGGTTGCCCGGGCCGCCGCGGTGTCGGTCCCCAGTACGCGCAACTCGGGGCTGGCGATGCCCAGCGCCTGGCCCGTGATGGCGGCCCATTCCGCATCGTCCATTGAGTTGGGGTCGAAATTCTCCATGATGTGAAGCGCTTGGATGACGACGGATCCCGCGGCGGGCACGTCCAGTCCAACCACGGCGTAACCTCGGTAGCTTCCCCGCACGATCCTCGAATCGAGGGCCTCGTAGTCATGGAATGCCTGGAGTTTCACTGTACTTCCGTGCTTTGCCAGATCGGTTGCCATCCGTTCAGCGATCTCACCCTTGTAGAAGGCGTCATGCCCGCCGTCCCGGATGGCACGCAGGGTGGTCGCGTAGTCCTTGTTCACGAGTAGGTCGCCGCCCACTGGTGGCTTCCCATTTTCCTTGAGATACGTAGCGGCAGTACCGGGAAATTCGGCGGACCGCTTAGCGTTGCGCATCTGCCGCGACGCCTCGTTGGACAGGACCCGGAAGCCATTTTCCGCGTAGTCGATGGCCGGAGCCATCACCGCATCAAGAGAAAGCGAACTATGCTCGTTGTGGAGTCGCATGAGGCCTGCTACCGCGCCGGGTATGCCGATGACAGGGTACCCATACTCCGCCTGAGGAGCCGTGTCGTAGTCGTAGTCCCATGGCGCCTGGGTTGTGCCGTCGATCCCTACGATGCTCCCGTCCGGGAGCCCTATGAGGATCTGACTCCGCCCGCCGATGCTGTTCATACTGGGCTCGACGATGGCGGTGGCGAAGGCCGCAGCCAGGGCGGCGTCGGCGGCGTTACCACCCACCTCCAGCATGCGTACGCCTGCTTCTGTGGCCAGGGGATGGGCGGTGGCTACCATTCCGTTCTGTGAGGAAGCGGCCTGGCGAGCGTTTTGGGCTACGAGCGTACTGGGAAGGGGGGCCGCCAGCACTAGAGCGGCGAGAGCGTTGTGCAGACGCATGGCGTCCTCTTTTGGTTCCGGCATTTTTGAAGGAACCGGCACAATAACCAAGAGGTGTGGGAGTGGCTATGCGTTGGGAGTCGCCTCGATACGGTATGTCTCAAGAAACTGTTGATCTCACGGCTGCAGTCGATGGTGGATAAGGGGTCGCCACCGTGCAGGAAAGCAACACATTCCGCATCGTGGTAGACGTGTGTTAGGAGTACGGCGCGAGCTTGAAGAGCGTCTTGGATAATAGGATAGGTGACTTCATCTTTATCAAGCCGGATGTCCCCCACTAGGTATTCAACATGACTGAACGTCGTCCCTTATTTGCCTTCGCGATCCTGGTCTTGCTGTGGCTGGGCACCACGGGACTCACCGCAGTTCAGCCGCTAGCCACGCTTGCCCCGGCGAGCGTAACAGCAGACACGGTTCAGCCGGCACGGGCGCCTCATGGCATGGTGGTGTCGGAGAGTCTCCACGCTAGTAAGGCTGGCTCCGAGGTTCTGGCTACCGGAGGGAACGCCGTGGATGCGGCCATCGCCACGGGCCTCGCGTTGGCCGTGACCCATCCGTCCGCTGGCAATATCGGGGGTGGCGGGTTCATGGTGATCCGTTTTGCCGACGGGGCCACGACGGCGATCGACTTCCGAGAGAAGGCGCCGCTGGCGTCGCACCCGGAGATGTGGCTTGACGAGTCCGGCGAGTACTCTTCCACCAAGCATCACAACAGCCACCTGGCTGTAGGCGTACCTGGCACCGTAGCCGGCTTCTGGAAGGCACACCGGTTGTACGGCAATCAAGAGTGGCAGCGGTTGGTGAGCCCAGCCGTGGGTCTGGCGCGGGACGGCTTCGAGATCACCGAGCGCCTGGCCCGTGGGTTGCAACGTCTGGTGGAAGGGCGAGGGGCCCCCTACGTGGGAACCGTGGCCTCGTTCTCCATAGACGGCCGTCCCCTCGATCCCGGCTACCGGCTTGTGCAGACCGACTTGGCCCAGACCATGGAGCGCATTGGCAACGACGGGCGGGACGGGTTCTACAAGGGAGAGACCGCCCGCTTGCTGGTGGCGGAGATGGTGCGTGGAGGCGGGATCATTACGCTGGAGGATCTTGCCCGTTACCAGGCGAGGGAGCGCACTCCCATCAAGGGCACGTACAGAGGTTACGACATCATTTCCATGCCGCCCCCGTCCAGCGGGGGCATCGCTCTGGTTGAGATGCTCAATATCCTTGAGGGATTCGACCTTGCGTCCATGGGACACAACTCAGCTGACTACATCCACCACCTTACGGAAGCCATGCGCCGGGCGTACCGGGATCGAGCCCGGTACGTGGCTGACGTCGATTTCGTGGACGTGCCTCTGCACTGGCTGACTGCCAAGGAGCATGCCGAACAGCTGCGTGACGAGATCGACCCACTCAACGCCAGTGTGTCCGAGCCCACAGACGTCACGGAGCCCTACGAGAGCCCCGAGACCACACACTACTCCGTGGTGGACCGGGACGGCATGGCAGTCTCCGTCACCTACACCCTCGAATACGGGTACGGCTCGGCTATCACCGTTCCCGGCGCAGGATTTCTCCTCAACAACGAGATGGGGGACTTCAACCCGGGTCTCGGCCTCACCGACGATCGTGGACTTATCGGCACCGTGCCTAATCTCGCGCGTCCGGAGCAGCGCATGTTATCCAGCATGACACCAAGTATTGTGGCCAAGGACGGAGATCTGGTTGCGGTGGTGGGGAGCCCGGGAGGCCGGACGATCATCAACACCGTCATGCAGGTGATCCTGAACGTTGTCGATTTTGACATGAACATCCAGGAAGCGGTGAACGCTCCTCGTCTACACCACCAGTGGCTTCCCGACAACGTTCGTATCGAGCAGGATGGAGTGTCCGTAGAGACCGTGACCGAACTTGAGCGCCGAGGCTATGAGGTGTCAGTCCGGGGAGGACAGGGCCTTGCCCACTCCATCATGATCGATCCTGCTAGCGGTGACCGCTTGGGGGCTGCTGATCCCAGGAATGTCGACGCGGGTGCGGTGGGGAACTAACAGTGGTCAGCTGCCTTGGCACACGGGTGTGATCCACCTGTGTAGGTCCTCTTCTACGGCTCCGTATCTTAAGGGAAAAGGGACTTGGCCAGCCGTCGGTACCCTGAAACGCAAACGTAGGAGGGTTTCCCCTCCCACGCCGGTGTAGTACGCAACAACGACCAGTACTTACTTTCCACGCTTACGTACGGGATTGCGTTTGCCGCGTGTCGACAGGTCTACTTCGAATGACTCGCCATTGACAGTGAATTGAGCTAAATGTGTGCCGTCGAAGGTGACGACTACGTGCCTGGTGCGTGTTTCGTTACCGTTGCGGCCGTTGACGATGACCACCTTTATGTCACGTGTGATAGTACCAGATAGTGGGTATGGATTTTCCTTCTTTGGAACAGCGTGGACGACGTCCGAGATGACTGTCGTACCGGTCATGTCGTAGCTGCGGTCACCATTCTCGTCGGAGTGGTGACTCCGGGACTTCGACTTCGTACCGGTCCCGTTGGCTGTGCGGGTGGTCTCGTCACCCTCTAGACCGGTGATAGTTTTATCCCTGGTCCGTGAGGTGGAGCTGGACCAGGATTTGGTGCCGGACTCGTTCGAGCGACTCCTCTCCCCACTGCTCTCGCTCACAATGTGGACCGAGGCCGTAGTGGCTTTGTCGTAGTCGTCCTGCTCGTTCCCTTCAGCGTCGTAGAAGGTTTTGGTGACGGTTCGAGTGCGGGAGGACCGGCCCTTGACCTCAGCGGACTCAGCGGACGCCGCGAACATGTCTCCGAGACCAACCTCTAGGTCCAGCCACAACTCCGACACGTCCTCTATGAACGCGTCGCCTGACACCGAAGCGACGTCTAGGGTAACCAGTGACTCTAGTAGCGAGTCCTCCATGCCAGCGGGGCTGGCAGTGTCGCTGCAGGCGGCTAGCGAGATCATGCCCAGAGACACGAATCCAAGCGTCAGGGGGTTCTTCATGTTCCGACTTCTCCTAGAACTGGTTCCGCTGTCGTATACACGCATTAGAGATGACGCCCGACAGGTGCCATGTGTTAAAGAGCGGAAGACTGAGTTCGGTCCGCCCCCATCCGGCGCTCCTCGATAGGTGAGAGGTCTCATCACCACGCTCTTGGGCTCAAGGTACCCTAGCCACCATTGATACACAAGCATCTCTGTGAACATTAGGAGCGCTCCTCACGATTGGCGAAAAGTGGGGGCAGACTGGAAGACCCTTTTCAGCCTCGCAATAGGTCCTATGGCTCACCCACTGCCCAATCGGTGTCCTTATGGATAATTCTGCAAATTCGTAAATGATTGCAGGAGTTTATATTAGGTCAATCGGGGTGCCCGGATTCGAACCAGGGGTTTCCTGCCCCTACTCCACTCGGACCCGCAACTCGTGGCGCGCATAACAGTGCTAGGTAGCTTGGATGCCACGGAGGGGGGGGCTGAGGGGCTAGCTAGGGGTTGTCTTCTAGGCTGGGGGGCGGGGGTCGTGGATGACCACCTCACCATCTACGAACCATATCACCGTACTCCCGGGATGGTGCCCCTCCTCCCTACTTCGCCATTCTCGTAGTAATACTCATACGGTCCGTCTAGCTCACCAGCCACAGGATTAAACCGATTGGTGCAACCCGATTGAAACCCGCAGCCCCGTGAGATTCGTCGGAGCTCGCATCTACGTAGTGCTAGCGGCCCTGCTCTTCGCGACCGGGGGTGCCGCGATCAAGTTGTCCTTGTTGTCGAATTGGCAGATCGCGGGGCTGCGCTCTGGAATCGCAGCAACCGTATTAGTTGTGCTGGTTCCGGCGTGGCGTGGCTTCGATATACGAGCACTCCTGGTAGGCGTGGCGTTAGCTGTGACCATGATCCTTTTCGTCACAGCTAACACACTCACCACCGCCACGAATGCGATCTTCCTGCAGACGACGGCTCCCCTTTACGTTCTGTTGCTTGGGCCACTGCTGCTTCGTGAGCACCTGCGCCGAATCGACCTCCCGGTGGTAGTGCTACTCGGTGCTGGAGCGGTGCTCTTCTTCGTCACGGCGGAACCGCCACTCGCCACTGCGCCGAGCCCGGTTGCAGGTAACATCACCGCGTTGGCAAGCGGTGTGACCTTTGCACTCACCATCGTGGGTATCCGTTGGCTCGGCAGGGTATCGAGCGCACCGGGTCGTGACCCAGCAGGTATCGCGATCGTGCTGGGAAACACACTAGCGTTCGTATTCTGCTTGCCATTCGCGTGGCCACTGGTTGGCGGCACGCCGATCGACTGGGCGATCGTCGGATATTTGGGGGTGTTCCAAATAGGGTTCGCCTACGTGTGCCTGGTGCGGGGTGTCCGTGGAACTCGCGCGTTCGATGTGGCATTGCTTCTTGTGCTCGAGCCGGTTCTGAGCACGCTTCTAGCCTGGGCGGTGCACAACGAGGTGCCCAGCACGTGGGCTGCAACGGGCTCCGTTGTGATCGTGCTAGGTCTCATCCTTCACGCGGTGCAGGCCGCTGAACCCTCCTAGCTAGCTTGAAACGGTCAGACGATCGTTATAGCGATAACATTTAGGAGCGGGCCAGAGCTTCCGACCTTGCCTGGCGCTAGACCTCCAGACTGGCGAAGCGGAGGTGGCTGACGTCGTCGGCCGCAGTGTGCCGGAGGCTCCCGTGCTTCTCTGTCTAGGCCAGCTCGGCGCCGGGTTGCCCTGCTTCTACAACGAAGGTCGCTCGAGTCCCGATGTCGGCGCCGGGCTCCTGCACGAATGGGACCACACGATAGTCAGCGGTCCAACTCTCGGGAGTGACGGTGGACACTACATATCCACGCTGACCGTTGTAGAACTTGGTGTGAGGATTATTGGAAAGGAGCGCTTCCCCCCTGGGGGTCATGTCTTGGCCGTCTCCCCCCGATGCGAGTGACGTCCCTACCAGCTCGGTACCGACTGTCTCGGAAGCCATGTCTTCGAAATCGCGTTTCAGATCGGATACCCAGCTCGCGTGGACATCACCTGTGAGCACGACCGGATTCGATGTACGAGTTTCCGCCAAATGGTCCAGAAGAATCTGCCGCTCGGCTGGGTAGCCGTCCCATTTATCCATGGACCAGGTCTCTTCTCCTTCGGGCGTTCGTCCACGTAACCGAGCTACCGGGACTTGCTGTGCGAGGACGTTCCACCGAGCCTCTGAGTTTCCTAGACCTTCGAGGAGCCAATCGCGCTGCGTCTCCCCGAGGATGGACTGATCCGGCGAGACGTGTTCGGCACAGCTGGGTTCCGAACCGGTTTCAAAGTACCAGCCACAAGGCTGGTTACTTCGGTACTGGCGGGTGTCCAACACGCTCATGTCAATGAGGTCACCGAACCGAAGCCGGCGATACATGGGGTGGTCGGGTCCCGACGGCATCGACGAGCGTCGGAGGGGCATAAACTCGTAGAAAGCCTGATACCCAGCCGCCCGGCGGAGTATTAGCTGCTCGACCGTTTGGTCGTCTTCAGGGATGATGCCTGCGTAGTCGTTGTCCACCTCGTGATCATCGGTTGAAACGATCCAGGGCGCAGCGTGGTGCGCGGCCTGGAGGTCCGGGTCCAGCCGGTAGGTCGTATAGCGCGCCCTGTACTGTTCCAGCGTCGTGACCTCGATCTCAGCCATCTCATGTTCCCGCACGCCAAAATCGTCGAAACGTCTTTCGTAGATGTAGTCACCAAGGTGTACAATGAAATCTACGTCTTCCATAGACAGGTGACGTAACGCAGTGAAATATCCGTGCTCGTAGTTCTGACAAGACGCGAAAGCGAAACGCACCTGCTCAGGTGAGCCGCTGGGGGCCGTGCGAGCCCGACCTACTGGGCTGGACTCGCCACCGGTGACCCAACGATAAAAATACTCCCGTCCGGCGCCGAGTCCGTCGACTTCCGCGTGGACTGAGTGACCAAGTTCGGGAATGGCGAGCACGGATCCTGACCGCACGACCCGTGAAAAGGCCTCGTCCTCTGCGAGTTCCCAAGTCACTGCGACTTGTTCGGTCAGCGCACCGCCACTGTCCAGCGCTTCGCGAGCCAGGCGAGACCAGAGCACGAAGCCGTCCGCCGACGGGTCACCGGATGCGACGCCGAATGAGAACGGGTTAGAAGAAAAGCTAAAACTCCGCTCCGTCCCACATCCAGGGAGGGTTCCGAGGGCAATCAATCCGGCCGCGCTGCCTCCTACCCGAAAGAAATCACGTCGTGTTGTACGTCGTTGGAAGAGATCGTACCACTGAATGTCGTGGGTTTTCATCGGAGCTCCAGTGCTATCAGTCTCATGTGCGTCGTATAGCCCAATGTACGGGAGGCATGCCCGAAGTGCCATGTTTCTAGGCACGTCTTCTTAATTTTGTGGAAACCAGCACCTTTTTGAGACATCGAGTTCCTCGAGGTGTACACCGCTTGATAGCTAAGCGTGGCTGGATGCCAAGGAGGGGGGCGGGGCCTAGTTGCCGTTGATTGGAAGACCTGCGCCAGACGCAGGAATCCACCTGCATACATCCACCAAATCCTGTTCCTGGGTATCCAGCAGGTGGCAAACCGGGTCCTCGGCAGATGCCAGTTATCACTGCGGTTATTGGATTACTATCACCGTAGAATCTGCGAGCGTGTTTTTACGAGTTGTGATTCTGCCGTGGATCTGAAATGTGCCAAGCGGAAGCTCAGGCCTGATCCGCTCGCTATATACTAGACCTTGATCGGGCTTCACTGTCTCCTGCCCCAAAACCTGTGTGAAAGCTTTCCCTTTGCTCCAGGACCAGACCGTGTCTTCCCGAGTTCTGAGGATGACGAAATCGTAGCGTTGGCCAGTTACGAAATCGAGCACCAAAGGGTCGGCGGAGTCGTTCCGCAACTCCAGTGTCAATTCGATGGTATCTGCCGGCGCGTAAGTTCGTTGAATTCTTCCGGGATCAAGTGGATCTCTTGTTGGAATCTTCCGTTGGTATCGGCCGTTGTTTGGGCCGTGTCTATGGCTGATGTCAGGGTCACTTCGGCCCCTGCTTCAGTGGTTCCCGTGAATGGGAAAGGATCTGCACCTGCGTAACGGCCAACGTCCGCATCCACCTCCGGCGGTATATCGTCGTGAACGACAGTTACGACTGCTGCGGTGCTGCTAGTACCGGACGAGTTAGTCGCGACTACGGAAATTCGGTTTGTTTGATTGACCTTGAGGAGGACCGACGTGCTGAAGGTGCCCGCCGCGCTTGCTGTTGCAGCCATAGCATTAGCGCCTCCGGAAATCTGGAGCGTGGAGTTTGCGGTTGTTGACCCGGAGATTGTAACGTCGGGCAGGTTGGTATGGCCCTTAGGCTGATCGAGCGTGACCACTGGTTTGGGTGGTGTCACCGGTGCAGTTGGGCTACCACCACCACCACCACCACCGTCGCCTCCACCGCAGGCGATGACCGTGAACAATATGATAATTCGAAGATTGCGTAATATCGTTGTTCAGGACCTGAAGGAATGGATGATATCAGGTCACTTAACTTCGTATATGGCTTTATGTTCTATAAGTCGGGGCGCCCGGATTCGAACCGGGGGCCTCCTGCTCCCAAAGCAGGCGCGCTACCGAGCTGCGCCACGCCCCGCCACTCCATACTATTGCAGTTGGGGGTTTGACTAAAGCGATGGTGGTAGAATTCGCGTCAATTCGATTGCGCCAACAATTAGTGGAGGCGTCTTTGGCGGAACCCATGCTGGATGACCGGGAGTTCAGGGAATTCGTCTTCGGCATGATCCCGGTCAAGAAACTTTCCGGTCTCGACGATGTCGTTGCGGCCGTCCTGTACCTGGTATCACCAGGCGCGGCAATGGGTGCTCGCCATAGCCTCGAAGTCGACGGCGGCTGGACGGCGCAATAGGAGGATAGTCCAGGAGCGTATGTCGAATTTTGGAACACTCAACTGGTCGATCCTAGTCGTCTATATATCCTTGAATCTGTTGCTCGGCTGGGTTTTGAGTAAGAGAGTCAGCACCGCGGAGGATTTTTATCTAGGCCACAGGACAACGCCTTGGTGGGCGATCGGCATTTCTGTGGTCGCTACCTACGTCAGCGCCCTGTCGTTCCTCGGCGCCCCCGCCTGGTCGTATTCGGAAAGTCTTGCGGTCATCGCGATCCACTTGAACTACCCGATCGTCGTGTTCGCAGTGATTACGTTGTTCCTACCGTTTTTCTTCAACAGCGGCGTAGCATCCATTTACGATTATATGGAACGGCGTTTTGGGCCTACATCTCGCGTCGTGATTTCCAGCGTATTCTTGATATCACAGGTGTTGACCTCGGCGGCAATTCTTTATGCGACGTCCCTGGTCATTGAGTTCATCACCGGCGTTGATGTCAAGACGGCAATAGTCATCGTTACTGTTGTCGCGCTGGTCTACACAATGATGGGCGGCATTACGGCCGTCATCTGGACAGACGTAATACAGGCTGGCGTATTGCTTGTCGGCGCATCCATTATTTTGGTTGCGTTGCTCAATAGCATGCCAATGCCGCTTGCCGAAGTTCTCGCCGATCTGAAAGCGCAAGGCAAAACCAACCCACTGAATTTTTCGTTTGACCTGGGCGTTGAGGCAACCGTCTGGACTGGTGTTATCGCGATGTCGCTTTATCACATCACTGTTTACGGTGCCAATCAGATGATGGTGCAGCGAACGCTTGCTGCCAAGAACATCGGTGATGCCAAGAAGTCATTTCTGTTAATGGGCTTTGTCGCGTTTTTTATCTTCTTTTTGTTTTTCTTCCTCGGCGTTTTGTTTTACGGCTACTACGGTGGACGGGACTTCGCGAACGGCAACACGATCATTCTAGATTTCGCAGCCAACTATGGCATGCCCGGACTGATGGGCATCATAGCTGCAGCTATTGTTGCGGCCTCGATGTCATCGCTTGATTCTTCGTTCAATTCGCTCGCGACGATCTCGACGGTCGATTTTTACGAGAAATACTTCAGAAAGAACGAGTCACCGCAGCACTACCTCACGGCATCGCGTTGGTTTACGGTCTTTTGGGCGGTCGCCATTATCGTGCCAGCAATCATCTACTCGGCTTTCGAAGGCTCTGTACTGCAGACGTTGAGCAAAATCGGTTCCTACTTCGTCGGTGCCAAACTCAGCATGTATGGCCTCGGCTTTCTCTCGAAACAAACGACGGAAAAGGGTCTTTTGGTTGGTGTCGCCGTGGGCTTCGTGATGGTCTGGTACCTTGCAACACAAACCAGCATTGCATGGCCGTGGTATTGCCTGTTCGGCGGCGGGGTGAACAGCGTTTTCGCGTTGATCGCGAGCCGCTTGATAGACGGCATACAGACTGAGTGGTCCGAGTACTCAATCAGGGGACAGCAAAAGAAATTCGAAGACGAGGGGCTGCCCGAAAAGGAAAACGGCTGGTATCTGCTACCTGGCAAGGTAGACAAAGTCAGCTATCTGCTACTGGCCTTCTTCGCCCTAACGCTGATCTTCCTGTTTACGTTTGAACAGCTGGTATAAACGATATCGATGGTTTGCACGGCAGGTCACGCCTACTCGTAGCATAAATCGTATTTTGTGTGCTGAAGGGGGCCGGCCTTCAAACGGTGCCAAAAGTGGAGTCCGCTGCGCGGGGTAGCATGACATTTGAGTTACCGGTCGACCTGCGGGGCTATTGGGAGATGGCGTACTTCATCCCGGGGCACTATGACGGAGAATGCGTGGTGCCGTAGTCGTCTACTGAGGTCTCATCCTGCTTTTGCGTGGGGCCCAGAAGAAATGAAATTGGGGCGACGAACTAGCTCGGTGGTGAGGCGGCGCTCTCACTTGAACGTGTATACGCCCTAGAGCCAGACCGCGTTAACAGAGTGCTCCGGTTGAGGTGGTGGTCGATCAGTCATTCGGACATCCTGGCGGCCTGACAGGGGGGCTTATATGCCGGGCAGTTACCGTCTTTACACTCGCTCAGAAGCTGGACATCATGGCGAAGGGGATTCGCACCTACCTCGACTCTAACGCTGACTTGGTTGAACCCCGATTTTTCCACGGTAAAACCGTGTGAGGTCGAAGCAGGGAGGCGTAGACGATATTGGCCCCGCGAATTGGTAAGAGCACGTAAGTCGGAGTTTTCTACAACGACATGGGCATCCTCCAATCCGCAACTATATAGGTCCGTGACGTATCCGTAGACTGCGGTCTCTCCGGTTGCGTATACGGTAAAGGGTACGAAATCCGGTTTCGGTCCGCACCCGGCCACGACGAGGCACAAAGCAAACGTCACTTTCTTCGACATGAAGTTTCCTCCCAAGAGCCATCACTCCTTTAAATTTGTGCGTTCTAGATCAACGGGCGGGTCTGTTTTACGCTGCCTTTTGGCCCAATGAAGTGGAGAGTATATTCGGGTCGGTGCAGCATTAATGGAAGGTCTCGATGGGCACCCGCAAATCGTTAGCCTAATTTTACGGGCCCCACATCTTGTGGTGCCGGGTAGCTTACCGAGGTTATCACGACAGACGATTGACTAGGCTCTGCCCTCGCGGGTAGCTTCTCCATAGAAGGGGAGTAGCCTACCGACCGTTATAGTGTCGGCGGCCGATCGTCAACACTGCGTGTGCGTGGTCAGTGTGTGCACGCACGGTCCGGCCGGGATCTGCGGGATCAGACGATCCCCCACGTCAGGGCGAGACCTTCGTCCCAGGGTTAGGGCCTGGGCGAGGGTCTCGTTTTTTTTTGTCTTTCGCCGGCCCGCGCCGAGCGAACACTGCCCTTATACCATCGAGAGGTGAGATGGGACAGCTCTGGATGTGGGCGAGCTTGGGGCTCTTCATCCTGACGATGCTCGCGATCGACCTGGGCGTCTTCAATCGCAAGGCGCACGTAATCGGGTTTCGGGAGGCTGCACGTTGGACGGTGGTCGTGGTGACTTCGGCTGCCGTATTCAACCTCTGGATCTTCTACCGGAGTGGCCTGGGTGCGGGGCTGGAATTTACGACCGGCTACCTCATCGAGTTGGCTCTGTCCGTAGATAACGTCTTCGTGTTCATCCTCATCTTTAGCTATTTCCGCGTACCCGCCCAATACCAACACCGCGTCCTATTCTGGGGCATCTTCGGCGCACTTGTTCTTCGCGGGGTGATGATTGCCACGGGGTGGCTTCTGATCGATCGGTTCCACTGGATCATATACATCTTCGGTGCGTTCCTGGTGTTCACTGGGATTCGCATGGCAACCCACGACGAACTGGAGGTCGAACCAGAGGCGAATCCCGTTCTCAAGCTGGTCCGTCGCTACGTCCCTATGACCCCTCGCTACGAGGGGACTCGCTTCTTCACTCGATCCCTGATTGGAGGACGACTACGTCTGGTGGCGACTCCCTTGTTTGTGGTGCTCGTTGTGGTGGAGACCACCGACGTTGTCTTCGCTCTGGACTCGATCCCGGCCATTTTTGCCGTCACACGAGACCCCTTCCTGGTGTTTTCATCGAACGCGTTTGCCATCCTGGGACTCCGCTCCATGTATTTCCTCCTTGCCGGGGTTATCGAGAAATTCCACTACCTGAACCTAGGACTGGCCGGAGTACTCTCGTTCGTGGGGGTGAAGATGCTGATTACCTACTTCCACGTGGAGATCCCGATCGGTCTCTCCCTAGGCATTGTGGGGGCAATGCTCGGCATCGCCGTTACTGCTTCCCTCATTTTCCCGCAACACCACAAAGCGCGCGTGCCTCTCGCGGATGACGGGCCCGAGAGCCGCCCGTAGGACTCCAGCACGTGCTAAAATCCATGGGTGCCGACGCGAATTATACCGGGTTAGCTAGTTGCTATGACTATGGTCATCTCCAAGGGGTCCTGAGGGTAGTAGTACACGTGGAGCAGGGCCGGCCCCAACGGGCCCTCGTTCGGGTTAGCAGGTACGCATGAGCGTGGCGCGGAAAGGGGGAGTGATGAGAAAAGTGCGATACTGCTGGGTCCTTATCGTTTTGGTGATCCCAGCGTGCGGCATCATCCGGGTCGGGGGGGATCCATCCACAGTTAGGCTGGAAGGTTCTTGGACGGGGGCACTGGAGGTAGAGGGCCAAGAAGTTGTGGGCGTGCTGACACTCAGCCAGCGGGGAAGGGACCTGAGAGCAAGGTTTTCGTCCACTGGCCTGATCGGTCAGGCCAGTGGTTACGGGAGAATCGAAGACGCCGCGCGCGTTCGGCTGGAGCTCAAGTACAACGTTCAATGCCCTGGCGCTTTCGGGGGCGATTCTCGATCAGGGTACCCGACTCCTGGGGAGTGTCACCGCTACTGACTGCACGGGTGACGCGGAGGGAGCATTCGTGTTCGCTCAGTTGTGATCCGTTTCGTTGCATGGCCTCCTTTGCACTCCTAGCTTTGGGGAAGAGTCACGGCCCGGCCCGCTAGGTTTGCGCCTGTAGCTCAGTTGGACAGAGCATCGGCCTTCTAAGCCGAGGGTCGCAGGTTCGAATCCTGCCAGGCGCACTTGTAATCCCACCTCCCCACCCGGTCCGGCCTGACGAGGTGTCTAATGTCGCCACCATGGGGTGCGCCGGCTCCTTGAGTACTAAGTCGCGATCGGGTATTTTTTTTCGTAACGGTCGGCCCGCGTGCCGGCGTTTCAAGGGTGGCGTCGCTGCCCGCTGAACGGTGGGCGTAGCTCAGGTGGTTAGAGCGCCAGGTTGTGGTCCTGGAGGTCGCGGGTTCGAATCCCGTCGCTCACCTTCCCGAATGAGCTCCGGACTGGCTTCGCCAGGTGTCGTGGAAGCGATTGACACTATGGATAGCGGTGGTTAGTCTGTCGATCTCGCAGCGAGCCGATGTGGGAATCCGGCCGCTGCGCTTTGTTGGGCGGCATCAACGCTGATTGAAAACCTAGGTCGAGAGATTGGGCGGGCCCACGGCGGGAGGCACTACGTCCTTCCGTCAGCGCGAGGTGACTCGCGCATGGGTAACCAACGTAGCAATTCCGAGCGTTTGATCTGCAGCGGACCTAAAAGAGTCCGTGCGCGGGATCGCGTTCTGTAATGAGCAGTTCAACTCTACGGAGAGTTTGATCCTGGCTCAGGATGAACGCTGGCGGCGTGCCTAACACATGCAAGTCGTACGAGGACGGTCCTTCGGGATCGAGCCGAGTGGCGGACGGGTGAGTAACACGTGACCAATCTGCCTTTGAGAGGGGGATAACCTGGGGAAACCCGGACTAATACCGCATGATGTGCCGTGGTCGCATGGCCGTGGCATTAAAGGGAGGCCTCTACTTGTAAGCTTCCGCTCGAAGAGGAGGTCGCGGCGTATCAGCTTGTTGGTAGGGTAACGGCCTACCAA
>DEAG01000001.1 GCA_002346665.1 Gemmatimonadales bacterium UBA2988
CTCAGTTACCCTCCGACTCCCTAACTATTTGGTATGGTGCGCCACCTTAAAAGGTAATACACGGGACCTGTGCACACCAACGGAGAACGTTGCGGCTGAGCTTCAGGTCCTTGGCCAATGTATAGACCACGGCCATTCCGCCCTCGCCGATCTCGCGCTGGATGGCGTACCTGCCCTGGAAAGCAGCGTTGAGTCGGGCGAACTATCCACGGCACCTAAGGTGCGTGATAGACCTGCAAATCGCCGGGAAATACTTTACTAAGGGATGGACCCGGAGGACGGTCATCAACGGAACACGACATCCGCCCTTCCTCCCTGTATAATAGAGGCGACACGCTGACATTTGGTTCCCTCCAGGACGACGTCGAAAAGCTCGCGCGCCTTGCGGCTGAGCCCCGGAAGGTCGTGCCGATCAACGAGACACGCCGATAGTCTGTCCCTCTTTCATTTTTTCGGATACGGCATAAAACGGACAACGACGACCCTAAACCGAAGGGTCGTTGTTGTATTGTAAGTGCTTGTTATATAATGGTATGCCGGGGGTGGGAGTCGAACCCACATGGGCCTAAGCCCTGGGGGTTTTAAGCCCCCTGCGTCTACCGTTCCGCCACCCCGGCGTGATGCTGTAAAAGTTTGAGAAGCCCTATCACCACCTGGATGTTATCGAGGTAGTACGTACGAAGGAACGCGGACGTCCCCCATATCCCGACTTAGACGAATAGCTCGCCATCCACGTCTGATCTGACCTCAATCTCTGTGCCGAGACGTCGATCTTCGCCAATATAATCAACTTCTAAAAGGGGGATCTCCTGACGCCTGAGCGTTACCGTCGACTTCGTGCCGTTCTCGACCTGCGCCAGCCCGACCTCACCGTGCTCATGGACCGGGTGCACAAACCCCACAACCTTTCCGCCATTCTAAGGAACTGCGACGCGGTCGGGGTGCTAGAGGCCCACGCGGTCCCACCCGAAGGGGGACTGGAGATTTCGGCAGGGAGTTCGGCGGGCGCATCCAAGTGGGTCCCGGTGCGGCGCCATCGGGACATCTCGACGGCGGTGACGGCACTCCGCGCCAGTGGCTTCCGTGTGGTCGCAGCCCATCCCACAAGGGGTGCACGTGACTACCGGAAGATCGATTTCACCCAGCCCACCGCGCTGCTAGTGGGGTCGGAGCTCCAGGGCCTGAGCGACGGAGGGCTCGACCTGGCCGACGAGCTCGGGCTGATCCCTATGATGGGGATGGTCCGCTCACTCAACGTCTCGGTAGCCACCTCCCTGTTACTCTACGAGGCCGCTCGCCAGCGTCAGGACGCCGGGCTGTATGCCCATTCTCGACTGGATCCGGAGCAATACCGGAACCTGCTGTTCGAGTGGGGATACCCGAGGCTCGCAAGGCGCATGCGCGCCGAGGGACGCGCGTACCCACTCATCGCCACGGACGGTTCCGTCGACCCCGCGGACGTGCCGCGGTGACCCGCGCGATTCCCCGAAGCACATCAGGGATGAAGGCGCTCGACCCGCCACTCCTCCCCCACCCGCCGATACACCAAGCGGTCGTGTAGCCTGTCGGGCATCCCCTGCCAGAATTCGAGACAATGCGGCACTACGCGGAACCCTCCCCAATGGGGGGGTCGCGGGATGCGCTCGCCTTCATGACGAGCAGTGATCTCTGCGGCCCGCTCGAGCAAAGCTTCCCGGCTCGGGAGCACGGCGCTTTGATCGGAAGCCCAGGCACCGATCTGGCTGCCGCGGGAGCGGGTAGCGAAATACACGTCTGCTTCCGCCTCGCTGACCCGTTCTACGTCGCCCTGTACACGCACCTGTCGAGTGAGCTTCTCCCAGTAAAAGGTAAGGGCGGCACGGGGATCGGCTTCGAGCGAACGGCCTTTAGCGGAATGGAAGTTCGTGTAGAATACGAAGCCACGGGCGTCGCGATCCTTGAGCAAGACGATGCGCCCATCCGGATAACCGTCATCGCCCACACTGGACAGGCAAGCGGCCTCCGGTATCTCGATACTTCTTCTCATCCGCGCGACCTCGAACCACCTGTCGAATTGCTTGAGCGGATCGGGATCCAGTTCTTCCGGCTGTAATGGTGGAGATCGCCCCGGACTCATCGAGTCTCTCCCATACGGAATGCATCCGGCGGCGTCCGTCCCAGCTGGAAGCGCAACGATTCCTCGAGCCCCCTGAAAAGGAAGGAGTACCCCGACTGGAGGAGGCAGGCGGGCTCGGCTCGCTGGCCCGCGAGTATGGTCTCCCTTCCCATCTCGCCAAGCGCTGCCTGAACCACCAGGGCCGGCACAGGAATTAGCGTGGGACGGCCCAGCACACGCCCAAGGACGTCCGCGAAGGTCGCGTTGGGTACCGGATGCGGTGCGCACACGTTCACTGGTCCCTGTAGCTTCTCGTCCATAATCGCATGAATGATGATCCCCATCATGTCGTCAAGGTCCAACCAGGGAACGTACTGCCTGCCGCTCCCAACCCGCCCCCCGATTCCCATCCGAAAAGGCACCAGTATCTTCTCCAGCATCCCCCCAGCCGGACTGAGCGCCGGACCGAAGCGCAGCACAACTACCCTCACCCCCGCCCTGCACGCACGTAACGCCGCCCCCTCCCAGGCCTGCACGACCTCGGCGAGAAACCCCTTTCCGGAATTTGCTTCCTCCGTGAGCACCATGTCGCCACGATCGCCGTAATAACCAACCGCCGAGGCAGAGACTAGCGTCGTGGGCCCGTCATCGTGGAGGGCAGCCACGGTGCTGGCGATCAGCTCGGTCCCGCGCACTCGGCTCTCGATGATCCGCCGCTTCTTCTCCGCCGTCCAGCGCGGTAGCTGAACCAACGGCTCTCCAGCTAGGTGTACGATGGCGTCCACGCCACGCAGTCCCTCCACATCTATCTCGTCCCGGTCCGGATTCCAGTAGACCGCATCCTTCTGAGATAGAGCACGGTCCTTGCTGCGCACAAGGGATACGACACGGTGTCCTCCGGTCGTGAGGAAATGCCGCAGGGCAGACCCGATCAGGCCACCGGAACCCGTGATCGCGATAGCGAGTCGGGGACGGTTCCGCCATCGCCCGTGTAGTGTGAGGTCGTTGTAGAGACGGCGCTCACGAAACGCACATAGCCTCTCCAGCGTACGCTCCACCACGGGAGCCGCCAGGGCGTCCACAGCTCCGGCCGCTGGCACCTCCCACTCGATCTCGTCGAACACGTGCGTGCCCCCTTCCCCGTCCGGCTCGAAGCGGTGGGAGTGCGCCATGCGCCGAAGGACACGGAGGATAGGCCACGGGGGTGCGAGGCGCTCGAAGGCACCCGGTAAGGCGTGCCAGGCGAACATCTGCTCGGGTGCGAAGGGTAGGCACGAGTGGTGGCGGAAAAGCACGGGGAAGTCGTCGTTCCCTATGTCCTAGGTTAGCCCAGTGGAAAAAGGGTTCCCAATACTTCTTTCAAGCAGTCTTCCATGGTCCTCAACCCCAGTCAGGAACGGTGGACGGGCGCCGGCGGCTGGGCGTCGATGGCGTCACGGAGGGCCTTCACACCCGCTGCCACTCCGTCGGGATGGCCGAACACGGCCGAACCGGCGACCAGGCAGCTCGCTCCAGCCTCCACCGCCTGCGGACCTGTGAGCACGTCGATTCCGCCGTCCACCTGTAGCTCGGCGCCCACCCGTCCTCTTTCGTCGAGATGGTGACGAGCCCGCCGTAGTTTGTCGGTGGTAGCGGGGATGTAGCGCTGTCCGCCGAAGCCGGGATTCACCGACATCACTAGTACGAGATCCGCGAAGGGGGTGATCTCGTGCAGCATCTCCACCGGGGTAGCTGGATTGACGGACACCCCTGGGGTGACGCCGAGCTCCCGAATGCGCTCCATAGTGCGGCTCAAGTTTGGGCAGGTTTCCTGGTGCACGGTGAGCACGCTCGCACCGGCACCGGCGAAGGCGTCCAAGTATCGCTCAGGCTGTTCGATCATGAGGTGGACATCGACCGGAAGCGACGTGGCCCGGCGTACTACCTCGGTCACCACCGGTCCGATCGTGATGTTGGGTACGAAATGGCCATCCATGACGTCCACATGGATCCAGTCCGCGCCCGCCTCCTCGGCTGCGGAAACCTCTTCGGCAAGCAACCCAAAGTCGGCCGACAGAATAGAAGGTGCCAGCTTGACCATAGCTATGCGCCTCCACGCTCGAGGACTCTGACACCGCCAGCTCCCGCTACTACCACAGCCGTTGCTATGCCCAGAAATAGACCGCTCTCGACCACCCCAGCGCGACGCCGGAGAGCGTCCTCCACCGCTTCCGGTTCGTCCAAGCCCCCCGCGAAGCGGCAATCGATCACGTGGTTACCGTTGTCGGTCAGGAAGGGTGAGCCGCCTTCGCCCGATCGCAGGGCTGGCTCACCGCCGATCTGGCGCAGGAATGCGAGCTGGGATCGCCAGCCGAAACGGGTCACCTCTACCGGAAGTGGCACACGGGTTCCCAAACGCCGCACCTCCTTCGAGTCGTCCACCATAATCACCAATCGGCGGGAGGCCTGCGCTACCATCTTCTCCCTGAGCAGGGCACCCCCCAAACCTTTGATCAAGTCCAGACCAGGGCCCACCTCGTCCGCACCATCCACGGTCAGGTCCAACGGCGCCGCCTCGTGGAGCTCGGCCAGAGGAATGCCGAGCTCGCGTGCGCACTCCTCAGTCCTTACTGAAGTGGGAACCGTAACCAGCCCCGTCACGGTCCCGGCCTGAATGCGAGCAGCCAGGAACTCCAGGAAGTGGGTGACGGTGCTACCAGTACCCAGCCCCAACCGCATGCCACTCTCGACCTGCTCCACCGCCCGCTCGGCGGCGGCTCGCTTGAACCTCTCGTGGTCAGGCAAACCGATTAGGCCGGGAACTGAGCCAGGACCTCCTTCTGGACCCTCTCGGTGATCGCCAACGCCTGATCGAACGGGCGCTGCCACATATTGCGCCCGAAGATGAGCCCGGTCGCGCCAGCCTCTAGAGAAATGCGAGCCTTTGCGATAAGGTCGTCGTCGCCAAGCTTGCTCCCTCCACTCACCAGTACGGGCACCCGACCGGCTGAGCGGATCACGCGCTGTGCTCCTTGCTCGTACGTCCACTCCAGACCGGCGTACTCCTTGGGTTGCTTGGCATCCTTAGGGCTATGTTTCGGGATATTAAGCTTAACGATGTCTGCGCCCAATTCGAGCGCCATGCGGGCCGCGTAGTCGACAGCGTAGAGGGAATCGCGACCGCCCTTATCCTCCATGGCCGCCCCGCGCGGATAGCCCCAAACGATGAGAGGCATATTGTACTGGTCGCAGTCCTCGCGGATCATCCGCAACTGTTGGATGTCATCGTCCTGGCGGGACGATCCCACGTAGAGCGTGTAGCCAACCGCCTCAGCCCCCAGCGCAACCGCGTCCTCGACGCTCCCGGTCAACGGGGATAGTGGATCGTCGTCGGACGGTATCGCCGACTTACCGTTGATCTTCAGGATCAAGGGCACCCGCCCCGCGTAGCGCTCCATGTACTTCCGCGCGAGCCCGTAATGGCAGGCGACTCCGTTGTAGCCACCCTCGGCAGCAAGCCGCCACTGGAAATCCGGGTCGGCGGAGGCGGGGTTGCCGAAGAAATCTATGGGCCCGTGCTCGAGGCCCTGATCGATCGGCAGGATCAAGAGCGTGCCGTTCTTGAGCCCATTCCCATAGAAGAGACGATTCAGACGCACCCGCTTGCCCAGCGGCAGCGCCATTTCATCCAAGGTGGGTCGAACGACCTTCGTTTTTTTCGGGTCCGCAGTGGCGGCAGTGGGTTCCATCACAAGGCTCTCCAAGCAGTTCGGTGCAACGAGGTGCGCGCCCGCGGAGCATTCGGCATGCCGCGCTCCGACGGGGCAACAAGTTAGCGCTGGTATGGGAAGCGATCCAGCGTTCGCCGCATCGACACCCGTGGCCCTTGACATCCCCTCCGGCTGTGGTCCAGCTTTGCACACGATGTTTACTGACTTGACCTTCGCTAGCCACGCCGTTGCGAGCACATTCGGCTTCCGGTGGTATCCATGCTACGACACCGGATCCGGAGGCCGGAGGCACGTGCGAGTTTAGCGTTACCTGCACAAAACGCCGCCGCGAGGCCTCCGGGACGACCCGGGGGCCTTTTTGTTTGAGGCCACCAGGTCCCCAGGAACCTGCGCATCACTCAAGAGGAATCTGATGATCATCGTGACCAGAACGGGCGTCACCACTGAGGAACTGGACCACATACGCGAACGCGTGGAGGCGCTTGGGCTTCGCACGCACATTTCGTCCGGCGAGAGCCGCACTATCATCGGATGCATCGGCGACGAGGAACGCCTCCAGAACGTGCCGCTTCTATCTGTTCCCGGCGTGGAGGCCGTTCACGCAGTAATGAAGCCCTTCAAGCTCGCGGCACGCGAGTTCTCGGCCGGACCGAGCCGTATCGCGCTGGGCGGCGGCGAGCTCGGCGGTAGCGAGGTTCCCGTGATCGCGGGTCCCTGCTCGGTCGAAAACTTGGAGATGATGGAGCGCACCGCTGTCGCGGTGCGGGACGCCGGAGCCCGCGCCCTCCGCGGAGGCGCTTTCAAGCCCCGCACCTCGCCTTACTCTTTCCAGGGCAAAGGAGAGGAGGGGCTCAAGATACTCGCCGAAGTGAGGAGATCCACAGGGCTTCCGGTGGTCACAGAGGTGATGGACACCCGTCAGGTAGAGCTGGTCGCAAGCTACGCCGACGTGCTCCAGATCGGCGCTCGCAACATGCAGAACTACAACCTGCTGACCGAAGTGGGACGACTACACCGCCCTGTGCTGCTCAAACGTGGGATGAGCGCCACAATCAAGGACCTGCTCCTGGCCGCAGAGTACATCATGAGCCAGGGGAACATGCAGGTGATCCTGTGCGAGCGCGGGATCCGTACCTACGAGACCGCCACCCGCAACACCTTCGACCTTGCTGCAATCCCGGTGCTCAAGAAGGAAACCCATCTGCCCGTGATAGCAGATCCCAGCCACGCGGGCGGCTACCGGTACCTGGTGGCACCCCTGGCCGCAGCGGCGGTGGCCGCGGGCGCCGACGGGCTCATTGTGGAGGTGCACCCCGAGCCCGAGTGCGCCACCTCCGACGGAGAACAGTCGCTGGATCTCGGCGAATTCGAGGCGATGATGGACGTGATCCGTCCGGTCGCTCTGGCGGTAGAGCGCACGATCGCAAACGGAGTCGGTGTGGCCGCTTAGGTGATCGAAGGAGGAGGGCTGAGCATCAGCTCAGCCCTCTTGGCCGCCCTCATCCCCCTCGGTTTCCAGGCTCCGACCCGCCTCCGCTATCTGTGCCGTGACGGCGTCGCGCGCTGTCCCTCCGGGGGCAGCCCTTGCCTCTACTGAGCGCTCCCAGTCGAACACGGCGCGCACGTCACCCCCGAACTCGGGTGCAGCCCCGAGGAACGCCTCTATCGGAAGCTCGGCAAGCGGTACCCCGGCCTCTTCTGCTCGACGCACAAGATGCCCCACCACCTCGTGGCTCCGGCGGAAGGTCACTCCCTGTCTTACCAGATGATCGGCGAGGTCGGTGGCTAGCAGCTGTGTGTCCATAACCGCCCGGATCCGTTCCGGCTGGAACTGGGCGGTGCCGATCGCCCCGGCTACGGCAGGTACAGTCGTGAGGAGCGTGTCAACCGAATCGAACAGCGTGTGCTTGTCCTCCTGCAAGTCACGGTTGTAGCCGGTCGGTAGCCCCTTCACCAGCGTAAGCAAGGCCATCAGGTTGCCGTTCAGACGGCCTGCCTTCGCGCGCGCCAGCTCAGCCACATCGGGGTTGCGCTTCTGGGGCATCAGCGACGAACCGGTGCTATAGCCGTCGTCCAAGCGCAGGAAACCGAACTCCAACGAAGTGAAGAGCATCAGGTCCTCACCAAGCCGCGACAGGTGCACCCCAACCATGGCGCACGCGTACGAAAGATCGAGCGCCCAGTCGCGGTCGCTCACGGCATCGACACTATTCTGGCTGGGCCTACGGAAGCCCAACGAGCGTGCGAGCGCGTCGCGGTCAACCGGAAACGGGCATCCGGCGATCGCACCCGAACCGAGCGGGAGCACGCCGGACGCATGCACCGCGCTGCGAAGCCGCTCCCGGTCACGGTCGAATGCCCAAAGGTGAGCCAACGCCCACTGTGCCGCCCGGATGGGCTGCCCTTGTTGGAGGTGGGTGTAACCCGGGAGGATCACCTCTACGCCACGGGTGGCCATCCCCAAGAGGGCACGGCACAGGTCAGTGACGGCATGCTCCAGGTCGCGGCCCGCTCCCATCCCCCAGAGACGTAAGTCGGTCGCAACCTGATCGTTCCGGGAGCGTCCCGTGTGGAGCTTGCCCGCAACGTCACCCACCTCCTCGAACAGGAGCCGCTCCACGAGAGAGTGCACGTCCTCGTCCGGCGCTTCCTCGAACGGCCCGCCAGTCTCGAGCCGGGCCAACACCCGAACTAGCCCCTCGTCGATGCGCTTGCCCTCGTCGTCCGAAATCACCCCAGCTCCGATCAGTGCACGTGCCCACGCGCGGCTCCCTCGCACGTCCTCACGCCAAAGGCGGCGATCGACGTCCAAGCTCAGGTTGAGGGCTCGCATACCCGGGGCCATACCGCCATCGAAGCGGCCACCCCAGAGGGCGTGGTCGGTGGGTCCCGATGGGTGGCGATCGGTCACGTCGTGTCCTTCTCTTGGGTTGCCATTGGGTGGATCTGTATCGGTCGTGATTCTTGGACTCGTTAAGGGGTCGCTACGGAGGTGACGGACCCGCGCGCATACGGCCGGCGTTGATCGTGCCGCCCCCCATTCACTCGGCGTGAGCCCGATCTGCCTCCCGCAGTAGCTTGCCGACCACATTGTTTCGCTCGTCAGAGTAGCGCTCGGCGGCGGCCCGCAACGGCAGCCCGAACAACTTGATGAAGCCGGCGGCGTCGGCTTGGTCGTAGCTCGCGCTGGCACCGAACGTGGCCAGGTCCTCCCGGTAGAGCGAGTGCTCGCTTTTCCTGGAAACAGCCCAGCCGCCACCCTTGTAGAGCTTCATGCGGACACTCCCAGTGACATCGCGGAGGAGCACGGTCACCATCGCGTCCAGCGCTTCCCTCTCCGGGGTCCACCACCGTCCCTCGTAGACCAGGTCGGCATAGCGCGGGGCCACCTGATCTTTGAGGGCTATCGAACGCCGGTCGAGCGTGACGCTCTCCAACTCCGAGAGGGCCGCGTAGAGGAGGGCTCCTCCCGGGGTCTCGTACACACCGCGCGATTTCATCCCGACCAACCGGTCCTCGACAACGTCAGCACGTCCCACCCCGTGCCGGGAGCCCAGCGCGTTAAGCCGCTGAAGCAAAGTCACCCCGTCGAGCACCTCACCGTCGAGAGCCACCGGGAATCCCTCCTCGAAGCGAATATCTACATACTCGGGCGTATCAGGAGCTGCCTCCGGCGCAACGGTCCACTGGAACATCTCCTCCTCGGGCTCTTTAGCCGTGTCCTCGAGTGGCCCACCCTCGTGCGACACGTGCCAAAGGTTTTCGTCCCGTGAGTAGAGCTTGGTGGCATCCACATTGAGTGGGATGCTGCGCTCGCGAGCATAGGCCAGTGCGTCCTCGCGAGAGCTAATATCCCACTCGCGCCAGGGGGCGATCACTTTGAGGCCAGGGGCAAGCGCCGCGAAGGTGAGTTCGAAGCGAACCTGGTCGTTGCCCTTCCCAGTGCATCCGTGCGCCAGGGCGTCGGCACCGACACGGCGCGCGACTTCGACCTGCCGCCGCGCGATCAATGGCCGCGCCATCGAGGTGCCGAGCAGATAGCGCCGGCTGTAGACCGCACCCGCACGCATGGTGGGCCACGCGAACTCTTCGACGAACTCCCGCTTGAGATCCTCGATCAACACCTCGGACGCCCCAGACGCTCTGCCCTTGGCATTCAACAGGGAGAGGTCTTCGTTCTGGCCTACATCGGCGGCCATGCAGATTACCTCAGCCTGATAAGTCTCCCGGAGCCAGGGCAAGATGATCGAGGTGTCGAGACCGCCAGAATATCCAAGCACGACCTTCATATGGGTTACCTCCCTCTTGGGACCGGCGGCGGTCTCCTTCCGCTTTCTCTGCCAGACGGCCACGAGGCCTGTCGGACACCCTCTGCATCAGTAGCATAATTATGCAAAAATATTGCATCATAAGCAAGACTCGCACTTCAAGCAGCGATTACGGGCCGCAGCCTCCGGAGAGCGCTCAAGCCAACGCCTCCTCCAACATCTCGACACCCATCTCGAGTTCCTCTTCAGACGTGTTGAGGGGGGGGAGGAGCCTCACCACGTCAGGGCCCGCCGCGACCAAGAGCAGTCCCCGCTCGCGCGCCCGCGTCACCAAACCAGGCGTTTCCATGTCCACCTGTACTCCTCGAATCAGGCCGAGCCCGCGCAGCTCGCGCACAGCGCTCGTGCGGGCAGCCAGCTGGCGCAGCAAGGCATCCAGCGACTCCGCACGCTTTCTCACACCCTCTAGGAATCCGGGGGCTAACAGCGTACGCAGCACGGCGCGCGCCACATGGGCCACCAGGGGTCCGCCCCCGAACGTGGTCCCATGATCACCGGGCGCCATCACGTGGGCGATGTGTGGGGCCGCCAATAGCGCACCCATCGGTAGACCACCACCGAGCGGTTTCGCCACCATTAGTAGATCAGGGCGGATTCCGGCATACTCGTGGGCGAACAGCCGTCCGCTCCGGCCCAAGCCGCACTGAACCTCGTCCAGGATGAGCGCGACGTCCCTCTCGTCGCATATCGCGCGGACCGCCCTTAGGAACTCGACAGGCGCGGTCCGGATCCCGCCCTCGCCCTGCACGGGCTCGAGGATCACCGCGGCCGTGTCCTCGCGAGAGACCACGGCGCGCAGGCCCGCGACATCCCCCATTCCAGTGAACTCGACACCGGGCATGAGCGGCTTGAAAGGATCCCGGAATGAGGGACGATCTGTCGCCGCAAGCGTGCCGAACAGGCGTCCGTGGAAAGAACCGTGGAACGCGACGATATGATGCTTAGCCGATCCTCCGATACCGCGTGCCCACTTACGCGCCAGCTTGAATGCCGCTTCGCCCGACTCGGCTCCAGAATTGCAGAAGAACACACGGGATGGGAACGTCGCTGCGACCAGCTCCTCAGCCAGGCGCTCACCAGGCTCGGTGCGGAACAGGTTGGAGGCGTGAATGAGTCCGCCCTCGAGCGCCTCCCTAATCGCACCCACCACTTCGGGGGCCCCGTGCCCAAGCGCGTTCACCCCGATGCCCGACGTAAAGTCGAGGTAGCGACGACCGTCCTCGGTGATCAACCAGCTGCCTTCTCCCCCCGTGAACATGATGTCGGGCATCTTGTAGACATCGAGCATCGCGGTGGTCCGCGGCGTTGACGCACGCGTCTCGCTCAGGAGACCGCCTCCTCAGCCCCGTCTGGAAGCACCCGTGTACCGGCCCCTCCGTCCAACAAAAGCGAACCGTCGCCTATGCGAACTTCGACGCCGGCCCGAACAGCCACGAGCGCCTGGCGCACCTTCACCGCCATCCCGTCTCGCACGACTTCCCGACCCAGCAGCTCGACCGCTTCCGCCCCGGTGATCTGTGACAGCGGCGCGCCGTCGACCAGCACGCCCTGTACGTCGGACACAAGCAGCAGTCGATTCGCGGTAATCCCCACAGCTAGGGCGATAGCAGCTTCGTCAGCATTTACGTTCAGGGGCGCACCACCTGGCCCACGGGACACAGGCGACACGACCGGAAGCATGCCACCGTCCAGGAGGGCACGGAGCGGACGCGGGTCTACCCCCGCTACCTCGCCGACCTCACCCAGCCGACCCCCATCCCGGCGCAGCGCACGCACCAAACCGCCGTCCTCACCCGAGAGGCCCACGGCGAGTTCGCCTGCGTCGAGCAACGCCGCCACCACGCGCTTGTTGACCAAGCCCGACAGCACCATCGCGGTAACCTGCATGGCGGCGGGTGTGGTGACCCGCAACCCGTCCTTCCACTCGACCGGGAGCCCGAGCCGCTCCTGCCAGGTTGTGATCTCGGTACCACCACCGTGGACCACAACCCGGGACCCCGATAGAGCCGCAACTGCTGAGGCGAACGCGGCGAGTTCGGCTGAGGCGCCTGCCACGGCACCCCCGACTTTGATGACCGTCAGCACCGGGTCCCGCGCCCGGACTCGAAGCCAAGCATGAGGTTCATGTTCTGGACGGCTTGTCCGGCTGCACCCTTACCCAGGTTATCCAACGCAGCCACGAGAGTGAGGGTGGACCCCTCGAGTCCGACGTTGTCGAACACCGCAAGCGCGAGCAGGTCCGTCTCTACGACCTCCGCCAGAGCGGGCGCATGGTCCTCCACACGGACAGCGCCGCAGCCGCCGTAGACGTCCCGCCACACCGTCTTGACTCGCGCCGCGTCGACGCCGGTCGCTACCGGAAGCGCGATCGTCTCCAAAATGCCCCTCGCCACGGGCAAGAGGTGGGGCACGAACAGGAGCTGGAGACCCGGCAGGGCGGCCCGCATCTCGGGAAGGTGGCGATGGTCGTTGCCGAGCCCGTAGGGCCGGAAATCGCCGACCACCTCCGCGAAAAGGAGCTCACGTTTGGGCGAGCGTCCAGCCCCGGTGACACCGGACGCGGCGTTCACCATGATCGGGCGGGAAGCGTCCACCAAGCCAGCCCGCACGAGTGGCAGCAGCGATAGGATCACGCCCGTCGGATAGCAGCCGGGGTTGGCCACGAGCCGGGCTTCGGCGACCTCCCGCGGAGTCACCTCGGGCAGCCCGTACACTGCACCGGCCTCCCGCCCGGAGCCGGGCCGGTGGTCAGTGGTCATATCGACGACGCGCCCGACGCGCGCGCCGTTCCGTTCCACCCAGACCGCCGCCTCCCCGTGAGGAACGCAGAGAAACACCACCTCCACATCTTCTAGACGAGCCTCGGCCACAGGCACAAACGCCAACCCGGGGATGGGCGTCGGGTGCAGCGCCTCGCTGTCGGACGTAGCAAACCGAACATCGACACCGTCGTGTCCCCGCAGGACCCGGAGCAGTTCGAGGCCCGTATACCCGCTCCCTCCAAGCACCCCTACGGGAACCTTAGAAGACTTTATATTCGTGTTCATGGCACAACCATGCGTTATCGCTTCCAAATGTACAACTCGTACACTCCCCTATCCCTCGGCAATATCCTCGATCCGCCGCTGCACTTTCGGGACTTGATCCGGCTCCCGACAGATAACCAAAATCGTGTCGTCCCCAGCGATCGTCCCGAGCACTTCGGGCCAATCCTCCCAATCAATGGCGAGCGCGACCGGCTGGGCTCCTCCCGTCATCGTGCGCACGACCAGGAGATTGCCGGTACCCACCGCCGACGCGTAAAGCGATGGCAGAAGGTTTTGCAGGGGCGGGGTGCTCTCCCACTCCTCAGGTAGTGTGTAGTGGCCGACCCCCTCCGCCCCTGGGACCTTGACCAACCGGAGCTCCCGGATGTCACGGGAAACGGTGGCCTGCGTGACCGCGAAGCCCGCCTTTTCGAGCAGCTTACGGAGCTGGTCCTGGCTGGTCACCCGTCGGGTCTGGATCACGTCCAGGACGGCCGCTTGGCGGGCATTCTTGGAGGACACGCTACGTGACCCCAGCAACGAGCGAGCGCACCTTTTCTGGCTCGAAACCTACGCTCCGGCCCACCTCTTTGCCCTCGCTGAACAGGATGAGCGTAGGAATACCGCGGATGTTCTGGGCAAGCGAGAGCTGCTGGGCACGGTCGGTGTCGATCTTGGCGAACAGCACTCGTCCCGTGTGCTCGCTGGCCAATTCGTCCACCAGGGGGGCGACCATCTTACAGGGGGCGCACCAGTCGGCGTAGAAGTACACCAGCACAGGAACCGTCGCTTCGAGCACCGTTATCTGGAAGTCCTGCTCTTCAACTCGGATCGGACGGTCGAGCAGCATCGGCTTCTTGCACTCTCCACACTCGTGACAATCGGCCGCCCGGGACAGATCGACTTTGTTCAACGAAGTGCAAAAGGGGCACCGCACGGTCACGACCGCGCTGGCTTCCGACGTCGTCACGTTCTCTCCTCGCTCAACCTATACGGTCAGAACACGTACTTGAGTTGCTGATCTGTCCCTGCGCCTGAAGCAAGCCCACACCGTATTACCACAGCGTGTTCACATCCACAGGCAACAGGGTCTTGGCCCGGACACAGTTACCGGCGTGAACAGCGAGAGCGTCCCGTGAAACCAAACGAATCGACTACATCAAAAGAGGTCATACTTCACACGCATCATTGCAAACCGGCCGATGTTCGGTACACCCACGAACGACCGATATCCAGTATCGAAAACATTATTCACCGACACCTGTAGTGTGGCCCTCGTATCGGGCACTTTGTATCCGGCTGTGAGGTCGAAGATGGTCGAGGAGGCTACACAATCTTCCTCGAAGATGCCCCCGGTTCCGCCAGTGATGCACTTAGTCCCCACGAAACCGGCCGATTCAGCCGGGAACGAACTCGTGATCCTTACCCTTCCCGACACATTGAACCCCGACGACAGGTTTCTGTATGCGAGCATGCCTGACCCCTTGTTCTTTGGCGAATTCAGTGCAATCGGAGCACCCCCCACGACGTCGAAATAATCCTCGCTGATGTGGGAATAGGTTCCGCTCAACGTCCACTCGTCGGTCAGAAACGCCTGGACGGAAAGGTCAGCTCCCCAGAGCGTCACGTCACCCACATTCCGATACGTCAGGAGCAGGTCGGCGCCCCGGGTAGGCACTTGGTCCGAGGATACGACTGCCAAGGGGAGCTGAGCGATCCCGGTCGCCAGCGCGGTAACTGTAGCCTCAGCCTGCGCCAAACCAGCCGCGTACGCCTCTGCTTGCCCCATTCCGGCCGCCATGAGCTGGTCCATTACCGCGGTTGTTACCGCGGTCCCTACCGGTCCCGATATGAACGCACCGACGTCCTGTCCGTTCATGGTAATCATGGGAGTCTGCAGGATGAGAGGCGATATGAAATTGTTCTTTTTCATGCGGTACACATCCGCAGAAATCGCGACTCGATTGTTCAGAACTCCGGTCCAGCCCACCTCGAACGTTTCCGTGTACGACTCAAGAAGCGGATCCACCTTGGGAAGGACAAAGCCATCTGCCGGTGACAACGCCATCGTCAGCGGATTGAGGAGCATCAGACCGATGTCAGAAGACGTTGGCGAGAGACTGTTCAGGAGCCCCGCAGTGGTGGCGTCAATCGCACCCTGCGCCGCAAGGACCCCTACTGCCATAGGCCAGAGGACTGTAGGACTGGCTGGCAGGAGCTGCCCGGCACCGCCCGGGTTGAAGGGGGAACGCATCCCGCGGAGGCTCCCGTCCGGCTTCTGGAGAGCCCACCCATTCGGACCTGTCCCGAATGCTCGGGTGCCGTAGCCGAGGGGTCCCAGTGGGGCCGGTGCGAACCCACCCGGGATGTCTAGGAAGAGGTTCAGTGTGGATGGGGTGGAGAATGCGCGGTTGTACGTTACACGCAGACTTTGATTCTCTTCGGGTCGGAAGACCAACGCCGCACGGGGAGACCACACGTTGTCCGATAGGGCTGAGTGCGCGTCCATTCGTCCCGCGACGATAAGATCGAGCTGTGAAGACAAGGCGGTCTTCGATTGCACATAGGCGCCCCACTCGTTCAGATCGTCATTGGTGTCATAGGACCCGTAGATCGTTCCTAACGACTTAGGTCTGGTCGCGTAGTAGTCCACACCGAATGTGAAGTCCTGCACATCGTCCAGAAAGGAAAAACCATGCTGGGCCTGGGCGACGAAAAGGGTGGATTGGTCTGTAAGGGGCGTCCCATCACGGAGGAGGTAACTCCCCCCCGCGTCGTTCGTGTTGTAGTACGCCTGCGCGAAGAAGCGGTCTTTGTTAAGTCGCGCCTGATAGAACTCGTAGATCCAGTTCTTGGCTTGCCCGGCTCCGAGGCCCGTCATCTCGATACCCGTGGCATCGGTACGACCGTACGTAGTCACGAAGGTGCCATCCTCGGCGAACTGCCAGTCAGCCCTCATCTCGAAACCCAAACGTTTGGTGTCGTTGTCCCGGATACCGAGCCGGTCGCAGGCAGTCTTTGCGTTCGCCGCACTAAGCCCCCGACCCAATCTGTCAGCTATGCACACCGAGGGGTTGCTGTTTGTCGCCGTTCGTGCCGCTTGCTCGGTAGGGTCTAGGTAATCCCACTCCTGACCACTGAGATACTCTCCCGACACCTTGAATCCGAAATCATCACCGAGAAGAAAAGCGGAGCGAAACGAGGCCTGACGCACTGAACGCTCGCCTCCACCTAGGGTGACACTCGTTCCTGGACTCGTAAGAGGAGATTTCGTGAGCACGTGTACTATCCCGTTTGCTGTGTTCGGACCGTAGAGTGCGGACCCCGGTCCGAGCACAACCTCCATCTTATCAACGTCCTCGTCCGTCGCGGGGAGCCAGTGCATCTGGTTCACACGAAGTGACGGCACACCGGCTAGCCGATAATCGGTAAGCATGTGCAGGGAACCCGAGAAGATATTATTGAATCCACGCACCACGACGTTAGTTCCCTGAAGGCCGGTCGTGATCACGTCTACGCCCGGAGCCGACCGGAGGTGGTCGGCCATGGTGGGAGTCACTCGCTCTTCGATCTCAAGGGAACTCACGAGGTAGGTAGTGGCCGGTGCCTCAGTAGCTTTCTCGGGTGTGGACCGCGAGGCAGACACCACGATACCATCCAGCGCCAGAACTGTTGGGGTGAGGGTAACGTCATATGCAGTGGTCTCTCCGGCTGAGACTCTGACATTATCGAAGCGCACTCCGACGTACCCTATCATCTTGACTACAAGGTCGTAGGTCCCTGGCGACAGATCGACCTGATATCGCCCCTGGGCGTTACTGAGCGAACCTGTCGATTGACCCCCACCCAGGATCTGGACCTGCGCCTGGGCTACCGGGCCTTCGGTCTCCGCGTCAATCACCCTTCCAGTGAGCACCCCATTCTGAGCGGCTACCGGACCGGCCAGAAGAACGAGAGACCCAACAACGCTAGCTATGGAACCCATCATTCTCGTGTGCATGCTGAAACTCCGAGGTTGAAAATCCATAGGTCTAATCATAACAAGAATCGAGGTCGATTAAGGTGGCGCTCACTACTCTACCAATAAACTAAGGTACGAAACCGCAACCCACTATTCATGTGAGGCCCGGCGACCGTCCCCTGCTGGGCCGCAACGGATCTGGTGACGGCGACGATGACCAGTGCCAGCGTCAGAAGAACAGTGAGGGAAAAACCTCACTCGGGAAGCATGGAAGAGTCCTTTCGAACGGAAAGAGGTGCCTTCAGTGTATAAACTCGACTCGTCACGTAGCAATGATGAGCTGCCTACCCACCGGGCCCCGGAATGGATCGTTCAGTCCTCCATGCCGGACACGACGTCCGGGATCCACGCGATGCACCGACCCACCCCATTACCCCTGAGCTTAGCCACCTGGAAGTGGACGCCGTCGTACACCACCCGGTCCCCAGCCATCGGGCGGCGTCCAAGCAGCGCGAGAACCAGTCCGCTGACCGTATCTACATCCTCGTGCTCCAGCACTACACCGAGCGCATCACCGACCTCCTCGATCCGCACAGCACCGTCTGCGCGCAGCCGCCGAGGACCCTCGACCACAATCTCCGGCACCTCGCTCGGACGCTCGGTGATGTCGCCCACCACCTCCTCGAAGAGATCCTCCATGGTCACGATGCCGGCAGTACCTCCGTGCTCGTCCATCACCACAGCCATCTGGACCCCCGCCTGCCGCATCGCAACCATCAGTTGTTCGGTGCGCGCCGTCGCTGGCAGGTAGGGAACGGGGCGAATGTACTCCGGCGCTCCGGCGCCCTCCCGGAGCGAACGGAGGGCGTCGCGCACGTGGACCATGCCGACGATGTGATCCAGTGTTCCCTCATACACCGGGTAGCGTGTGTGCGGGGCCGTGCGGAGCAGCGCCCGGAGTGCACCCAGGTGGGCACCGACAGGCAGCGCAGCGATCCGTACCCGAGGAACCATTATCTCACCCGCGGTCCGGTCCCCGAACTCGAGAAGGTCGCCCATCACCTGCGCGGAAGCCTCGCGTAAGAGTCCCCCGGCCTGGCTCTCGCGCACGATGAAGGCGATTTCCTCCGGGGTACGATAGTGCTCCGGACCGACCGAAGTCCTGCGCACACCGAGCATAGCGAGCAGCCTCGTGCCAATGGTGTTCAACCCCACAACCAGAGGATACAGGGCGAACTGGAATGCACGCACAATCGGAGCGATCCAGATGGCCATCCGCCCTGGCCGGTCGAGGGCCAGTGACTTGGGCGCCATTTCCCCCAGGACGATGTGGAAATAGGTGAGCAGCGTGATCGCCACGACACTGGCTACCGTATGGGCAGCGATCCAGCGCTCTCCTTCCCAACCGGTCAACCGCGCGGCAATCGCGTCCGCGAGTTGGTGCTCACCGTACATGCCTAGTCCAAGGCTGGCGGCAGTGATACCGAGCTGTGCAGTCGCAATGAAGCGGTCGTGCCGGTGCGGGTCAGTAATAATCCAGAGCACCAAGCGGGCGGCTGGATTGCCAGCCCGCATACTTGCTTCCAACTCCATCCGGGAAACCCCCACGATCGCGAACTCGGCCGCAACGAAGAGACCGTTGATCCCGATGAGCAGGGCGATGACGAGGATCGTCACGGCGTCTCACCCCCACGCTGTTCCGTAGCCGGTACTGCGAGGACAGACGCTACGGTGCTCCCGGCCATACCCTCGACTTCCACCCGCACCCCGTCGATCACGAGTCTCTCGCCAACGCGGGGTAGTCGTTCGATACGCTCGACCAGGAACCCTCCGAGGGTTGAAGATTCCCCTTCCCAGTCGGTGCTCAGCAGACCCGCGGCATCTTCCAGGCGCAACGACCCGGGCAATCGGATGCGTCCGTCTGGCATACGTTCGGGCGCCGATTCTGGGGGTTCGAAGTCGTCGGCTACCCCACCCAGGATCTCTTGGAGTATATCGCTCACCGTGATCAGCCCGGCGGTTCCGCCGAACTCGTCCGATACCAGCGCCATGTGCTGCCGCTCGGTCCGGAAGCGCTCAAGCACGCGGTCCAGCGTCAGATCATCCGGAATGGAGGAAACGGACCGTAGCAGTGCGCCCTCCCCTCCGTCCAATGCATGCCGCGCGATGTCCTGCACGTGCACGTAGCCGATGATGTGATCGATAGTGTCCTGGTACACGGGCAAGCGCGTGTACCGACTGTCCGCAGCTATGTCTAGGATTTCGCCGAAAGGAGTGCCGGCCTCGATCCCGAAAATCTCGGCGTGTGGCACCATTACTTCGCTGACCCTTACGGTGCCCAGGTGAAGTGCCCTGCGCAGTCGGGCATGCTCGTCGGGCTCGATCAACCCTACCTGCCGGCTCTCCGCGATCAGATACTCGATTTCTTCAGGCGAGTGGATGTGAACGTGAGCTCCTTGCTTGACGCCGAACAACCGGACCACTGCGCGCCCGCTCCCGTTAAGCAGCGAGATGAACCACGATAACCCCCGCAGCGACCACTGCATGGGGAGCAGCGTATAGAGAGCAACGTGCGTAGGGTACTGGAGTGCGAGGGACTTGGGGACCAGCTCCCCCAGAATCATGCTCGCGGCCGTCAGGACCAACAGAACGACAACGAAAGCGGCCGATTCAGCACCGGCCGCCTGCATTCCTCCCATGCCCTCGAAAAGCGGAATCATCACAGGCGCGAGTTGAGTTTGCCCATACGCGCCGAGTACGAGACTCGAGATGGTGATCCCGATCTGGCTGGTAGCGATGTAGCGGTCTAGCCGATGTAAACCGGTGACATAGGGAAGGAGACGGATGGCAAACCAATTACCCTCCTCCGCCCGCTGTTGGATCCTACTTCGACGCACGCTCACAGCCGCGAACTCAGCGGCGACATAGAGGGCGTTTACCAGGATGAGCAGAAGGATGACAGCGACAACCGAAAGGTTCATCCGAAAGAAGGCCTCAGAGCGGGAGCAGCTGCCGTAGCAAGAGCCCGAGGTTCGCTGGCAGCTCGGCCAAGCGGCGCCTCTGCCACGGAAACCAGTGGGTGGAGTAGCTGACTAGGATGCGCACGGCGTACCCCTCGCGGATCAAGTGGTCCTGCTCTTGCGTTCAGATCCCGTAGGTCATCTCCACCTCCTAACCACTTCGTGAAGCCCCTACCCAGAGGGTACATGTCGTACCGTTGCACGGCGACCGAGAGATCGATCAACACCTCCGAGAGATCCCGTATTAGCGTCGCGCGCCTATTCTCGTCGGTGGGGTCGGCCTGGGTCACGTCAGCGGAAGGGATATGGTCCCTCGTCACGAGGAGCGTGCCTCCAAGACAGACAAAGATATCACTCGGACCCCTGCCTTAGCGCGGGAAGGGGTGGGTGCCGCAACAATCCGCCGCTCCCCGAAAGCCCGACGACAACCGTGAGGGCGGTGACCCCAGCCCACAGCATCGCGAGGGAATCCAGGTCGGGGACATAGCCCAGCTCGAACACGGTACGAGCGAGTGTGCCGGCCACGACGACTGAGAGCATGATTCCAGTGATCGAGGCGAGGGTCCCGAGCGCGAGGTACTCGACCAACAATACGATACGGACCTGTCCCCGCCGCGCACCTAGCGTCCTGAGCAGAGCACTCTCCCGCATGCGCTGGAAGCGCGACGTGCCAAGGGCCCCGGCAAGCACGATCACCCCGGCCACAGCGGTGAACAACCCGAGGAAGCGGAGCGCTCCGTTGACACGCGCGAGCACCCGCTCGAGCGCCTCCTGGACACGGGTCATGTCCACCGCCGAAATATTTGGGTAGGTGCGCACTAGCGTGGTTTGGAGACGGGCCCGCTCGGTCGGGTCGTCCACCTGCACCACGACGACTGACGTTCGAGGAGCACCCTCTAGCGCCCCAGGCTCGAAGACGACGAAGAAATTGGGCTCGAAGCGGGCCCAGTCAACGGTCCGCAGGTTGGCAACCACGGTCTCGACCTCCCGGCCGGCGAAATCCCAGGTGATATGGTCCCCGATCCCCACCCCCAGATTATCAGCCAGTTCGACCTCAAGGGAGATGCGCGCAATCTCGTCGTTAAAGGTCCCGTAGGGCGCCTCCCCGCTCGCCTTCCACCAACTCCCCGCCACCAACGTCTCCGACGTGGTCAAGGTATCCCGCCAGGTGTTACGGTACTCACGGCGCAGCCTCCCGCGCACACGCCCGCCGTCGCTGAGCTCTGCCACGGTAGCGCCCTTCACGGCCGCAATGCGCGCGGGCACCAAAGGCACCAGCGCAGCGGTCTCACGGACCACCGTGGGCAGCGCAGCGATCACGCCGGCCTCCTGGTCCGGCTGAATGTCGAACAGCACGAGGTTGGCGCGGCCGTGTTCGTCGAGCGCCAAGCCACTCACAAGCGCACTCTCCACCTGGAGGATGGTCCCCACGGCGAACACCCCGAACCCGAGCGCGAGCGTGATCGCAACGGTCTGGTTTTGGGGCCTGAAGAGGTTGGCTATGCCCTGCCGCACCGGATAAGGAGCGCGCTTCGGAAGGTACCTTCGGGTGAGCCGGACCACTACTGAACCGATTCCCCAGAGCACGGCGACCGTGGCCGCAAGCCCCACCGCGAAGCTGAGACCCTGGTCTCGCTCGGGCGCTTCCATCACGCTCAGTAGCGCTACCGTGCCTGCCAACGCGGCCCACGCCAGCAGGCGCAGGGGGTCCACGCGGTGGCGGTACGACTCGACACCCTCCCGCAGCGCAGCGAGGGGCGGCACATCGCGCAGCGCAAGCAAGGGGATCCACGTGAAGAGCAGGGCCACCCACAGACCGACCCCGAGCCCGACCACCACTGGCTGCCAAGCGAATTGGTGGGTCACCTGCACGGGGAGTACCACCCCCAATGCCATGGGGAGCAGGCGCTGAACCCCGAGTCCTGCGAACGCACCGAGCGTGGCCCCTCCCAACCCGAGCGCTCCCGCCTGGATCAAATAGGCAGCGAAGATGCTCGCTTGACCCGCCCCCACGCAGCGCAGCACTGCCACGGCGGTGCGCCGCTCCTTTACGAATACGTAGACCGCACTCCCCACCCCGACACCACCCAAGAGGAGGGCGGCTAGGCCGACCAGCCCGAGGTAGCGGCTCAGGTAGTTCAACGAACGGGTGAGCCGCTTCGCTTGGGCCTCCGCGGTAGTCCACCGCACCTGGGCGCTGTCGAAAAGGGTGCTGTGGCGATTCTGCACCGCCTCCCGCTCCGCTGGGTTCGGAAGGCTCAGGTAGCGCTCGTACCGCGCCAGACTGCCGAAGGCGAGCAAGCCGGCATCGTCCAGCCCGTCCCGCCCAATCCAAACGCGCGGACCCACCGCGGTCTGGAGCCCGAAATCGCCCATCAGGTCCTCGACCGTCGCAGACACCCGAAACGTCATCTCGCCCACTACCAGCGAATCGCCCAGTCGGGCGTCTAGCATGGTGAGCACCGCTGGATCGACCAGCGCCTCGCCGGCGCGGGGTGGCCAGGCACCCGCGGGCACGGTGTGCACGGTGCCGAAGAAGGGGTAGCCCGGGTCCACACCGCGCACTTGGAGGAGGCGCACGGTTGCCGTCCGTAGCGCCTGCACCATGGACACAACGCTGGTCACGCGCGCGGACGGGTGCCCGGCGGCGGCGAGCGAGTCCACCACCGCTGCAACCGGCTCGGGCAACGGACGGTTGGACGAGAGCCGCGCGTTGGCGCCCAGAAGCCGCTCGGCTTCGTCCTGTACCGAACGATTCAGGTCGGAGCTGAAGCCGTGGATCGCCACGAGCGCCATTACCCCGAGGGAGATCGACAGCATGTAAACACCGATGCGGCGGGCCGACGACCGGAGCTCCCGACGGGCCAGTCCGAGCGCAAAGCGGACGCTCATTGCTTGACCACGGCGCCGCTGTCTTCCACTACTCGTCCACCGGCCAAGCGGACAATACGATGGGCTCGGCCCGCGAGCGCGAGGTCGTGCGTCACCAGCACGAGCGTCGTGCGTGCCTCCCGGTTGAGCGCTTCCGTCAGCTCGATCGCTCGCCCCCCCGTCTCTTGGTCCAGGTTCCCGGTAGGCTCATCCGCGAACAGGATGCGTGGTCGGTTGGCGAACGCGCGAGCGAGCGCCACTCGCTGCTGCTCGCCGCCGGAAAGCTGGGCAGGGTAGTGGCCGAGGCGGTCCCCTAGTCCCACCCGCTCGAGCAATTCGGCGGCCCCCTCGCGCATACCCTGAGCTGGTCCTATCCCCATCAGCTCTAGCGGCACCAGCACGTTCTCGAGGGCAGTCAGGGTGGGGAGGAGGTGGAAGGTCTGGAACACGAACCCTACGTTGCGCACACGAAACCCCGCGCGTTCATCTTCGGTAAGAGTAGAGAGGTCGACACCGTCAAGGTGAACCCGGCCGGTGCTGGGCTTGTCCAGACCGGCGAGCAGACCGAGCAGGGTGGTCTTGCCACTACCTGAGGGTCCTAGAATCGCGACGAACTCCTCCTGGGAGATGCGCAGGTTGACGTCCCTGAGAACCGGCAGGGGCCGGCCCCCGCTCACATAGGTCTTTCCAAGGCCATCGGCCAGGATCATATGATCGTCCGTTCGCTCTTCATTCTCCTCCTTCTCCCTATCACCGCGGCAGGCTGCGGACCCACCGATGATGCCAGAAAAGCGACAGGCGCGTCAACGGAGAAGGCACCCGCCGCCACATCAGAACCCCCACCTTACCCAGGCCACGACCAGAGCGCACCGCGGGAAGCAGGTCCCCGAGTGGTCTTCATGGGCACGAGCCTGACCGCTGGGCTCGGACTCCGCTCCACCGACGAGGCCTTCACGGCACGGCTCCAGGCGATAGCCGACTCCGCTGCCGTTCCCGCGCGCATAGTGAACGCGGGGGTGAGCGGTGAAACCAGCGCGGGTGGGCTGCGTCGCATCGCGTGGGTGGTCGCCGATACCATAGATGTGCTCGTGCTCGAGCTGGGAGCCAACGACGGCATGCGTGGGCAGGACACTGAGGCGCTCGCACATAACCTCGAGGCGATCATCGACTCGACCCGGGCCCACTGGCCCGCCGCGGAGATCGTGCTGGCCGGAATGCAGGCGCCTCCAAACCTGGGAGCGCGCTACACGAGCGCGTTTCGCGCGGTGTTCCCCACAGTCGCCAGGAAGCGCCGGACCGTTCTGGTACCGTTCCTCCTCGAGGGCGTGGCTGGCGTGCGCACGCTCAACCAAGAGGACGGCATCCACCCGACGTCCGAAGGGCACGAGCGCATCGCGCGCACGATGTGGCTCGTACTGGAGCCCGTGCTGCGACGCGCAGGCGCCCGAAGCCGGCAGTGATGGCGTCGCTCCCGGGGTCGCACCCTCGCGTCTTGAGCTTTCCACTCAAGGTGCTGTCATCCGCCATCGTACTCTTGATGCTAGCGCTCTTGATCGGCTTCCTCCTCCCCAGCCGCTGGGATGTCGAGCGGAGTGCGGTCGTCTCCGCACCCCCTGCCGCCGTCTTCCCATGGCTGGACAACCCCCAGCGGTGGGACCAATGGGCGCCGCTCGGAGAGGTCATAGCAACCTTTTCCGGACCTCCCAGGGGCGCCGGCGCGAGCCGGAGATGGACTCACCCCGAGGTGGGCGACGGAGTATTCACAATCCTGTCCACGATCCTGGATCGGGAGGTGCGCTACCGCGTGGAGGTCCAGGGAGGCCGCATGGTCACCGAGGGGACGCTCCGCCTGTCGGTCGAAGGAACTGGGACACGGGTGACGTGGCAGGAGCAGGGCGACTTCGGCAGGAATCCCCTGCTCGGATACTTGGCTCGCTCCATGGACCGTATGCAGGGGGCCCAGATGGAGGGATCGCTGGCCCGGCTCGGAGAGCAGGTGAGTGAAGCAGAAGATTGATGTGCCGCGCCTCTAGACGCGCGACTTGTAGTACTCGACCAGCTCGGTGTTCGTGGGCATCCGCTTCATGACACCGAGCAACTCTGTCATAGCGACATCCGCCGGAATATCGGAGAGCTGGCGCCGCATCGCTCGCGACAACGCCAGCGCTTCGTCGGAGAGGAGCAGTTCCTCTTTTCGCGTGGCCGACGCGGTCAGGTCGATCGCCGGCCAGATGCGCTTGTCGGCAAGTTCCCGGGACAACACCAGCTCGCTATTCCCGGTACCCTTGAATTCCTCGAAGATCACCTGGTCCATCCGCGACCCCGTGTCGACCAGTGCCGTGGCAACGATAGTGAGCGATCCTCCTCCTTGCCGCACATCGATCTTGCGGGCGCTGCCCAGAAAGCGCTTCGGCTTCTCCAGCGAGTTGGCGTCAAGGCCACCCGAGAGAGTGCGTCCGCTGCCCTCTTCGTTCGTGTTGTATGCCCTAGCGAGCCGTGTGATGGAATCGAGGATGATGATGACATCCTCACCCATCTCCACGTGGCGGCGAGCGCGCTCGAGGGTCATCTCCGCCACCGCGGTGTGCCTGTCGGCCCCTCGGTCGAAGGTTGAGGCGATCACCTCACCGAAACCGCACGATTCCATCTCCGTCACCTCCTCAGGTCGTTCGTCCACTAGGAGGATGTAGAGCTTGCATTCGGGGTGGTTAGTGACGATCCCCTCGGCCACCGCCTGCAGCACCATCGTCTTCCCGGCTTTCGCCTGCGCCACGATCATCGCCCGCTGCCCCTTGCCGAAGGGGCAGAAGAGGTCGATGACGCGGTTCGTGTAATCGGCCTGACCCCTGACCGTGCGCCCACACTCTAGGAGCAGGTGCTGGTCGGGGTGCATCGCCGAAAGGCGCTGGAAGTCGGGACGCCTGCGCGCCTCTTCAGGGTCTTTGCCGTTGACCATTACCAGGTGCACGAGGGGTGGGCTCTTCCCATTCTTGGGCCGTCTTCCGACATCACCCTGTAGCTCGTCTCCTGTGCGTAGCCCGAATTTCTGGATGACACGACCGCCGACGTAGATGTCGTCGTTGCTGGGGATGTACCCAGCGTCGCGGCGGCGGATAAAGCCGGACCCGCTCCCGAGGACCTCGAGGATCCCAAGTTCTTCCTGCATGCTCACGCTTGAGTCATCTCGGCTCTGTTGCAGTGACAGTGGATGGACTCGGGCGGGGGCCCGGTCCGTTTTCTTGCGGGGGTCGGCAGTGGCCGGAGGCTGCGCCGTCTCCTCCCCCGAGGCAAATCAGGTGCTAAACGCAGGCCCGCACTCGAAGCTCGCTGGCCTCACACGAGGCAGCTGTCGGCGACGAATTGCCGGAGCCCATTGCTGTAGTCCGCGGATCGACCACTCATCGAGATTGCCGGGGGATCTCCCCTCGCGCGAGCGAGCGAAGATGGATCGCCCCTGGGTCGGCGCCGGCTGGATCGCCGACGAGTGCCGCCCGGGCGGACGCCTTAAAGTTCTAACGCTCAGGCCCGCGGGGCAAGTCTGGTACCCCGATCAAGGCCCCCACACTCCAGGACCGCGCTTAAGCAAACACGCCCTCCGGTATCTTTTCGGCGGATGGGAAATGGCCACCGCTACCGGCTCTGGTTGTCCCACTTGAGGGACACCCCCCCGGGGACGCGCCCCCCTGACGGTCCTAGCATCCAACCCTCACGCGGACTTCCGCCCTCTCTCCCATGACGGCATGTGCCCTGCCCCAGAAGGAAGCGACGACTCCTCAACCAGAAGATTCCGTGCGTACCCATGCGTTCCTCAGCGACCTACTCGTCCAGAAACGCCAACACCTCGTCGAGCCAGGCCGCCGGAGCCTCTAGGTGCACGGTGTGGCCGGCGCCCGGTACCACCACGTGCCGAGCACCCGGAATCTGGAGGGCCATGCGCCGGGCAAGTTCGCTGTACTTGGAGTCCCCGACACCGGTAACCAGAAGCGCAGGTACACCCACGTCGTGAAGCCGCCTCCAGAACGAGGGCTGACTGCCGACCCCGAACGCCCTCAGCCAAGCGGCCAGAGACCCCGGGCGGTTAGCGCGTCGGTCATCGATGAACGCTTCTCGCACTACTGGGGCCAGCGACCCCCTGCCCACGAAGAGGGGACTCTCCTCCCATGCCTCGACCCAGGAATCCACACCCTCCTCCACGACCCTTCGGGCCAATTTCTCGTCGAAACCACGACGCTCGCGCCGTTCGTCATCGCTGTCGAGCCCTGGCGAAGCGCTCTCGAGCACCACCCGCCCAACCCGTTCGGGCCTGAGTAGGGCAGCAGCAAGCGTGAGCCGCCCCCCCATCGAGTAACCCACCCACGGGCAAGATCCCACACCGGCCGTGTCCATGACCCGCTCGAGGTCGTCCAGGACAAGCTCGAGCCCCAACTGCACGGCACTCGCCGGATCCTCACTCGCGCCGTGCCCGTGGAGATCCACCGCCAAAGTGTGGTGACGTTGTGCGAGCCCGGCGAGTGCAGCCTCCCCCCACGCCTTGCTTGAGCCCCCGAAGCCATGCAGGAGCATCACCGGAGGTCCTTCCCCACGTTCTGCTACCTCGAGGTTAAGTCCGTCGCCGGACCTCACCCTCATGGAGTAACAGGAGCCTCTTCGATGGTGACCTGGACAATCTTGGTCAGCTCCGGGAACTGCTCCGCTAGGTACTCGTTCCCCCTGAACGCAGCCTGTCCCGGGTCGGGCCCATCACCTTGGGGGGCCAGTTCGCCGTAGCCGCCGTAGAACCTTTCGGTTACGTCCATGCCCTCCACCACCTCGCCGAACGGGGCGAACCCCTGGGCATCGAGCGCGCTGTTATCCTGGCGGTTGAGAAAGACCTGGGTCGCGCGCGTGTTGAGGCCAGCGTGAGCGAACGTGATCCGCCCCCGAGTGTTCGACTGGGTGACTGGATCGTCCCCGATATACCTCCGCAGCCAGAAGTTGTTGATCCGCGGATCGGGGTAGAACCCAAACTGCGCGAGCCCACGAGTGACACGGTGCACGTACACGCTGTCGTAGTAGCCCGCCCTTAGGAGGTTGTAGAAGCGGTCAGCACCGCGCGGTGCCCAATCCCTATGCACGTCAACCACGAAAACCCCCGCCGTGGTCTCGAAACGGGCACGGAAGCGCCCCGGGGAAGCCTCAGTCATCAAGCGCGGATTCAGCAACAGAGGTGTGGCGACCGTCACAGAATCGGTGGCGCTCGCACCGACCTCGTCATCCGACCCCCCACCGCAGCCTACCAAGACGACGACGAGAGCGGGCCCGATCGAATACCTCATTGTCCCTCCTACATGTCGGTTATCACTAGCATGCCACTATCGAGTACCCCTATACGATAGGTTGCTATCGAGGGATACCCATCTGACTCTTGTTTAGGACCCGTAGCTAATCCGACTCTGCGCACGTAAGCCTACGGCCACGGCGTCCCGGAAGGCGATGTGGAAGCGTTGAGCTAGTATCGGCTGGCCACCGAGCAGGGGAATGCAGGTGCCCAGTATCAATCGGGGTTCAGGACCGACATAGCGAAGGCGCCCCGACGGATGATAAGTAGGCGACGTGGTTGGTTAGGTTGGCAGCCGAATAAGGGCATAGTCGGGCGCAAGCCGTCCTCGGGCTTATATACATAGACGGTGAAGACGTACCTCGGGATTTTGTGCTTGCCTACCGGATTTCTCTCTTGACCCAAGCACCCAGCGACTGAAGCTCAATCCCTGAAGTAGGGGTTGTCGCCAGCGGCGTGATCGGTAACGTCGTGGATCTCAGTCACCTCGGGCACGTGTTGCCGGATCGCACGCTCCACCCCCTGCCGAAGCGTCATCTGCGACGCTGCGCAGCCCTGGCATCCTCCCGTCATCTCCATGAACACCTCGGTTCCCTTGACCTCCACGAGATTGATCTTGCCACCGTGGGCCGCAATAGATGGATTCACCTGCTCGTCCAAGATCGACTGGACCTTTTCTGCCAGCTCATCTTGCGGCACGCTGCCAGAGGAAGGAGTCGGCAGGGACGCGGTGGGTGGGGTGATCTCAAAGCCCGATCCGTTTACTCGGTTCGTGAAATCCACGGTCGCTCCTTTCAACTTGTCGGCACTGCTCTGATCGAAGACGACCATGAAGCCTCCCGCATCGACCTCTACGTCCTCCTCGCCGCGATCCGAGTTCTCCGCAAGCGTCAACTCGAAAGAAGGAGCCACGGGGGAGCCTCCGGTCACGTGAATCCTGAGGGCACGCTGGTCTTCGCCGCTCTGGTCCATGAAGGTCAACACCATCTCGCGGGCCTTATCGGTGAAAGTCAGCATCTGCAAACCCCTTTGATTGTTATCCGAACGACCCATGAGTAAAACCGCGAACTAAGTGCCGCACCCGCAGCTATCGGTAGCCGCGGGGTTTTAGAAAACTAACACAGCACCCCTCAGGTTTCATGTTGCCCACGTAATAAGTTCCTACGCTGCACAACCGGAGTGTGGCTAGATTTCCCTCAAGCAACAGAAACGGCTCCCCATGGCAAGTCATTTCGCTAATTACAGAGGCGCCGCCCAGATTCGAACTGGGGATCGAGGATTTGCAGTCCTCTGCCTTACCGCTTGGCTACGGCGCCAACAAAAAAAGCGTCGTCCTCAGACGCCGCCTTTCCTCCCCCAAAAAGCGGGAAACCGGACTCGAACCGGCGACCCTCACCTTGGCAAGGTGATGCTCTACCAACTGAGCTATTCCCGCGAAATTACTAGAGGGCGGAAGCTAGAAATCGCCCCCGCAAGTGTCAAGGCGCACAACCTAAAATTGCGCTATCTTACCCCTTTCTCCAAAGGTCGCTGCCGGGGAGAATAATAGCAATTTCTTATACCCTCCCGGAGTCGCGCTTTCTCGCCATGTCACGTCTCCCTTCGAGCACCGGACTCATAGTTCTCTTCCTGCCCCTCGTGTGGGTATGGGCACACCCCGTCCACGGCCAGATGACAGCGGACGTGCTATCCCCGGCCGGGCGGCTCAGGGTTGGAGTCTTCCCCTCCTTCCAGATGTGGGACCACCGCTTCGGGGTCCATGAAGAGGACGGGCGAAGGGTTGCGGGATCCGAGCCCCTCAGCTTCGACCTCGAGCACGAGCCACTCCTCCCAATCCATGACTTAGAGCAGAGCCTGCGGACCGCACTGGCCGACGCATCCTTCATCCTGGAGTTGGGCTCGGCCAGCGCCCTCGTGTCCCGCGAGCGCACGCGCGTCTCCTTCGGCGTGGCTTTGGGAGTCTTCGACTGGCTGACGGTAGGAGCAGACATCCCACTCGTGAAGGCACGTACCGAGGTCGCCTTCGATTTCAGAACGCTACCGGGAGCAAATCTGGGTGTGAATCCCCTGCTGCTCGGAGATGGGCGTGTCACCACCTTCCTAGAAACACTCGGCGCCAGCCGCGTCGCACTCCAAGCGCATGTCAGCCAGCAGTGTCCCGGAGGGACCGAATGCAGCGAGCTTACCGACTTGCTAGACAGGTACGCTACATTCGCGGGTGGCCTTGCTACCGCTTACGCGGACTCCCCCGTATTCCTGACTGGGGTATCGGCTGCAGGCATCGCGCTCGAGCAGCGCCTGGCTAGCTTTCGGACCGAGGTGTACCAGCGCGCACCGGGCATCGCTATGCCAGGGGCTGCCCCACTGGCGAACGCACCGCTCGATCAACCCTCCCTGGAACAGTTGCTCGTGAACCCAGCCGCGGGGTTCCTCCTAGTAAATCCACTGAATACCACCGCCGGCCTATGGCGGCTCGGGGATGTCGCTGTGAGCGCATCGTTCCGTCTCCTAAAAAGCACGACGCGCGACTCTACGGGAACGCCCGCCCCTTTCCAGTACCAAGTGGGAGGGCGGGCGCTGGTGCGACTTCCAACCGGGCTCGTCGACAACCCGGACGTCCCCCTAGACCTCGGGACCGGTGATGGACAGATGGACCTCGAGGTAAGCGGGTTCATGGACTTGCGCTGGAAGCATACGGGACTGTGGGGAGAGGCACGATACGGGGTGCAGCGTCCCACTGAACTCGTGCGTCGAGTTGCGCCTCCGGAAGTGATTATGGCACCCTTCTCGACCCGTAGGTTGGTGCGCTGGACTCCGGGCGATTACATGGAGATCGAGCTGGCTCCCCGTTGGCACATGACCGACGAGTACGCGGTGGGAGCGCTCTACCGACACGCCTCGCAGGGACAGGACTCCTATCGGCTAGTCACGCCCGCTGCGAGCCCGTTGGCCTCAGCGGCAGATCTCGAGCGGGAAACGAAGGGAACCGTACACGAGCTGGGACTAGGCCTAGCGTTTTCGACCCTCGCCACCTGGCAGCAAGGTCGTACTCGCTTGCCGTTTGAAGCACACATGGCGGTGCGTGGTGCGGTGTCAGGCGGTGGGGGTGAGGTGCCCGACGGTATCCGGATGGAAATTAGCGGGCGGGTCTTCTGGCGCCTCTGGGGATCGCAACCGAAGCCCACACCTTAGCAGGCCCACTCCTAGCAGTTGCCAGGCGAGGTCCCGGCACAAAGAAACACGACTAGCTCCCGTCCCCCGAGCGCACGGCCCAACTGAGCTTCCTGCGCAGCGTGGCGAAGAAGCTTTGGCCGGGGAATCGCACGAGATGGATCTCTTGGTCACCCCGCTCCACCCGCACCGCCTCGCCGAAACCGAGCCCCCGGACCTCCTGTCCATCCACTGTCAGTATCAGGTCCTGATCGGGGTCCGCGGCGCGGATGGTCACTTTGCGGGAAGCAGGGATCACGAGTGGACGCACCGCCAGGGTGTGGGGGCAGATCGGGGTCACCACCAGGCATTCCATCGTCGGATGGACGATCGGTCCACCGGCAGCGAGAGAGTAGGCGGTCGATCCGGTCGGGCTCGCAAGAATGACCCCGTCCCCCGAAAAAGAGCCGATCTCCTCAGGCCGGCCGCCGCCCTCGACCCACAGGTCGAGCCGAGTCACCCGGGCCGCCGCCACGGCCTTGTGCACCGTGAAATCGTTCAAGGCGTGGTGGAGGTCGAGCTCGCCTCCGTGCTCGTCGATCACCCATGCCTTCAACGTGACACGGTGGTCCAGGAAATAGTCACCAGCCGCCAACCGGTAGAGGGCAGACTCGAGTTCCTCTTCGGCCGCCGAAGTCAGGAAGCCCAAGTTGCCCAGGTTGATACCCAGCACCGGCAACTGGTAGGGCATCACCATACGAGCGGCCCGGAGAAGCGTGCCGTCTCCCCCTAGCGAGAGGATCATGTCGACCGGCTCCGCGTCCAGATCAAACGCAGCGGATCCCGGCGCGTAGTCGGCGATGGCACGCTCGAAGCTAACCTCCATTCCGCGTTCATCGGCGGCCCTGCGGACGTGGTCGATGAGCTCGTCCAGCCCCTGTTGGCGCTCCCGTGCGACAACCCCGAGCCGTCGCGGAGATGGCGCAGTCAAGCGCTCTCCCGCGACGCCCGTAGGATGGGAGCGGTCTCCGCGAGGCTACGCACCCGCGCCACGATGCCAGCCGTGTCGAGCTCGAGCTCTGCAAGCAGCGCCGCTCGCGGCCCGTGCTCGATGAATCGGTCAGGCATGCCCATCGAGTCCACCCGCACGGCCCGGGTACCTGTGAACGCGTCAATCTCCCGTGACATAAACGCACCGAAGCCATTCATGAGCGCCCCTTCTTCCAGAGTCAGCACGGCGGCATGGGTCTTCACCACCTCCTCGAAGACGGTACGGTCGTAGGGCTTGAGGAAGCGGCAATTGACGACCGTCGCATGGATCGAGTACTCGTCCAGCTTGGTCGCCGCTTCGAGCGCGGGAAGGACCATCGTGCCCGTGGCCAGAATCGCGATCCCCTCCCCTTTCCGGAGTACCTCCCAGGTCCCGTAGGGAATCTCGGCGATCTCGGAAATGGCGGGCACGTCAGCCGGAACCGTGTCGCGGGGCCACCGAATACTGAACGGACCGGAGGTGTGCGACACCGCGGTGCGCAGCAGGCCGAGCATCTCCGTCCCGTCCTTTGGGGCGGTAACCGTCATCTCCGGCACGCACAGCATGTAACAGATGTCCAACGCACCGTGATGGGTGGGGCCGTCTTCTCCAGCGATGCCGGCCCGGTCCATGCAAAAAATAACCGGAAGATTCTGGAGCGCGACATCATGGACGATCGAGTCGAAGGCTCGTTGCAGAAATGTGGAGTAGATCGCGACGACCGGGCGAATCCCCTCGGTCGAGAGCCCAGCCGCAAAAGTGACCCCGTGCCCCTCAGCGATCCCAACGTCGAAGAAACGGTCCGGGTGGGTATCCCAAAAGATGTTTGTGCTGGTGCCATCCGGCATGGCGGCGGTAATCGCAACGATCTTGGCGTTCTCAGCAGCCAGCTCCGTGAGGCCGGTGCCGAAAACCTTTTGATAGCGGGGGGGGGACGGCGGGGCAGAAGTGGTTTTCTTTCCGCGCCCTGTGATCTTGTCGAAAGGGCTCGCCGCATGCCACGCCCAGGGATCCTCCTCCGCGAGGTGGAAGCCCTTCCCCTTGCGGGTGATGACATGAAGGAGGATCGGGCCCTCGAGGCCACGCACCCGGCCCAGCGTATCTACAAGCAAGTCTAGATCGTGGCCGTCGACCGGCCCAACGTAGCGGAAGCCGAGTTCTTGGAATATCATCCCCGGAGTCAGCATGTGCTTCATGCTCTCCTCCAGCTTGCCCGCAACCTCCTCTATTAGCTGCCCGAAGTTCCTGGGTACCCGGTGCAACGCCTCCTTCACCAGGGTACGCACCTTGTTGTAGGCAGGGTTGGTGATCATCCCCGTCAGGTACTTGTTCATCGCCCCCACGGCGGGGGCGATCGACATGTCGTTGTCGTTCAGGATGACGGTGAAATCGCGCGCCGTGTGGCCGGCGTTATTGAGCGCCTCGTAAGCGAGCCCACACCCCATAGCCCCATCCCCGATCAACGCGACCACCTTGAAGTCCGCACCGTTAAGGTCGCGCGCCGTCGCAATCCCCCACGCCGCCGCGACTGACGTGGCCGCGTGACCCGCCCCGAACACGTCGTATTCCGACTCGTCCCTCCGAAGAAAGGGGGCGAGTCCGTGGCGCGTGCGGATGGAGGGGAAGGGTCCGTTCCGGCCCGTAATAATCTTGTGGATGTAGGCCTGGTGGCCGGTATCCCAAACCAACCGGTCTCGGGGCGTGTCGTATGCATGGTGGAGCGCGACCGTAAGCTCCGCCACCCCCAGCGTGGCGCCAAAATGGCCGCCCTTCTCGGCGACGACGTCTATGTGCCGCTCGCGCACCGCTTCCACGAGTTGATGGAGGTCGGCACGGGAAAGAGCGCGGACATCCGCAGGACCTTGTATGCGGTCGAGAATCGAGCCCACCAGGGAATCTCCAAGGAGTGACACCAACATCTAGGACTCTAAATGTAAGCAAGGATCGACTGTTCTGCGCAGCCGAGCGAGAGAGCCGGCTTCTGAGGCCCTAGCGCCGTCGCTCGACGACGTATTGAGCCAGGGCGTGGAGAACCGGATCGCCCACATCCGCACAGTGAAGAGCGGCGCGCGCGCGCGCCACTTCCTTCTGAGCACAGTCCACGGCCCCCCCCAGGCCGTGGACCCCCACATACGTGGTCTTGTCCCGGTCCGCGTCTGAGGGGTTCTTGCCTAGACTCGTAGCTGTAGCGGTGGCGTCGAGAATGTCGTCGGCAATCTGGAAGGCTAGGCCCACTGCACGGCCATAGCTGTCGAGCGCTTCCAGCGCCGCGCGCGAGGCACCCGCGGCCAGAGCCCCTATGCGCAGAGATGCGGTAAGCAGGGCCCCGGTCTTGAGCCGGTGCAGGTGATCCAACGCGGCGCCATCCAGAACGGAGCCCTCGGCGCGTAAATCGAGCACCTGCCCACCTACCATCCCGCCCGCCCCCGCTGCCCGGCACAGTTCTTCAACGATGGCGCGCGCGGTGAGCTCACTGACGCCAACCGCACGCGCTCCTCGCCAGGCTCGAAGCGCCGCCAGTGGAATCAAGGCCGCACCTGCTCGGACCGTCACCTCGTCCCCATACACCCTGTTAGTAGTGGGCCGGCCCCGGCGCAGCTCAGCATCGTCCATACAGGGTAAGTCGTCGTGCATGAGCGAGTAGGCATGGATCAGCTCGAGTGAGACGGCGAGCTCAGGGATTCTCGGGCTCTGACCGCCGCAGGCGCTGTAGGCAGCGACGCACAGCACGGGTCGGAGTCGCTTGCCTTCTGAAAGAACACCGTGGTCGATGGCACGCTCGAGTTCGACCGGAACCAGGTCACTGGCCTCCGAGACCGCCGCATTCAGAGCCTCCTCGATCCTGGGCGTCTCCGCCCGCAGGTAGGCGCCCAGGTCGAAGGGCTCGGCGATCCCAGTCACCCGCTCACCCCTCCCCACCTTTGAGGGTATCGGTGCGCTCCCCCTTCCCTAGCAACTCCTCCACTCGGAGCTCTGCCTCGGCTAGCAGTCTCTCCGCAGCCCGCACGTGAGTGACGCCCTCCTCGAACAAAGAGAGTGCGCGATCCAGCTCGATGTCGTCGGCCTCGAGCTCGGCCAGGATCTGGTCGAGCCTACCAAGCCGCCCCTCGAGCCCCGATCCCTCGGCCTCCGGGGAAACGTCAGCGTCGGCAGGGCCGCCCTTCCGACCCGCGCTCAGGGCCGGTCCCCCTCTCCCGTGGTCTCGCACTCCACTCTTCCGTCCGCGATCCGGAGCGTGAACGGGACTCCCGGAGCGAAGTCGGCGACCCGCCGGAGGATCCGCCCACCCCCGCCCAGTGCAACCGCGTACCCGCGCCCGAGAACGGCCAGTGGCGAGAGCACCTCCAGTTTGCCAGCGGCAGACGCGAGCGCCTGCCGGGGCCGCTCCACCCGGAGCGTGACCGCCCGCCCGAGGTGTTCCTCGTAACGTAGGGTACGCTGACGGAGGGGCACGAACCGTCCCCTCACCCCGTGCTCCAATCTCACCCCGGCGTCCGTAATCCGTCGTCCGCGCCTGTCCACAGCACCGCGCAGGGACTGAGCCAGTCGCACTATCAGCGACCGGAGGGTGTCACGCAGCACGTCACCGTCCTGCACAGCCGCTTCGGCAGCGGCAGAAGGCGTGGCGGCCCGGTGATCGGCGACCAGGTCGGCAATGGTGACGTCGATCTCGTGGCCCACTGCCGAGATGACCGGTAGAGGGCAGTCCGCGATCGCCCTCGCCACGACCTCCTCGTTGAAACTCCACAAGTCCTCAATGGAGCCCCCACCGCGGCCGACAATCACTACCTCGACCCGACCCGAAGCCGCCAACACACGGATCGAGTCGGCTATCTCGGCGGCGGCACCGTCGCCCTGAACCCGGCACGAGCGCAGCACGACCTGCGTCCAAGGCGCACGCCGACCGAGAACTGTCAGGATGTCGCGAAGGGCGGCCCCGGTAGCAGACGTCACAATCCCCACAGAGCTAGGGAAGCGTGGCAACGGCCGCTTACGAGCGGGATCGAGCAGCCCTTCGCCTTCGAGCTTTAGCCTGAGTTTATCGAACGCGAGTCGCCAAAGCCCGTCGGCGTCTTGGGCCTCGAGCTGGCGCACCACGAGCTGATATTCCCCCCGTGCCTCGTAAAGAGTCAGCCCGCCGAAAGCGCGTACATTCATCCCATCGTCAGGGTCGATCGGGAGCCGGCGGGCATCGCTCCGCCACATCACGCAGCGGATCTGGGCTTGACCGTCCTTCATCGTGAAATACCGGTGGCCGGAGCGGTGGGCTGTCCAGTTCGCCACCTCACCCGTCACCCAGAGCGGGGGGAGTAAGCCCTCGATCATCTCCTTCACCGACCGATTCACCTCGGTCACGGTCCATACCTTAGCCTCCGCCTCAACCCGCATGTCGGGATCATCAGACGCGAGTGGGTTGACCGCGACGACCTGCGTACTCGACTGCTCGGGCTTACCGAAAAGGTCGAGCATCTGACCATCGGCCTTCATCCCGACGCCTCCGTGTGGGACACCCGCGCCGCTAGCGCCGTCGCTGCGATGAGCGTGTTGGACATGAGCAACGCACGGGTCATAGGACCGACGCCACCCGGCACGGGTGTGATGGCTGCGGCGATCTGACTAACCTCATCGAACGCGACGTCGCCCACGAGGCGAAACCCCTTCTCGCTGCTGGGATCTTCCAGCCGGTTCACCCCGACGTCGATCACCACGGCGCCCGGACGTACCATATCACGGGTGATGGTGCGGGGCCGCCCGACCGCCACTATCAGAATCTCTGCCAACCGGGTTACGGTTCCCAGATTCGGAGTGCGTGAGTGCGACACCGTGACGGTGGCGTCACCCCCTCGGCCCTTGCGAAGAAGCAGGGACGCCATGGGACGCCCGACGAGGTTAGACCGCCCTACGACCACACAGTGCCTACCCGCGGGATCATGTCCGGTACGCAGGAGTATCTCGATCACGCCCCTGGGCGTGCAAGGCGCGAGCACGTCCTCCGCACCGGTAGAGAGGCGCCCCACATTTAGGGGATGGAAACCATCGACGTCCTTGGCAGGGTCGATAGCCATCAACACGCTCGCCTCGTCAATCTGAGGCGGGAGCGGAAGCTGAACCAGAATCCCGTGGATGGCCGGATCCGCATTGAGTTGCTGCACGAGCACCAGCAACTCGGCCTCCGTAGTATCAGCCGCAAGGGTGATCTGGCGGGAGTGGAGACCGAGATCACGGGCATCCCGATTCTTCATGCCTACGTAGACCTGGCTCGCGGGATCCTCGCCCACCAGCACGGTTGCTAGACCCGGGACAATTCCACGCTCGGCGCGTAACCGCTGGACCCCGTCTTTCACCTCATCTTTTAATTCACGTGCGATCCTGTTTCCGTCGATGATCTGAGCCGACATAGTCCTCAGGAAAAAAGGAGCACGGGCCGATTAGGCAGCCCGTCCTGGAATATAGTCGCCTCGGTCGGGAAGAGGGTGGGGGAGATACTCCGCGCGCGAATTCAGAGCCCGATCGGGAAGAGCAACCTTGTGCTTGCGATCACCATGTCCCCCCGTCAGCAGTTCGCTCCCGACCCGGGTGACGCGACAGGCCGGTTCCTGTCTCACAACTAGCGTGCGAGATCCACCGCCCGGGTCTCTCGCACCACCACGACCTTGATCTGCCCGGGGTATTGGAGTTCGCCCTCAATCTTGCGCGCTATGACTTCGGAGAGTTGAGTCATTTCGGCGTCGGATACCTTTTCGGGCACGACCATCACCCGGAGTTCTCTGCCCGCCTGTATGGCGAAGCACCGCTCTACCCCGGGGTGGTCCATAGCGATTCCCTCGAGCTTCTCGAGTCTCTTTACATAGCCCTCGAACATCTCGCGCCGTGCCCCCGGACGGGAACCGCTGATCGCGTCCGCGGCCGTGACGAGGAACGTCTCCGGAAAATAATGGGGCTCCTCGTCGTGGTGTGCCTTGATGGCGTTCAACACCACATCGGATTCGTTGTGTTTCTTGCACAACCGCCATCCCAGTTCGACGTGCGTTCCTTCCTGCTCGTGGGTGAGCCCCTTGCCCACGTCGTGGAGCACCCCGGCACGCTTGGCCGCGTCCACTTCGAGCTTCATCTCCGCGGCCATGCTCCCGGCCAAGATGGCGACCTCTTTAGCGTGGTGAAGCTGGTTCTGCCCGTACGAGCTCCGGAAACGGAGCCGACCGAGCACCTTCACGATCTCGGGATGAACGTTGTGGATCCCGAGCTCATAAAGAACTTCCTCGGCGGCCTCAACCATGGACTTGTCCACCTCTTTCGCCGCCTTCTGCACCATTTCCTCGATGCGGCCCGGGTGGATGCGGCCGTCCTCGATCAGCTGCTCCAGCGCGATCCGCGCCACTTCACGGCGCACCGGGTCAAACCCCGACAGCACCACCGCCTCAGGAGTATCGTCGATGATCACATCGATACCGGTGGCCTGCTCGAAAGACCGGATGTTCCTACCCTCGCGGCCGATGATGCGCCCTTTCATCTCGTCCGAAGGAAGCTGGACTACAGACACCGTGGTCACCGCCGTCTGCTCTGCGGCCATACGCTGGATCGCCAGTGCGATGATCTTCTTGGCTTCCCGTTCGCCGGTCCGCTGGGCCTCGTCCTTAATTTCCCGGACGGCGTTGGCGGCCACGGCACGGGCCTCGTCCTGGAGGTCTTCGATGAGATTCTTGCGAGCCTCTTGGGCAGTCATATCGGCAAGCGCTTCCAGACGCCGCCGCCTCTCTTCCACCAGGCGGTCGATCTCGGAGTCGCGCTTGAGCAAGTCAGCTTCGCGGCGCTCCACTTCCTGAGAGCGCCGCTCCTGCCCAAGTTCACGCTCGTTCAGCGCATCGAATTTGCGGTCGAGCGATTCGGAACGCTCCACCAACCGCCGTTCGAGTAGCTCCGCTTCCTCGCGGCGTTTGCCCTCCTCCTGATCCCAAGTATCGCGGAGACGCATCGCCTCCTCTTTGCCCTCGAGCTCCCCAGAGCGCCGGAGATTCTCGGCTTCATCCCTGGCGCGCTGTAGCAGCGAGGAGGCGTCGTCCTTGGCGGCTGCCTTGTCGAGCTCGCGCTGCGCCCGCTCCCGGCTCTGCGCCAAGAGAGAACCACCGAGAGCACCGATGCCCAAACCCACAACCGCCGCTAGCGTGAGGCCTAGCGGGTCCATTTATCACTCCCGAAACGGACGCCTGAGGAACGGGACGTCCGATGTGGTCGATGCGAGGCAGCCCGGGGGCAGGAATCTCGGGACCTCCCCGGCCGGGGGCCCCTGAAAACATTGCAAGGAAAGGGTAGGATAGGATTTGGGCTAGACGAAACGCAAGGAGGACCCGGGGGAAGCCCTGGGTAACTAGCCTATTCCGAGTCGGCGGCCGCCAGCTCCGCCTCGATCCGCCGGGCTAGCTTGGTCGCCAGAGAACCCACTTCCTTTCGGACCCGTTCCAGCTCCTCGCGTGCCCGCAGGAGCTCGTCGCTGATCGAAAGCGCAGCCAGGATGGCAGCCTTGTGGGTCTCCACCAGAGCACCCTGACTCCGGATTTCAGAGATACGATCGTCCACATAGCTGGCGCACGACCTGGTGTACTCGGGTTCGGCGTTGGCGCGGATCGTGTGCTCTTCCCCGGCGATCCGAACGGTGACGGAAGATCTGCGCTCGGGATCGGTCACCGGAGGCCTCCTTCGGTCCCAAGGGCGAGTCGCTGCGCTCGGCGGAGCCCGAGGCAGCTCACTTCTGGTCCTCCAAGAAGCCGATTCGCGCCAGCATACGCTCCACGGTTTCCCGGCCCTGCCCGACGCACGAGCGGAGGTCGCGGTTCTCCTTTTCGAGACGGGCGAGGCGCCGTTTCATCCCCCCCACGGTCTCTTCCCCGGACTCGAAGCTCTTGAGGAGTGCCTCAAGCTCGGCCCTCCGCCCCTCAGCGTCCAGCGCGCGCTGACGCAAGCTCTTGATCTCACCTAGGGCGCGCACGACCGCCTCATCGAGGGCCTGGAACCCCTGCCGCTCCAGCGCTTCTTCCCTACCCTCGGCGTTCGACACCCAACGCCTCCCGAAGATGGTCCACTACTCGAGCCACTACGCTATCGATTTCGTCGTCCGTGAGGGTGCGCTCCAGACTCAAAAAGCGGAGCCGGTACGCCAACGACCGGTACCCCTCGGGAACACCCTTCCCCCGGTAATAATCGAACATGATGATGCCCTTCAAAAGCACCCCACTCTGAGCGCGCACTCCTGCCTCGACCTCCGCCCCGGACACCCCGTAGGGCACCACCAGTGCCAGATCGCGCTCTACGGCCGGGAACGGCGCAAGCGGCTGGTAGATCGGCGGCTCCCCGGGTACAGGCTCGTCGGGAAGCCGGAGTTCTAGTCCCCATACGGGGTCCGCCCAGGGAGGGGCATCCAGGCCGTCGGCCGCTATCCGTCCACCCCATCCGACGACCCCGTCCTCCGCACGCACGGTGAAGCCATCGTCGGAGACCAGCCCGTACCCATCCGGAGCTCCGGGTGCAACTGTGGCGACCGGCCAGGCCGCTCTAACCGCATCCTCTAGAAGGCCCTTCAGGTCCCACACCCCGAACGGCTCTGCGGGCTCGACAAAATGGACTCTAGCCCGACGACCAGTGAGGAGAACAGCCAGCCGCGGTTCCTCCCGGACCATCCGCTCCCCGGGACCCCGGGAGAACGCTGTCGCCAGCTCGAACAGTCGGACATCCCTGGTTCCCCGGTTCCAGTTGTACTCCGCCCGCCGGCACAGGGAAGGGAGAAGGGTGGAGCGCAGATGGGCTTCCTCCGCCGAGATCGGATTCGGAAGGCGGATATCGCCCTGTCGCTCGCCGACGAAAGCGGGCGTGTGGGCCTCGAAAAACCCCCGCCCCACTAGCAGGTCCCGAACACGGTCTTCAAGCTGGAAGAGAGGGTGATCGGGGACGGTGCCAGGGCGGAATGCTCCCAGGGTCGCGGGAAAGGCGTCGAACCCGTGGGCACGCGCGACCTCCTCGACCAGATCGATCTCTCGCGTCACATCGTGGCTGCGAAATCCGGGGACCTCCACGCGCAGCGTCCCGCCCCCGTTCTCCGACAGCGCGAATCCCAAGGGTTCGAGCAGCTCGTGAAGCGCGGGCGCGCCGAACGCCACCCCGAGCACACGCTCTACCCGTGCCGGGCGAAGCTCCAGCGTGGTTCGGGTGAACGGCTCCGGATGGCAGTCCGCCACCTGCGCTTCTGCCTGGCCACCAGCAACCGCCATAATGATCTCGATAGCACGCTCGAGAGCGGGAGCGAGGCCTTCCGGGTCCACTCCCCTCTCAAAGCGGTAGCTCGCTTCGGTCGACTCGCCGATCGCCCGGCTTGTGGTCCGGATCGCCTTAGGTTCGAACAACGCACACTCGAGCAGCACATCGGTGGTGGCCAAGGTCACCTCGGAGTCGAGCCCGCCCATCACACCAGCGATCGCCACAGGGCGACTAGCGTCGCAGATCATAAGCGTATCTCGACCAATCGTCCGTGCCACTCCGTCCAGCGTGCGGAAGGTCTTCTCGTTAGCTCGCGCCCTGCGTACCACGACGGTCGACTGGGCGAGCTTGGCCAAGTCGAAGGCGTGCAGGGGCTGCCCCAGCTCGAGCATCACGTAGTTGGTGGCGTCCACCACATTGTTGATGGGTCGTGTCCCCGCCGCCCGCAGGCGTGCCTGGAGCCAGTCGGGTGAAGGACCGACGGTCAGGCCTCGCACGACCGCGCCCAGGTACCGGAAGCAAAGATCAGGGTCCTCTACGCGGACCGTGATGCTCCCGGTGGCCGCCTCGCCCGGGTTGCCGATCCGCTCTAACTTCAGCCCGGTCGCTCCCGGGATCTCTGGGAGTCGCAGGGAAGCGTGGCCCCCGGGCGCCACCTCACGGGCGACCCCGAGATGCGAGAGTAGGTCGCCTCGATTCGATGTAACCTCGACGTCAAAACGGTGATCATGTAGTGAAAGTACATCCACGACGGACGCTCCCGGCGTCACACCCGCCGGCAGCTCGAGGAGCCCCGCCTGCTCCTGGCCGAGCCCCAGCTCCTGGGCAGAGCAGAGCATTCCCTCCGAGAACTCTCCACGAATCTTGGCCTTTTTGATGGTGAGATCCCCGGGAAGAGTCGTGCCTACCCGCGCGAACGGATAGAGGCCGCCGACCCGGACATTGGGCGCACCGCACACCACGCTGAGCAGAGCCCCGCTGCCGGAGTCCACCAAACACATGGTGAGGCGGTCCGCGTTCGTGTGCGGCTCGGTAGCCTCCACCCGAGCCACCACTACATCCTCGAGCCCCTCGGCGAGCACGGTAACGTTCTCCACGGGAGCACCGCGGTGAGCCAGCCGGTTAGCGAGCGCCTCGGGTGCCTCATCCAGGCCCGGAGCCAGCGCTTGCAACCACGCGTACGAGACGTTCACGCGGAATCCCCCCCGAGTTGGGACAGAAAGCGCATGTCGCTCTCGAAGAAAAGGCGCAGGTCGGGCACCTGGTGGCGGAGCAGCGCCAGCCGACCGGTACCCATCCCGAAAGCCCAACCCGTGTAGCGCTCCGGGTCGTAGCCGACGTTCTCCAGCACGGCAGGATCCACCATGCCCGCGCCCATGACCTCGAGCCAGTCGGTTTCGACGCGCGCCCCGTCGGGCCGAATCACGATCCGCTTCACGTCAACCTCGGCACTCGGCTCTGTGAACGGGAAGAAGGAGGGGCGAAACCGGATCTGGGTATCCTCTCCGAAGAAACGGCGCGCGAATTCCGCCAGCGTTGCCTTCAGGTCCACGAACGTGATCCCCTCGTCCACCGCCAGGCCCTCGAGTTGAAGGAAGGCGGGCGTATGCGTGGGATCATAAGAGTCTCTTCGGTAGACCCAGCCGGGTGCCACCACCCGGATCGGAGGATCGTGGCCCTCCATGGTGCGGATTTGTACCGGAGAGGTGTGGCTGCGCAGAAGCATTCCTTCGTCAAGGTACAGCGTGTCTTGCTCGTCCGCGGCAGGGTGGTCCAGCGGCGTGTTGAGCGCAACGAAGTTGTACCACTCGGTCTCGACCTCGGGACCGCGCACGCGCGTGAACCCCAACGCACGAAAGATCTCGCAGACCTCGTCCACCACCCGGGTGACTGGGTGGCGTGCGCCGGTCCAGGGTTGACGAGCGGGAAGGGTCAGATCCGCTGCGGACATTGAGTCTACTTCGGGGCCCATGAGCTCGGGCGCGGAAGCACGCTGCTCGAGGGCCTCCTGAAGCACTCCCTTGACCCGATTGGCTTCGGCTCCGACCGCAGGACGGGCCTCGACCGGGAGACTCCCCAGGTGCCGAAGCAGCCGTGACACCTTCCCGTCCTGCCTGCCCAGGTACTCGACACGCACGACCTCGAGGGCGGCGGGAGCGCCTGCTGCGGCTATAGCAGCCAGCGCCTCTGCCTCGAGGCGTAGCAGGTCGTGCACCAGAGAAGACGAATCAGTCATCTGTTCTCGTCGGATTATTTCAGGGGCCGCTCCCCCGAGTCCGGCTAAGCTATGCCCTGGCACCCCAAGAGAAAGGGCCCCGCGGAGTATGGTCCGCGGGGCCCTTTCCCATGTCCCTGAGCCGGCCCTCGGTCAGCCAGCCTGCGCCAGCCCCGATTTGGCCCGGTCCACGAGCGCCGCGAACGCCTCCGGATTCCTGACCGCCAAGTCAGCGAGGACCTTCCGGTCTACCTCCACACCCGACCGGAGGAGTCCGTTCATAAACCGGGAGTAGGTGAGACCTTGTTCCCGCGCTGCCGCGTTGATGCGAGTGATCCAGAGCCGCCGGAAATTGCGCTTCTTCTTCTTTCGATCGCGGTACGCATGCTCGTAGCCCCTCTCGACTGCATCCTTAGCGATTCGCCAGAGATTCTTGCGCCCACCGAAATATCCCTTCGCAGCCTTGAATACCTTCCTCTTCTTCTGCTTGCGCGGAACAGCACCAGTTGAACGTGGCATGGTGGGCCTCCTTTACAGACCGTAAGGGAGCAGTCGCTTCATCACCTTCGCATCGGCCTTGGCAACGAAATCGGCCGCGCGTAAGCGCCGCTTCCGTTTCTTCGATTTCTTGGTCAAGATGTGGCTGTGGTTCGCTTTATGGCGCTTGAGGCGACCCGATGCGGTCATCTTGACCCGCTTCGCGGTGCCTCTGTGCGTCTTCATTTTCGGCATATCGACCTTCCTTCCGTGTGCCGTCGGCACCTAGTGAGGGCCTCGCGGACCCAGCGTTATGTTTTCGCTTTCAGTGGCGACACCACCATCGACATCTGCCGCCCTTCGAAGCTCGGGTTCTGCTCGACCTTCGCCACATCCTGCAGGTCCGCCGTAACCCGCTTGAGGACCTCGAGCCCGAGTTCGGGGTGGGTCACCTGACGACCCCTAAACATCATGGTCAGCTTGACCTTGTTGCCCTCTTCGAGGAAGCGACGGGCGTGGCGGAGCTTGAAGTCGTAGTCGTGCTCCTCGATACCCGGCCTGAACTTCACTTCCTTTACCTGGATCGTGTGCTGCTTGCGCCGCGATTCGCGCGTCGCTCGAGCTTCCTCGTACTTGAATTTCCCGAAGTCCATCAGTTTGACCACAGGGGGTCGGGCTTCCGACGCCACTTCCACCATATCCAGCCCCTTCGACGTCGCTCGTTCCCGCGCGTCATCGAGCGAAACAATGCCGACCTGGTTACCATCCTCGTCAATCAAGCGAATCGGGCTGATTCGGATCTGCTCGTTTACGCGAACCATCTTCTCGGTTATGGCCGTGACCTCCGCTCAGATAGCATGCCCGGAGAACATCCCCAGGCGAAAAAAAGACCCGGAAAACCGGGTCATCCGACAGGGGCCGAGGAGTAGGACCTCCACGGCCAGCGCCTTCGACCCGACGGTGCCTCCGGGACGTTACCCCGATGGACCGAAAAGGTGGAGCCACGGCACTCGCAGCTCACTTCACGTTGTCAACTCCGTTCCCCAGCACCCAGGAAAGGAGCGTATAAGGTCGTAGGTGGCTAGGAACCCGTCAACCATACCTGGGCGGACGGGGATCAGTCCAAGAGCTTGCTGCCGACCTCCTCTAGAACTTGAGCCAGGAAGTCTTCCCGCAACATCACTTGTTGCTTTTTTTTCGCTCCCCGCCGCCGCACAGCCACCGTGCCCGCAGCCTCCTCCTTCTCTCCCACCACCACCATGTAGGGCACCTTGTGGAGCTCCCCATCACGGATTCGATAAGAGAGCGTATCGCGCTCGTCGATCCCCGCACGGATGCCTGATTCCCGCAGTTGGGCGACCACCTCACGAGCGCTTGTCGACCACTGCTCCGAGATCGGCAGCACGCGCACCTGCTCGGGTGCCAGCCACAGTGGAAACGCGCCTGCAAAATGCTCGATGAGCCCTCCCACGAAGCGTTCCATAGAACCAACGAGCACACGGTGGAGCATGACCGGGCGGTGTTTGTCGTTGTCCTCACCGATGTATTCGAGGCCAAAGCACTCGGGAAGGTTGAAGTCGAGCTGCACCGTGGGCCCCTGCCAACTCCGACCGATGGCGTCGATCAACTTAAAATCGAGCTTGGGACCGTAGAAAGCACCACCCGCCTCGGCCACACGGTATCCCAACCCGCGGCGTTCCAGTACGTCTCGCAAGGTCACTATCGCCTCGTTCCAAACATCTTCTGAACCCAGCGCCTTTGCCGGACGGGTGGCCAGTTCGATCGTGTACGGGTAGCCGAAGGCCCTGAGCATCTCGTCCACTAGATCGAGCAGCCTCTCTACCTCGCCCGACACCTGGTCGGACGTGCAGAAAACGTGAGCGTCGTCCTGGGTGAACCCACGCGCCCGTAGCATCCCGTGGAGCACACCGCTCCGCTCATACCGATAGACAGCGCCGAACTCCGCCAGACGGATCGGGAGGTCGCGGTAGGAGCGCTGCTGGCTCTGGTATATCAGGATGTGACCTGGACAGTTCATTGGCTTGGGACGGTAGCGCACCTCGTCCACTTCGATCGCCCCGAACATGTTCTCGGCGAAGTTCTCGAGGTGCCCGCTGATCTCAAACAGCTTCTCGCTCATGACGTGCGGCGTGTAGACGACCTCGTAGCCGTGCCGCAGGATCAGATCGCGCTCGAAGTTCTCGATCTCCATCCGGACCACCGCGCCCTTGGGGTGCCACAAGATCAGCCCCTGCCCCAGAAGTTGGTCCGTGCTGAACAGGTCTAGCTCCTTACCCAGCACCCGGTGATCACGCTTCTTGGCCTCCTCGAGTTGGTGCAGATGGTCCCCGAGGTCGGCCTCCCTCCAGAAGGCCGTGCCGTAGATCCGTTGGAGCATCTGGCGACGCTCGTCCCCCCTCCAGTAGGCACCTGCAGTGTGCAACAGCTTGAAGTGCTTGAGGCGGCCCGTTCCCGGAACGTGGGGTCCGCGGCAGAGATCCATAAACGGGCCGTTTTTGTAGACCGTTATCTCCTCGTCATCAGCCAGTTCCGCCAGCCGCTCGAGTTTGAGCGGGTCACCCGCGAACAGCTCCTGCGCCTCCTCGCGTGTGACGCGGCGACGCTCGAATGGCATGTCCGCCTCGACCACGCCCCGCATCATCTCCTCAAACGCTGCAAGGTCCTCAGGAGTGAAGGGTGCATCCACGCCGAAATCGTAGTAGAAGCCGTCCTCGATCGCGGGACCAAAGCCGATCGCTGCGCCAGGGTGGAGTTCACGCACAGCCGTGGCGAGCACGTGCGCCGCCGAGTGGCGGAGCACGGCCAGCGCCTCGGGATCTTTTTCAGTCAGTATCCGCACGCTGACGCCGTCCTCTGGCGCGTACATCAGGTCACGCACCTCACCCCCGACCACGGCAGCCACCGCCGCCTTGGCTAGGCCGGGCCCAATTGCCTGAGCCAGATCAAGCAGCGAGGAGCCAGCCGGCAGCTCGCGCACGCTGCCATCGGGGAGGGTAAAGGCGGTGGTGTGTGATTTCATTCGTCGTGATTACCGGGGCCTCTCGAGGGTGAGGCTCAGGAACCCTTTGAGGCCCGCGCCGTTCCCGTCCGAACAGTCGGGCCACCAGAGGATGGCCCCGTCGGGGTATACTCCGGTGATGGAACGGGAGACACGCGCACATCTCGGCTCAAGGTGGAAGGCGACCGCCCCTCCCTACGAAACCGCTGCGTAGAAACCGAGGTCTCCTCCACCTTCGGTCCTCTCCTGAACACCTGCTGGTGCGCGACCACGCTCACCAGGTACCAGACACCCGCGCCCAGATGCGTCCAACCGAGAGCGCTCAACCACCACGCCGTGGTGACAACCTAGATCAGGTAACCGGTGGCCACCATAGGCACGATCACCCAGGTCGCGTGGATCCCCGAGCGGCGGCCGGCCGGCACGAGGCAGCGGTAGTTCCTCCAGATGTGGTCAATAGTGATCAATCCGAGCATAAACAAGAGTACCGGTGAGGCGAGGATGTGCACCTTTAACATCCAGGGCTCGAGCGGGTGGCCCACCACAGCGAAAGGGTCCGCCGGCACCAAAAAGTGCTTCATCCAAAAATAGACGAACCCGGTCACCCCGGTGACCAAGGAGCTGCATATCAGGGGCCATTTATGGGACCGCTTCATCTTGCCAGTTCTCAGAAAGGACGTATGACCCGATGGAGAGCGAGCATCCGGCGAGCGGAGTCGGTGACTGCGTCTGCAGTTAGGGTAGCCCCGGTGAGATTAGCCACACTGCCCTTGAGCGACAGCTGTCTATCGAGCGCACTACCTACGGAAACGCCGCAACCACCTTTCCGGCGGCCTATAATCGGGTGGCTCCTGAAACTGTAGCACCTCAATTCTACTGATGCGGTCGTCCGTACCAACAGCGACCATCAGCACCTCTGATAACGTCCGCACCCCTGGAGCACGTCCTCAGCGGCGGCGATCGCTTCCTCACGCTCAACACCCCCCACTTCCACCCGGAACGACGTCCCCATGACGACGCTCTCCCGAGTCGTACTGACAGGGACACGGAGAACTCTATCCAGAACAGATGAAAGCATGGATTGATGTTGAGAGTGAAGGCCGTTCGAAACTAACTCCGACGAACATCTCTGAGGTGTCAAACAGGTGTCAAACAACGAGCCCGGCCGCTCCCAGAGGGAGCTGCCGGGCTCGATGAAGATCTGATACGCCCAGTTGCTACACGTTTGGGCTTATCAGTACATGCCGCCCATACCACCACCCATGCCACCGGCGCCGCCGGGCATCCCACCACCCCCGCCGGCCGCTTCCTCCTCGGGCTTCTCCACCACAACAGCTTCGGTGGTAAGCAGCAGCCCAGCGATCGAAGCGGAGTTCTGGAGCGCGATGCGCACGACCTTGGTCGGGTCGATCACGCCGACATCGACCATGTCCTCGTAAGTATCCGTTTGCGCGTTGTACCCGAACCCGGAGGACTCGTGGTTTCGCACCTTCTCGACCACGATCGAACCCTCGGCCCCCGCGTTCTCCACAATCTGACGGATGGGGGCCTCGAGCGCCCGGCGAAGGATATCGACGCCGATCTGCGCGTCATCTTCCTCCGCCTTTAACGTGGCGAGCGACTTCTGCGCCCTCAGCAACGCCACGCCACCGCCAGGCACGATCCCCTCCTCGACGGCCGCCCGAGTCGCGTGCAGTGCGTCCTCGACGAGCGCTTTCTTCTCTTTCATCTCGGTCTCAGTGGCCGCACCCACGTTGATCACCGCTACACCCCCGGACAGCTTCGCGAGCCGCTCTTGGAGTTTTTCCGTGTCATAGTCCGAGGTGCTCTTGTCGATGGCGACTTTGATCTCCTCGATACGGCCCTTGATCTGGTCGACCTCACCCGCACCATCAATGACCGTGGTATTGTCCTTGTCCACAATGATGCGCTTGGCCGTGCCCAGATCCGAGACGACCGTGTTCTCGAGCTTGAAGCCAACTTCATCCGAGATCACCTGGCCACCGGTCAGGACCGCGATGTCCTGCAACATGGCTTTTCTCCGGTCACCGAAACCGGGCGCCTTCACGGAGCACACCTTGAGGGTGCCGCGCAGCTTGTTGACCACCAGCGTGGCCAGCGCTTCGCCCTCGACATCCTCGGCGATGATCAGGAGAGGATTGCCCATCTGCGCCACCTTTTCGAGAACCGGCAGCAGGTCTTTCATCGCCGAAACCTTCTTGTCATGGATCAGAATGAGCGGGTCATCGAGCACAGCCTCCATCCGCTCCGGGTCGGTCACGAAGTAGGGCGAAAGATAGCCGCGGTCGAACTGCATCCCCTCGACAGTCTCCAGGGTAGTCTCTAGACCACGCGCCTCTTCTACGGTGATCACACCGTCCTTGCCCACCTTTTCCATCGCGTCCGCAATCAGCTCGCCGATCTCGCGGTTGTTGTTCGCGGAGATGGCACCGACCTGCGCGATCTCTTTCTTGCCCTTGGTTGGGGTAGAAAGCTTCTCGAGTTCGGCCACGGTTTCCTTGACAGCCTGGTCGATGCCGCGGCGAATCCCCATCGGATTCGTGCCGGCCGTCACGTTCTTGAGGCCCTCGCTGAAGATAGCCTGGGCCAGCACGGTGGCGGTCGTGGTCCCGTCACCAGCGACATCGGAGGTCTTGGTGGCTACCTCCTTCACCATCTGGGCCCCCATGTTCTCGATCGTCTCCGTCAGCTCGATCTCCTTGGCCACAGAAACGCCGTCCTTGGTCACGGTCGGGGCGCCGAATTTCCTATCGATCACCACGTTCCGCCCCTTGGGGCCGAGTGTCACCTTCACGGCCCGCGCAAGCTTGTCCACGCCGACCTTGAGGCGGGCTCTTGCCTCGACGTCGAATTCTAGTTCCTTGGCTGCCATATCTCGCTTCTCCTTGATTGCCTCTTGATTCGCTTGGTGTTTCGCGTCTTGTACAAACCCAAATGCTTACTTCAGAACGGCCAGCACGTCGGATTCACGAAGGATGAGGTAAGCCTCTCCGTCCACCGTCACTTCCGTCCCGCTGTACTTCCCGTAAAGGACCTTGTCTCCCGCCTTCACATCGGGGGCAATACGCTCGCCCTGGTCGCTGACTTTACCCGCCCCTACGGCCACGATCTCGCCTTGCTGGGGCTTCTCCTTCGCAGTGTCGGGGATGTATAGCCCGCCCTGCGTCTGCGACTCCCCCTCCTCCAGGGGCCGGACGACGACACGGTCGCTGAGCGGATTAATATTGGTGGCCATGCTTCCCTGCCTCCTGTGGCTGATCTGGTGTACGTTCCATTTAGGTGCAACAGCACAGTTAGCACTCACCGTTATCGAGTGCTAACTGTGCAGCACCAGCAATGTAGACCAGTCCACAGGAGTGTCAAGCCCGGGTAACACCCCCCAAAATTCGCACAGTGCTTGTGACTGCTCTGGTTTCCGGATCCGCTCGGGGGAGTAGATTCCCCTATCATGCCGACCCTGAACGAGCTCCTCCATTCCGCTAGCCGGACCTTCGCGGTCGGCATCGACCTGCTGCCCCGCCCCCTGCGAAGCGAGGTGGAAACGTCCTATTTGCTGCTGCGCGTGTCCGACTACCTCGAGGACAACGTGTCCATGGAACCGTCGCGGAAATCCGAGCTGCTGGAGCAATGGGCGCGGGTGCTCGAGGGTGCGGAGCCGGTTGAGGCACTCGAGCGAGCAATGGGACCTGTTGAGGAAACCACACCCGACGCCCTAGTCGCTCGCCACGTAGCCCAGGTCACGACGGCGCTGCACGGATTTCGGCCAGCTGCTCTCACGGTGGTCGTCCGTCACATACGTGACTCCACCCTCGGGATGGCCCGGTGGATTCGGAGGGGGCCTGATATGGCCGACGAAAACGACCTGGACGACTACATGCACGAGGTGGCCGGCAGGGTCGGGTGGCTGCTCACCGAGCTGTTCGCCCTGGACATCGAGCAAGTGTCACGACAGCGCACAGAAATGTTAACGCTCGGGCGGGAATTCGGGCTCGCCCTCCAGACGGTGAACGTGATCCGGGGGCTCCACTCGGACTGGCGCCGAGGGTGGATCTACGTGCCGCGGTCCTTCGGCGGCGACGAACGAGTGATCGATCCCTCCCGGGAGAACCGCGCGCTCGCCCAACTCGTGGAAAAGGCCGAGCGTCACCTAGACGCGGCCCGGCGGTACCTCCTTGCGCTACCCCGGCACCATCACGGCGTGCGCGTATTCTGCGTCCTCCCCTACTTGTTCGCCGTCCGGACGCTGGCAGTAAGCAAGGGCAATCGCGCAGTGTTCCACGAAGAGGTGAAGATCGATCGCGGCGAGGTGCGTAGGATCGTGCGCGACACCCGACTGTTCGGCTGGTCCAACTTTTGGATAGAGCAGTACAGCGCGAAGCTCACCGAGCCCAACCCCTAGAGATATTCTCCCGCGATCGCCAGCCCGTAGAGGGTCAGGAACGGCTCTATGTGCTGCACGGTGACACAATGAGAACCGAAGTCGGTCGCGAAGCCCCCCGTCGCCACCACATACGGATCGGGGCGGCCCCACTCGGCACTGATCCGGCGGACCACGCCGTCGACTCCATCTAGGGCCGAGTAGAAGATCCCACTCTGGATGCAGGTCTCGGTGCGCCGCCCAATACAGGAGGCCGGTGGGACCAACTCCACCCGTGGCAGCTTGGCGGTGCGCCGCGCCAACCACTCCAGTCCTGCCGAAAGCCCCGGCGCGATCACTCCACCCATGAAGACCCCGTCCGCCGTGATCAGGTCAAAGGTGGTCGCCGTCCCTAGGTCCACAGCGATCGTGTCACGCCCGTAGAGCTCACGCGCAGCCAAGGTGTTCACGATCCGGTCACCACCCACCGTGCGTGGCTCTTCCACGTCTAGGCGGACCGGTAGCTTAGAGTCCGGCTGCACCACATGGACTGGTCCATCCACCAGATGGGCCAGGGTGGGAAGGAGGACCGCGGTGACATCGGGCACGACCGAGGCGACCACGGCCTCAGTCGGGGGCGCCTCCCTTGCCTCGCGGAGCAGCGCCCCTAGCAAATATCTATACTCGTCCACAGTACGTGGAACCGCCGTGCTGAGGCGCCAATATGCGCACAGGTCGGTCCGGCCCTCGATCAGGCCGACCACGGTTTCGGTGTTCCCCACGTCCACGACGAGCCGCATACGAAGCCTCCTCACGAAATCACCATGACGCTCACCCCTCCTGGATCCGCACCCCCCCTGACCTAACCCGCCGCACCTCCCCAGATGCGACCTCGATTCCGAGGGCACCGTACCGGCCAATACCCCTCGCGATTCCGGTCTCTCCGGTCTCAGCCACCACCAAGTGGCCCCTGAGAACGTCGCGAGCCTCTAGCTCTCGGGCCAATTCCCCATCTAGGCCGAGGGAAGCCGGCGTGAGCAGCTGCCTCAGCTCGGTCATCAATAACTCCGCCAGCACCGCACGATCGACCGGCCCTTCCGCCGGCTCCTCGAGCGCCACCGCGGTGCCAGCCAGCCCGGGCCGGAGCGCATCCGATCGCACGTTCACCCCGATTCCGATGACCACCGTGCTCGGACCGCCCTCACACAGGATGCCCCCTACCTTGCGACCTCCGATCAGGATGTCGTTGGGCCACTTGATCCCGGCACGCACCCCGGGCGCCGCGCTCTCCACAGCCCGGCACGTGGCAAGCCCGGCGCGAATGGGAAGAAGCGGACGAGCGCTCGCCTCGATGGGGGGGGCCACCACGCTCATCCACAGTCCACTGCCTGGAGGCGACTCCCAGCGCCGTCCCTCACGACCGCGTCCCGCTGTCTGTTCCTCCGCGATTACCAAGGTGAACGGATCGGTCCCCGCTTCCGCCAGATCGCGAGCCCGGTCGTTGGTGGAACCGATCAGGCCGTGCACCTCTAACCGTGGCACCTGCCAGCGCGCGCGCCATGCCGAGGGTGAATCTCCCTCCCATAGGTCGAGGAGGCTCACACCATCTGGAGCGACAGATCGGCGACCGGTGCCGAGTGGGTGATGGCGCCGACGCTCACGAGGTCGACACCGGTCTCCGCTATTTCGCGGATCGTGTCCATAGCCACGTTGCCGGACACTTCGAGCTCGGGCCGCCCCGATCCCAGCCGATGGGTCTGCTCCACAGCCGAACGGAGCGCCCGCAGGTCCATGTTGTCCAAGAGGATTCGCTCGACCCCGAGCCCAAGCGCTTCCTCCAGCTCCTTCAGCGTGCGCACCTCAACCACTACCGGCAGCCTCTGCTCGTTGCGCGCACGTACCCGGGTCACAGCGGCCGTGATCCCACCCGCTACCGCGATGTGGTTGTCCTTGACCATCACCATATCGTATAGGCCCATACGGTGGTTGAGCCCACCACCGGCCCGCACTGCGGCCTTCTCTAGTTGGCGCCAGCCCGGGGTGGTCTTGCGGGTGTCCGTGACCCTCGCCCCCGTGCCTACGACGGCGTCGACATAGGCCCGCGTGAGGGTAGCGATGCCTGAGAGGTGGCCCAAAAAATTGAGCGCGACCCGCTCTCCGCTGAGGATTCCGGCCACAGGACCGGTGACCTCCAGGACCACGTCGCCAGATCCCGCCCGGGAACCATCGCCTAGGACGGTGTCCACCGTGAGGGCCGAGTCCACGACCTCGAACACCGCCATCGCCGCTTCGACCCCTGCGATAACGACATCAGCCTTGGCCACGACTGTGGCTCGTCCCGATCTTCCCGAATTTACGGTCCAGTCGGTCGACCAATCGCCCGGCCCCACGTCCTCCGCCAAAGCGAGACGCACCAGGACGCCGATATTCTCCAATGGGGAGAGCGTGGAGAAGCCGCTCACCGGGCCTCGCTGGCGGGGGACGGGTTAGCGCTAGAGCTGGCCACTACCTCCCGATAGAGATCCTCGTATACCGGCACCACCTTGTCCGCTTCGAAGCATGAAACCGCAGTTTCCCGTGCCAGCCCGCTCATCCGGCGCCAGGTCGCTTCATCCGAGAGAATCGCGACGGCAGCGGATGCCATGCCTTCCACGTCGCCCACCGGAAGGAGGTGCCCAGATTCCCCCTCTGCGACCACCTCAGGCAATCCTCCCGAGCGCGAAGCCACGACGGGAGCGCCGCACGCCATCGCCTCCAACGCCGCCAAGCCGAACGATTCGCCCTCGCTGGGCAGCACGAACAAATCGCAGCATGACAGCAGATCGTCCACCGATACGTGCTTGCCCAGGAACAGGGCTTTGTCCTCCACACCCAGCTCTTTCGCCCGCTCCAGAGCGCGCGGTCGCTCAGGGCCGTCCCCCACCATGACCAGGCGCGCAGGCACTGAACTGAGCAAACGTGCGAACACCTCAACCACGTCCGTGACCCGCTTCACCGGTCGGAAATTCGAGACGTGCATGACGATTTTTTCGCTGCTCGGGGCGAGGCTAGAGCGGTGGCAGGGCTCGTGGTCGCGCCGGTAGCGGCCAGTGTCGATGAAGTTGGGGATCACCTTGATCCGCTCCCCAGGCACACCAAAGCCCTCCACCGTCTCATCTCGAAGGAACTCCGAAACCGCCGTCAGACCCTGGGACCCAAGGATCGAGAAGCGCGTGATCGAGTGGAACGAAGGCTGGATTCCCACCAGGGTGATGTCGGTGCCATGGAGCGTGGTCACAATCGGAAGGTCGCGGCTCGGAAGCAGCATCTCCCGGGCAATCCAAGCCGAGGTGGCGTGCGGAATCGCGTAATGCGCGTGAAACACATCCAGGTCGTGCTTGACAGCCGTCTCGTGAATCGCCACGGCCAGCGCAAGCGAGTAGGGCGCGTGCTCGAATAGTGGGTATCCCTCCGTCTCCACTTCGTGGAAGAAAACCCGCTCGCGGAACCCAGACAGACGAAACGGCTGCGCATACGAAATGAAGTGAACCTCGTGCCCACGGGACGCGAGCTTGAGGCCGAGTTCGGTCGCCACGGCTCCCGAGCCACCGTAGGTAGGATGGCAGGTGATCCCGATCCTCACTTATTCGCTCCTTCGCGTGGAAGTCCACCCTCGACGGCAACGGCTTGGGCCCAGGCCTGCGCCACCCGCTCGACCCGCTCAGGCAAGGGCACCATCCCGTCCACCCGGAAAACCGCACGCGGAAGTTGGTTTCTGAACCAAGTCGCCTGCCGGCGTGCGTAGGCCCTCGTTGCCTTGCGGATCCGGTCGGTTGCCTGGTCCGGGTCGAGCTCTCCCCTCAGCAGCGCGAGGACTTCCCGATACCCCACCCAGGTCATCCCGGGATCGTGTGACCCATACCCCTTTGCAAGCAGCCCCCGCACCTCCTCCACCAGGCCTCCGTCGAACATCCGCGTCACACGGCCGTCAATCCGCCGATCGAGCTCCTCCCGCGGAAGCTCTACCAGCGCCACCAGCGCTGACAGCGCTCCCTGCTCGGCGGGAGCGTGCCGATGCCACCAGGACAACGCACGTCCGGTGAGAAGCGCGACCTCGAGCGTACGTAAGAGGCGCTGGGGTCCCCCCGCCTCCGCGAGCGTGGAGCGGTCAGGGTCCAACGCCCGGGTCCAGCGCGCTAATTCGGCACGGGACCGTGCAGCCAGCCAGCTGCGCAACGCGCGGCGTCGGGTCGGGTCAAGATCGGGCTCACCGAAGATGGGATGGGTGAGGGCGCGGAGGAAGAACCCGGTGCCACCCACGAGGATCGGCACCCGGCCCCGATCACGGATGGCAGCGATCCAGCCGTGGGCCTCCCGGGCGAACGCGCCGGCCGAGTAGCTCCGGTCGGGATCCATCAGGTCCAGGCCGTGGTGAGCAATCCCGCCGCGCTCGACTACAGGAAGCTTGGCGGTCCCGACGTCCATGCCGCGGTACACTTGTCGGGAATCCATCGACACGATTTCCCCGTCCAGCCGGCGCGCCACCGCCACTGCCAATTCGCTCTTCCCAGAGGCGGTGGGACCTACGATGGCAAGGGCTTTGGGGTTCACCGGCCAAATTTCCGAGCCAGCTCCGTGGTCGTGAGGCGGACCACCGTGGGACGGCCATGCACATCGTGCCAAGGCAGCTCAGTCGCGAACAAGGCGTCGAACAACTCGGCCATCTCCTCCTGGGAGAGGTGCTGGCCAGCCTTAATCGCGGCCTTGCACGCAAACGTCTTGCCGATGCGCTCATGTTGGGTGCGCGCAGAGCGGACCAGCTCGGACCCCTGCGTGAGCTCCTCCACCATCTCCCGGAAACAGCGTTCCGGGTCGAACCACGGATGGGGGTCGGGAACTGCGTGCACGATAACCGTATCCCCCCCGAACCCAGCTACCTCAAAACCAGCACGCTCGAGGATCCCCTGGAGCTCCTCCACACGCTGGTATTCTGCGGGTGGCAGGCTCAGGGTGAGGGGGAAGAGGAGACGTTGCCCTGGCTGCCCCCCCTCGTCAAACGCCGTCATCAAACGCTCGAACAGGACACGCTCGTGCGCGGCGTGCTGATCGATGACGAAGAGCCCGTCCCGGGTCTCCGCGAGGATGTAGGTGTGATGGAGCTGGAAAAGGCGAGACCGCTCTCCTATCATCGCGAAACCTTCGGCCTCTTCCTCAGGAGGGGGACCCGGTGCATGGACCGGCACAAACAGAGCGGTCTGAGCGTCGGGCGCACGTTCTCTGTCTACTAGGCGCGGGCGCTCCGGCGCACCGTCCAAGGTCGCCGCGCTTGACACCCGGGTGAGCGCCTCCCTTACCCCCGTTTCGACTGCATCTTCGATAGCTGCCCCGTCGCGGAACCGTACCTCCGCCTTCGCAGGATGGACGTTCACGTCGACCGCTCCAGGAGGCAACGCTAGTTCCAGAAACAACCAGGGGCGCGCCCCAGGGGGCACCGTGGTTTGGTAGGCCCGGTCGGCAGCCTTGAGCAGGGACGGCTCCCGGAACGGTCGTCCGTTCACTACAAGGAGTGCCCGCCGAAGTCCCGGGGTTGCCGCGTCGGGGCGCTGCACCAGACCACCCAGGTGAATGCCATGCGCGAAGGAGTCCACCGCGAGAAGCGTCCGCGCAGCGCCTTCCCCCCACAACCCAGAGATCCGCTCCCCGAGATCTGAGGCAGGCGACAACTCGAGCAAGGTGCGGGTGTCGGATAAGACTGTGAAGCCAACCTCGGGGTTGGCCAGGGCTAGGCCAGTCACGACCTCGTTAACCGCCCGCGCTTCCACGCTGACAGACCGGAGGAAGCGCGCGCGCGCGGGCGCATTGAAGAATAGCGTCCGCACCTCCACAGTGGTGCCACGACGGCGGGGGTGGTCTTCCACCCCTACCACCCGGCCACCCTCGACGCGTACCCTGGTACCGACCTCCTCACCTTCAGCAGTTTCCAACGTAAGCCGGGACACCGCCGCAATCGAAGGCAAAGCTTCTCCCCGGAACCCAAAGCTGTCGATGTGACGCAAGTCGTCGGCGTTCTTGATCTTGCTCGTAGCGTGACGATCTACGCACAACACCGCGTCCTCGCGACCCATGCCAGTCCCGTCGTCGGACACACGGACCAGTCGCTTTCCTCCCCCCTCGACCTGGATCTCGATCCGTTTGGCGTTGGCATCCAGCGCGTTCTCGACCAGTTCCTTCACTAGGGAGGCCGGGCGCTCCACCACCTCACCGGCGGCGATTTGGTTGGCGACTACGTCAGGAAGAACCGCAATGTTAGGGGTCACTAGCGTGCTAGATCCCGTAGAAGGCGCGGGCGTTCTCCACCGACGCTGCGGCGATCCTTTCCAAGGGCTCGCCCCGTAGCTGTGCCACAGCCTCGGCCACGCGTGCAACGAACGCCGGCTCGTTGCGCTTCCCGCGATGGGGGACCGGTGCCAGGTAGGGAGAGTCGGTCTCCACCAGAAGGCGGTCCCCCGGCACCGTACGCAGCAGATCTCGGGCTTCGAAACCCGGGAACGTGACCATCCCGGAGAACGAGACGTACCAGCCGGCATTCAGTCCCACGGCAAGTAACTCGGCGCCTCCCGTGAAGCAATGGAGGACACCTGTGACTCGTCCTCGGTACTCACGGATCATGTGGGCGGTGTCAACATCAGCATCACGGGAATGGACGACCACTGGCCGCCCCAGCTCCTCCGCCAAGTCGAGCTGAGCCCGAAAGACGGCACGCTGTATCTCGCGAGGAGAGTGATCGTAGTGGAAATCCAACCCGCATTCCCCAACGGCTCGGATGCGAGGCTGGTCGTGGACGACTTCACGCACTCGCTCGAGCGCCTCGGGCGAACTGTGCCGAGCCTCGTGAGGATGGATCCCTGCGGTTCCCCAGAGCTCCCGATAGTTAAGCGTGAGCTCTAGGATCCCATCCAGATCCCGAGGGTCGGAGCAGATCGTGACCATGCCCTCGACCCCTGCAGCCACCGCCCGGGTAACCACCTCCTCCCTGTCGGAGTCGAACGCCGAGTCGGTTAGGTGACAATGGCTGTCGAATAACATGACCCTCACGAGAATCTGCGACGCCGGAGCGCGCAAGCCGCAACCCTAGAAACGAATGACCCCGGCGGGCCAGGATCGCCTACCGGGGCCACAGTTCCGCACGGGCGGGCGCGGTTAAACGGTAGCCGGTGCTGGACGGGTTTTCTTCGGTTTCGATTCATCACCCCGACCCCAGCGCTTCTGGATCTCGACCAGAGCCGGCGACGCGACGAAGATCGATGAGAAGGTCCCCACAGTGATACCTACCAAAAGAACGAAGGCGAAACTCCGGATCACCACTGGCCCCAGCACCAGGATGGCAAGCAATACCACGAACGAACTCGCAAGCGTTAGGGTGGTGCGCGGGAGCGTCTCGTTGATAGCCCTATTGATCAGACCCACGTAATCCGCTTTGCGAGCCCCCTTCTTCCCCAAAGCCTCCCGAATCCGATCGAACACGATGATGGTGTCGTTTAGGGAGTATCCCACGATCGTGAGGACAGCCGCTACCGTGGTCACCGAAATCTCTATCCGCATCAGGGCCAGTACGCCCACAGTAATCAGGAGGTCGTGTACCGTCGCGATGATAGCCGCCACGCCGAACCGCCACTCGAAGCGAAAAGCGAGATAGATCAGCGTGAGCGCAAACGAGACGAGCACGGCCAATGTAGCTTTCTGTTGCAATTCGGCTCCGATCTTGGGGCCCACCAACTCGGTCCGGACGATCTCGAAACGACCGGCCCCAAACGCTTGGCCGAGCTGGGCCTCCATTTGGGCACTGAGTGAGTCCACGGGCATACCCTCCTCGAGGGGCGCCCGAATGACGAATTCGTTCTGCTGATCGAAGCGAGTCACCTCGCTCGCACTTGGGACTGCGCTCCGCACCGGGCCTGCCGCGACGTCGTCCAGGAAGCGCACCTGCACGAGCGAGCCACCGGTGAAATCCACCCCATAGTTCTGCCAGGATCCGACCGCAAAAAGGTTCGCTATCATCCCAACAATACCAACGATGATTACGGTCCCCGACAATACATACGCCCGCTTGCGGTTCTCGATATAACGGTAGTTCGCATTCTGGAAGACTCTCATCGCGTATTCGGCCAGGTCATATGCTTACGAGGTCCGACGCTTTCTTGCCTGACAGGTAGAGCAGGAAGAGAGTCCGGGTCACGAAAAGTGCGGAGAAGAACGACGCCACTATGCCGATCGAAAGCGTCACCGCGAAACCACGCACGGGCCCGGTACCGAACTGGAACAGGACCAAGGCGGTAAGAAGGGTCGTGACGTTGGAGTCCACGATGGCGGATAGAGCGTTGCCGAAGCCTTCCTCCAACGATGTGCGATTGGCACGCCCCACCGCCAACTCCTCACGAATGCGCTCGAAGATCAGCACGTTCGCATCCACCGCCATGCCCACCGACAATATAAGTCCTGCGATCCCTGGCAAGGTGAGGGTGGCGTTGAGCCCAGCCAATCCACCGAGCACCAGAATCGAGTACACACCCAACGCCACAATAGCAAGCATGCCCGCCATGCGGTAATAACCGACCATGATAAACACGACGAGGATGACCCCAACGATCCCCGCGATCTTGGCCTGGTCGACTGAATCCTGGCCCAGCGACGGGCCCACGGTCCGCTCCTCCATAACCCGTAACTTGGCGGGAAGCGCACCGGCACGAAGCACGAGCGCGAGGTCGCGGGCCTCATCCAGAGGAGACGCCCCCAGGTCGATCTGGCCGCGCGCGCCGATCCGGTCACGGATCACGGGCGCGCTCATCACCTGGTCGTCGAGCACGATCGCCAGGTAGTCCCCCACATGCTGCGCCGTGAATTGCGCGAAGCGACGTCCCCCAGCACGGTTGAGCTCGAACTGAACCTGTGACTGGTTGAATTGAGGGTCGCGTCCAGCGATTGCGCTCTGCAGAGCCTCGCCCGTCATAAACGCATCCTTCTCAAGGACGTACAGCCGGCGGTACGTGCGCACACCCACACCGACCGGCTGCGTCTCGAACGTGAGGGACACGTCGCGCGGCAATGCCCGCTGAACTTCGCCCAAGGCGAGAAAGCTTTGTATAGACTCGACATCCTCGGTGGCCACCAGGTACGAACCCTCCACGTCACCCGTGTTCAACAACGCCGTAAAGGGGCGGGCAGTAGGTCGGGTCGACACGGTGTCCTCGGCCTGGGTCGCAGCGGAGTCTGCGGGCCTCGACGTATCTCCTCCCGTGAACAAGAGATCCTCGATGGTTCGCTGGCCTGGTGTGACCGGGGCAGCACGCTGGCCGAGCCTCGCGATTTCATCCTCACTCAAGGTGGCCACGATTGCCCGATCCAGACGAGAGAGGGTGGGCTCGACCTCGGTCGTAGGCAGCACGAGCTTGAACTCGAGGAAAGCAGCCTCGTTGAGGATGCTCTTCGCACGCTCCTCGTCCCGGATCCCCGCAAGCTCCACGATCAGGCGTTCACTTCCCACTTTCTGGATGAGGGGTTCTTCCACACCCAGCTCGTCCACGCGCGTTCGAATGATCCGCTCGGCGCGGTCGATCGCGTCGGCGCGCGCCTCCGTGGTCAGGGTACTGTCGGGATCGTCCACCTCGAGGACCAAGTGCATTCCGCCCTGCAGGTCCAGCCCCTGTTTGAGGCCGTCGCTGTAGAGTTGCCACCCGGAGATGGCAACTACGACCAAGATGAGCGCTAAGCGTCCGCGCAACGATGAGAGCATGGATACGGCGGTCTGAGGCCAAGGCCCCCGGAATGTGTCTCCAGAATGGAATGAGGAGGCCGATGAATTTCACCCACCGCGGGGGAGTGTGTCAATTGGGCACGGTGACTCCGCGAGAGGTCAAAAGTAGACGAACGCCTGAGTCTTTAGGAACCAGTCCGGTCCCACTTGGTTAGTGTCGTACCAATCCAGGTTTAGCCCCACCCAGTTCTTTCCCGCTACGTACAGAGAGACCCCCGGCATGAATAGGTAGGACGCGGTAGTCCGTTCCGACGGCTGTCTCAGTGGTGGCCCATCCCACTCGCAAAAGCGGTTCGACAGCCGCGAACCACTCCCCGGACCTGAGGGGGATGTACACACTGGCCAGGGCTTGGGCCAAGGAGGAACCGGCGTCCGTCCCCACGAGTCAGTTGTCAACAACGGGCCTTCCCCGGCACACTCTACGTTCTACCGCTCTGCACGAAGGTGCTCTGTGACAGACTACACGAAGCGCCATTCGTATTAAATTGGACCACCATGTCCAAGCGTCTCACACAAGCCCTCATGGGCTCGCTCTGCGGACTAGGCCTAGCGCTGGTTTTTGTGCGGAGCCAAGCGACCACCGGCCCTGCTCCGGGATCGGAGTTCCTACTACCGGCGCCGCTCCCCGCTCCCGACTTCGAACTCACAAAACACACCGGCGAAACAGTGCACCTCAGCGACCTCGCGGCCGAACATACGCTGGTCTTGTTCTTCGGCTATACGCACTGCCCCGATATCTGCCCCCTCACGATGACAGCAATCGGGCAAGCGCGGGAGCTGCTTGGAGAGGACAAAACGCGGGTGCTCGGTGTCCTGATTACTGTCGACCCCGAGCGCGACACTCCAGAAGAGCTGAACACCTACCTGACGCACTTTCCGCCCGGCTTGGTAGGACTGACGGGTTCACGGGAGGCTTTGGCTGAGGTGGCCAATGACTACCTGGTAAGCGCCGAGCACGAAGATCACAAAGCCTCGGAACCCTACCTCGTTACCCACACAGGACGAAGCTTCGTGGTCCACGGTGGCGTGTTACCCATGACCTTCGCGACAGGGACCACCGCCGAGGCGATGGCAGAAGGGTTGGCGTTAATCCTTCGTGACTGACCGCACCGGCATGCCACCTGCCCGCGCCGCTGCTATGTTCTCCCCTGTGGCTACGAGCACCGATCCGCCGTTGGATCTACTAAAGCGCCGCCTGGGCGCCGCGCGCCTGGAGCGTGACGTCCCACTCGCTCCGATGACAACCCTTCGCGTGGGCGGTCCTGCGGATCTCCTCTACCGGGCGCGCACCCCAGACGAACTCGCTGAGGCTGTGACTGTGGCCCGCGAGATCGGCCTGCACTACGTGTTGATCGGAAAGGGGGCAAACATCCTCGTCGGCGACCGAGGCGTGCGCGGTCTCGTCATCCGCAATGAGGTACAGGGGATCGACTTCTTCGATGATACCCAGGTGCGCGTGGGTGCCGGAGTGGAAACGTATGTAGAGTTGATCGAGGCGACGGTCTCACGCGGACTCGGCGGACTCCACCATTACGTCGGAATTCCCTCCACCGTGGGGGGAGCGGTGTGGCAGAACCTCCACTTCTTGTCGCCCGCTCCTGAACGCGAACGCACCTGCTTCATCGAAGAAGTGGTCGCAGGAGCGGAGATTCTGACCGAGAGCGGTGAGCGCGAGCGGGTCGAGCTCGATTATTTCTGCTTCGGATACGACTATTCGATCCTGCACGATTGCGGAGATGTCGTGCTCACGGTGGACTTTCGGCTGGACCCTACGCCCGTGGAGGAACTCCGCCGCGTGATGCGGGAAAACCTCGAGTGGAGAAGCTCCCGCCACCCCGACCTTTCACTCTATCCCTCCGTGGGGTCGATCTTCCGCAAGACCCAGGGGGTAGGGGCCGGGCGGTTGATCGATCAATGCGGCCTCAAGGGCCACGTCCATGAGAGCGGGCGGGCCATGATCTTCGCAAAGCACGCTAACATCGTGGTGAACCTGGGCGGAGCTACAGCCGCAGATGTCCGCTCACTCATCGACCTCGCCCAAGAGACAGTTCAGCGAGAGCTGGGTCACGAGCTAGTGCCCGAGATAGGGTTCGTCGGCGAGTTCTGACCGAAATTACGTGGTCACGCTCGTGGACCTGGGAGAGATAGCCACCGATCCCTCTGTCTTGAGCGCGCTCCCTGCCAGCATCCGAAGCATCGTAACCGACCTCTCTGTTGTTTGCCTCACTGGACCGTCGCGCCACAGCGCCGGGGGAAACTGCCCTACCCCTCCCCGCAACACCCGCTAGCAAAGCCGAAGGCGAGAACGGCAACCAAGGGCTTCCCTAGGTAGTAGGCCCGCAACAGCAAGTCACCGCCGCAACTCTTCATGACATCCCCCGGGCGCTCCCCGGGGCCTCATTCGCTGGCCGGCCTGAGGTGCACGACCAGCGACTCCAGCGGCCACGTAAAAACCGCAGGGCGAACTTCAGGCCGATGGCCATCCTCTAGCTCTCCCAGCAATCCCCGCACTTGATCCGGTTCATGCCTGGAGCTCCCCAGACGGACCATCTCCGATATATGCGCTCCGGAACCAGTCGGACACGTCGTCCAGGATTGAGTACATCACCGGAACCAGGATCAGCGTGAGGAAGGTAGCGAACAAAATCCCTGCGATCACAGAAACGCACATCGAACCCCACCAAGCCGCCTGATCACCACCCCAAAACAGTTCCGGCCGTAACGACCGGTAGAGTCCGAAGAAGTCTAAATTCAGCCCGATCGCAAGCGGCACCAACCCGAGGGCGGTCGTCAAGGCTGTCAGGATTACCGGCCGAAAGCGGGTCATTCCCGCGCGTACCAGCGCATCTCTCCGGTTCATGGCGTCGCGCTCCCGTAGCGTATCGATATAGTCGATCATGACAATCGAGTTGTTCACCACGATACCCGCCAACGAAATGATCCCGATACCGGTCATGATCACCACGAAAGGCATGCGGAAGATCATCAAACCCAACAGCACCCCCATGGTCGACAACAGCACAGACGTCATGATTATGAACGGCTTGATCACTGAGTTGAACTGGCTCACCAGAATAAGCGCTATCACCATCACGGCGGTCATAAATGCTCCCAGAAGGAATTCCTGTGCCTCCTGCTGATCCTGGTTCTGGCCGGTGTAGTTGATGGTGTAGCCCGGGGGCATCTCTGCCACCACGAACGGCGCGAGTGTCTGCTGCACCTCGACCAGCACGGCAAAGTCATTCAGTCCTTCGTTGACGTCCGAGGTGATGGTCGCCATCCGCGTCTGGTCCTTCCTGTGAATACTTCCGTATCCATCCTTAACGTCCCAGCTCGCAACCGAAGAAAGCGGGACTTGCCGTCCCTCGCTCATGACCGTGAGGTCGCGCAGGTTTTCGAGCTCGTTGCGGTACTGCGCAGCGAGACGCACCACAACGCCGTATTCGTCATCACCGGTGCGGTATTTCGCAGCCTCCACACCCTGGATCGCACCACGGACCGCCCTTCCCACCTCGGCAGTGGAAAGGTCGTAGAGCGCGGCCTTTTCGCGGTCGACAGTCACTGAGAGCTCGGCCTGGGCCTCGTCCATATCACTCTCTAAAGCCACTAACTTGGCGTAAACCGGCGCTGCCTGAAGAACATCGAGCACCCGGTCCGAAAGTTGTTTCAGCCGAGCCGGGTCGGAACCCACGATCTCGATCGTGACGGGCGCCCCAGTGGAAGGACCCTCTTGGGACGCCTGGGTAGTGATCACGGCCCCCGCCACGTCCCTGCCCAGATACTCCTGCATCCAGGACAGTGTCTCGAAGGGATCGTGATCCCGCTGCTGAAATTCTACGAAGCTGATCCCGACCCGACCGGAGGCAGGCCCTCCTGGACCACCCTGGCCCATCATGCCCGAAGCACCGCCGCTCCCTCCGCTCCCGATCGTGGACACCTCGGACTTCCAGTCCTCCCGCCCCGGGACAGTCTTGAGTTCCTCTTCCATCCGCCGTGCGACCGCATCAGTGGCATCTACACGGCTCCCCACCGGCAACTCTACGTCCACGAACACCTGCTTAGGCGGCACGTTCTCGGGAAAGTACTCAATCCCGCTATGCAGGACGCTGAACGCGACAACCGTGAGCACCAGAGCTGCGAGCGACCCGCCAATCGTGAGCGCGCGGTGATCAAGCGCCCACTGGACGCGCCGCTCATACCACCGCACGATCGCGGGCTCCCACCGATGCTTGAAGTTCTGCGAAGCACTACATAGCACTGCCCGCCAGAACCAATGCAGTCCGACAACAGTGCCCACCATCAACACCGCAGTGAGCGGGTTTTTGAGCGCGATCACCAGCACGATGACACCGACACCCCCGACCATGGTCCGGCGCGCGACGGGCGGCAACGAGCGGCGCGGCTCGTCGTCTAGCTTCATGAACATTGAACACAACGTGGGAACAATCGTCAGCGCCACAAACAGGGACGAGAACAGGGTAATCATGAGGGTGATGGGGAGGTTTCCCATTAACTCACCGACCATGCCCGGCCAGAAAATCAGCGGAGCGAACGCCGCAAGTGTGGTGGCGGTGGATCCGATCACGGGCAAAGCCACCTCCCCGGTAGCCTTCTTGGCGGCCCGCACTCGGTCCCATCCCTGCTCCATGTAGCGATAGATGTTCTCCACCACCACAATCGCGTTGTCGACTAGCATACCCAGAGCGAGGATCAAACTGAACAACACAATCATGTTCATCGTCATCCCCATCGCTTTGATGATGATGAACGAGAGGAACATGGATGACGGAATCGCTATGGCCACAAAACCCGAATTGGCGAGCCCTAGGAAGAACAAGAGCACTCCTACGATCAGAATGAGCCCAGAGACGATGTTGTTCTCGAGACTCGACACCATCATTGCGATGTCTTCGGAGGTGTCGGACGTGAACTCTATTCTCGTGCTCGGTGGAAACTCGGCCTTCATGGCCGCGGCCGTCGCTCGCACTGAGTTCGAGGTCTCGATGATGTTCTGGCCTGAACGCTTGATCACGTCCAGCGTCACCACGGGTGATCCGTTCAGACGCGCATAGCTGGTGCGCTCGGCGAATCCGAAATCCACGGTGGCGATGTCGCGCACATACACAGGCCGGCCATTCACGGTGGCCACCACCACGTCTTCGATCAGGGCCGGATCATCGAACTCCCCGTCCACCCGAACCAAATACTTGGACGAACCAACGTCGATAGCGCCGCTGGGAATGTTGACGTTTTCGGACCTGATGGACTCGATTACGTCGCTGATCGCGACGTTGTAATACTTGAGCTTACCGAGGTCCACACCAACGGCCACCTCGCGCTCGAGACCACCACGGATGTCTACCCTCAAAACCGACGGGATCTGCTCCAGTCGGTCCTTGAGGTCGTCGGCTATCTCCTTGATACGCACCAGACCGTAATCGCCAGCCAGGTTCACTTGGAGGACAGGTACTTCGGAGAAGTTGAACTCAATGATCATCGGCTCCTCCGCCTCTGGAGGGAGCTCTGGCTTCGCCAGGTCCACCTTTTCGCGGATCTTGGCAAGCGCCTCGTCCAGGTTCACCGAGGTCTCAAACTCGACCAGGATGCTCGAGTAGCCCTCAACCGACGTGGACGTCATCAGCTTAACATCGCTGATCGTGCTCAGATCCTCCTCGAGCGGCCGGGTGACCAGGCTCTCCATGTCTGCCGGGGCGACGCCCGGATACATGGTATTCACTGCCACCATCGGGATCTCGACCTCCGGGAACGACTCTTGGGGAGTGGTCGCGTACGAGTACATTCCCTGCATCACGATGATCACAAGCAGAACTAGCACGCTCGTCCTGTGATCAATTGCGAAGCTGGTGGGACCGAATTCCTTGAACCGATCTAGGAAGACTTTGTCCGTGGGGACGGATCCCCCCTGCCCCATTCCCTTACCCGAGCTGGCCTCGTTCATCGCTCGCTATCCGATCCTGGCACGCCCTGTCCGAGCACCACGCTCGGACTTGCTGGCCTCAACGCCCACCCACCACACGGACACGATCGCCCGCGGCAACTTGCTTCTGCCCCACAACCACTAGTCGGTCACCGGCGCGGAGCCCGGTGGTGATCACAACCTCGTTACCCTGGGACGGCCCTAGAGTCACGGATCGCGACTCGACCGTCTCCAACCCGCCATGAGCTAGGACCACGAAAGCCGAATAGCCTCCTTCGACCCTAACTATGGCATCCCTAGGCACTACCAAGGCGCCGCTCACCACGCGCCGCACTACTGCCACGTCAGCCACCATCTCGGGCTTGACCGCACGACCCGGGTTGGGAAGGCGCAGCTCTATGGGAAAGGTCCTATTGGAAGGGTTAACAGCAGCACCCACAAAGCCGATCGTAACCGCAAACGTCTGCGCCTCGAGGGCATCGAAAGTAACCGTAGCCCGACTACCTGGACGGATGTCGGACGCGTACCGCTCGGGCACGCCAGCGGCGACCTTAATCGGATCGAGACCCACAATGCGCGCCACCGGAGTACCAGAATTGACCATGGCACCGACCTCAACCGTGAGGTCGTCCAGGACACCCTGAATGGGTGCCAATACCACGGTCCGCTCCAGCCGCCTCTGCAGGGTGGCGAGTGCAGCGGCCGCCTGTTGAGCTTGGTACTTCGCTTCGAGATACGCGAGCTCCGAGCCCACGCTGTCTTCTTCGAAGAGTCTTTGGCGGCGGATCCACACCTCGCCCGCCAACGCCGCCTGAGCTGTGGCTTGGGCGACCTGCGACGAGAGCAAGCGGTCATCAATACGTGCAATCGGTTGTCCCTGGATTACCTGTAACCCCTTATCCACCAGCACCTCGGTTACGATCCCGCTTTCCTCCGCGGATACCAGGACATCCCGATCGGCAACCACCGTCCCCGAGAGGCGGATCACCTCCGAGAAATCCCTCGGCTCCACAGCGGCCACCTCGACGTTCAGCACGCGACCGCTAGTCTGCACCTTCCCCGCCTCATCGGTGTCTTGGAAGCCGCACCCGGCTAGGGTGAGAGCTGCCAGTAACGTTAGTCTCCCACCGTGTTTTCTGACCTCGACCGGCATGCTGGTCTCCTGAGCGTGAAAACCCATCCTCCAGTGCTCGTGTCCAGTCCCCGATGTCGTGACCCTCACTGTGAAACCGCCACAACGTCAACCCTGTCAACAAGCGGCACCTGTCCCACCGCCTCGTCCAATCGTGCCCGGGCGGTCAGATAGTCGTAAACCGCTTGGGCGTAGTTAAATTCACTCTGCCGGAGCGCCACTTCGGCGTCGGTCAACTCGAGCTGGCTCGAAATACCCTCGCGCCTCTGGGCGCGCGCAATCTCGAACCCGCGTCCCGCTTGCTGCACAGCAAACTCCTGGGCGCGGGCACGTAACAGCGCCTCGGCAACCTGGTCGGAGATCGTTCTCACTTGAGCCTTGGCCTGGTCCCTCGCCAATCGAGTCTGGCTCTGAGCGGACCTGAGACCGGCACGCCTCTGATCGATCCGTGACTCTCGCTGGAACCCGTTGAAGATATTGAGCGACAACCGGATACCTACCCTACGGCCGTAGGCGCGTGGTGATCCGAAGAAACTCGGACTACCGTTCTGCTGAGCGTTGATATCGTAGCCACCGAACACGCTGACTGTCGGAAAGTACTGCGCCTGCTCTATGCGGAGCTCGGTACGTCGAAGGTCCTCGGCCAGCTCTAACTGGCGCAGGTCCGAGCGCACGCCGAGCGCACCCGCTACCAGTGTTTCCCCACCTTCGCTCCCGAAGCTCCCTATCCTAGAGAACTGAAGGATAGCGCGGTTGTCGGACGTGTTAGCGCTCACGTCTTCGAGGTTCATGGCAGCGAGCGAGCCTGCCACCGCGAGTGACTCGGGGTCGTCTAAATCCAACTCCACCGCCAACTGGCGGCGCGCCTGGACGATGGCGTTGCCAGCCCGCCTCAAGTTGGGCTCCAAGTTCGCCAGCTCCACCTCGAGACGGAGAACGTCGTAGTCCGACGCTAGACCAGCACGATGGAGCGCCTGGGCTTCGTCACGATTCTCGCGCACCCGCCTCACCGAGTTATCGATGAGCCGTTCCTGCTCCTGCGCGAGCAATAGGTCGTAGTACGCTACCCGCACCCGGGTCACGACCGCCTGGGTACGCGCACGCAGCACTTCGTCCTGAAGCGCTCGAAAACGCCCCGCTGCGCCGAGACTGAAGAAGGAGGTCGCATCGAGCAGCGTCTGATCCACGGTGATCGAGCTAACCCACAGATTATCGGCCCCGAACCGGACCGGAATCAATTCCTCCGGCCCCGCTGCGGGATTGAAGATCATCGCAGGCAGGAAACTGATCGACGGCGACAAGTTGCGCGTGTAGTTGGCGGACAGTTCTACGACTGGGTATACGTTCCCCCAGGCTTCGCTCACCCGCTCTTCCGCCTCGTCCAAGGCGTAGCGAGCCTGCCGGATCTCCCGACTCCGATCGAGCGCCGTGCGCACCACCTCCGGCATCGTCATCGCACCGGACGGCACTTGCTGCCCAAGCGTGGCGCCGGGCACTACTATGGCCAACACCGTCATCACGGTGCCCCTAACCCCCCACTCTATCTTCACATTCGGTCCTTTGTTGAGGCCGTGGCGCGAGCAGGCATCCTGTCCCGCTGATCCAGTTGGTCCGAGAACTGCTTAGCCCCCATCCCGATAAACATCCGGACGGTGGAATCGCGATCCAGAGGCTGGAATTATTGCTCTGTTATCGGAAGCATGCCCTTCAGGTAGAACGAGTTGAGTCCGTGCACATGGGCCCAGAATGTCATCCCGATCTCCCCCGGGTCGCCCAGCGTGAGGATTCTCGCCCCAGTCGCCTCGCGGACCCGGTCGTCCCAGAGCTGGGCGGCCGTGCGACCCTGAGCGGCCGCATCATCAGGAGTGTCGTTCAGAAGCTTAGTGCCGGTAAACAGAACCTCGTTAGTACCGGGGATACTCGAGCGCGAAGTGAAGGTAACCATCACCCGTAGAGCCCACGCGATCAAGCCCCGCTGGCCATCCGTTCCAACCGTACACGATGCTGGCCGAGCTATCCACCATGCCCGAAGCCTGAAGGATCTTGCTGAGGAGCGGAGGACATAGTGTTACCGGAGTCCGTCGAGATACAGATCTAGGATACCAGGTTCCGCTCCCATCACCGGTTATCTTCTGAGCCATGCTGAGCCGTGCGTTACCCTTCACCCCCCGCCCCTTCAGCCCACCGCTGTGGGCCCGGAACCCCCACGTGCAGACGCTAGCGGGCAAGTTCCTGCGCCCCCGCCCACCGGTACCGCTCCGCAGGGAGCAATGGGAAACGCCCGACGGGGACTTCATCCTGATGGACTTCGCAGACGAAGGAATGGAGGGCGCACCCACGGTCCTGTTGCTTCACGGCCTGGAGGGATCGGCGCGCCAGCCCTACGCGCTCCTATCCTACCGGGCAATGCGACAGCACGGCTTGGCTCCGGTCGGGATGAACTTCCGCTCATGTGGCGGGGAGCCCAACCGGCTAGCCCGCTCATACCACTCGGGCGAAACTGGAGACCCGCGTTGGGTTCTGGAACGACTACGCGCTCGGTGGCCGGACAGGCCCCTCGGAGCGCTGGCGTTCTCGATCGGGGGGAACGTGCTCATGAAGCTACTAGGGGACGCAGGAGAGGCGGGTACGGAGCTGGTCGAAGCCGCTGCCGTCGTGTCGGTACCTTTCGACCTAAACCATAGTGCTGACGCCCTAGAGCGGGGCCCGCTGGTGCGCGCTTACGCGCGCCATTTTCTCCGCTCACTGGTGGGGAAGACGCAGGCCAAGGAGGAGCTGCTTGCGCCTCTGGTCAGCTCGGATGAGGTGTGCCAAGCGCGTACTATCCGCGAGTTTGACGATCGCGCGACGGCTCCCATTCACGGATTCGCAGGAGCAGCACATTACTATGCGTCGTGCAGCTCCGCGCCCACGCTGGCAGCCGTTCGGGTGCCGACCCTCGTCCTGCACAGCCGGGACGACCCGTTCCTCCCACGCGAGGCGCTGCCTGAAAGGGCATTCGCGTTGAACCGTGTGTTCGTGCCTGTCATCAGCGACCATGGCGGGCACGTCGGTTTCGTCGAGGGACCGCCGTGGGCTCCACGGTTCTGGGCAGAGGAGGAGGCCGCCCGGTTTCTGGCAGCGATACTGCTTACTCCACCCTCCCCATCAGCTTCTTCACCCCCGGACTCATCAGCAGAGCGAAGAATCCCACCCCACCAATGATCATCGCCACTGAAAGGAAAAGCTCAGAAGGAGGCTTGTTCCCCAGCCCACCGGCCACCACCCCAGCTACGAAGTTGCCAAGCGAAGCACCCACGAACCACACACCCATCATCTGACCGACCCGACCGGCGGGAGACAGCTTGGTGATCGAGGAGAGCCCGACCGGGGACAGGGCCAGTTCGCCACAGGTGTGGAGGAAGTAGGTAACAATCAGCCAACTCGGGGACAGGAGATTACCGGGCGTCGCGTTCACCGACCCCCAAGCAAGAACGATGAAGCCAGCCGCGAGCCCGAGCAGCCCGAGCGCGAACTTGACAGGGATCGACGGGTTGGCGTTGCGCTGGGCCAGCCACATCCATAACCAGCCGAACACCGGCGCCATCACGATGATCATCACCGGGTTGACGGACTGAAGAAATCCGGCTGGCATTTGCCATCCGAAGACGGAACGGTCGGTGAGCTCCGCCGCAAACAAGTTGAGCGAGGATCCCGCCTGCTCGAACCCCGACCAGAAGACCGCCGCGAGCAGGAAAAGCCAGAAAATTACGAGCAGCCGTTTCTTCTCGTCGTTGGTGTGGCCGCCGAAGAGGATCAGGTATGCAAAATAGAGTACAGCCAGGATCAAGATCCCGTAGCCCAACCCACTGGCAACCTGCGGCGTGGTAAGGGGAAGCATCCCTCGCGAGACCAGGAGCGCAAACACCGCGACCAGGGCAGCCAGGGCAAAGAACCCGCTGAAGAAGCGCCGGGAGCGCAACGCCAGCGCAGTCGAATCGACGGGCGTATCGAGCAAGCCCGCAGTTCCTAGATAGCGCTCTCCCCGCTTGTACTGGATCAGCCCGAGCACCATCCCAAAACCCGCAGCGGAGAAGCCCCAATGCCAGTTATAAGACTCGCCCAGAAGGCTGGTGATGAGGGGCCCGAACAACGCGCCCACATTGATTCCCATGTAGAAGATCGAAAACCCGGCGTCCCGACGCGCACCCCCTTCCGGGTAGATCTCGCCAACCATGGTGCTGACATTGGGCTTGAGCAGCCCCGTCCCGATCACGATCAGGATCAGCCCCAGGAAGAACGTCTGGTCAGAAGGGATGGCCATGGAAAAATGGCCTGCCGCGATCACGCAACCGCCGACGAACACCGCCTTGCGCTGACCCCACAGGTTGTCAGCTACCCACCCCCCCGGGAGAGCCAGCAGATAGACCATCCCGCTGTAGATCCCGTAGATCGCACCGGCCGTCGCGACCTCGAGCCCCATCCCCGGATTGTCACCGGTGACAGCGGCAGTCATGAACAGGATCAATAAGGCCCGCATCCCGTAATAGCTGGCCCGCTCCCACATCTCGGTGAAGAAGAGCGTCGCAAGGCCGCGGGGATGGCCGAAGAAGGCCGTTCCTCCAAGGGGCCCGGCAACGTCCGCATAAGGGGTGGTTCGGGTCTGCACGGAACGACCTCTCAGTAGGAGGGATCCTGGACCGTCCAATCTTGACCTGGCTAAACTTCCTCGATAGGGCTTCGTGGCATACCGAGGGAGTGATCAGTCCTGGTGCATCACCTCGGCGACGAGTGTTTCCTGCCGTACCCACATGGGACACTCCATCCGCGCATCACCATCTTGCGGATGGTCCCACCCGAGGACATGGAGCGTGCCGTGTACGGCCAGCCGCACCAACTCCTCGATTTCGTCGATGCCCTCTTCAGCGGCCTGTCGCCGAGCTTGCGCAACCCCCAAGTAGAGGTCACCGAGCAACGGCTCCCCAGTACCATGTAGGGCGAAGGCAAGGATATCGGTCGGGCCGTCGTGTCCAAAGTGGTCCCGGTTAAGAGCGCGTATGGCGGCATCGTCGATTAGGGCCACGGATACCTCCCCCTCCTCTACGCCTTCCGCCCGCAAAGTGTGGCGTACCGCGCGCTCCAGCACCGATGCGGGCACGCGCGGAAAACGCCCCAAGTCGACCGCTATGTCCACCACGCCTCCACCCCTGCACTTGTGTCAGTCGTCGCGTGCGGTCTCACCGCCGGCACCAGCCAGAGATGATGCCGTCGCGGGAGTCGCCGACGACTCGGTCAGGTGGCGCGTCTGCGGATAGTCTATGCGATGGTGGTAGACGCTCGACAGCACCTTCACGAATTGTTCCTCCACCTGCGCGACCTCGCGAAGCGTGATGGGCGACTCGTCCAGCTGGCTAGCCTGCATCTTGGAAGTGACGATGGAGTGAACAAGTGCCTGGATCCGCTCCGAAGTGGGATCCTGGAGAGCCTGGCTGGCCGATTCCACCGAGTCGGCTAACATGGCGATGGCAGTCTCCTTGGACTGGGGCCTGGGGCCTGGGTAGGTGTAATCCCCCGGGTCTACGTTGTCTCCTCCATACTCGTTCTTCGCCTGGTCGTAGAAGAAACCGATCCGCTGAGTGCCATGGTGCTCGGGAATAAATGCCGCCACGATTTCCGGCACCTTCGCCTCCCGAGCCAGCCGGAGCCCTTCCACAACGTGCTCCTTCACGATCGCTGCCGAGATATCCGGCTGCAGGCGCTCGTGCGGGTTTCGCTCGTCTGGTTGATTCTCCACGAAGTAGTGGGGCTTGAGCACCTTGCCAACGTCATGGTAGTAGAGTCCCACTCGGCAGAGGAGCCCGTTCGCTCCGATAGCGTTGCACGCGGACTCGCCGAGATTGGCGACATTGATCGTGTGCGCATAGGTGCCCGGCGCCTCCATGGAGAGACGCCTCAGGAGCGACCGATTGGGATCGGCCCATTCGAGTAGGGTCTGATCGGTGGTGATGCGGGTGAACAGCTCAAACACCGGCACGAAGCCCATGGCCAGCACGGCAGAGAGAATCGCGTTCCCTACCGCGGCGGTCAGTGCTACCCAAATCCGGTCTGGGTCCTGCCTACCCAACAAAACAAACGCCAGTAGCACCCCCGCGTACGCCGAAGCGATGATGGCCACGAAAATCCACGTTTGGGCCCGTCGGCGCACGGCACGAACAGAGAGCGCCGCCGCTGATCCCCCCACCAGCGTGGTCGCCAATATGGGAAACCCGGCGAAAGCCGGTTGAGCGACCGTGACAACAGAGAGAACCATCACCATCACGAGGGCCATGCGGCCGTCCCACATCACCGCTACAGCCAGTGCCACGAACGAGATCGGGAGCAGTTCCGTGGGTAAATCGTTTTCGGCGATCAACGCGGCCACGCCGAAGTAGGTCAGGGACAGGAGAGCCAGCAACAAGACCCAGCGAAAATTCGCGTACACCTCCCGCCGGAAGAACAGGACGAGCAACCCAAACACCGACAGGAGTATGAGGTTGAGCAAACCAGCCCCCAGGAGCGTCTCCCACCTGATCGCCGGATCTTCGAGGAATCCGCCCCTGCGTAACTCAGCCTCGTACGCCGTCAGCCGCTCAAGTCGTGCGGGCGTGATCACCTCGCCCGCGCGGACCAGCAGGTCACCCTCGATAACCTGTTCCTTGTCGATAGATACCGACCGGGCGGCGGCATCCTGGTCGACCCCTGTGGTTTCCTCGTCAAGCCGGTAGCTAAACTCAATGTACTGGATCAGGATGAGGCGGAGGATCTCCTGCACGTCCGGGCTCGCGTCCGCGGGAAGGAGTCCTACAGCCCGCTCGAGAAACGTACGCGACCCGAGCACCTCGCTGGTCGGTACGGAGCGCTCGACGACCTCGCCGCCGGCTGACTCGCTCCCGCCCCCTATCTGCCGTATCGTGATGTTGTCGGTGTAGATACCCTGTAACTGTGAGTTGTCTGCCACTCCTATGGGTAGGATCTCGCGCGTAGCACGAAGGGCAGTCCTCCGCACCACGTCGAACACCCAGTCCTCGTCCAGCAGCGACACCTGGACGGGCTGTACGGCGACCGAGGTGGCACGAAGCACTTCGTGGAGCGCGATCGTATCGTCCATGACACGAGCGCTATCCACGCGGGAGAAGAAGCGCGCAAGACGTGCCGCCATCGTGTCAGCCGCCGCGGAAAGGTGTTTGAAGGTGGGCGGGACCGAACCGCGCGCCTCGGCACGGTCGTTAACCAACTCTTCGCTGGTCTTGGGCACGTTGAACGACAGCCGCGCGACCTCGTCCTCTTCCGCTACCGTGCCGTGCTCAAAGCTCCGCACCCTCACCTGCTGGATCGGAGGGAAGAGAGCCGTGATGGTCGCGGCCACGGCCAGGAGAATGAGAACCCTCACGCCGTGGTGGATGGGAGCGTCAGGCCACGTCCGCCGCGGGGGGCGGGACACCGCGTGAAGGAGCGAATCCTGTCTCTGTTCCGGACCTCGATTCAAAATCTCAGTCCCCGTCGCCGGCAATCTCGGAGTAAGCTCGAATGATGTCCTTCACGAGGCGATGGCGGATTACGTCCCTGGCGTCGAGGTAGACGATCGAGATCCCTCCGATGCCAGCCAGAATCCGCTCCACCTGGAGCAACCCAGACTCTTCTCTCCTGGGCAAGTCGACCTGAGTCTTGTCTCCCGTGATCACCACACGCGAGTTCAGGCCCAGTCGTGTCAAGAACATCTTCATCTGTGCTGTGGTTGCGTTTTGGGCCTCGTCCAAGATCACGAATGCGTCGGCTAGGGTGCGTCCCCGCATGTATGCCAGAGGCGCAATCTCGATGGTTCGATCTTCGATGGCACGCCGCATTCGTTCCACCGGCATCATGTCCTCGAGCGCGTCGTAGAGTGGCCGCAGGTAGGGGTCCACCTTCTCCTGCAGATCGCCGGGGAGGAAGCCCAAGTTTTCGCCGGCCTCCACCGCGGGGCGTGCCAGAATGATGCGCTTCACCCGTTTCTTGTAGAGCTCGTCAATGGCCTTGGCCACGGCCAAGTAGGTCTTGCCCGTACCGGCCGGACCGATCCCGATCACGATATCGCTTTGCGTGATGGCATCCAAGTAGCGCTTCTGCCCGTCCGACTTGGGCGAGATGACCTTGCGGGACCCCGGAAGCGCGATTCGGACTTCCTCCCCCAACGCCATCATGCTCTCGCCACCGCCCGCCTCGAAGCTTTCTGCGAAACGTGGGATGTCGGTGGTGTCGAATGGCGCACGCAGCCGAGTCAACTCGATCAGGTGCTGCACCACCGGGACCGAGCGCTCCACCGCCTCTATGTCACCCGAGAGCACGACGTGGTCCCCGCGCAGGACGACCCGGATCGTGAATATGCGCGTGAGCTCCTGGAAATTCTGGTCGTTCACCCCTGCTAGCATAAGGTGGTCGGCACCTTCTGTGTCGAGGCGATGCTCCGCGATCGTTACTTGTCCGTTCGCCATGCGTGTCCCTACTCTTCGGCTGGACGGATACCCAGCTCTGCGAGGTCTTCGCTTCGCACGTGGCTCGGTGCCCCCTCGAAGAGCGCACGGGCCGCGGTCGTCTTGGGGAATGCTATGACATCCCTCAGACTCGCGGAGTCCGTGAACATCTTCACGATCCGGTCCATCCCGAGCGCGATCCCTCCGTGTGGGGGAGCCCCTACGCGCAACGCCCGCAGAAGGTGCCCAAATTTACGATCCACCTCCTCGCCACCGATCCCCAGGAGTCGGAAGACGCGCTCTTGGAGCGACGCGTCGTGGATCCGAATGCTCCCCGAACCCAACTCCGCTCCGTTGTACACCATGTCGTAAGCCAGTCCCCGCGCTCGCTCGGGATCGTGGTCTAGAGTCTCGAGATCGCTCGGGTGCGGTTGTACGAAGGGATGGTGCCCGGGCAAGAGCCGCCCTGCATCCTCCTCGAATAGGGGAAACTCCATCACCCAGAGCCACGCCTCCTCGCGCTCCCGTGGCAACCCAAGAGCCGCAATCACCGCGGCACGCGCAGCGGACAGCGCCGGAGAGGTGACCCGGTCGGGCCCAGCCGCAACGAGCACAAGATCCCCCCTCCGGATCCCCAGCTCCTCGGCGACGAACTCGCTCACGAACCGGGCAGCGGGACCCGACAGACCCTCTGGTCCGCTCTTCAACCAGAGCAAACCGGGTGCGCCCACCGCCTTGGCCTGGGCCTCGACGACCTCGATCTCCCGGCGGGAGAGGACTGCACCCCCCTCGAGCAGCAGTCCCCGGATCCGCCCCCCGTCCTCGACCGCTGCACGTAGGATCGTCGACTCACTGCCGGCGAGCACTCCCGTCCAGTCGCGGATTTCCACGCCCCAGCGAAGGTCCGGCCGGTCGCTGCCGTAGCGTTCCATGGACTCCCGCCAGGTCAGGCGCGGGAACGGTAGTCGCGCTTCGATTCCCGCAACCCCCGCTAGCGACGCCATCAGACCTTCCATCCACGCGAAGATGTCATCGGGGGTGATGAACGAAGCCTCGACGTCTATCTGCGTGAACTCGGGTTGGCGATCGGCCCTCAGGTCCTCGTCCCGGAAGCAGCGCGCTATCTGGAAATAGCGATCGAAGCCAGCAGCCATAAGGATTTGCTTGTACAGCTGTGGGCTCTGAGGAAGCGCATAGAACTCCCCCGGGTGCACGCGGCTTGGCACCAGGTAATCTCGGGCCCCCTCCGGAGTGGGCTTGGTGAGGATGGGAGTTTCGATTTCTAGGAAGCCCCGGGCACTCATATAGTTGCGCGCATCCAGAACGAGCCGGTGACGGAGCTCGAGCGTGCGCTGCAACTCTGGGCGCCGCAGGTCCAACATCCGGTGCCTAAGGCGCAATTCTTCCGAGGGCGAGTCTTCCTCGGGTGTCCGGTACACTGGGATGGCCGGGCTGAGCGCGGTATTTACTACGCGCAGGGTGCGCACCCGCACCTCCACTGATCCGGTGGCAAGCTCAGGATTGGGATCCGGACGGAGCGCGACCTCCCCCTCCGCCGCGATCACCGTCTCTGAACCGATTTCGCGCACCGCTTCGAGGCTCGCCGCATCCGTCCAATCGGGGCCGAAGGAGAGCTGGAGCAAACCGCTACGGTCGCGTAAGTCTAGGAAATAGAGCCCGCCCAGGTTCCGCCTCCGGTGGACCCATCCGATGACCCGCTGCGAGGAACCGACGTTCTCGGGACGCAGAGTGCCGGCCATGGTGGTGCGCTGGGAGGTGCGCTGGGTATCGGTCACGGTGCTCCGGGGTGCCGCAGGTATGTCATCTATCCCCACGTTCGGACGTCGACACGAGCGAGCGAGTAGGTGAGCCAATACCCCACCGCCACCCCGCATAGGTCCGCCACCCAATCTAGGAGGGAGACCTGCCGCCCGTACACGAACGACTGGTGCCATTCGTCTGAGGCCCCGTACAGCGCGCCGACCATAATCAGGACTGCGTGAGGAAGGTGCCCTTGAAGGCGCCGCCCGCGGGCGAGCAGAGCACCCAGGATACCGTATACGACAAGGTGTGCCAGCTTATCCGCGGCCGGAACCCAATCGAACATGCTGGCTCCGGGAACATCGGACCAGGAACTCGAGAAAAAAAGGACCGCCGCCCAAAGGACGGCGGGCCCCCACGCGAGGACGAAGCGGGTCAACTCTAGCGGGGAGTGTGGGCGGGATCGATGCGTTAGCCTCCGACGGTGGACACGGATGGAGATGGATGGAAGTGTATATCCCGGAAGGAACCCCTTCAACCCAAATCCGCGTAGAAGCTGGCCGAACCGGCTCCCGCGACCGACTTCCGGGTACCACCACCCAGCCTACCGAAAGGTGCCCGAGGATCCCTCCTACCGCTGCCCTGTCCCGAAAAACTACAACCCATTTAGGTGCGACCACTCGTGCGTGACGACAAGACCGACTTGCTATCTCTGGGCCCCGTCGCTCTGCGGACAGTGGTGGGAGACTTCCTGCGGGAGCAAAAGGAGCCTGCCTACCGAGCTGATCAGCTGGCCAAGTGGGTCTACGGGGGTGAGGCCCGGAATATCCCGCAGATGACCGATCTTCCACGGGGGCTGAGGGATGCCCTGGGGGAGAGATTCGTCCTGATCGAGCCAGAGATCGAGCAGGTAAGCCGTTCCGAGGACGGGACCAGCAAGCACCTCTGGCGCCTCGTAGACGGGGAGCTGGTCGAGTCGGTACTGATCCCAACTCGCGATCGGCTGACGCTATGCATCTCCTCCCAGGCAGGATGTGCGATGGGGTGCACCTTCTGCGCGACCGGATGGAGCGGCTTCGCCCGGCATCTCAGCGCGGGCGAAATCGTGGCTCAGTACCGCGCGTCGCGGCGCTGGGCCGCAGCCGAGGGCCAGCGAGCGATCTCTAACATCGTCTACATGGGCATGGGCGAACCGCTCTCCAACCCCGCAGCGGTGATGACCTCGCTCACCACCCTGAACCAAGGATACGGGGTTGGAGCGCGACGCATCACGGTTTCGACTGTGGGGGTGGTGCCGGGGATTCTGAAGCTGGCACAGCGACCGGAGCAGTTCCGCCTGGCGGTATCACTCCATTCCCCAGATTCCGAACTCCGACAGAAGCTGATTCCGCTGGAGAAACGGCATCCGCTGCCCGAGTTGATCGAAGCTCTTCGCGCCTTCAACGCCGCCGGCGGCAAAAGGATCACCTTCGAGTACACGATGATCCGAGACGTCAACGACGACCCCGCACTCGCGGCACGGCTAGCGGCACTGGCTGCAGGGCTTCAGGCGTTCGTGAACCTCATCCCGTTCAACCCGATCCCCTATAGGGACTGGCAGCCCAGCACTCCACAGCGGATCCGTTCCTTCCAAAAGGTGCTCCAGGACCGGGGTGTGGGCACGGCAATCCGTGAGCCACGAGGGCAGGACATCGACGCGGCGTGCGGGCAGCTCAGAACGCGGGCCATGGGTGAGAAGGCACTACCGGTAGTGGACGGAGACGGCCGAAGGCGTTCCGACTAGAGAGCCCTCCCTCCTACCGCAACCGTCCCTACCTCAGTCGATGCCCTGTCCGAATCGACGCCAGCGGATCTCCCGCAGGAACGCGAAGGGGCGAACCGAATCCCTGTTGTAGCTGAAATATATGAACAACGCCCTCCCTTCCAGACGCCACCGCTCTAGCAATCCCCAGTAGCGGGAATCTAGACTCGTCTCGCGGTTATCCCCGAGCATGAAGTAGCGTCCCTCGGGAATCACCAACGGACCCCAGTTGTCTCGGGTCGGACGGTACGTCGCGCGGTCGACCCCAGGCGCGAGGTGGCCCCGCTGCCACTCCATGTAAGGGACGGTAGCACCCTCGTCCGGCACGTCTTCGTGACGTACCCAAGGCTCGTCGACCACCTCGCCGTTGATGGAAAGTACCCGTTCCGTCATAGACAGCGTGTCACCGGGCATACCGACCAACCGCTTCACGAGCTTGAGGTCCTCAACGTGCGACGGCTCGAAGACGATGACGTCGAACCGGCGAGGCTCGGAATACCCGGGGATACTCACAGTCGTGAAGGGAATGCGACTCCCGAGCGCGACGCGGTTCACCATCAGAAAGTCACCCACTAGGAGCGTCTCCTCCATGGAGCCCGAGGTGATGACGAAATTCTGGATGACGAACGAACGGAGAACCAGAAAGAGGACGAGCGCCAACACCAGTGACTTTACGCCCTCCCACAGGGAGCCGCCCCTAGACGGCTTGGCTGGCGCATTCGACTCAGTGTTGACACCGCCCCGGCCGTAGATGCGCTCTCGCTTTCGTTGCTTCTTAGCCACCTATGGTTCTCCCCGCCGATCAGGATCGACCATCGTCCCCTCACTCCCGCCGGCTGGAGCCGTCACCTCCCGCCGTGAAAGGAAACGCCGAAGGTCCCACCACGCGGGCAGCTCGCTCGGGAGGGCAGCTTCGGTGGGCAAGGGAAGGTCCCAGTCCTCTCCGAGCACTACGGAAACATCCAAGAAGAGGTTCCTATCTGGCTCGCTCCGCACACTCCGAATACCGAGTGCGTCGGCCACGGCACGCGCCAAGTCGATCCGACCCACCCGGTCCAGCACCACCGACGAATCTTCTCCGAACGAACCCGCGTTGCCGAAGTACACCACGTCGAATCCCCCGTCGCGGAGCGTCTCGGTGGCATCGCGCGCCATGTTCGGTCGCCCCCCCGCGTTGAGCACCTCGACACGCACTCGTTCCCTCGGACGTACGACGTCGCGTAGCGCCCCCACCGCGGCCTGACTCCCGGGAACCTCCCACCATTGGGACAGGGCCGAGCCGGCGAACACGCCGACCGCAACCAGTGCTACAGCCATGATCAAAGTTCTGACGCGCCCGCTCACGACTGCCCCTCGGCCATCAGGTTCCAGCACGTAATGGTCTCCTGATGTACGTGCTGGCCCTGCTCGAGCCGGTAGATGATGCGGGAGCCTAGAACCTCCTTTGTCACGTCCGCCATCTCTCCGGGCATGCGAGCACGGAGACCCGCCCGCCATTCGTTCGCGAGGTCACGCCCAGGCTCCAGAAAATCCGCAACGTACAGCGCCCAACCGATACGCCCGAACTCTGGATGACCGAGCGTATGATAGGCTAATGCCAGCAGGAGTTCGCGATCGTCCACGCCCTCGCGTCTCATGATCTCAGCTACAGCAGGCCCATGCAGGAGGGACTCCGGTAGCGCTCGGTCCTTGCCCGACAGCAGCGCCCGTAGTTCGTCCTCTGGCTTCTCCTTGACCGCGTCATGAAGATAGCCGGCTGCGATCCAGCGGGTACGCTCCTCGGATGGAAGGTTCCCGGCCACCGCCCAACCCTCCAGCAGTCCGGCCACCCGCTCGACGTGTCGGCGGCGCTTCTCGCCGAGCGCTGCCCAGGCCGGCAACTGGCCACGCGCGGCCCGCTCCACCAGCAGGTGGGTCACCAACTACTCCAGCGTCGCGTTGTCGATCAGTCGAGTGCTGCCACAGAACGCGGCGAGAGCAATCACCGACCCGGGCGGCACCGGATCTACTTCATCGAGCGACCCTACGTCCACAACTTCCGCGTATTGAAGGCGCAGCAGGGGTCGCCCCGCGAGTTCCTGTTGCAATGCACCCAGGAGAGCCCGCGCCCCACGCTCGCCGGTCCGGTAGAGTGCGACCGCAGCGGCCAGCCCACGCTGGAGCGCCGGAGCCTCCTGCCGCTCCTCGGCTGACAGGTAGACGTTGCGCGAGCTCATCGCGAGGCCGTCCTGTTCCCTCACGATCGGCGCGCCTACGATCTCGACCTTGAGGTCCAGGTCGGCAGCCATTCGCTCGATCAACACGAGCTGCTGGAAGTCCTTGCGACCGACAATCGCCACCTCGGGTTCGAGCATACTCAATAACTTCGTCATAACGGTGAGCACACCCCTGAAGTGAACTGGACGGTAGGCACCACACAGTCGAGTCCCCATAGGGCCGGGATCGACCGTCACAATTTGGTCGCCTCTCGGATACATCTCTCGGACTTCCGGCAGGAACACGAGGTTGGCCCCTCGTTCCTCCAGCAAGGCCAGGTCGCGGTCAGGATCCCTCGGGTAGCTGCCCAGGTCCTCGGAGGTCCCGAACTGGAGTGGGTTGACGAACACCGAGACCGCAACCACGTCCGAGCGCTCCCTGGCCACATCCAGAAGAGAGAGGTGCCCCGCGTGTAGGTACCCCATCGTGGGCACAAACCCGAGCCGACCGCTTCCGGCACGCAGCGACTCGAGCGCCGTAGTGAGTTCGGAGCGGGAGCGCGCGACGATCATGGCTCCGATCCGAACGAGTGCTCGGGCGCAGGATAGGTTCCTGCGCGCACCTCCCGGGCATATGCCTGGATCCCGGCGCGGGCCATCTCCTCCAGGTCGGCGAATTGCTTCAGGAAGCGGGGGCGGAATCCGGCGTTCAGACCAAGCGCGTCGTACAAAACAAGCACCTGGCCGTCACAGCCGACCCCGGCACCAATTCCGATGGTCGGTATACCTATGGAACCCGTCACCTGCTCGGCCAGCGCGGCTGGCACCAACTCGAGTACGACCGCGAACGCGCCGGCCTGCTCAAGCGCCAGCGCCTGCCCCAAGAGCTCGCCGGCTTCCTCCTCCCCCCGCCCCTGCACCCGGTAGCCCCCGAGTGTGTGAATAGACTGGGGGCGCAGGCCAAGGTGGCCTATCACAGGGATCCCCGCGGTCACGAGCGCCTCGACCATCGTACATGTGCGTGGGTCCCCACCTTCCAGCTTCACGCCTTGGAGGCCGGTCTCCTTGAGCACCCTTCCCGCGTTCCGGATGGTCTCGTCCACCGAGACCTGATACGACATGAAAGGAAGGTCCACCACGACGAACGAGCTGGGCGCTCCACGGCGAACAGCGCTCCCGTGGTGGATCATCTGGTCGAGGGTGACAGGAAGTGTCGAATCGTACCCGAGCACAACCTGGCCTACCGAATCGCCCACCAGGATCAGGTCGACCCCTTCCTCCTCCAACATCCGGGCGAAGAAAGCATCATACGCCGTTAGCATCACGATGCGCTCTCCGCGGCGTTTCATCTCCAGGAATCGACGCACGGATGGCCGGCTCTTGGATCCCTCGTTCTCGGTGGACAACGGCAATGGCTGGATGGTAGGAGGACGGGCGCAACTCTTGGGGTGGGTGGAAACCCGCGTTTGAGGAAGCGGTTCCCGAGGGCTTGCAGCTATACTTCCCCATGTCCGTCGCCTTTGACGCCGTGCTGGTGGCGGCCCTCGCCCGGGAGCTGGAGGAACGGCTCGGCAACGCCAGGCTGCGCGCCCTGCGCCCAGATCGGGCTGGACGCACGCTCGCGCTTCTCTTCCGCGAGGGAACCCTCCGCTTCGGGCTCCACCCTGAATCCGGGACGGTCACCTGGCACGAACCCATCGATCCCAGACCTGAAGACTTCTCGCTGGATGGCCGGCTCAGGAGCGCCAAGGCCCTCGCCGACGACCGGGTTATCCGGCTGTCGTTTCGGAAACCCCGGGGCTCCCCTTCCTCCGCGAACGTCCTGATCGAATGGATCACCAATCGCTGGAATGCTCTCGTGACGGAGGGTGCCGCGCCGGTCATCCGTCACGTCCTCGTCAAGCTGGAAGGGGAACGTGCCCCATACGTCGGACACCGCTGGAAGGCGCCGCCGCCCTCCCGACGCGAAGGCACCGACGGAGAACTCCCGTTAGAACGGTGGCAGGAGCCGCTACTCGCAGCGGATCCAAAGGAGCGCCAGCAGACCCTCATCGAAACGTTCGCCTGGACGTCGCCGGTCAACGCCGCCACGCTTCTCGGTTCAGCAGCAAGGGAAAACGGATCAGCAGCCGAAGACGCACTCGAGATGGGACACGATCTTTGGCAAAAACTCGCAGCGGTCGCTCTAGGGAAGCTGGAGATGGCCCCCGTCGTGCTCAACCCACCCACGGGCCTCCAACCCTACCCGTTCCCGCTGACCGGTGCGGACGAAGAGGCAGTCCCCACGCTCCTCGACGGCTTCGCACGCGCAGCGGGCAAGGCCGACATGGCTCCGTTAGCCGTGCCCGTTGGTCTGCTGGATACCCTCAACCAACGAGGGATGCGTGCATGGGCCCGCGTCGAGTCCCTCCGGCGCGAGCTCGACGAGGCGCCCGACCCGGCGGCGGTGCGGCATATGGGCGATCTCATTCTCGCGCGAATCAGAGACGTGCCGCGGGGGCAGGGGCGTGTGTCCTTGACCGATTTTGAAGGGGGCACAGTGGTGTTGGAGCTGAACCCAAGACTCCCTCCACTCGAGAACGCATCGGCGTACTACGAGAGGGCGGGACGGGCCGAGCGCGCTCGGGAGCGCCTTCCCCAACTGATCACCCAAGCCGAAATGGAAGCTCACCGCCTGGATGCCTTGCTAAAGCGGGCGCGCATGGGCGAGCTGGACGTGGAGACACTCCTGGCCGAGTCTCCCGCGGGAACCAAGGAATCCCCGCGGGGAGACATCCCCTATCGCTCCTACCGCAGCTCAGGCGGGCTCGAGATCCGGGTCGGCCGTGGAGCCCACCACAATGACGACCTTACGTTCCACCACTCCGCTCCCGATGACGTCTGGCTCCACGCCCGCCACGCCTCAGGAGCCCACGTCGTCCTGCGCTGGCAGGGAAACGGCAACCCGCCCGCCAGGGATCTCGCCGAAGCCTCAATCCTCGCCGCTTTCCACTCCAAGGCCAGGAATTCCGGTGCTGTTCCAGTCGACTGGACACTTCGCAAGTACGTACGAAAACCGCGTAAGGCTCCGCCCGGCGAGGTGTCCGTGGAACGGGCAAAGACCACTTTCGTAGAGCCCGACCCCGCGGTAGAGAGACGGTTGAGGAAGGAATAGCGGGAGGGGTCCCGCAGTCAGCGGGCCGGTGCGCGGATCAGCGCGACCACCCGCTCTGCCAGGGCGTTCGGGATGGGAATCGAAAGGTTGTATTGGGCTACCTTCCAACCCCCATCCTCGCGCACGACCACCCCTGACCCACGGGCCTCACCCAGACCATCGTTGTCGAGCATTTCGTCGAAGAACGCGGTACGGCCGTCGGGAGTGAAGCTCACGTGGCGGTTCCGGGGTCGGTAGGCCCAGCCTCCACCGGGCTCGAAAAAGGGGCGGGCGTAGGCCTTGAAATCCCCCACCGTCCATCGCTCCACCCCGTCCGTGCCAAGAAAGACACCGTCCCTTGAGAAATGTCCGAAATAACGATCGAAGTCGGCTTGGGACGCTGCGTCGTGGAAATCGTCCAAAATCCTGATGATCTCGATCTCCTCGGCAGGGCCAGGATCCGGCGCGATGGCGCAAGCAGTGAAGGACAGGGCGAGAAGGACCAGGGCCAACGGGGTACAACCTGAGGTCAAGTGCACGGAGTCCCTCCGCTACCTTAGTGGTCGATTTCGTCCATCCCCTGACGTAGGGCCCCCAGGAACGCCGCCGCGCCCGCCACACCCTCACGCTCAAGCTGCGCGATCAACGCTGACCCCACCACCACACCATCCGCCGCGAGCGCAACCATCCGCGCCTGCTCCGGAGTCGAGATCCCGAACCCAACCGCGATCGGCATGGTCACGGCCTCTCGCAGCGCCGCGACCTCCGCCACCAACTCGGACCTGAGTTCCGTCCGCGCGCCCGTCACGCCCGTTCTCGAGATGTAGTACAGGAACCCAGAACCACCTTGGGCAACCAGCGGCACGCGTTCCCGGGATGTGGTGGGGGCAAGCAACCTAATCCAGTCGAGCCCCGCACTCTTTACCTGCTCCTCCATCCCAGAGTCGCACCCGACGGGGAGGTCGGTCAGGAGCAGCCCGTCGGCGCCGGCCTCCGCCGCCTCACGACAGAATTCCCCGAGGCCACGCCTGAGCACGGGGTTCAGGTAGGTGAACAGCACGGTGGGGGTGTCGCGTCGCTCACGGAACGTGCGTAGTGCGTCCAGAACGGTGTCCACCGTGGTGCCTTTCTGGATCGCCATGAACGACGAGCGCTGAATCGTGGGACCGTCCGCGAGCGGATCACTGAACGGAATGCCCAGCTCGATCACATCAGCTCCAGCGTCCGCCGCGGCTTCCATCATCTCTACGGTGGCGGACGGGTCCGGAAAGCCCGCGGTGATGTAAGGGATCAGGACAGCCTGCCCTTGGGCCGCACGCTCACTGAAGCGCCGGCCGATCGGGGACAGAGCGACGCCGTCGCTAGCACCGGACGCACTCAGCGCCAGGACCTCAAGTTAAGGTAGTCAGATGCCCGGATCCCGTACTTCCGCAGGTCCGGGGTCTTGAGAGTATGGCGCAGCGGCTCCTCCACCAACTCCTCGTGGGCCGCTGGTACATCCCGCCCCCGGGAGGAGCCGGAATCGGAGTCGGATATGGAAGGGGACATATCGTTCGCTACCCCTTGGAAGGTCGCCCCAAAAGGATGCCTCGGCCCTCTACCTCGGCAACGTGGGCCACATCCTTATCCCCACGCCCGCTCAGACACACGAGCAGGGGACCTCTGTCCCTATACATCTGCCCCGCCCTGAGCAAATGGGCTAATGCGTGAGCCGACTCCAGCGCTGGAATGATCCCCTCGATGCGGGAGAGTCGATGGAAGGCGTCGAGCGCCTCAGCGTCGGTAGCGGAAACGAAACGGGCACGACCCGTATCCTTCAGCCAAGAAAGCTCTGGCCCTACGCCCGGGTAGTCTAGCCCGGCCGAAATCGAGTGGGCAGGCGCGACCTGCCCATCCGAGTCCTGGAGAAGGTAACTCAGGGCACCGTGAAGCACACCCGGAACCCCAGCCGCAAGGGACGCGGAGTGGCGCCCTCCGCCGAGGCCCTCCCCTGCCGCCTCGATTCCCACCAGCTCCACTTCCGCGTCGGGTACGAACGCGTGGAACACACCCATAGCGTTGGAGCCCCCACCCACACACGCGAATACCGCTGCCGGCAGCCGTCCCTCCAGTGCGATAACCTGAGCGCGCGCCTCCCGACCAATGACCGACTGGAAGTCGCGCACCATGCGCGGAAACGGATCGGGTCCCACAACCGAGCCGATGATGTAGTGGGTACCGTCCACGTTGGTCACCCAGTCCCGGATCGCCTCACTGGTAGCGTCTTTGAGGGTGCGGGTACCGGAGCTGACCGGCCGGACCTCGGCGCCCAAGAGCTCCATCCGGTAGACGTTTAGCGCCTGCCGATCGACGTCTTCCTCACCCATGTACACGACACACTCGAGGTCGAAGAGAGCGCACGCGCACGCGGTGGCTACTCCGTGCTGACCCGCCCCCGTTTCGGCAATAATGCGACGCTTTCCCATACGGCGTGCGAGCAGCGCTTGGCCGAGGGTGTTGTTGATCTTGTGCGCGCCGGTGTGGTTCAAGTCCTCGCGCTTTAGGTATACAGCCGGCCCATCCGCCTCTACCTCCAAACGCCGCGCCCGGTACAGGGGTGTAGGACGACCCACGAAGTCGGCGAGAAGCGCGTTCAGGTCCCGCTGGAACGATGGGTCTGCCTGCGCCTCATCGTAGGCGCGCTCAAGCTCCTCCAACGCAGCCGTAAGCGTCTCGGGAACGTAGCGTCCGCCGAAAGGCCCGAATCGGTAGCGCGCACCGCTCATAGCTTCCGGATTCATGCCCGTGCGCTCCCGGCACCGCTCGTCGCCCGCGCGGCCCGAATGAACGCCTCGACCTTGGCCACGTCTTTTTGCCGCGGCACCGATTCGACCCCCGAACTCACGTCCACCACATCCGGCGTCAGCCTGGCTACCGCCTCGGCTACGGTGTCTGGAGTGAGGCCACCGGCGATTACCAGCGCGAGACCAGACGGTAGCTGGGCACGGATCTCCTCAATCACCTCCCAGGGAAAGCGCGTGCCCCCACCCCCCGAGAACTCCCGATGCCACCCGTCCAAGAGGAGCGCGTCCGCGTACTCTGCGTACGAGTCCACCGCCCGCAGCAACTCCTCCGCGAAGCGGGGACGCACCACTTTCCACAAAGCCCAGTTGCCTTCTCGGCGCAGTTCGTCAACAAACGCAGGAGACTCATTGCCGTGGAGCTGGAGCACCGACGCACTCACTTGGCGCGCCTTAGCAACCGCATCCCCAGTTGGCTCATCCACGAACACCGCGACCAGTGGCGGCCCTCCCGGTTGGGCGAACTTCCGTGCGAGCACAGCCGACACCGAACGGCCGAAACCCTCGGAGAGGATCGCGCCGAGATAGTCCGCACCTGCGTCGGCAGCATGCCGGGCATCCCTAGGACGCATCAGTCCGCAGATCTTGACGCGCACGTCAGGCACGGATCCGCTCTCGGCACGGCTGCCCCGCCAATGCGCGCGCGGGAACAGCGGGATCATCGTGGCGGAGAAGGGCCTCCCCGACCAGCACAGCGTTCACCCCCTCGCTCCCGAGTCGCTTCACGTCAGCAGCCGTATGGATCCCGCTCTCTGAAACGATCACGTTGTGCGCAGGAATTTCTGGAATGAGCGTGAACGTAGTGTCCAAGGTCGTGCGAAAGTCCGCGAGGTCACGGTTGTTGATGCCAACCACGCGCGCGCCCGAGCCCAGCGCGCGCATGAGTTCCACCCGCCCGTGCACCTCAACCAGCACCGTCATGCCAAGTTCTTCGGCCAGCTCCCGAAGCTCACGCAGCCGAGAATCGTCGAGGATTCGAACGATCAGGAGCACGCCATCCGCACCCCACGCCCGGGCCTCCAGCACCTGCTCATCCACCAAGATGAAATCCTTTCGCAGGACAGGGATCGAGACCTCGTCGCGTACCGCGGCGAGGTCAGCCAGACTTCCCCCGAACCAAGGTCGGTCGGTAAGGACGCTGATGGCAGTGGCTCCAGCCGCTTGGTAGTCGCGCCCGAGCCGTGCCGGATCGAGCCCCGGGCGAATCAATCCACTCCCGGGGGAGCGGCGCTTGACCTCGGCAATCAGGGACACGGACTCTTCGTCCCGAAGAGCGGCCTCGAGATCCCGGGGGGGCGGGGCGTCCGCACAGGCATGACGAAGGGAGTATGCTTGCCCTCTCAGGGCATCTGCTTCCTCTCTCTTCGTTTCCAGGATTCGCTCGAGCACGTCCGTGCCGGCGAGAGATCCTTGCGCTTCGGTCAACGTTCGGGTATCCTGAATTTCGGTTCCTGTTCGGGCCACCAGCAGCGTGCCGGGGCCCGGGCAGAGCGCGCAACCCCCGACGGAGGCAGCCGGATGCCCCTGACGAAGCGGCAGAAAGAGATCCTTGACCACATCGACGGGTTCATCGGTGAGAGAGGGTACGCTCCCAGCTTCGAGGAGATCGCGCACCACTTCGACTACTCCTCGCTAGCGACAGTGCACGAACACTTATCGAATCTGGAACGGAAAGGATACATAAGGAAGTCCTACAACGAGAGCCGTTCGATCGAGTTGGTGAAACCTGAGATCGGGCCTCAGGCGATCGAGTTGCCCCTCTTCGGCTTGGTCGCAGCGGGCTTCCCCATCGAGGCCATTTCCCAATCTGAGACGCTGGCCGTCCCCCCAGACATGGTGCGCCGCGGGCACAACAACTACGTCCTCAAGGTCCAAGGCGACTCGATGATAGACGAGCAGATCCGGGACGGGGACTACATCGTGGTGAGCGCCCAGGACAGCGCTGAGAACGGACAGATGGTAGTGGCCCTCGTCGACGACGACACGGCCACTGTCAAGAAACTCTATCGCGAGCCCGGCAACCGTGTGCGACTCCAACCTGCTAACGTCGCCATGACACCGCTCGTCGTGGAGTCCGCGCAGGTGCAGGTCCAAGGCGTCGTAGTGGGTGTCATCAGGAAGTACTAGGGGCTGCGCCAGGAAAGAACTCGTTCATGGGCATACCTAGGGCGGGGAGCTGCGGGGGAAAGGTGATCACGGGGCCGGACCGGCAGGCGGTTGGTCGCGCACAACTTTCGTGGTCGGTAAGCTCACCCGACGACCCGCTGAGATCTTGCTGGCCGAAGGGGAGAGGACGCCACCGGGACGGTTCGTCCTGAAGGCCATCGTAATGGTGCCCGCAGGCCTCAACTAGGCATCCACCGACAACCTGTATCTGTATTCTCCCCGTCGCTCCACCACCTCAGTCCCCGCAGCGGGCACATGTCCCCGATTCCGGGAACACAAACAAGCGTTCGGCTGCCACTGCGCCGCCGCACACGATGCAAACACCGTAGGTGCCGGAATCCAGGCGCCGGAGGGCTTCTTGGATCAGGCCCAGTCTGGCGCTTTCACGTTCCCGTAATCCTTTCGCAAGTGCCTGACTCTGAAGGGAGTCCATGCGCGAGAGTCGACCCACCGCACCCTGATCGAGTGCTACGGTCTCGAGAGCTTTGTCCGAAACCGTCATGCTTTCTTGGAGTTTGGCAAGTTGCCGCTCGAGTTCGTCACGGAACTCCGCGATTTGCGATTCGGTCAAATCGGCCATGGCCCGACGATGTCCAGAAACGGTACCGTCAACTTAGCTGTGGCGGAGCACAGGTCTGAAATCGCGCTCCCATTCAAGGTGCTCTCGGTCCCAACGCGCCCGGTCTGCCGCCGCCGCTTGCGTGCTCTCGAAGAAAGCGTCGAACGCAGCTCAGGCGAATCGGAAATGCGCACCACCTCGTATGGCAGCACAAACTCATCCAGATCCTTGAGCCAGAATGCGTCCCCGGATCTCACGGAAGACTCCGAGAATCCCTCGGGCGCCAATCTGCCGGGCTGGCCTTCCTGAGGAGCTGGGTGCAGCTCACGATTTACAACGGTCTTGATCGCGTTGTTTCCGCCTTGAGGGCCGTGAGCTTAGCCATCGCCGCACCCGAGTCCACTGACGTGGCGGCCAAGGTAACCCCCTGCTCAAGGGAGCTCACCAGCCCACTCACATAGATTGCTGCCGCCGCGTTGAGCAGTGTGGCAGAGCGGGCCGCATCCTGTCGCTTACCTGAGAGCACGTCCCGGATGACCCGGGCATTTTCCGCCGCCGAGCCACCCTTGAGCCCCTCCAAGGGCTGCGGCTCGACCCCGAGTGCTCCGGGAGTGATCTCACGCTCCATCACCTTCCCATCCCTTAGCTCCGCGACCCGCGTGGCGGCACTGGGTGAAATTTCGTCCATGCCGGGCGATCCGTGCACAACCAGCCCCCGCACGTGCCCGAGCTCCTTGAAAGCCATGACGAGCAGCGACACCAGATGCGGGTCGGCCACCCCAACCACCTGGCGCCGAGCCCCGGCAGGATTAGTGAGGGGACCCAGCACATTCATAATGGTCGTAATCCCGAGTTCCTTCCGCACCGGACCCACGTGCCGCATCGCAGGGTGCAGGAGAGGCGCGAACATGAATACGATCCCCACCTCCTCGATGATCTCACCCATCCGCTCCGGATCGAGGTCGATCTTCACGCCGAGCTCCTCGAGCACATCGGCGCTTCCGCATCGCGACGTGAACGAGCGGTTGCCGTGCTTGGCCATGCGGACCCCAGCTCCAGCGGCCACCAACGCCGCCGCAGTCGAAATATTGAAGGTGGTGATCTCTCCGCCCCCGGTGCCCGCGGTGTCCACCAGGGAGTCGGGGTTCCGAGCCGGGACGGGGACCATGGCGCTACGCAACGCCCGGACACCCCCGGCGATCTCCGCTGGAGCAAGTCCCTTCCCGCGCAACCCAACCAGCAGGGCAGCCATCTGAACCGGGGTAGCGGTGCCGTCCATGAACAGGTTGAACACGCGCTCGGCTTCGTCGGTGCTCAGATCCTCGCCACCGGTCACCTTGTCGAGAAGAGTGGGGATGTGCACGGCGGCTCCGACATTGGATGTGGCTGGACTCATGTGGCTAGGGTATCGCCCCGACATGGAAGCCGGCAAATCCGCTTGACACGACCCTCGCCCCCTGTACGTTTCCCGCGTGACATCTGAGGAGGAAACCAGCCTCGCGCTCACCCTTCACTACGACGGCGGCGCCTTCTTCGGCTGGCAATCCCAGAGCGAGGAGCGCACGGTTCAGGGGGAGCTGGAGATCGCCGTAGAGCGGCTCACCGCGACGCACCGGACGGTTATGGGCTCGGGGCGAACCGATCGCGGAGTCCACGCCACCGGCCAGGTGGCCGCGGTGAGCGTGCCAATCAGCTGGACCCCAGCAGCCTTCTGCAAGGCGATCAACGCGATCCTCCCGGATGACATCTGGATCAAGGATGTGCAAGCAGTTCCGGCCGCGTTCCACCCCCGGTACGACGCGGTCGCTCGCACCTACGTCTACCGTATTGGGCTGAAAGAGGAGGCACGCTCCCCCTTTCTCCGTCGATGGTGTTGGTGCATCCAACAGCCCCTCGACCAGGGCCTTCTGGAGGAGGCAGCCGCTCGCATTGTGGGAGACCACTCGTTCGTGGCCTTTGCCAAGGCAGGCCAGCCGGAGCGCGGCACTCGCTGCACGGTGAGATCGACCATATGGGAGCCCTGGGAAGAACTGGGTCTCACCTTCACGATCACCGCAAACCGCTACCTCCGTCACATGGTCCGGTACCTAGTGGGCACCATGGTCGAGATCGCCCGGGGGGGACGCCCGCTGGATGACCTTTTCCGGCTCATCGACCAGGGTCACACCCGGGGCCGAGGAACCTCGGGGCCGGCGCCGGCTCAGGGGCTCTTCCTGGCCTCGGTGGAGTATCCCGGACAGGCACTCGGACCGACCTGAACAGAGAACCAATGAAGATCTTTCTCGACACAGCCGACCTGGACCAGATTCGCCGCGCGGCGGATGCCAACCTGATTGACGGGATCACCACCAACCCGTCGTTGATGATGCAGGCCGCAGGTCAGCGTGACCCGCGCGAAATTTTCCTCGAGATCTGCAAGACGGTGGACGGACCGGTCAGCGCCGAAGTGATCGCCATCGATAAGAACAATATGCTGGCCGAGGGACGGCGTCTGGCCAAGATCCACGACAACATCGTGGTGAAGGTCCCGCTGACCGAGGATGGCCTGCGGGCCTGTAGAGGGCTCAGATCCGAGGGCATCCGGGTGAACGTTACGCTGTGCTTCTCCGTGACCCAAGCCCATCTGGCAGCCAAGGCAGGAGCAAGCTTCATCTCCCCGTTCGTCGGTCGCGTGGACGATATCTCTGGCGAAGGCATGGATCTGATCGGGCAGATCAGACAGGTGTATGACAACTACGCCTTCGAAACCGAGATCCTGGTTGCCTCGATTAGACATCCCCAGCACGTGGTCCAGTCCCTCCTTCTGGGAGCTGACTGCGCGACGATGCCGCCCAAGGTGCTTTACCAGCTTCTCAAGCATCCTCTGACCGACTTGGGGCTGAGCGCGTTCCTGGCCGACTGGGAAAAACTGGGCAAGGAGTTGTAGCCATGCTACGTCCTTCCACACTCCTGCAAACCGCCCTTGCCGTGGTCGCGCTCGTCGGATGCGACCGCGAAGGCCCGAGGGAGGACGAGGCACCGGCGACCTTCACGGCATCACAGGAGCGCCTGGAAGTGCTGGGACAGCAGGAGCCAACGCGTGCGGAGCGCTCGGCGGCGGTGGACGCCACTCGCCGCACCGCGATCGTGGCGGCAGCCAGTCGAGTGGCCCCGGCCGTAGTCACGGTGCACACGATCCATACCGAGCAGGTCCGCCCGAGGAGTCCGTGGGAGAGTTTTTTCCTGCCCCCCACCGCCAACCGACAAACGTCGGGTCTGGGCTCAGGGTTCATCACCTCAGCAGAAGGCGTGGTGCTCACCAACGACCACGTAGTAAGCGGTGCCGACCGCATCATGGTCACGCTGTCGGAGGGGCGAGACTTGGAAGCCACGCTAGTCGGGAGCGACCCTGTGATCGACGTCGCCGTGCTCCGGGTGGACGGCAAGGACCTCCCGGTCACGCCCCTGGGCACGTCCGAAGGCCTCCTCATCGGCGAATGGGTGGTGGCAATCGGCAACCCGTTCGGCAACCTTTTCTCCAACAGCGAGCCCACCGTGACCACCGGTGTCGTGAGCGCGACCGGGAGGCACATCGTCCCCAATTCCGGCGGGACGGGCTTCCACCTGGGGATGATCCAGACCGACGCCTCGATCAACCCGGGGAACTCGGGCGGACCGCTGGTCAACGTGCTCGGTGAGGTCATCGGCGTGAACAGTTCGATTTTTTCGCGCAGCGGCGGCAGCGAAGGGCTGGGATTCGCCATCCCCATCGATCGGGCGCTGCGTGTGGCCGACGATCTACTAGAATACGGGGAGGTGCGCCGGGCCTGGCTGGGTTTGGATGTCGAGCCGATGGAAGCGGACGCGTTCGGCCGCACACGTGGGGTACGCATCGCCCGCGTAGCGGCTGGCTCACCGGCCTTTTCCGCCGGCCTGCGTGTAGGTGCGCGCCTTTTAGAGGCCCGGGGACGTCGCCTGAGTGCGCCACTCGACTACGAGAATGTGCTCTTGGACCTGCGCGCGGGGGACGAGGTCGCGCTCCTCCCGGAGGGAGGCCCGGCAATCCGCCTCCGGAGTGAAGCCCTCCCGTCGGTGCGCGCTGAGAGGATCCGCATCTTAGAGGACTTGGAGCTCATAAGCGTGACCCCCGAGGTCAAAGCAGAGCGCGGAGTCAGGAGTGACCAGGGCGCGCTTGTGGTGGGGATCTCCCCGGATCTCAGGGCCCAGATCGGCTTCGAGCAGGGAGACGTCATCCTCCAGGTGAACAACGCGTTGGTGGCCACCGCTGAAGACGCAGCGCGCATCTTCCGGCGGATCAACGGCAGGGGCACGATTCAAATCTACTTCGAGCGCAACGGAGGACTCCGGGTGCAGAGCTTCTACTGGCGTGGGTGAACCCGTGACGGGCGGACGGTACGCCCATCCGCTCACTGACCGCTACGCCTCGGCGGAGATGCAGTCGATCTTCTCCCCAGCCCACCGCTACGCCTGTTGGCGCCGGCTCTGGCTAGCGCTCGCCGAGTCGCAGCGCGAGCTGGGCCTGGAGATATCGGAGGAAGCGCTCTCTCAGATGCGCGTCGCCGTCGAGCGCCCGATCGACCTGACGCGCGCAGACGAATACGAGCAGCGCTTTCGCCACGACGTGATGGCGCACGTCCACCTGTTCGGGGACGACGCTCCTGCAGCCCAAGCTATCCTACACCTGGGTGCCACCAGCGCCTTCATCGTCGACAACGCGGACATAATCCTCCAGCGTGAGGCGCTTCTGCTCGTGCGGGCGCGCCTGGTCCGTTGCGTGAGTGCCCTCGCGGCATTCGCGCGCGTGCATCGGGACGTGGTAACGCTGGGATGGACCCATTTCCAACCAGCCCAGCCTACCACGGTCGGCAAGCGGGCCACACTCTGGATCCAGGATTTTCTCCTCGACCTGGAGGAGATCGCTTTCCGGCTCGACACGCTCCGCTTCCGCGGCGCGCGGGGGACGACCGGGACGCAGGCCTCCTTCCTCGAACTGTTCGAGGGGGACCACGCCAAGGTGGACCGCCTCGACCTGCTCGTGGGCAAGCGCGCCGGCTTCACCGAAATCTACGGGGTGTCCGGCCAGACCTCCCCCCGGAAGGTCGACGCGGCGCTTGGGGCAACGCTGGCGGGGGTGGCAATCTCGGCGTCCAAGATGGGCCACGACCTGCGCCTGCTCTCGCACCTGCGTGAGGTGGAAGAACCGTTCGAAGAGCAGCAGGTCGGCTCCTCGGCAATGCCCTACAAGCGGAATCCCATGCGGGCGGAACGTATCTGCGCGCTCTCCAGGCACGTCATCGTGCTCGCCCAGGATCCGGCCCACACAGCTGCGACTCAGTGGCTCGAACGCTCGCTGGACGACTCGGCTAACCGGCGTCTGTCCATCCCCGACCAATATCTCACACTGGACGGCACGCTGGTGCTGGTGGAAAACGTGGCCACGGGCCTGGAGGTGAACCGATCGACCATCCGCCGCAATCTCGATGAGCAACTCCCCTTCATGGCGAGCGAAGCGGTTCTGATGCACGCGGTTCGGCGCGGCGGAGACCGGCAGCAGCTGCACGAAAAGATGCGCAGGCACTCGCTCGAAGCCGCCCGGCGAACGAAGGAGGACGGAGTTACATCCGACCTGCTGGAACGGATCACCGGAGACCCGAGCTTCGGCCTCACGGCTGCGGAACTCGAGGAACTGGTGGATCCGCGTCGTTTCGCAGGGCGTGCCCCGGAACAGGTCGACCAATTCCTGGAGAACTGGGTCGAGCCGGCACTTGCCCGCCACAATGATGGGACCACTGTACAGGTTGGCGCGCCCGAAGTGCGCGTGTGAAGGCAGAACCCTTGGGACCCATGTCAGGATCCAGTGTCGGCGCGCTGCTCGAGACCACCCTCCCCCTCCCCCTCCTCCATCGTGGCAAGGTGCGCGACGTGTATGAGGTAGGCCCCGACGAGCTATTGATGGTGGCCTCTGACCGGGTGAGCGCCTTCGACGTGGTGATGAGCCTTCCCGTGCCGCGGAAAGGAGAGGTGCTCACTCTACTGACCGCATGGTGGCTCGACCGGCTGCGCGTGGACCATCACCTGCTGGAGGTGGACCCGGACCGGATCGAGCGGCGCCACCCCGAATTGGGTGAGAGCCGGGCGACGTGGGCGCGACGGGCAATGCTAGTGCGACGCACGGCACCGATGCCGGTGGAATGCGTGGTGCGCGGATACCTATCGGGGTCGGCTTGGAGGGAGTACGTGGAGACGGGCACGCTGGCTGGCGAACCCATGCCCGGCGGCCTCCGAGAAAGCGACCGCCTGCCCGCGCCTCTCTTTTCCCCCGCCACCAAAGCTGACCCGGGCATGCACGACGAGAATATCCCCTTCGGAGCGGTGATCGAGCAGCTGGGCGAGACGATGGCGGCCCGGGTCCGGGAAGTGTCCCTGGAAATCTACGGCAAGGGGCGCTCAGCCTGTGATGCAAAAGGCATCATCCTGGCCGACACCAAGTTCGAGTTCGGTCTGGATGGGCAAGGGAGGCTTCTGCTGATCGACGAGGTGCTGACCCCGGATTCCTCGCGGTTCTGGCCCATGGAGAGCTACGCACCGGGCCGGGGGCAGCCCTCACTCGACAAGCAGCCGATCCGGGATTGGCTCGACGCGCTCCCCGACTGGGACAAGAGACCACCGCCCCCGGACCTGCCCGACCAGGTGGTGGCTGCCGCCACCGGCCGCTACCTCGAGATCTTCCGCCGCCTCACGGACGTCGATCTGGACGACTGGCAAATCCCGCGTTTCGCGGAGGATGCATGAGATCCCCACTCATGCGCCCGCCGGAAGCGATAGATCAAAGACGCCGGCTGTTACCCCTCCAGCGCGGCGTCATCATCCTGCCTTCAGCGTTCACGCTGGGGAATCTGTTCTTCGGCGTATACGCGATCGTCGCAGCGACCAGGGGAGATTTCGAGTGGGCGGGATGGTTCATCGTGTTCGCCGGCGTTTTAGACCTGCTGGACGGACGGGTGGCCCGCTTCACGCGCACGGGGACAGCGTTCGGTGCCGAACTCGACTCCTTGGTGGATGCGATCTCCTTCGGCGTAGCCCCGGCCCTGATCGCGTACCAGCTCTATTTCACGGAAGGCGGGTGGGGATGGACGGTGTGCTTCGTCTACATCGCAGCCTCGGTAGTGCGGTTGGCACGCTTCAACATCGATCAGGCGGGACACGCCAGGAGCCACTTTATCGGGCTCCCTTCCCCCACCGCCGGAATGATCCTCGCCACCTACTATCCGTTCAGTCGCACCGAGTTGTTCCTGGCATACCTGGCCGATTGGCCGTGGCCGGAATTCATTGGCATCGGGATGGTTTTTCTGGGCATCCTAATGTTGAGCCATATCCCCTATCCGGTGGTGCCCCGGATCGGGCTCCGGACCAGGAAAGGTCTCTTCAACACCCTGGTCATGGGGGCCTGTCTGCTGACCGCGGTGACCTGGCCGAGTCTGTTTTTCTTCCCCTTCCTGGTGACGTACACCGTGTTCGGGCTGGTCCGCTCGGTAGTTCTCGGGCTGTTGGACCGGCTGCCGGAGCGCGATCCGCTCCTGGACGGGGAAGAGGCAGGGGCACCGGATGAAGAAGCCGGAGCCGAGCTCCGCTCCATGGACTACGGAGAGGTAGCCCCGACCCAGCTACGCCGGGAACCACCCTACGACGAGCCCTCGGAGAAACCGCTGTGACACGATACCAGCTGGAGGTCCGCGTCGTCCCCCGGACAGGTCTACTGGACCCACCCGGGAAGGCGATTCACCACGCCCTTCACTCGCTGGGCTATCTGGGGGTCGAAGACGTGCGAGTGGGGAAAACCATCTTCCTCCAGATAGACGCACCCTCGGGGCGGGAGGCGCGCGGGCGCGCGGAAGAGATGTGCCGTAAACTGCTCTCCAACCCGGTTACGGAGGACTATGAGGTTTCCGTGCTAGGCGAGGGCGAGGTGCAGGACGGAACGGATTCGTGAAGGTCGTGGTCGTCACGTTCCCCGGCTCCAACTGTGACCAGGATTGCCACCGGGCGGTGGAGCTTAGCGGAGGCGAGCCCCGCTATCTCTGGCACCGCGAGCGCGGACTGTCGGACGCCGACGCGGTGATCCTCCCGGGCGGCTTCGCGTACGGTGACTACCTGAGGGCGGGCTCGATTGCGCGGTTCAGCCCTGCAATGGAGGATGTGGTCGCATTCGCGAGGCAGGGCGGGCCGGTAATGGCTATCTGTAACGGCTTCCAGATAGCGTGCGAGGCGGGCCTCCTCCCAGGAGCGCTGATGCGCAACCGCACCGTCCGCTTCCATTCCTTCGATCAATACCTGCGGATCGAGACCACCGATACGATGTGGACGTCTGCATACGAGCCCGGACAGATCCTAAGCATGCCTGTTGCGCATGCCGAGGGGAACTACGAAGCGGATCCCGACACCATCGATCGGCTGGAAGAGGATGGGCGGGTTCTATTGCGGTACGTGGACGCCACTGGCGCCACGAGCGAGGAGGGTAACCCCAACGGCTCCGCCCGCAGCATCGCGGGAATCATGAACGAGCAGGGGAACGTGATGGGGCTGATGCCCCACCCCGACCGCGCCATGGAAGCCGTGGTAGGTTCAGTGGACGGACGCGGCGTGTTCCAGAGCCTGGCTCGGCACCTGAACGGCCCAGGGGCGAAGTGAGCTCCGCCGCCACCGAAGTCACACCGCGTGCGAGCGACCCGGAGATCACGCCCGAGCTGGTCGCCGACCACGGTCTCTCCACGGAGGAATACGAACGCATCCTCGCGGCGCTCGGCCGGGAGCCCACATTCACTGAACTGGGCGTGTTCAGCGCGATGTGGTCGGAACACTGCGGCTACAAGAACTCGAAACGGCTTCTTCGTCTGCTCCCCACTGAAGCGCCCTGGGTAATCGAGGGGCCAGGGGAAAACGCTGGCGTAATCGACGTAGGGGACGGGTGGGCGGTGGCGTTCAAGATCGAATCCCACAACCATCCCTCCGCGGTCGAGCCGTACCAGGGAGCGGCCACGGGTGTCGGCGGGATCCTTCGGGACATCTTCACGATGGGCGCTCGACCCATCGCCACGCTGAACTCGCTCCGCTTCGGTGACCTCGACGACGGGCGTGTGCGCTACTTGTTCGGGGGGGTCGTGAAGGGAATCGGTGACTACGGTAACTGCGTCGGGATCCCCAGCCTGGGTGGCGAGGTCTACTTCGACCGGGGCTACGAGGACAACCCGATCGTGAACGCGATGGCAATCGGACTGATGCGTAGCGACGAACTTATCACGGGCGCCGCCAAGGGAATTGGCAACACCCTCATGGCCGTGGGTGCTCGCACCGGCCGCGATGGTATCCACGGAGCCACGTTCGCGAGCGAGGAGCTGTCGGAGGAAAACGAGGCCAAGCGACCCCAGGTTCAGGTAGGCGACCCATTCACGGAAAAGCTCCTGCTCGAGGCGAGCCTTGAGCTGATCGGGAGCGGCGCCATCACAGGGATCCAGGACATGGGTGCAGCCGGCCTCACCTCGAGTGCCTCGGAAATGGCGGGACGCGCAGGCAATGGGGTCGAGATCGATGTCGCCTTGGTTCCGGTCCGGGAAGCGCGGATGACCCCGTACGAGATCCTCCTGTCCGAATCACAGGAACGCATGCTGGTGATAGCCGAAACGGGACGCGAAGACGAGGTGGAGCGAATCCTGCGGAAGTGGGAGCTGGAAGCGGCCGTGATCGGCCAGGTAACTGACGACGGCATGTTCCGCGTCCTCGAGAACGGGACGGTGGTGGCCGACCTCCCTTCCCTGCCGCTCACCCAGGGATGCCCGACCTATGAACGGCCCGGGGTCGAGTCCAAGGAGGTCGAGGAACTCCGCAAGCGCGACCTGAGCCACGTCTCGTCCAGTCACGGCGACCTCACCGGCCAACTGCTCGATCTGATGAGTTCGCCGAACCTATCCTCCAAGCGGTGGCTATTTCAGCAATACGACACCACCGTTCGTGCCGCGAGCGTGATCCGTCCCGGTGGAGGTGCCGGGGTCGTTCGCCTACCCGGGACGCGCCGGGGTATCGCGGCTACCACCGACTGTAACGGTCGCTACTGCTTCCTCCACCCGCGCAGGGGCGCAGCCATCGCGGTGGCAGAGGCTGCCCGCAATCTCGTGTGCGTGGGTGCGGTCCCGACTGCGGTCACCAACAATCTCAATTTCGGCAGCCCGCTCAAGCCGGCCATTTACCACCAACTGCGCGAGGCAGTCCTGGGAATCGCCGAGGCCTGCCTCCTGTTCGAGACCCCGGTGACCGGCGGCAACGTGTCGCTCTACAACGAAACCGACGGAGCGGCCATCTATCCCACCCCCGTGATCGGGATGCTGGGGGTGGTGGAAGACGTCGAGCGGGTGTGCCGGCACGCCTTCACGCGAACCGGCGATGCGATCGTCCTTTTGGGCACAAACAAGGGCGAGATGGGCGGCTCCGAGTACGCGTACGTGTTGCACGACTTGGTGGCCGGTGACCCGCCAGGGGTCGATCTGTTGGCTGAGCGTGAGCTCCAACGGGCGATGATCGCGATGGTACAGGAAGACCTCCTCGGATCCGCTCACGACTGCGCTGAAGGAGGTCTGGCCTGCACTCTGGTCGAGTCGGCCCTCGGGAACGGCGAACGCAGTTTCGGCATCGACGTGACTCTGACGGACGAGATGGCACCAGTCCCGACGCTCTTCGGCGAGAGCCAGGGCCGCATCGTGGTGTCCTGTAGACCGGAGCGGCTCGCGCACGTGATCGAGCTGGCCGGAAGCCACAACGTGCCGTGCGTTCAGATCGGCCAAGTCAGCGCTCCCGAGGGGAGCTTCCGGATCCGGGCCGGAACATCGGGGGTAGACCTCCCCGTCCGCGACCTCGCGGACGCTTTCTTCGGGGCGATTCCGGCGCGTATGGACTCCCCGGCCGAAGCCACCCCGGCCCCCGACGCCTAGTGACCGCAGCACCCGAAGACATCCCTTCCGACCACTCGGATGACCGTCCCCACGAGGAATGCGGGGTCGTGGGCATCAGCGGCATCGACAACGCCGCCGAGCTCGCCTTCCTCGGCCTCTACGCTCTCCAGCATCGTGGGCAAGAAGCCGCCGGAATCGCAGCTATTTCCGCGCAGGGCACAAAACTGCACAAAGGCATCGGCCTAGTCGCCGACGTATTCGACGCCGGTCAGCTGGTACAGCTTCCGGGCAGCTCAGCAGTGGCCCACGTACGCTACTCGACGGCGGGCGCTAGTCGCATCGAGAACGCTCAACCGATCATGGTGCGGTATTTCGATGGCGACCTGGTAATCGCCCACAACGGAAACCTCACCAACGCCTTGGACCTGCGCGCTCAGCTGGTCGAGGAGGGCGCGATTTTCCAGACCTCGAGCGACTCCGAGGTGATTGTACACCTCATAGCACGCTCCCGTCACAAGACCGTAGACGGCCAGATAGAGGACGCTCTGACACACCTCGAAGGCGCCTTCTCATTGGTGATGTCTGTGGGAGACACGCTCTACGCGGCGCGGGATCCGCGGGGCTTCCGCCCGCTCATCCTGGGCAGGAAGGACGATGGCTATGTGATAGCCAGTGAAACCTGTGCCTTCGATATCATGGGTGCAGAGTATGTACGTGACCTGGCGCCCGGTGAGGTGCTCAAGATCCGGAACGGTCACCTGGAGGAACTCCCCTCCCTTCCCCCCGCCGGGCAGCCGGCTCCCTGCATCTTCGAGCTGGTGTATTTCGCTCGGCCCGACTCCCGGCTCTGGGGAATCAGCGTCGACCGGGCCCGCCGTGCCTTCGGCCGACAACTCGCGCGCGAACACCCGGCCGATGCGGACGCGGTCGTATCTGTACCCGACAGCGCTAACTCCGCCGGGCTGGGTTACGCCGAAGAGAGTGGCATCCCCTTCGAGCTGGGCCTCCTCAGGAACCACTACGTGGGCCGGACGTTCATCGAACCGTCCCAGACGGACCGCGATTTCGGAGCCCGTATGAAGTACAACCCGGTCAAGGAAGTGGTGGCAGGGAAACGGGTGGTGGTGGTGGATGACTCTGTGGTGCGCGGCACCACGAGCCTAAGCCTCGTGAAATTCATCCGCGAGGCGGGGGCTACGGAAGTCCATTTCCGCATCGCCAGCCCCCCTGTGAAGTTCCCCTGCTTCTACGGGATCGACATGCCCCGGCGGGAGGAACTGATCGGTTCCCGCATGTCCGTGGATCAGATCAGGGCCAGGCTCAAGGTCGACTCACTCGGCTATTTGAGCCTCGAGGGGATGGAGGGGGCGGTCGCAGAGCAGGGTCCGTTCTGCAACGCGTGCTTCTCGGGCAACTACACCGCCCCCCTCGTCGACGTCGAAAAGGGACTGGCACTGGCCAACGTCGGCCCCGGCTACTGAGACCTAGACGGAAAGTCAGCTGCCGGGGAACCACTCCTAGCGCGCCTACCGACAGTGTTCTGCTCGTCTTGAGTTGCGGGTCTGAGTGGGGGGGCAGAATGAAGGCACGAAGAGAACCCTGCTATCCGCGCTCGCGATGGCGCTACCTCGATGGTTGAGAATACACCGTGTTGAGTATCACACCTTAGTTATCCGTTAGCGCAAGCTCTGGAAAACCACTCGGCGGATGGCGGTGATGTGTCCCTTGCTCGTATGCATAAGCCAGTTTGAAGAGCACACCCTCGGCATAAGCCCGACCCAGAATCTGGAGTCCAGCTGGTAAGTCGCCGTAGCTATATCCCATTGGCACCGTTATCGCTGGCAGGCCAGTCGCGGGAGCCACCCGCTGACTGTTGTCACCCCGGTATTCCTCGTCCCCCCGGTCTATGTGTGCCGGTGGGTTGGTCCAGGACGGATATACGACGGCATCGATTCCGGCATCGTCCATCGCGGCGACGAGTTCGGCACGTAAGCCCTGACGACCCTCGTGATCGAAGTAGTCCATACACGGAGGGTCGAAATCCACAGGGTGGAGGTCGAGCGGCTGGCTTACCCTGCCCCGCAAGGTGCCCTCTATGTAGTCCGAGTACTGGCCCGTCTCAAGCACCTCGGCGACGTCCCTTATCGGGGCTCTATCACCGAGCGAAGCCAGGTACTGACCGACGTCGTACCGGAATCGACTACATCTCATGTTCGGGCGCCGAGCAGGTGCCAAGTCGAAGTTGAAGTCGACGACCTCTGCCCCGAGCCTCATCAGGTCGGCCACGGCATCCTCGAAGACACGAATGACCGCCGTGTCTGCATCCTCAGTATCGACAAGTTGAGTTAGGACACCCAGGCGGACACCCTCCAAGCCGCTCGAGTCCAGGAACACAGTGTAGTCGTCCTCCTTCCGGTTCCTGCCATCCTCCGTGTAGGGATCGGCCGGATCGTATCCTGCAACCACGTTGAACACACGTGCAACGTCTTCGACGGTCCGACCCATCGGACCGGCAATGTCTCGGTCGAAATGGAGTGGGATTATACCATCCCGGCTCGTTAGTCCGATCGTAGAACGGATTCCGACAAGAGCCAAGTGCGACGATGGCCCGCGAATCGAATTCCCCGTGTCGCTACCAAGCCCGATTAGCCCGAAACTCACTGCCACCCCAGACGCCGTGCCACCACTCGAACCTGCCGGCACTCGGTCGAGAGCGTAGGCATTACGGGTAGTGTCGAATGAGGAGCTTACCGACTGCCTCGGGCTGAACGCCCACTCCGCCATATTGGTCTTGGCAATCACGATCGCCCCTTCTTCACGAATCCGGCGCACCATGAAAGCGTCATCAGGCGGTACACTCTCCATGAGCGCGATCGAGCCGCCTGTAGTGACCATGTCGTGGGTGTCGAAATTGTCCTTCACTAGCATCGGCACGCAGAAGAGGGCACCAAGATCCGAACCCGACGCGACCGCTGCGTCAATCTCGTCGGCGCGGGTCAAAGCGTTGGGATTAAGCACTGTAATAGCGTTGATCTGATCCTCGTAGATATCGATCCGGTCTAGGTGGGATTGGACCACCATTCGGCAAGTCGTGGCACCCGTAAGAACCGCCGTATGAACATCGGCGATCGACGCCTCGACCACGTTAATCGGAGTCGCAGAAGGCTCCTCTACACACGTAGTGAGGAGAAGAGCGAACACCGCGAACAACCCGGCGCAAAAACTAGAAATGCGAAAATTCATGGCAATCAAATCGGTCGATGAAAGTGAGAGCGGGTAGTCACCCACTTCATGTAGTAACTCGATTTTGGGCAGAACAATTTTGGGATCTAAGAGTCCTAGGGCATTCTGAAATCAGACCCCCCCGAGCAGAAGCAGGGCACGGCCTATACGGCCGTGACCTGCATTCTTACGTACCGGCGTTATTACCTGCAGGCAGAACTAGCTCTAAGGCGCCACGATATAGGGCACCATTAGGTGGGCCTCCGAAGTGCCGGCAGCCATGATCCAAGCACCACCACCTATGCGACTCTCAGGAAAACCGGAACTCGCTTCGGTTGCACCCGGCATAGCTATCGTCGTGTGGGGGCGAGCGCTATCCAGATCCTCGCCACTCAGGGCCATCCACGCCGACCCGAAGACGGGAGCGATGCGCGTTCCATTATCCGCGGCTGCGGCCACCAGAGCTCGAGTCCCCTCCCGGTCTCCACCCTCTACCGCAAACCGCCGATTTTGGGCAATTCTGTCCAAGTTTCCGCGCGCTGTGCAGGCCACAGCGAACGCCGGCCGGCCAGGATCTCCGGACCGGTCGTAGCAAACCAACTCGCTCGTGCCTTCTTTGAGGGTCTGATACGTGTAGTCGGCATTCCAGCTGATGACCGTAGCGCCCTGCCGGGCCCGCGCGGGTGCGGCCAGTAAGGCACGCTCGATGGTTTGTGTCGTACTCTGTGCATCCACATCGGCTGAAAACATCAGCAAGCCGAGGATGGCTACAAGGATACGCTTCATAAATTGACCTCCGGTTGACCTGTGGTTACACATCCGGCCAGCACTCGGATGGCTCCTGGATAGAAATCTCAGGAAGGGCAGAAACACAGCACTTGTCTCCTACACAAGATGCTTTGAATCCGATCCCACTGCATGGGTATGTGCTACGCATAAGGATAAGTGTCGTCTACGTCAAATTGTTAATGTGTAGGTTTCTCCCGCCTCGACGTATCGGACCCTGCCTTTGATATTGTCGGTGCTAGGGAGTACCAGCAACCAAAATGGGGAAGTGGGCGGGGTGTTGTGCACAAATCCTTCCAATGCGAGGGTGATCCCAAGATCATGACAACCTCAGGTGATGAATCACGAGACTGGACGGAAGTCCTATTGGATTGGGTAGGAGCTCGGTGGCGGTGGTTGGTCGTCCTTGTCGTGTTGTTATTTGCGTTCAACCGTCTCGTGGGCTTGGGCGCCGGTATCATGGGATTGATCGCCCTAGCTAACGGTGTCGTCGGTCGTATTCTGAGGATGAGGAGAGTAGTTCGACAGGTCCAACAGATTGTCACTAATCCCGATGATTCCCGAGAAGAGGTGTAACCCTAACATCAATAATGCTCTGGGTGCCTTGCTCCACATTAACTCCCAGGTCCACCCAACTTCGCCGGTATGGGTTCTGCCCTTCGGACCTCGAGCCCCAAGTGGCCCACGTCGTCAAACCTGCCCGGGCGCCACACAGTGAACGACTGACACCAGCGGACCGAGCGGTATCACGTCCCACGGTACCAGCGCCAACCTGGATTCGATTACCTTCCGCAGGAGCACCATAAGTCCCTACCGTCAGGGAGGTCGTCAACGATGGGTCAGCTAGTGGAAATGAAGTGTGAGGCCTGTCAGGGAGGGGCCCCCACCGTCACAGCCAAAGAAAGCCGTGAACTCCATGCCCAGGTGCCTGAGTGGGAGCTCGTCACTCAAGACGAGATCCAGCGGCTGAAACGGGATTTCCCGTTCTCGAACTTCGTCGAGGCTCTCCGGTTCACGAACGCCGTAGGAGCTCTGGCCGAAGAGGAGGGTCATCATCCGGCGCTCCTGACCGAGTGGGGAAACGTCGTAGTGGCCTGGTGGACCCACAAAATCGAAGGCCTACACCGGAACGATTTCGTCATGGCCGCCAAGACCGACGAACTCTTTGCCCGTGAGAGTGTGTCTGAGTGAATCCAGCGTGACTCAGTCGTTTCCCCGCAGGGCCTTCACGGTAGATGCGGCGAACCGAGCGATCGAGAACGGCTTGGGGAGTCTCTTGATGTGAGACGACGTGGTCGAGTGTCACGTTGGTTGAGCTCGTTTGGGACGCTGCTGGCCATTTCGACCTTAGCAGCCTGTCAGGAAAACGTTAGCGGACCCGATATCCACGATCATCTGATCGATGGAATCAGCTACAGGGTAACGAGCTTCGCTATCGCCAAGTCGTTCCCCGCTCAGGTTAGGGTCACCGTGGAGATCGAGAACGAGTCCACGACCTCGCAGTCTGTGACCTTCCCCGACGGGTGCGTGGTGCTGATGCGAGCCTACGATGGAGGGACTAACCCGGTATGGGACATGGGCCTCACCCAAGGCTGTACCGAGGCTCTGGTACAGGTCTTCTTGGCCCCCCACGAGAGCAAGGAGTTCCACACGGGCTTGGTGAGTGCCGCCACCATCCTAGGGGACAGTTTACCGAACGGGGAGTACCGGATCACCGCGTACCTGCGTCCCGGACAACTGGTGGAGCTCTACGCGGGCATGGCAAATCTAGCCGTTCCCTGAAAAGCCCTTAAGGAGAGCCCCCTGATGTCAGTAGTAGCCTAACTAGCACCAGCATAAGTCAGACCTCCGATCCGTATATAAAGCGCTCCAACTCTCCGTGGATGCGCTCAACAGTCTCGTCACTAGGTGGCCTGGTCACCGCAGACACACCGACCGCCACGACTGCATTCACGAACAGAGACCAGACCCCTCCATGCATCCCGAGTGGGTGCGGTATTAGCACTAGAGTCACGTAAAGCGCCAGCAGGCCGACCACAATGCCCGCGAGGACGCCCGCTCCAGACAGCGACCGACGCCCTGGCATGCAGACCCCTAAGATCGCTGGCATAAGCTGTAGCGCTCCTGCTCCTGATAACGTGACTAGCACAACTAAGAAGTCGTAAGTGCCAACAGACAGCAGGTACCCGACCACCAAGAGTCCGGCAATAATGACACGCCCGACAGCAATGTAGTGCGCCTGCGCTCGGCCGGGAGCAACGTACCTCTGATATACGTCCCGCGTAAGAACAGTCATGTTAGCGTGCAGTATAGAGTCGAGCGTAGACATCGCTGCCGCGGTCGCACCTGCGAGAATCGCCCCCGTGAGCCACGGAGATGCATACGCAAATAGCAGTTCGGGAAAGATCCTGTCCGGCACATCGAGCCCAGGCATGACCAGCGCGCCACCGAGCCCAACCAACGCAGCCGGTATGTAGAGCGTCATCAAGTAAATCGGCGTCGTGGCACCCAAGAGCTTAACCGTGCGTGCATCTACGGCGGTGTAGTACCGGATCATCATGTGCGGCTGAAAGACGATCCCGAACGAAAGCGTCAAAGTCATACCAATCCACATGCCTGGCGTGAAAAATCCTTCCGGACCGGGCAGCGTGAGAAGGTCTGGCCGCTCGGTTGATACGCGCCGCCACAAATTGAGCGGGCCACCGAAAAGTTTATAGGAGAGTACCAAGGCCCCGATCCAGACCGCTACGTACATCCAGACACCCTGAAGAACGTCAGTCCAATAAACCGCCCGCAGACCACCTACCACCAAATAGGCTGCGGCGACAACCAGTAGAACCATCGTGCCCAGTTCGACAGAGATACGGCCATCCGAAGCCACGTTGATGATATACCCGAGGCCCTGAGCTTGGACCTGGATGTAGAGGACGGTGAAAACCACTGACACGACCGCAACTCCGACCCGCACCGACTCGGACTCATAAAAATCTGCGAGCATATCCGCCGGTGTGATATAACCGAATGCCTTCCCAAGGGCCCAGATGCGTGTCCCCAGCACGTAGGTGATCGCACCAACAAGTAGGGTCCAGGTGCCGGCTGCCCAAAAACCGATGCCATGCGCGTAGAAGAAGCCGCCCGATCCTAGGAACGCGAACGCAGAGTGGAAGCTGGCGACCACTGTAAGGTAGAGCACGACGAAGCCTGCGCGCCTACCGCAAAGCAGGAAATCCTCGAGATCTACCCGCATGCGCCTATTCGCTATGACGCCGAGCACGATCGTAGACCAACAGGTAAGCTGCGATCAGGCCGGTTGCTACAACCCAAGCCTCCACGCTAGACCTTGCGACTCAGCGTCCAGAGGAGCACTCCAATCAAAGCTAAATAAACCACTAGGAGTGCCACGTATAAGAAGGGCATCCCGACCACCGTCGGTTCTATGCGATTCAAAAACACGTGGGTAACCGGCGGCACAGCGAGGAGGAAGAGCAGCACAAAAGTGCCACTGGCTATCCATCCATCCCGGGTACGGGGAATGAAATGTGAACGTCGCCTATGTTCATTCATCGACACGAAGATGCCCGTCCCCTAACCCGAGCAGCAAGGCCCTTACACTCGCTCGGTTATGCGTGTCCCTGGCGGGTGGGCCAGCAGCCCTTCCCCCCTCACTCCCGCAACTCAGGGCGCCCGGATGCGATCCGGGAAGAGTCGCACTGGAGCTTCGGAGGGTATTCCCTGCCCCTCCGGAGCACCTTTAACTAAATTCCGACCCCCGACATCTTACCTCCAACACATTCAACGCCCGGGGGTTATTACGCGAGCTCTACGGTGTGTATTTGTCTTGGTGCTTGTATCCGGAGGCCTTGCGACCTCCCGGAGTGTGGTCTCAGCTCAGCCTACCAGAACCATTCACGGGATTGTGCAGCATGCCGCAACGGGCGAGACGGTCCCATTCGCGACGATTACCATCCCCGGCACTGGATACACGGCTCAATCGAATCGAGACGGCTTTTTTTCTTTGCTGGGTGCGCCGGCGGATTCCGTTGACCTGCAGATCGATCACGTCGGCTTCGTGGCTAAGACGGTCCCTATCCCGCGTGGGATAACCGATCGGGTCGTCGTCACATTATCGCCGTTCAGCTACTTGCTGGAAGGCCTCACAGTAGTGGTGGACAACTATCGGATGATCCAAGCGGCAGAGGGCATCAGTCAGATCACTGTGTCTCCTGAAGACCTCGCAGTACTTCCGAGCGTCGGTGAGGTGGATGTATTCCGTTCCCTCCAACTCCTTCCCGGGATCAGCGGCACGCAGGAAAGCTCTTCAGGGCTCTTCGTCCGAGGTGGCACACCTGATCAGAATCTCGTTCTGCTCGACGGAATGACCGTATATCACGTAGACCACTTCTTCGGTTTCTTCAGCGCCTTTAATGCCGAGGCTATCAAGGACATCCAGGTATACAAGGCGGCGTATCCGGCACAATTCGGTGGGCGTGTGTCGAGCGTGGTCGACATGACCGGAAAGGCCGGCGATCCCAACGCGATACACGCCACGATGAGTGCTAACCTCCTCAGCGGAAACGCGTCGATTCAGATTCCTCTGCTTGGGCGGGGCTCTTTCATTATGACCTCCCGCCGATCGTACACGGACGTTCTGCAGACCCCGTTGTACAACGACATATTGGGTCTATTCCGGGACGACCAGCCGGCCCAGACGACCACCACGAGCCCAGCCCCGGGCGGCCAGGGAGGGCGACGACCCAGGGGGGGCGGCGCAGGCCGCTTCCAGAACTCAGACTTCGGGGAGATCAATCCCGACTTCTATTTTTATGACCTAAACGGGAAGCTCACGCTCAACGTCACCCAGAAAGACGTATTCGCAGCCAGCGTCTACAGTGGTCATGATTACTTGGACAACAGCCGCAATCAGCTGCGCCAAACCGAGACCAGACAGGGACTCCCGCGGGAAGTGGATATTGCTGTCGCAGACTTCACCGATTGGGGCAATCGTGGTACGAGCAGTAAGTGGGCCCGGCAATGGAACCCGGGGCTCTATTCCAATGGGATCGTCGCATACTCGGAATATTTATCCGACTACGCACGCAACACTAACCTAGAGATTCGCAACCCGGATTCAGACACTACTCTGGTGGCGCGGGAATTCGGCGGCAACGAGAACAATTTCATCACGGACTTCACCGCGCGAATAGATAATGAACTCCAGCCGGCCCCAGGACACAAGATCGGCTTCGGGGGATCGTACACGAGATCCGAGGTCAGCTATAATTTCACGCGAAATGATACACTGACGATCCTGGAACAGAGCCAAAGAGGCGCTCGGGTCTCTGGATATCTCCAGAATACGTGGCAACTGCGGGACCGTCTCTCGCTGACATTCGGTGGACGGATTGCCTTCGACAATCTGACCTCTCGCCAGTACTGGGAGCCACGCGCATCCGCTACGTTCGCGGTAAGTCCTCGCGTCACGTTCAAGGGTGGCATCGGTCGATACCACCAGTTCGTGAACCGAGTCGTGAACGATAACGTCACCGAAGGAGCTCGTGATTTCTGGTTGTTGGCTGACGGCGACTTGGTACAGGTCACCAGCTCCGACCACTTCGTTGCCGGTGTCGCATTCGAGACCGATGGACTATTGCTGGACATCGAAGCGTATCGCAAGAACACGAGTGGGCTGTCGGAGTTTTCCCTCCGCTTCCAGCGTGCCCGCGACCCTGATCCACTCAATCTGTTCTTCGAAGGCACCGGCATTGCAACCGGAGCCGAATTACTCCTGCAGAAGAAGGTCGGTCGGTGGACTGGATGGACTAGCTACACGCTCTCCCAGGTGGAGCACACATTCCCAAAACTAAACGACGGGGTGCCATTCCCGGCGCTGAACGACCAGCGCCACGAATTGAAGATGGTGTCGACCATGGACCTAGGGCGACTCACGCTCTCGGGTACATGGACGTATGGATCCGGAAAACCGTACACCGCACCCGAATCGGAATATTCGCTAACGCTCCTGGATGGCCGAGAGCAAAGCTACGTCCACGTTAGCGAGAAGAATTCGTTGCGCTTACCGGCCTACCACCGAGCAGACGTGGCAGCGCATTATCGGTTTCCGATCGGGCCACTCGAGGGCGACATCGGAATCTCAGTGTTCAACCTCTACGATCAAACGAACGTCTGGTATCGCGAGTTCGATCTTAACTCGACTCCGGTTCTGGTGACCGATGTAACCTACCTCGGTATGACGCCTCTCATCTCCTTCAGGATGGCATTCTGATGGATCGGACGAGGAGAAGCCTTGCTGTGGTGTTCGGATCGGTAGTCATCATGATCGGGACAGGTGGGTGTGACACGACCCCGACAGGGCTGTACTCGACAGACCAAGTAGTGGTCGAAGCTTTCTTGTTCGCCAACGAGCCGATCACCGAAGTGTTCGTGGGCGGCACGTTCGCTCTGGGCGGTGACCCCGATAGCGCGATAGCCATCAACGATGCCGATGTGCGGATACTCAAGAACGGCGTCCCACACACGCTCGACGCGGTTGGCGAAAGCGGGCGCTATGAGTACCGCGGCCGAGACCTCGTCGTAGAGGAGGGCGACGTTTTGGGCCTCGAGGTGGACTACTACGGACGGACTGCGGTAGGCGAAACAACGGTTCCGCCGCCGCCCGTCGGGGTGGCCATTGAGCGCGACACCGTGTTCGCCCCGCGCTTCGGCCCGAGAAGGAACCGGAGCACCCCGGGGGAGCGGAACACCGAAGTCACTTGGCTCAATCCGGATGAGTTATGGCATTTCGTTGTCGTCGAATCGCTAGAGGACAGCGTACCGCAGATCTTTCCGGACCAAGTTATTGAACGGATTCAGCGGCGGTTCCGCTTCGTGTCTCGGCCGACACTCGAGCCGCTGTTCGGGGTCAGTATCCTGACACTCGAGGACATGGGTGAGCATCAGGTCCGCGTGTACCGAGTGAACGAAGAGTACCAGGAGCTCTATGAGAACCGGACCCAGGATTCCAGGGATCTGAATGAACCGCCATCGAACATCAGAAATGGCCTGGGCGTGTTCTCCGCCTTCAACAGTGTTGTCGTCCCATTCGTGGTCGTCAGGGATCCCGTTCTGACCCCCTAACACGCTCGAAAATACTGCGATCATTTGAGCAGGACACTCGGGGTTAGCCGAAGCTCATATAACTCTGCCGTAGCACCTCACTCGTTTGACACCAGACACCGACTGATTATCAAGCTCGTAGCACGGACCACCTATTATCACGGGTGGTCGAGTGTTAGGGTGCCACCTCACTTCAGGAAAAATTAATCTGGTTTTCTAAGTCCTCAACGTGGCTCTTAAGGTCCCCTATCTGGCCTTCAAGCCTCGTTATCTGGTATTCAAAGTCCCTTCTAAGACCCCGACGGCCGGCCATGAGCCACGCGATGTATACCATCATACAATGGAGATAAATAAATCCGCCCAATGGCATGGTGTGCCCCCTGTTTGGTTAGAATTCTTCGCTTAGTAACTCGAAATTATTGCATAAATTTTTTCGAGCTTGGGACTCATAGCTCAATCTGAGACTACAAAATCGTTTGAGCAAAACAGTGCTGGATAGCTGGGTGTGGCTAGGTGCCACGGAGGGGCTAGGAGCCGTGTTCTAGGCTGGCAGGACTCTCTGAAGGAGGATCATAAGTTCTCAGTGAGATGGCTATCTCCCAAGCCTTGTTGCGATTGAACTCATCAGCCCGGCCGTGGATCAGGGAGCATCGCTCTCTTCCGGGTGCGGATCTAGGTTGATGTGGGCGATCTCGAGAGGACTCTGCGGGAGCGGCGTGTCACCGGCAGGGTACCCGTTCTCTTGCAGAACGTATGCCACCACCGCGTTGTACTGCTCGGGGGGCAGCATGCCGCCGTTCCCGTACGGCATGCGGGTCGAAATGAATTCGTACAGGCGCCATAGCGGTTTGCCACTCCAAAGGCTCAGGAACTTATCGCCTGAGAGCGGATTGGCCGGGTTGTGACAGTTAGAGCAGACTTCGGCGTATACCTCGGCCCCAGCTTCCGCCTGCTCCTTGGTGTACACGCCGACGTGCGCCGAGCGTACCTCGGGGAGGACGAACTGAGCAGAAGCGGGCGCTACCCAGATAAGCGAGAGGGCTAGCGCACCGAGGATGACCGGGAGGCGTGATTTCACCCCGGCCGGTATTCCGGAGGCCTTCCGATAAGCTAGAGTCTCCATTCGTTCTCTCTCCGTATGGCGGAGCAATCCAGTGAAGGTGGGTCCTTCGGCTTAGCAACATGCCATTTCATATAAACTAGTACACCGGACAATTAACCTATGTGCCCTGCTCCGGATTCGGCGCAATCAGGCGTACAACTCCATTCGAACCGTCGACTTCGAGCATCTGACCGTCTTGCACCTTTTCGGTGATTCCTTCCAGGCCCGACACACAGGGTAGACCGTACTCGCGCGCGATGACGCCTCCGTGCTGGAGGGCCCCGCCCACTTCGAGGACTACTCCGGCTGCATTGATAAATATCGGTGTCCATCCGGGGTCAGATGCGCGGGTCACGAGAATCTCCCCTTTCTTCAGGGGCTTCTCGTACGGCTCGTGTAGAACCTTCGCTGGACCGCGCACCACACCCGGTGCGATCGGGTCACCGACCAGCCCATCCCCAGTGTCATCACTAGGTGCCCGAAAGATGCGCCCTCGACTGTCGATCACCCTCGGCCACGACTTGACGTGCTCGAGCCGCCGCCTCGGTTGCAAATTTTTCAGGACTAGCGGTAGGAGCTCGACATCGGGATCCCTCTCAGCTCGCGCAATCTGCTCGATTTTGAGATCGAATACCTGGTGCTGATCCTCAAGTCTGCCTTCCTGAACGAAGCGATCCCCCAACTCGAGAGCGCGCCGTCGCATCAAGTCTACCGTGACAATGAAGAAGTATTTCGGAGCTTCACGAAATCCCGCCATCCTGTGCTGCTTCGCCAGACGCTCAAACTTCTTCCGTTTGCCCTTCTTCGTGGCAATGTCCAGCAGCTCTTCGTAGGCCTTAGCCCGGCGCTGGCGCACGTTTTTGATCGCGTTGTTGCTCACGTCGATAGCACGTAGCTGATCGAAAAATGCGGCTAGATCCTCATAGCAACGCGGCGTCGCGATATCGATCTCCTTTATGACGCGGCAGCCAAACTTGTCGATGTAGGTCCGATAGGCGTCCATCAGTTCTGACGAATATCCGCCAGACTCTATATTCCTTGCGAATTCCCCACCATCAGCCGTCTCTTGGATCTCGTTGAAAGAAGCCATCTCGTACAACAGATGGCCCATCTCTGAAGTGGGGTTGCCATGAAGGTCCATCTCCAGCGCGACCAAAAGATCTTTCGCTTCGTCGTTTCGGAAGAGACGGCTGAGCCGCCACCGAGCCAGCATCGCCGGCAGTACGACACCCACTATGTCTTTCATCATACCATTGAACCGGCCCAGGAACTGCTCCGCCAACTCGTCTAAGGGCCTGCCTTCCGCGCTAAGCTTCCGGCACTCAGCGATGCCGGAGTCCGCCGCCCGTTCGTACGCCTTCTTTGCCTCCTTGGGCCTGAGGCCACGTATGCTATAACGCAACATGTTGACCATATGCCCTAGCATAGCCCACACCATGCCCTTCAAGGCATCAGGCTTCTTTGCGGGAAGGTAGTCCTTCTTCAGGTCGATCGTGCCGAAGATCTTGCGTGTAGGTGTGTCGTATGTCTCCACAATCTTCGTTATTAAACTGCCGAACGCCTTCATCAGGTTGGAGCAATGGATGTACTGCCGGCCACAGGTGTTCAGGAGGGTGCCATCCATCCCTCGATCGATATACGTCCCGCCCCCGACCGCCTCGAGCATCTTGCCCCAGTACTGCCCTCCGAGCACGGAGAGATTATCGGAGAATCCCTGCGAGAGGACGATGAGGTCTAAATAGAGGCATTTCTCCTCGCCAGGCCGGGTGATTATATCCTCGGGAAGCGGCAGATACGCCGTGACGGGACGGGACTGCAGTAGGTACAGGTCTTCGCCCTGTATTGCCCACTCGATGTCGATGGGACAACCATGGTGCGCCTCGGCTAGTGCTGCCAGCTCGGCCACCGCGAGAGCCTGTGCATCGCTCAGGCTCGGAGCCTCAGGGTGCTTGTTCTCGACTTCCCTCGTTCCACCATCCGCCTCCAACCACACCGCGTGCGACTTGGAGGCGACCCTCTTGTCGATGATCTCCCCTCGTGTCTTCTCTACGACATACGTGTCAGGGTTAACCGAGCCATCGACGATGGTCTCTCCCAGACCGAAATTCGCGCTGACCACTGCCTCGTCATAGCAGTTGTTCAGAGGGTTTAGAGAGAACGCCACACCGCTAACATCTGATGCAATCTGTTGCTGAACGATGACGGAGATGCGAGGCTGGTCTCTTCTCATCCCACGCTGGAGCTTGTATCTGACGACGCGCTCGTCGAAGACAGAAGCGAAGGAGTGTAGGATGGCCTTCTCCAGCCCGTCGAAGGTCACGCCGAGGGAGGTCTCGTACTCTCCGGCGAAAGAGCTGCCCTCCAAGTCCTCTTCGGGCGACGACGAACGTACAGCGAAAAGGCCATCCGTAGGCAACCTACGCAACGCATCACCTAGAACATCTCGCCGCGTTTGTGTTAGCTGCAATGTGGAGCAGCGTGCCTTCACGACATCGCAATACTGCCGTAGCTCTTTTTCCGGCGAGCTCAGAAACGCACTCCAGGCCTCACTACTCTCGACCTCTGCGAGCCACGAACTAAAAAAATCGACGCTCAGGACTACGCCCGGGGGAACATTAAACCCGGCCCGCGTCGCGTCGATCAGAGAGCTAGCCTTCCCTCCTACCTGATCAGGCGTTGTCGCACTCACCGTCGAGAACGGAAATATCGTTTCAGATTCTCCCGTGGACCGAACCATACCTTTCACGACCCCGCGAGCACGGACAGTAGGAATTTTTTCATGCCCTGATTCTCCCCCATCCCACTCAAACCCGCAACTCAGAACGCGCGGGACAATGCTGTATAGCTAGGTGTGGCTGGATGCCACGGAGGGGGGACTAGTTGGGGTTTGCCGACCGTATTCCTAAGGCGGTTATCAAACCCAGCCACACTGACCCGAACAAAATGGTGTGCCTTACGCTACGCTTCCAAACCTCTAAACTGATAATGTCTTCCAAGGGTACTGAGGCACCCGAAACCGCACCCACAAGTTGATCGCCTTCGATCGCTGGCGACATTAATTCCAAGTCGAGCACGCCCTCCCCGCTCACGCGGACACGGTCAGGTTGATCTTGTTCAATCAACTGGGCCGGGCTGATAGCATCTAACGGGACAGATTGCCACGCCTGACAGGCAGTCAGGTGTAGCATTCCGAAGAGCAGCAGAACAGCGCAAGGGCGGCAGCGTGCCATGCCCTGATTCTGGCATGTCCCGCTCAGGCCCGCAACTCAGGACGCGCTGGCCCTCGTGTCAGAAGACAAGAGAGCCCATGATCGCGCGGGTCCTGGCCAAGGAGGCTATCATCTTCCACTGTGATACAAGCTCGATCGCCGGTGTTGACCGACTGAGAAAAAAATTAGGAGGCATTATGGGAGTTGTGCGCATGGGACTTGCCCTCGTACTCGCCGCTGGGCTCGCCGCCTGCAGCGCTGAAAGCCAGCCACAAACAGCGGGCCAGGGCGTGAAGGGCGGATCAGACGAAACCGGTGATTACGTCGCAGCAGTGGAATTTTGGAAGCCGGCCCCGGACCACACCGACCCGGCCGCTTGCCCAAGTGGCGGCCGTGGTGGTGGTGGCCGCCAGGCTAGTACCACCGAGTGCTGGGTGTGGGGAGAGGTTTCCGGAATGGCGGCCGACACCCCGGACCGAATCATCGTCGCTGTGTGGGGCGACCGGGAACGGACAAGCGGCGAGCAGCGGCTCGGTGGCAGCAACTACCTCATGGAAGTGGACGGGAACGGCGACATCATCAAGCGATGGACCCAGTGGGACTCGCTCTTCAACACGCCCCACCAGGTCTACATCAACCCCTACGACCCCGAGCGCGCGATCTACGTCATCGAACGCGGCGGGCAGCGCCCCAGCGGAGTCGATATCCACGAAGCGGTCTATAAGTTCAGCAACGACGGTGAGACCCTGATCTGGGGACTCCGTGATCCGCAGCCGAAGTTGGGAAGAGACGAACAGCGGGCGATGACCGACCTGGGACCGACCGACTTCGGCAACCCCTCGGTACTGACCTTCCTGTCGGACGGTGAGCATTTCCTGCTCGCCGACGGTTACGACAACGGCCGCGTCCAGACCTGGACCGTCGATGGTGAATGGGTGAGCGAATTCGGCGAAGTCGATAACGACCCAGCCATTGGCGGCCCTCCCGGTGCATTCGATCTCATGCACGGCATCGCGGTAGACCGCGCAGGCCGGATCTACGTGGGTGACCGCCGCAACAACCGAATCCAGGTCTTCACCCCCGAGGGCGAGTTCGTGGAAGAGTGGCCTGGCGTGATCGACCCGGTCGGCATCTTCGTCGACGGGAGCGACGCGGTCTGGGTCGTGTCCGCCGCTCTCAACCGCCTGATCAAGTACAACACGCAGGGCCAGCTCCTGTATCACTTCGGTACGTACGGACGGACGTCGGGAGGTTTTCCCGGCGGCTTCGCTCGCCCCCACCAGGTCGATGTGGACCAGGATGGCAACGTCTACGTCGCGAGCTGGGACTGGCCGGGCCATCTTAGCAGGTTCACGCCGAAACCGGACGCGGACCCGGACAAACTGATCGCACGACCTTTCGGGTGAACATTTACGAGAACGCGCACTATACGTTCTCGTTAGCGTGTCCTATAGGGGGTTTGCCATGTCTAAGCGCCATCCTCTAGAGGAACGATAGGACGCATCTCATAGGTCGTCAGACAGCTGGGAGATGCTGATGACAAATAATTGACGGGTGAAACACTGATGTATAGCTGGGTGTGGCTAGGTGCCACGGAGGGGATGGCAGTACTGGGGGTCTTGACGAGCGGGACTCACGCAGTCGATCTGTGCCGACCTGCACGAGTACGCCCCCCCGGCGCTCGAAGGGGGTGCGCTGCTCTTTACGCGACGCCAGATTCGGCACCTCCGGAACACCAAAACCAACGGTCACTACGAAGAGGACCTTTTCAGCCTCAGGTGTGTTACCTACGTTGCGTACATCTTACTGAGTGATCCGTACCAGTGAGGTCCAGCATGAAGCGCTTTATCGTCTCGTCCAACAGAGTTGTCTTCGGCGTCGTCCTCCTCTCCGCCTCGCTCCTTCTGGGATGCTCCCGCAGTTCCCGTCCGGCTCCTATGTTCAGGGCGGCGAGTGGCTCGGGATCCGTCATGGTGACCATCCAGAACAACGACTTCAAGGACGCCACCATCTACGCCAACTGGGCGGGAACGACGCGCCGTCGGGTGGGGTTGTCCGTTGGAAAGACCACCCAGACTTTCGACCTCGAATGGAAATCCGAGATCGTTCAGTTCGAGGCTGATTTCATCGCGGGTCGAACCTTCACCTTCGACCCCATCAACGTCTGGGAAGGGGACCACCTCGAACTGATCATCATGAACCAGGGCTGACCCCGCTCGGATCGTTCAGTAGATGGCGTACTTGGAGAACCGCCGGACCTCCGCCCACAGGGGCACCACAACGCGGACAAGCGGCTGCCTTGTCGCTGATCTCCTTCTCACATCGTAGCATTTGATAAAACCACCCCCTAATTCTACCCCATCCCACTCAGGCCCGTAACTCAGGACGCGCAGAACAGTGGATAGATAGGTGTGGCTGGGTGCCACGGAGGGGGGCTAG
>DEAG01000014.1 GCA_002346665.1 Gemmatimonadales bacterium UBA2988
ATAGGCTCGTCTCCGCCCTCGCAGCTGCCGTAGTCGATGAGCTGGCCGCAGTCGTAGACTTGATTGCCCGACAACATCACACGGTAAATGTCGGTCCCGGCGTCCTCTATGAAGATCCCTTGATCACAGCCGTGGATAAAGTTAGAGGCGATATGCGCGTCGTTGGGAACGGCGCCGCCAGCTCGCGTCAAAAAGATGCCTGTCCCGGCCTGGTTGAGGTCAGAGTTGGGGAACCCGTGTATGTCCCTGATGGTGTTGCCCACCACGTGGCAGTTGGCGGCATCTCCGGTTAACTCTATCGCCCGGCACCCATCTGCTTCCTCGTCCGAGTTGCGTAAATCGAATATCAGGTTGCCCGATATCGTGCTAACCGAGCCGTTAGCGCTAATCCCCCTGACCGACGATTTGAACCCGGAGCCTCTGGTTTTGCCTAACAAGTTGCGGACTACATTATTCGCAATTAGAACCTTCCCCGGGGCAGTCAACTCAATTCCAGTAAGAGCGGCGCCGACTTCCGCCGTGTTGTAGATCTCATTATTCACTACCCGGCCAGAGAGCAGAGTGTCCGTAGACCCCGCTCCGAGAGCCACGGACACGCCCTGATCCTCCGCGACGCGCTCATCGACGGTGCCATATGCGTCCCGCACTATGTTCCCCGACACCAAGAAGTCCTTGCTGAACTCCACGTGTATCCCCAGGTGCGGACTGTCGATAATCCAGTTGTTCTCGATAATTATGTCGTTGGCGTACTCTGCGAAGATGTCGTTCGGCTCCGTATTTTCGTGGGCCGGGCTGTAGGCGTTTCTCGCAGATCTCTGCACGCGCAAGTTGCGAATGACGCAGCCGTCAATCGGGCTGGCCGATGTCCCTGGCACATGAATCCCGTAACCCTGTGCGCCCGCAGTCGAGTTGGGAATTATTCTCGTGCCGTACCCAGAGCCCTCGAGGGTGATAGAGCCCAGCATGGATATCTCGCCGGAGAGGTTGAAGGCCCCCGGCGACAGACGAACGATGCCGCCTCCAGGCAGCTCGTTTCCATCTATGTCTTTTCCCTTCGACCGGGCCATGTAGCGGATCGCGTGGTTGATCTCCACCTCGTCGGCGACGCCGTCACACCGATAGTCGTAGTCCTCGCCCGCATAGTCGCTCGCAACCACCGTCACTTCGTGGGTGTCAATCGCCAGGTGTGAGCTGGCATAGATCATCTCTCCGGACCGCTCCGCGTCGTCGAGATCTAAAACATCAAGGAAACATGTCCCCAAAAGACGCTCTCCACTGAACGGGTGGTACCAAGCCATCAGGGATTCTTCCCACTGCGGCCTATCTACGGTGACGCTAAACCCGCCGCCTCTCCCCACGTAGAGAAAGTAGTAGTGGCCGGGGGCGCGGAGCTGTAGGCCCCAGTCCTCTCCGGCAACCGGCGTTTGTGTCTTCTGAACCACCATGTGGCCGTTCACGTTTATGACGAATGGATCTACAAGGAAGTTGTTGTTCGCATACCCGACCCGGCCGCCAGCCTGATAGCCCACAGGGGCCTGCTCGACAGCCGTCGCGACCTCTTCGACCCTCCAAGACCTCTTGGCCGCAAGAACGTCAGCGTAAGTGAAGGCCATCTAATATCTCAGAGAAATCCGAGGCGCCGAAACTCTCGTTGTCGCCCCGCCTGCGCTCGAAGGCTTCTCCTCTCGTCCGGCTCCCTCTCTCGCAACTTCTCCTGCATGATGTCGTACATGTCATAGGCCCGTTGCAGCCTCCTCTCGTCTTCCCGGAGCACGTCGAGCTTTATTCCGAAGGACCGGCTGAGAATCTGAAGAAACTCTTCAAGGGCGTCATGGTCATCCCTTGCGCCAGATGCCTCGGTTACCGCCTTCTCGATATGGACTCCCAGGCCCTCGAGGGCGGCAATCGGCAGGTCAAGCCACTGTCCCAGCCTGTCAAGAATTGGCAGGTTGTTGTCCAGTATCCGTTCCCACCGCGAGTCCATCATCAGGCGGCCCCGGTCGTCTACGTTCGCCGACCCGTCGTCCAGAGTGAGGCCGAGACCCTTGCCGTCGTTCACCAGCCCCACCGACCAGTCCAAAAAGGCGAGGACCTTTGGAGATTTTGTCAGAAGCCTCATAGACCGAGGAGCCCTGGAGTGGGTGGGGAGCTCTTCTTTGAAGAAGGTGCTCTTTCCTGACTGCACCTCGATAACCGTTTTCAGTATTGGGTTCATGGAATTGACCATGGTGTCGAACCAGTCAACGAAATTCGGCCTGATCCCGCTGAAGGCGTCCTCGTCGCCCACGAAGGGGAGCAAGGCCAATCCTTCCTGGTATGGAAAGTTCGGACGAAAGACGACCGTCTCGTTGTCGGAGACGCTGTCTCGCAGAAACCAAGGAGTTTTGATCGGGAACATTCCCGACTCCAGCCACCAGTCCGGCATCAAGGACCTGTCTTCCGCGTCGATCCCTCGCGCCTCGACGGCTTCCTGGATCTTGGGAACGACCGCGTACATGTCAGGGTTTTCCATGATCCCCAGCACCTGCTGGGCGGTGTTTTTGCGGAGCCAGGTGTAGAAGGGCATCATTCCCCTCATGTACGTCTTCTCCGCTTCTGTCAGGTCGCTGTAGTCATAGAACCACTTCTTCGCCTCGAGCTTCGCCCACTCTATTTGTGAATCAGAAGCGAACCCCGACTGGCCCTTGGTGACGTCCTCGAGATCGAGAAAGAATGAGTGAGTGCGCCCATAGGAGTCCGTCCGCGCCCCCAGCTCCTTCGAGCCCCGAAGAATCGGGTTCCCCGGCTGCCAAATTTTCAGCCAGTTAGTGGTCTTCTTGAACTGGGTCATGTCGTCCGGGGAGGAGATTCGTGAAGTGGGGCTGACTATGCCATTCCGGAGAAGTAACTCTGGGTATTCCCGGATCTGGTACCCTCCCACCCTTGAGCTCAGCATGTTTTGGTATCGGGCCTTGCCGATGCTGGACTCCAAGGCTTTCAGAACCGGGCTATCCCATCCGCCCAGCGCCGCCTCGGTGGCAATGATTGCCCTTCCCCAGCCCCCGCTCACGCCACCCGTGAACCAACGATGCCCAAACTTCAAAAACCCCTGCATCGCCACGCCCATGAAGTTGCGGGCATGGAACCCGCCGGAGGCGGTGACGACGCTCTTGAAGGAGTTGTTGACGGCATTCACTCCCTTGCGGATAAGCCCCATCGACTCCTCGTTGATAGTCGCCTTCGATATGTTGTTGAGGACAGAGACCACCTCTCTGTCAAACAAGTACCCCTCAAAGGCGGCGTCGTCGGCGGTATACAGGTTTAGCCTTTTCGCTCCCCCCGTCTTGAGGGCCTGAAGAAAGTTCCTCTGGTTGAATGCATCGGTGTCTATGACCTCGGTGACGCCCATCGCGCTGCGCTCTCGGGGAAGCGCCGCCCGCATGACGTCCTCGACCTCGTTCACGTTGATGCCAAACTCTTTGAACTCTCGGATCATGAGAATCCGAGCCTCCATTTTTGATTGGACGTGAGCCCGCAGCTCGAAGGCCGCCAGGGGGTCGGTCACGATATCGCTGACGTTGTGCTTGCTGACAAGGTCCTTCGCCATTCCCTTGTCTATCCCTGGGAACAAAGCCATTAGCTTGTTCTCCTGGGCCTCGAGGTGGGCGGCCAAGGTCTCCCCTCTCCCTAAAGTGAACCCCGCCGTTCTTGTGCTGATGTCAGGTCCAGCGACGTCCCCGGCATACTCCTTCTTTCGGAGGATCGGGAAGTAGGCCTCGATGGTCCC
>DEAG01000027.1:0-14822 GCA_002346665.1 Gemmatimonadales bacterium UBA2988
GTTTTTGACCCAAGTCTGGGTACTCTGCTGGGTACTTGAGAATTTTCTCACCAATGGACAGAAAACCCCACAAGCTTGTAAGTGCTTGAAGGGCTTTTGATTTGACGAACCTCTCCCGTAGCCCAATGCTACGATACGGAGCATCCACATGATTAGAGAAAAGGAAACGGAAATCGATGTTTGAGCAGGCGTTCAAGAATATCGACGACGCCCTCCGAAAAGAGGCGGGATGCTCGAACGAATTGGATTACACGGAACAGACTTCGTGGCTGCTGTTCCTAAAATATCTCGACGGCCTGGAGCAGGACCACGCCGACGAAGCTGCGCTCAGCGGGAAGACATACACCTACATCCTCGACAAGCCCTATCGTTGGGAGACCTGGGCCGCGCCCAAGGGGCATGACGGCAAGCTCGACCACAATGCTGCACTCACCGGCGATGACCTAACGGATTTCGTCGATCAGAAGCTCTTTCCCTATCTCCAGGGCTTCACGCAGCGGGCCACCAGCCCGGACACCATCGAGTACAAGATCGGCCAGATTTTCGGGGAGATCAAAAACAAGATTTCCAGCGGCTACAACCTCCGCGATATCATCGACCACGTTGACGAACTGCGCTTCCGGTCGCAGGTGGAGAAACACGAACTTTCTGCGCTCTACGAAGAGAAGATCAAGCGCATGGGCAACGCTGGCCGCAACGGTGGCGAATACTACACACCGCGCCCGCTCATCCGCGCTATGGTCAAAGTGGTCGCTCCGAAAATCGGCGAGACCATCTACGACGGCGCGTGCGGCTCGGCCGGCTTTCTCTGCGAGGCTTTCGACTACCTGAAGTCCGGCGGCGAGCTCACCACCAGCGACATCAAGACGCTCCAAGAAAAGACGTTGTACGGCAAAGAGAAGAAGTCGCTGGCCTATGTCATCGCGATCATGAACCTGATCCTGCACGGCATCGAGGCCCCAAACATTCTGCACACCAACACGCTGTCGGAAAACCTCGCTGACATCCAGGAGAAGGACCGATACGACATCATCCTTGCCAATCCGCCCTTCGGCGGGAAAGAGCGTAAGGAGGTCCAGCAGAACTTCCCCATCCGCACCGGCGAGACCGCGTTCCTCTTCCTCCAGCACTTCATCAAGATGCTACGGGCCGGTGGCCGGGCGGGCGTGGTCATCAAGAACACCTTCCTTTCCAACACCGACAATGCCTCGGTGAGCCTGCGCAAGCTCCTGCTGGAAAGCTGCAACCTACACACCGTGCTCGACTGCCCTGGCGGCACCTTCCAAGGCGCGGGCGTCAAAACAGTGGTGCTGTTCTTCGAGAAAGGAGCACCGACGGACAAGGTCTGGTTCTACCAGCTCGATCCGGGTCGCAACTTAGGCAAAACCAACCCGCTCAACGATGACGATCTTGCCGAGTTCGTGAATCTGCAAAAGACCTTGGCTGACTCGGACAAGAGCTGGAGTGTGGACGCCAAGAGTGTTGATCAAGGCACCTTCGACCTCTCGGTGAAGAACCCGAACGTCGGCGAAGAAATCGTGCACCGCAGCCCGAAAGAAATCATGGACGAGATCGCCGCGTTGGATGCCGAGAGCGCGGTGGTGCTAGGGAAGATTCAGGAGCTGCTGTGAAGGAGGGGTGGGAGACAAGACCCTTGTCCGCGGTTTGTGAAATCAGGCCACCGAAATCCGAGGTGCATGAGCGAGTAGCCGCGAGTGCGTTGGTGTCGTTCGCACCAATGAAAGATTTGGGAATCGGCCAGAAATTCCTGAACGTGTCAGAAACGAAACCGCTTGCATCAGTTGTCGGTAGCTACACCTATTTCGCAGACGGGGATGTGTTACTGGCGAAAATCACGCCATGCTTCGAGAACGGAAAGCTGGGAATCGCAAACGGCCTCAGTAACGGAGCCGGATTCGGTTCGAGTGAATTCATCGTCCTCCGTCCATCGGCAAGCCTCGACAAGGAGTTCCTCTACTACTTCTTGGCTCGACCCGACTTTCGTGCTGAGGGCGCGGAGCGGATGTCTGGAGCTGTCGGACACAAGCGGGTTTCAAAGGAGTTCATTGAGACCTACCCGACTCCCGTCCCCCCCCTCCCCGAACAGCAGCGGATCGTCGACATCCTGGACGAAGCGTTTGCGGGCATTGCCACCGCCAAAGCCACGGCCGAAAAGAACCTCCAAAACGCCCGGGCCCTCTTCGAGAGCCACCTCAACGCCGTGTTTTCGCAGCCGGGCGAGGGGTGGGTGGAGAAACAACTTGGGAACGTCTGCCAGATCAAGACAGGCAAGAAAGACGTGAACCAAGGGAACCCCGAGGGCGAGTATCCGTTCTTCACCTGCGCGGCCGCGCACACATACAGCGACAGTTACTCATTCGACACGGAGGCATTGCTTGTCGCTGGGAACGGCAATGTCGGACAAACTAGTTATTACAGCGGGAAGTTCGAGGCGTACCAACGAACGTACGTCCTGTTCGACTTCAAGGGCGTCAGTGCCAAATACCTTTTCCGTGTTCTCGACAAACGGCTGAGTGCGAAAGTGTCCAAACAGAAACTCGGAAACACGATGCCCTACATCAAGATCGGGATGCTCTCGAATTTTGTCCTGCCCGTCCCTCCCCTCCCGGAACAGAGGGTTATCGTCAAAGCACTGGACTCCCTGGCCGCCGAAACCCAACGCCTCGAAGCCCTCTACGAGCAGAAACTCACCGCGCTGGAGGCACTGAAGAATTCGCTGCTGCACCAGGCGTTTGCGGGGGCGCTGTAATCCATGAACGAAGCCGAGACTAGAGCCGAACATATTGATCCCGCGCTGAGGGCGGCGGGCTGGGGCGTGGTCGAGGGCAGCCGCATCTCGCGTGAATACCTCATCACACCGGGCCGGATCGAGGGGCTGGGCCGTCGCGGCAAGTCAGTCATCGCCGACTATGTCCTCGTCTATCGCAATACAAAACTCGCGGTCGTAGAGGCCAAGGCGTGGGACCAGGCGCTGACCGAAGGCGTCGCGCAGGCGAAGAACTACGCGGACAAGCTGGAGATCCGCTTTACCTACGCTACCAACGGCCAGGGCATCTACGGCATCGATATGGAGACCGGCGAGGAAGGCGAGACGGCGGCCTACCCCACGCCGGAGCAGCTCTGGGCGCAGACCTTTGCCAAAGAGGATGCCTGGCGTGACCGCTTCGCAGCCGTGCCTTTCGAGGACAAGGGCGGCAGCCATCCGCCACGCTATTACCAGGACATCGCCGTCGAGCGGGTGCTGGACGCCATCGCGAATGGACAGCAGCGCATCCTGTTGACCCTAGCCACCGGCACGGGCAAGACCTTCATCGCGTTCCAGGTCGCGTGGAAGCTGTTCCACAGCCGCTGGAGCCTGACTGATTGGAAGAAGGAGGGCGAGCCGACCCGGCGTCCGCGTATCCTGTTCTTAGCCGACCGTAACATCCTCGCCAACCAGGCATACAACGCCTTCTCGGCCTTTGCGGAGGACGCGCTCGTTCGGATCTCCCCGGATGAAATCCGCAGGCGGGAACGGGTTCCCACCAACGGCAGCCTCTTCTTCACCATCTTCCAGACCTTCATGAGCGGGCCGGACGATGAAGACGGGCATCCCAGCCCGTATTTCGGCGAATACCCACCGGATTTCTTCGATTTCATCGTGATCGACGAGTGCCATCGCGGCGGCGCAAACGACGAGAGCAACTGGCGCGGCATCATGGACTATTTCGCCCCGGCAGTGCAGCTCGGCCTCACCGCCACGCCTAAGCGCCAGGACAATGTGGATACCTACCGCTACTTCGGTGAGCCGGTTTTCATCTACTCGCTCAAGGACGGCATCAACGACGGCTTCCTGACCCCGTTCAAGGTGCGCCAGATCGCTACCACCCTCGATGAATACGTCTACACGGCCGACGACACGGTGGTGGAGGGCGAGATCGAAGCCGGTAGGCGCTACGAGGAAGGGGATTTCAACAAGATCATCGAGATCAAAGAGCGCGAGGCGTACCGGGTTAAAGTTCTACTGGAGCAGATGGACCAGCGTGAGAAGACGATTGTCTTTTGCTCGACCCAGTTGCACGCGCTGACTGTACGTGACCTCATCAACCAGATGAAGGACAGTAAAGACCCCAACTACTGCCAGCGTGTCACGGCCGACGATGGTGTCCTGGGCGAGCAGCACCTGCGTGACTTCCAGGACAATGAGAAGACCATTCCGACCATCCTGACCACCTCGCAGAAACTCTCCACCGGCGTGGACGCCCGAAACATTCGCAACATCGTCCTGATGCGTCCGATCAACTCGATGATCGAGTTCAAGCAAATCATCGGGCGTGGCACCAGGCTCTACGATGGTAAGGACTACTTCACCATCTACGACTTCGTGAAAGCGCACCACCATTTCAACGATCCTGAGTGGGACGGGGAACCCATCGAACCTGAGCCAGAGGAACCCTGCGCGGTCTGCGGACAGCACACCTGTATCTGTGTGAAGCCGCCACCGGCACTTTGCCGGGCTTGCGGGCAACGGCCCTGCGTCTGCCCACCGGAGCCATGTGACAAGTGCAGCCAACGCCCCTGCATCTGTAAGAAGAAGGCGCGGGTCAAACTGGCCGACGGCAAGGAACGAAGCATTCAGCACATGATGTGTACCAGCTTCTGGCATCCAGACGGCACACCCATGTCGGCAACTCAGTTTATGGAGCTGTTGTTCGGCAAACTGCCGGAGTTCTTCCGTGACGAGGACGAACTCAGGACCATCTGGAGCGCACCAGACACGCGCAAGCGACTGCTAGAAGGACTTGCAGAAAAAGGGTTCGGGCGCGAGCAGTTGGCGGAGATGCGAAGGATCATCGACGCCGAGAAGAGCGATCTCTTCGATGTCCTAGCCCATGTGGCCTACGCCGTGCCTCCCGAGACCCGAGAAGTACGGGCCAGCCGCGCCAGGATCTACATCAACACTCACTTCAGCGTGAAGCAGCAGGCGTTTCTGGACTTCGTGCTCCAGCACTACGTGAGTGTCGGCGTTGAAGAACTAGCCCAGGAGAAACTCAAGCATCTGCTGGGACTCCGCTATCAAGACTCCATTGCCGACGCCATATCCGACCTTGGTCAACCGGAGGAAATCGGAGCCATCTTCGCCGGGTTCCAGCATTCCTTGTATCACGAGGCGGTTGCATGACACAATTCACTGCCGGAGCGCTACCATGATCCAACGACCGCTGGTCACCCCCACCGGGCGTCGTCGGTCCTTTCGCGCCGTCTTGAAGCATGAGCAGCCCAGTGTCGAGCGCTGGCGGATCGCCGGGAGCGGAGTGATGGGAGAACCGACGGACGCGCCGAATACCAAGGCAGTGGTGGAGGCCCTGAGGGCCAATGGCGTCGAGGTCCGCTTTTATTCCCTGGGGTCCCCAGCGGGCGTCGACTCGCATCACCTGGAAGCGAGATTCCTCGACGGCGGCCTCCATGCGAAAACCGGCTCCTATTTTTATGGCAAGAAGGGGGCGTGGATCGACGGGCCTGAAGCGGTCAAGTGGGTGGGGCAGCTACTCGACCTCGGGTGAGTTGAGTCGAAGATGCACTTCAACAACGTGGGAGATGACGAAAGTGCGTCGCTGGCCTTGGAGCTTTTGAGAGCGAGCGGTGACGGTGACGTAACGCTTGCCCGCGATGACGGGTCTGTGGGGTGGATTATGGAGGGCCTGTTCCAGTGAGAAAGAACGCCACCTAGACGGCTGGGGAACGCCGTTTCAGTGGCTTCGATGTGTGCCGACCTGCACAAGCACTGCCCCCCCGTGCGTCGAAAGGGGGGGGGCGCCGGTGACTTCTTCTGTCACACCGACACGCCCTGAGCCACGTTTTGCCAGACCAAGTGGGTCATCTTGTGGGTCATATTGATTAGATAGCCGATGACGATGGTGAGTTAAGTAGTTGATATAGAACGATATAAGTATTGGCGTGGATGCTTACCAAGAAGAGGTGGATCGCCACCGCCCTTAATCCCCCGTGGTTACTCTGCTTTCCCTTCCCCAGACTCCACTAAACAAGCCACTTTCTGTGTGCCCCACAGTGCCTCTGTGGCTACATTGAGGGTAGCTGTTATACCTCTCTGGTGAGTCATGTCGTAGGTCATGTTCTGGGGGTAAACGTGGCGAAACTCAACGAAACGAAGATTACCCTCCGGTTTTGAAGGCACCTACGGCACCTTTGGGTAAGCACTGTCGGTAGTTTGTAGCGAGGTGTAAATCTTACGGAGGTTCGCCGCTCCATAGTTACCGGAGTCCGTCCTCCAAAGCGGTGGCCGCGTCAGTGGACGAATCGCGGTACTTGACGATCACGGGCGCGTACAGCTGTATGTTGTGCTTGTTCGCGAACGAGCCCTTTGCGGGTCGTGCCCCGGGCACTACCACCGCTCCCTCGGGGACCGTAAGAGGTTGCTCTGACGAGGCACGGTACACCTCGTTTCGTACTAGATCGTAGACTGCAGTGGAGCGGGTCAACTGCACCCCAGGGGCCAGCACGCAACGCCGCTCCACCATGGTTCCCTCGAACACTCCCACGTTGCCGCCGACCATCACGTCGTCCTCGATGATCACCGGCCGGGCGCCTACCGGTTCGAGTACGCCCCCCAACTGCGCACCCGCGGACAGGTGCACGCGCTTCCCCACTTGTGCGCAGGAGCCCACCAGAGCATGCGAGTCCACCATCGTTCCCTCGTCCACGTACGCTCCCACGTTCACGAAGGCGGGCGGCATTACGATGACGTTGGGCGCGAGGTAGGCTCCCTCTCTGATCGAAGTGCCGCCCGGGACGATGCGTATGTTCTGTTCCTCTCCTTGGACGGCGCGCAGTGGAAGCGTATCCCGGTCGAAGAAAAGGAAAGTGGAGCCGCCGAAGTTGGGGTTGGGGGCGGTTGCAAAGGGCTGGAACTGGCGAGTCCGCCCAAGACGGAAGGCCAGCAAGATGCCGCGCTTGACCCATTCGACGGCGTGCCAACCCGTGGGTCCCCGCTCGGCAGCGCGTACGAGTCCGGCGGACAATGTCTCTAGGAAGCGGCCCACCGGTTCACGAGCCGTTTCGGGGTCTGGCTCTGCCGCCCCCGTGCTTAGGCTTTCGATCTCCGATCGGAGATCGTCAGTGTCTCCGGGCGCTGGACCGGTCACCGAGTGTCCCGAGCGGCAGTCGCTGCCTTCCGCGGTGGCTTCTCGGTGTCGCCTGCGGGCAGATCTACCCCTGCCCGTTCGAGTGCCTGGCGCAGCGCACCCAGGTGTTCTGCGGACAGTTCGCACAGGGGTGCGCGGAAGTTGGCCCGGCCTCGTCCCATCATCTCAAGCGCTGTTTTCACGGGGACCGGATTCGTTTCGACGAAGTTCATCCGCATAAGGGGGAGGAGATGGTAGTGCGCCTCGCGAGCGGCGTCCCAGTCGCCGGCGAGCGCTGCGTTTATCATTTCGCTCATCATCTTGGGCACTTCGTTGGCTGCAACATTGATCGCGCCGTCTCCTCCCAGTGCCATGATAGCAAACGTCAGGTGGTCTTCACCTGACAACACGAGGAAGTCTTTGGGCCGATCCCTCAGGATTGTCATCACCTGCTGGATGTCTCCCGAGGCTTCTTTCACACCGGCGATCAACTCATGGTTCTCGGCTAGCCGCAGGAGTGTAGTGGAGGTGACGTTGGAGGCGGTTCGGCTGGGCACGTTGTAGATGAACACCGGCACGCGGGCGGCGTCGGCAACGGTCATGTAGTGGCGATAGAGCCCCTCCGGAGAGGGCCTGTTGTAGTAGGGCGACACCGACAAAATGGCGTCGGCGCCGGCCGCCGCGGCCGCGCGGGCGCGGGCGCACGCCTCCTTGGTGTTGTTGGTACCGGCACCGGCCATCACTGGCACCTCGCCCGCGGCCGCCTCCACGCAGCGTTCGATCACCTGGAGCTGTTCCCTCGGATCCAGGGTCGCACTTTCACCGGTGGTGCCGCAGGGGACGAGGAAGTGGACGCCTCCATCCACGCAAAAGCGCACCTGCTCGTCGAACGCGTCTAGGTCGAGTGACTCGTCCTCCCGCATCGGCGTGATCAGCGCGGGGCCCAGCCCCCGGAACCGGTTCCGTTCCGCTCCCATGTCTCCCCTTCCGGTCAGCGCAGGCCGAAACGTTCGGCCAGCATGTCATCGATGCTGAAGAAACCCTTCTTTCCCGTCACCCACTCTGCCGCGGCGACTGCTCCGCGCGCGAACCCGTCCCGACCTCGTGCCGTGTGCCGCACCACGACGCTGTCGGCCGGTCCCTCGAGTACCACCTCGTGAGTGCCTGGGACTTCGCCGGCACGGGCCGAACTAACCCATAACACCGCGGGGTCCGGGACTCCTTCGGCCGGCTCTTCTCGCCACGACGTCTTCCGTCCCAGGTTCTCCAACAGGACCTCGGCCAGATGGATCGCGGTACCGCTCGGGTGATCGACCTTGTGGCGGTGGTGTGCCTCGTGAATGTGAATGTCGTACTCCTCTAGCACGTCCACGAGGCGCCCGGCCTCACGAGCCAGACGCAGGAAAAGTTGTACGCCCAGAGAAAAGTTGGGGGCCCATATGCATCCGCTTCCCGCGGACTGGAAGGCAGCCCTGACTTCGTCCATGCTTTCGTACCACCCGGTCGTGCCTATGACCAAGCTCACTTCGGCCTCGACCACCCGGTGGGCGTTGACCACCACTGCGTCCGGGAGGGTGAAGTCGATCGCGACCTGCGCCCCCGCCAGGCTTGCCTGGGTGATCGGGTCATCCAGATCGAGCCGCGCCACCACGTCATGGCCCCGTTCCTGCGCGACCTCCTCGACGGCGTGCCCCATCCGCCCATACCCGATCAGCGCGAGCTTCATAGCACCTCGGTCCCCCACGCCAACTCCTCCTCCGCTCTCACCCTTTAGCCGACCGGGCGGTGAGGCCGCGCGCGTGGCATAGCTCCGCGTTAAGTAGCGCGGCGCCGGCGGCGCCGCGGACCAAGTTGTGCGACAGCACGAACATCTTGAGGTGATGGACCTCGCAGGGCCGGATCCTCCCGACAGTCACGGTCATTCCGTCCCCTCGGTCCCGGTCCAGACGGGGTTGGGGTCGGTTGTTGCCCTCGAGCACCTCGATCGGATGGACTGGGGAGCCGGGCAGGCCGTCCTGCAGTACGCCTCCGCGGAAGCTGTTCAGCACGTCGCGCGCCTCGTCCACCTGCGGCGGGTGTCGGAACTTCAGCGATATCGACGCGAGGTGACCGTGGGCCACACCGACTCGGGCACATGTGGCGCTCACCCGCATCGCAGCGTTCTCGAAGCCGGTCTTGGTGGATTGGCCGAGGATCTTCCTGACCTCGTTACCCAGCTTGTCTTCCTCACCGTCGATGAAGGGCAGCACGTTGTCGAAGAGGTCCCCTGCGGAGGGGCCGGAACGTCCCGCTCCCGAGATGGCCTGGAAGGTGGTCACCACCGCGTGCTCCAAGTCGAAGGCTTCATGGAGGGGATGAAATACCATTGCGATACCCACCACCACGCAGTTGGGGTTAGTGACGATGGCCCCTCCCGTCCGCTCGATTTGGCTGTGCGCCAGCGCGATGTGGTCTGGGTTCACCTCGGGAATTATAAGAGGGACATCCGGGTCCATGCGGTGGCTCGAAGCGTTGCTCACCACCAGGTGCCCGGCCTTGGCGAGGCGCGGCTCGAGCTCCCTGGCGATGTCGGAGGGCAGGGCGGAAAGCAGGATGGGCGAGCTGTATTGGTCGTCAGCCGACTTTACCGGCATGTCGGCGGCTCCATTCCACAGGGGACCGCCTTCATCGTCCGCCACCAAACGGCCCAAGGGCTGACCTCTGGATCGGCCCGAAGCTCCCACCTCGCGCAGCCGGAACCAGGGATGATCCTCGAGTAACCGTACCAGCCTAGTCCCCACCATTCCGGTGGCGCCGAGCACGCCCACGTCGATGCGCTCCATCTCGCCCTTCACTCCCCTGAAAAATGTAGAGAGCAGGCTGGTGCCGCTCCGATCAGCCCCCTACCCCAGGGTGCGCGCCGTGGTCCGGGGGGGGGTGTGTCGCTGCGGCAGACCTGGCCGCGGAGTACCGCGATGGTATCCTGACTCTGCGTATGCCGAAGGTTGCGGAGTTCGCGGAGTCCCGCCAGTCCACCTAAGTTACACTGCTTCAACGCTCCCTCCATTGGATCGATGACCGAGCCTACCACGCCGACCCGACGCCGCAGGATTTTCAGCGGCATGCAGCCAACTGGTGAGGCCCATCTCGGTAATTACCTGGGTGCGCTGCACCGTTGGGTAGAGCTACAAGAGCGCTTCGATTGCCTGTGGTGCATCGTGGACGACCACGCTATCACTGCGGGCGGCGATCCCAGAGATTTGCCTAAGAAGGTCGTGGACCTCGCGGTCAGCTTCCTCGCGGTCGGTCTCGATCCGGAAAAGTCCATACTATTCGTGCAATCGGACGTGTCCGAGCACACCGAACTCGCGTGGCTATTCAACGCGGTCACTCCGATGGGCGATCTCGAGCGGATGACTCAGTACAAGGACAAGGCTCAACGCTTTGAGTCTGTGCCGGTTGGTATTCTTAACTATCCGGTGCTCCAGGCCGCAGACATCCTGCTCTACAGGGCAGACGCGGTACCCGTGGGAGAGGATCAACGTCAGCACTTGGAGCTCACTCGGGAGATCGCGAGGAAATGGAACGCCGGCTACGGTGACTTCTTTCCCGAACCCGAGGCTATCATCGGTGACGAGGGTCGCATTCTCGGCCTCGACGGTAACGCTAAGATGAGCAAATCCCTCGGGAATACAGTGGACATTATGGCCGAGCCCGATGAGGTATGGGCGCGGGTTCGGACCGCCGTCACGGACCCACAACGGCTGCGCAAGAGCGATCCGGGTCGCCCCGAACTCTGCAACGTGCATTCGCTGCACCGACACTTCTCCTCACCTGACGTGGTCGAAGACGTGGCGCACCAGTGCCGCGGCGCACTGCGTGGGTGCGTGGAGTGCAAGCATATTCTGTCCGATTCTATAGTTACCACGTTTGCCCCAATGCGGGAGCGGGCCGCGGAGTTGCGTGCGCAGCCGGAACGGATCCGTGACATCCTGGACGATGGCGCGACCCGGGCGCGTGTGCTTGCCAGGGAAACGATGGCGGTGGTACGGCAACGGATGGGACTCGATTGGAGGAAGGGGTGGAAGCGATAGCCGATTGGTTGATTGGGATGCAGGACTAGAATGCCAGGCGGGACGTGTTGCGTCTCGATCTGCTTGGCAAGCTGATTCTGGTGACTATCCTGGGGGGAGTGATCGGGTGGAAGCGTGAGGCGAATAGCAAGAGCCAGGCTACCTTCGGTGGACATGGTAGCTCCAGAGCCTTCCGGAGGGTGCGTGGGGCACTGGGATGCGCGGGACTCTTGCAGAGCGTTGACGCTCTAGTGGCTGCGGTCTAGCTTTTCCCGGAGGATACACCCAGTGAGGCACGTCCCCCCGCGGGGCGGGCCTCCTTTGTCTTCTGGAGGGGATGCGCACGGTATGGCCACCGGCCAGTGCAAGGTCGTCGTCGGCTGTCAGTGGGGCGACGAGGGTAAGGGAAAGATTGTCGACGTGTTAGCGGAGGACGTGGACGTGATCGCCCGCTATCAAGGCGGCGCGAACGCCGGTCACACCGTCCACGTGGGCGAGGAAGAATTCATCCTCCACCAGATTCCCTCGGGGATCATTCACCCCGGCAAGCGCTGCCTCCTGGGCAACGGCGTTGTTTTGGATGTGCTCCAGTTCTTCGAGGAATACGATGCGTTGGCAGAGCGGGGCATCGACCTCCTCGGCCGGATCGGTGTGAGCGAGCGAGCGCACCTGTTGCTCCCATATCACAAGGCGCTCGATCGCGCTTTCGAGGACCAGGCTGCGGAGAAAATCGGTACCACGAGACGCGGGATCGGTCCAGCTTACGAGGCCAAGGCCGGACGACGGGGTTTGCGGGTCGCCGATTTGCGGGGTGGGGAGCGCTTGGAGGAGCGCGTGCAAGAGGGCCTCGAGCGGGCGCGGGAACGCATCGGCGGCGGCTCAAACGGTCTGGAAGGCGATCTCCGCGGGAGCCTGCAGTTGGGCGAGCGACTCTCGTCCCTGGCGACCGACACCGGTTTCGAGCTCACCGAAGCGCTCCGCGCTGGGAAGCGGGTGCTCCTCGAAGGCGCTCAGGGTACCGCCCTGGATCTGGACCACGGCACGTATCCGTTCGTCACTTCGTCTAACACGACTGCGAGCGGTGCCGGAACGGGTGTTGGAATCGGACCCACCATGATCGACTCAGTCGTGGGGGTGGTGAAGGCGTACACCACGCGAGTGGGGAACGGGCCGTTGCCCAGCAGCTTAGAGCCCGGAATGGATCAGCGCATTCGCGAGCTGGGTGGCGAGTTCGGCGCCACAACCGGCCGACCCCGGCGGTGCGGCTGGTTCGACGCAGTGCTCGCCCGCTACGCTGCCCGCGTTAACGGGCTCACGGGAATTGCCGTAACCAAACTGGATGTGCTCGACACGATTGGGGAGATCTCGATCGCAGTCGCCTACTCGACGAAAGACGGCGGCAGCACTAAGGAGTTCCCCGCCGACACCTGGTCGCTGGAGTCTGTCCAGCCTCACTATGAGACTCATCCTGGGTGGCAGACCGATACCACCAGAGCGAAGACCTTGGCAGACCTTCCGAAGAACGCCCGAGCCTACCTCAACCGCATTGAGGAGCTCACTGGCGCACCTATCACGATGGTGTCGGTAGGAACTGAGCGGACGCAGATCATCCGCGTTTGAAGGCGCCGACTGTGGATATGGACCCGAGTGACAGTGTGCGGCCGTCCCTCCCGCTTGAGCACGCAGCATGCGCAGTCTATCTTTGTAAGCTCTGCCGACCCTAGGAAACTCCCGGGGTTCGGGCTCGCGCGTGCTCTTCGTCGACGGCGCGGGAGGGATGACCGCTGCCGGGTACTGATGTTCGAGGAGCTGAGCGAGAAACTGGACGGGGTCCTAGGGACGCTCCGCCAGCGTGGGGTCCTCACGGAGCCCATGATCCGGGATGGACTTCGGGAGGTGCGGCGCGTCCTCCTGGAGGCCGACGTCAACTACCGGGTGGCCAAGGATTTCTTGGACAGGGTCCAGGCCCGGGCCCTGGGTGGTGGCCTGGTGAAGTCGGTCACACCTGGCCAGCAGATCGTCAAGATCGTGCACGACGAGTTAGCGGGGCTGCTCGGCTCTGAGCGGCCGAGCCTCAAGTGGAGTTCGACTACTCCCACCGTGATCATGTTGGTGGGGCTCCAAGGATCGGGGAAGACGACCACAGCTGCCAAGCTGGCTAAGCGGCTGGGGCGCGAAGGTCGCCAGACCATGTTGGCCGCCTGCGACCTGCAGAGGCCCGCTGCGGTCGAGCAGCTTCGCACTCTGGGGGAGAGGATTGGGGTACCGGTTCACGCCGGCGAGTTCGGCGCTGACCCAGTGGTCGCCGCCCGCGCGGCGGTAGGGGAGGCGAAGCGGGAGCAGCGCACCGTGCTGCTGGTGGACACCGCGGGCCGGCTCCAGATCGACGAGCCGCTGATGGAGGAGCTCCAGCGCATCAAGGCTGCGCTAGCGCCGCAGGAGATCCTGTTCGTGGCGGACGCCATGACGGGACAGGAAGCGGTCCGGATCGCCGAGGGCTTCGACCAGGCGCTCAACGTGACCGGGGTGGTGCTCACGAAGATGGACGGGGATGCGCGCGGTGGGGCCGCCCTATCTATCCGAGGGGTCACAGGCAAGCCGATCAAGTTCGTGGGTGTGGGCGAGGCATTGGACGACTTGGACGTGGCCGACCCGCAGGGCATGGCCGGACGCATCCTCCAGATGGGGGACGTGGTCGGTCTGGTCGAACGGGCCGAGCGGTCGATGGAACTGGGCGAGCAGGCCAAGTTCCAGGAGAAGGTGCTTGGGAAGGGGGAATTCACCCTGGAAGACTTCCTCACCGCGATGCGGCAGGTACAGCGGATGGGTCCCCTTGAGCAGCTGCTCAAGCTGATCCCTGGGGCTGCGAAGGTGAAGTTTCCGGTTGGTCAGATGGATCCGAAACGGATGAAGCACGTCGAAGCGATCATCCTGTCGATGACGCCAGGAGAGCGAAGCGACCCGCGCATCATCAACGGGTCGCGAAGGGTACGGATTGCGAAGGGCAGTGGTCGCCCGGTGGCGGAGGTGAACCGGCTGCTCAAGAAGTTCGTTGACATGAAGAAGATGATGAAACAGATGAAAGGGATGATGCCGGAAGGCATGTCCTTGTGAGTCGCAGCGTCGCATCCCGCCGGACGGCGGGCCGTGGCGCGGCACAACCGCAGGAATGACGATGTCAGTACGGATCAGACTCCGGCGCATGGGCCGGAAGAAGCAGCCCCACTACCGCGTGGTTGTGGCCGACGGAGCATCGCCGCGTGACGGTCGGATCGTCGAGAACCTAGGCTACTACAAGCCCCAGTCCTCACCTGCCCGTCTGGTGCTCGATTTGGACCGCTTCGATTATTGGGTTAAGCAAGGCGCGCAGCCCAGCAACACGGTCCAGTCCCTCGCCGGCAAGGCGCGGCGGGGTGGCGACAGGAAGGTCGCGATCGGCGAGCCCGACATCGAAGCCCAGAAGAAGCGCGAGAGTGACGCTTTGGCGGCTCGGCGTACCGCCGAGCGCAAGCAGCGGGAGAGCGACGCCCAAGCAGCCCCCTCCACCCCTGCGACGGCGGAACTAGCGGAGGTGGCTGAGGTCGCGGAGGCTGGGGAGGTGGCTGAGGTCGCGGAGGTCGCGGAGGTC
>DEAG01000027.1:15123-65935 GCA_002346665.1 Gemmatimonadales bacterium UBA2988
GGTCGCGGAGGTCGCGGAGGTCGCTCCTCAGAGCGACGCCGACGCGGGCGAGGTTGGGAAGGAAGAGGTCGAACCCGAGGATGCGTCCGGCAGCGAGGCGTAGCGCGCCCAGCACCACGGGCGCAAGTGCGATATCAGTGACGAGTGAGGAGCCGGTCTTTTTGATAGTGGGGTACGTGGGCAAGCCCCATGGCAATCGGGGTGACCTCTTGGTCCAGCTGCTTACAGACTACCCAAATGACCTCTTTGTCCCCGGGATGATTCTGCGACCAGGAGACGCTGAAGGGCAGGGGCCAGACCCGCGCCTCCCGGCGCTTCAAGTGGAGGAAGCTTGCCCCTTCAAGAAGGGCTGGCTCATCTCTTTCAAAGGGGTAGAAAATCGAACCGCCGCCGACTTCCTCCGTGGTCGCTATTTGATGGCGGAGCGGCGGCAGTTGCCCGCGTTGGCCGAGGGTGAAGTGTTCTATCACCAGCTTCTCGGGATGGAGGTCGTGACTACGCACGGGGTGCGGTTGGGGAAGATCAGCGAGGTGTACGAACTTCTTCCTGCGGATTTGCTCGAGGTGCGCACAGAGCAGGGGACTGTGTTGGTGCCGTTTCTCGACCTAATCGTGCGGAACGTGGACGTCGCGGGTAGGCGTTTGGTGATCGATCCCCCGGACGGATTGCTTGACGCATAACGGAGCAACGGCATGCAAATCAACATCGTCACGATATTCCCCGGCTTCTTCGACGGGCCGCTCTCACTGTCCATCCCGAAGCGGGTGCGGGACGCTGGGTTGGTCGAATACCGGGTGGTGGACCTGCGCGAGCATACGTCTGACCCGCACCGCACCGTGGACGACGTCCCCTATGGGGGAGGCTCGGGCATGGTACTCAAGCCCGAGCCATTCTTCGAGGCTGTGGACGCTCTCGCTCCCAAAGGCCCCGTGGTACTGCTAACGCCGCGGGGCAGGGTGTTCCGGCATCAGGACGCCGTTCGCTACAGCCTGGCCGAGGACCTCACCCTCTTGTGCGGGCACTACAAGGACGTGGATCAGCGCGTGGCCGACCACCTCGTCACAGAAGAAATTTCCCTCGGCGACTTCGTGCTTTCCGGCGGCGAGATTGCCGCGTTGTCGGTGCTCGATGCGGTCGTCCGCCTGCTCCCCGGGGCGCTTGGGGATCACGACTCCGCCGCTTCCGACTCGTTCTACGAGGAGGAACTGCTCTCGGCTCCCTCCTATACCCGGCCCCCCGAGTACCGGGGTCACGGGGTGCCCGAGGTCCTCCTGACCGGGGATCACGCCCGGATCGCCTCGTGGCGACGCGCACTGGCCGAGCGGCTGACCCGGGAGCGGCGGCCGGAGCTCTGGACTGACTACAACGGCTGATCGGGGGTGGGCTTCGTCCCACTTCTCCCGGCCTCGACCCCTCATTAGTTTCCATCACTGGACAGGGTGATGGGACCGGTTAGATCCAGGAGGGGGTCACCATGGCAGACGTACTGCAACAGGTCGAGAAGGTGCGGCTCCGGGACGACCTTCCGGATTTCGCCCCCGGCGATACCGTCCGTGTTCTCTACCGCGTCCGCGAGGGTGAAAAAGAGCGGGTTCAGCCATTCGAGGGCGTTTGCATCGCCAGGAGGGGTGGCGGCAACGGTGCGACCTTCACGGTACGGAAGGTCTCGAGCGGCGTCGGTGTGGAGCGGGTCTTCCCCGACCAGGCCCCGACCGTGAAGGGGGTCGAGGTGGTGCGGCGTGGGCGCGTGCGCAGGGCCAAGCTCTACTATCTACGTAACCTGAAGGGCAAGGCTGCGCGCATCCGGGAAAAGCGCACGAGCTGACATCGGCGGCCACCGGTGGCCCACGCGCGATGGGAACAACGGCTCCAGGACCTGCTCGAATACGAGCGCGGGTTCTGGAGTCGTGGCATTTCTGGGATAGCCGGGGTGGACGAGGTCGGTCGCGGACCACTTGCGGGTCCCGTGGTAGCCGCCGCTGTCGTGCTGGCTCCGGGGACATTTGTGCAGGGAGCAGCCGACTCCAAGCGGCTGTCAGCAGCGGTCCGCGAGCGCGTGTTTCCTGAGGTCGTTCACGTTGCGTCCGCGGTAGCGGTCGGGGCCGCGTCGGTCCGGGAGATCAACAGACTGAACGTGCTAGAGGCTACAGCTTTGGCGATGCGCCGAGCTCTGGGACGCCTGTCCATGATCCCTGAACATGTGGTACTGGACGGTCTGCCCATGCGTGGTCTGGGACGTGCCCACGATGCGGTGGTGGGCGGTGACGCTCTGATCCACTCCGTCGCGTGCGCATCGATCGTCGCCAAGGTGGTGCGCGACCGGCTCATGCGGCGGCTCGCGCTGCGCTATCCTGGGTATGGATGGGAGCGCAACGCGGGGTACGGTACAAGGGATCACCTGGATGCTCTGCGCGTGCTGGGTCCGACGGCGCACCACCGTGAACTCTCGGCCAATCATCAGCTCGACCTCGGGCTTCTGACGGCTGCTCCGGACTGAGCTAAGGAGAACGATGCATTCCGAACACACCTCCAACCTACACCCCGGTTGGGTGGTCGGTGGCTGGTTGGTCGCTGGTGTGCCGCGGGCGCGTTCCCGACCCCGCGACCTTCCCCACAAAGCCTGATCTGAACCCCCGATCCAGGTGCCACGGATATGATAGCACGGGACCCGCAGTGCGTCGTGTAGCTCGGCTCCTTGCTCTTGGGGCGACGTGTGCGGCCCTGCCTGTGGGTGCCCAGGAAGGGGCACCTCCGTTCACCATTCCGCAGCTCCAGTACGATGGGGGCGGGGATTGGTACGCGAACCCTAGCGCAGTGCCCAACCTGCTGGCGGCTATTCACGACCGCACCGGAATCCCCGTGGCCCTGGGTCCTCGGGTGGACATCCGGCTGACCGATCCCTGCCTCCGGGATTTTCCTTACGTCTACCTCACGGGACACGGCAACATCAGCTTGAGCGACCGGGAGGTTCTCATCCTGCGCGAATATTTGCTGGAAGGGGGATTCCTGCACGCTGACGACAACTATGGATTGGACGAGAGCTTCCGGAGGGAGATGGAGAGGGTGTTCCCCGATAAGGAGATGGTCGAGCTCCCTCCGGACCACGCTTTGTACAATATGTTCTACGACCTGCCAGAAGGAATTCCCAAGATTCACGAACACGACGGGAAGGCGCCCCAGGGCTTCGGCATCTTCGACCGCGGCCGACTGCTCGTTTTCTACAGCTATGAGAGCGATCTGGGGGATGGGTGGGAAAATCCCGACGTACACAAGGATCCGCCCGAGATCCGGGAGCCGGCCCTCCGGATGGGAGTAAACCTCTTCCTCTACGTGCTCTCCCAGCAGGTGCCCTGAGGGGTCTATGACCGCGCGCTGTTGCCCCCTCCGCCTCAAGGATCCGTTTCGCTACGAGCGGGGCTGGTGGGGCGTGGGCACTAAATGGGTGGCGGGTGTGGACGAGGCCGCTGGTCGGGCCGGTGGTGGCCAAAGTTTGTCCCGACCGTTTGATGGGCCAGCTCCATCCCCGCTATCCTGAATACGGGTGGGGCCACAACCGGGGGTACGGTACCGAGGACTACCGGGAGGTGCTCCGGAGGATTGGGTCCTCGCCGCACCACCGGAAGAGCTTCGCGGGAGTTGCCCATTCGCCGTGAAGCTGCGGGGTCCCGCACGGGCTCTCACGGGTCTATGATTGGGACGCGCCCCTGTAGCTCAGCTGGCAGAGCAAGTCACTTTTAATGACGAGGTCCCAGGTTCGATTCCTGGCGGGGGCACTTGAATGAACGAAAAAGAGGGGAAGGGCCTAGCGCCCCCCCCCTCTTTTTCGTATGAAGGTCGGCGTCAGCCCCTCAGGTGATTGCTTACCAGCTTGGTCATCTCGAACATGGACACCTGGGACTTACCGCCGAAGATGGTGAGGAGATTGTGATCAGCGTTGATCTGCCGCTTGTTCTGCTGATCCTGGAGCCTGTTGGCCTTGATGTAATCCCACACTTTTTTGGTCACTTCGGCCCTGGTCAACTGACCCGGTCCCACGATCTTGGCGAGATCGGCGCTGGGTGTCACCGGCTTGGCGAGTCCTCCGCGGGCCTTCTTGGGCGCATCGGCCATGTGTTTCCTCCTGAAGGGAAGGTGTGGAGTCGCCGGCGGACTTGCCCCCAGCGGCACGCACAGGGCTCAATCGTTGGTCCTACGATGGGGAGAGATCCATGGGGGGGCAATGGCACCTCTTGTTAGGACCTTTGGTGACGTCCTAACTACCGTGGTCTGGCTGAGCGTCTGCAGCGTCCGATGGTTTGATCAGTGACGAAGCTGATCTCGGACCGGGAGAGCTGAGGGATGGAGCACCGTCCGCCGTATTGGGCTGCTGTCCTGGCGGGGACAGTTGTCTTCATTCTGTACCTGGTGACACTCGCTCCGACGACGGCGTTCTGGGATGCCAGCGAGTACATCGTGACCGCGCACATCTTCGGAATTCCCCATCCCCCCGGGAACCCGCTTTTCGTGGTGTTGGCTCGTGTATTCAGCGTGTTGCTAGCGCCGCTCGGCTTGCCTGTAGCGGTTCGCGTCAACGTGTTCGCGGCCGCTACCAGCGCAGCGGCTGCGAGCTTCATGTTCCTGATCGCCCACCGTCTCGTGAGCTCTTTCGTGACGGAGCGCTGGATGGGGATTGCCGGTGCCGCGTGCGCGGCACTGCTGAGCGCGACCGCATTTACCGTCTGGAACCAGTCAACCGTGAACGAGAAGGTCTACACGGTGAGCATGCTGGTCATCGCAGCGGCGTCATGGTTGGTGGTGCTCTGGTACGATAACCGTGCACAGCCGAAGAGCCTGCGGTACCTGCTAGCGACTCTTTACGTGATCGTTCTGGGCTCCACGAACCATCTTATGTCCGTGCTCCCTGTGCCCGCGATCGGGCTCCTTGCGCTAGTGGCGGGCCTGGGCTTCCTTGCCCACGGAGGCTTCTGGCTGCGCGCAGTTCCCCTCGTTTTGGTAGGGCTATCGTTCAACCTGGTCCTGCCGGTGCGTTCGTCGATGGATCCGGTTATCAACGAGGGTGAGCCCACCTGCGAGAGTGTGAGCGGGGCGTTAGCGGCGGTGTGGACCAACGGGAAGGTCGGTTGCCCTGCCCTGGCGGCTAACCTGCGGCGCGACCAGTACGGCAAACCGCCTGTTACGCAACGCATGGCGCCGTTCGGGGCGCAGCTCGCCAATTACTTCCAGTACTTCGATTGGCAATGGAGCCGGGGGGTGGATGCGTCCGAAGTGCCGGGCAACAAGCGTATCCCCTTCACGCTAGTGTTCTTCGCGCTGGGCGCCGCTGGCTTGTACGCGACGTTCCGTGCCGACCGGACTCTGTTCGTTTACTTCGCAGGGCTTACAGGAGTGCTCACACTTGGGCTGGTGTTCTATCTGAACTTCAAGTACGGCTTTTCGCTCGCCCCGGAGGTGACCGACCCGAACCTGCACGAGGTCCGCGAGCGCGATTATTTCTTTGTTGCGGGTTTCGCACTCTGGGGGATGCTCGCGGGGGTGGGTCTCACCTGGGTCTGGTCAACCGTGGTCGCGTTTTTACCGCGCGTGCAGGCTTCTTTGGCTACTGTGCCCCTCCTGCTTGTTGCGGTGATCCCGCTCGCCCTCAACTGGGAATGGGCGTCGCGGACGGGTGACTGGGCGGCTCGGGACTGGGCTTACGATCTACTCATGAGCCTAGAGCCCTATGCCGTTTTCTTCACCAACGGTGATAACGACACTTTCCCGCTCTGGTACCTGCAGGAGGTGGAGGGGGTGCGGAAGGACGTCACCGTTATCGTCGGCCAGTATCTCCACACGTCCTGGTATCCTAGGCAGCTTCAGCGCCTCACTGTGCCCGCACGGCAGCGTCCCTACCGGGCGCCCGCAGGAGTCACGCTCTATGCTGACTCCGGTCTCCCCGACTCCGCGATCCTGTCGGTGGATCCGGTCCTTATGGACCGAGTAGTCGGTGGTCAGATTATGCAGGAACTCACTATACAGTTCCCGGCGTTGGAGGTGGCGTATCCGGCCGGAACCAACTTGGACCGGAGACTCCGGCTGGCGCTGGCCATCATCCGGGACAGCACCGCTAAGCGGCCGATATACTTCGCTACCACGAATGGCCTGATGGCCGATCTCGGGCTCGAGCAGTGGGGCGTGCGACACGGGCTTGCTACCAAGCTGATCCTTCAGCCTACTGAAGTCCTGGATGGGCTTGGTTTCACCCAGGTTCCGGTCGAGCTGGGTGGCGAGCGCTTCGACGTGACCAGATCGCTGGCTCTGTACGACCAGGTGTACTCCTACCGTGGTCTGCTTGACCGCTCGCTGTGGGCCGATCGCTCCACCCTCAACATCCCTTGGCAGTACTACGCCCTGGCGCTGCAGCTTGCGGATGCGGTCGAGCGCTCCTCGGGGTCGCCCCTGGTGGCAGAGCGTCTGCGGCTGGACGCGGCGAACTTTCAGATCACCTCCGAGGGCGGGTCGCGCAGAAACTGAGCGCGAAGCCACTGCCTTCAGGGCTTCATCCTACCGCACGAAGAACCACACGGTATCCACGATCCAGGGCTGTACCGGAACGTGCGCTGCGTCGCCGACGACACCGATCAGGCGATGTGGGCCCGGCGCGACAACCTCTAGGTTCAGGCTGTCAGCTCCGGTGCCGAGATGGATGATATGGCCCGGCTCGGCCGGGATCGGGGCACCTGCAGCCGAGACGTCACGATCGAGGAAGAGGTGAAAGTGCCCGCTGTTGGGCGTTGTGTCTCCCGCTGGTACGACGACGAAGTCGTGAGCTAGGAGGCGGGTCATCACCGCGGGGCCTGAGACCGTATCTCCGTCCTGGGGTGTGACGATCTCCATGCTAGGGTTGGGAGCGGCGACCTGATCGTCCGCGGGACCAGGTCCACACGCCGCCAGGGCCAGAACTACCATGCTCGCTCGTAACACCAGTGTCGTCGGTTTCATACGCATCTCCAAGGGACCTGCCACCAGACAGGATAGCTCCTCGGTCGTGGCCGACCAAGCTGCTGCGGCGGTCGTCGAGGAACATCGAGCGCGCCCGGCGGGTGCTGGAAGGCCGCATACCACATCGGCACGGGGTCGGCACCGGATGACAGGCGACCGTTTTCAGGAAGAGCACAGGAAGTGGCGGACACTCACTGCGGTCGCGCTGGGGCTGTTCATGATTATGCTCGACAACACGGTTGTGAACGTTGCTTTGCCTTCGATGCAGAAATCGCTCGACCTAGAGATCTCCCAACTCGAGTGGATAGTGACCGGCTACGCGCTCACGTTCGGCGCGTTCATGCTTACCGGAGGCAAGATCGCGGACCGGTTTGGACGCCGGCGCACATTCGTTACCGGCCTAGGGGTATTCACGCTATCCTCGCTTGCGTGTGGTCTCGCTGACAGTGCCGTCACGCTGATCTGGGCGCGGGTCGTCCAGGGGGTCGGCGCCGCTTTGATGAACCCGGCCACGCTGTCGATCATCGCGGTGGCTTTCCCTCCCTGGGAGCGTGGACGTGCGATCGGCATCTGGGTGGGAGTGTCGGCGATCGCCCTGGCGATCGGCCCTCTGGTGGGTGGCGTGCTTGCCGAGCACGCCAGTTGGAACTGGATTTTTTTTATCAACCTTCCGATAGGTGTGATGGCGATCGTTGCTGCCTTCGCGTTCATTGATGAATCACGCGACATGTCGCACGAGCAGCGCGCCGACGTACCGGGGCTGGTGACGTCCGGGGTAGGGCTGTTCGCACTCACGTATGGTCTGATAGAGGCGAACCACTACGGGTGGGGGTCGCCACGCATCGTGGGCGCGTTCACGGTGGCGGGCGTTACCCTTTCGGCGTTCATAGCGTTGGAGCGGCATCAGCGTATACCGATGCTAGACCTGGAGCTTTTTCGCGATCGGATGTTCGCGGGCGCGAACGCGGTCCTGCTGCTGAACGCGCTGGCGATGTTCGGAGTTTTTTTCTATGTGTCGCTGTACATGCAGCAGGTGCTCGGATTCTCTCCGGTGAAGGCCGGGGTGATGTTCCTGCCGATGACCATGCTGGTCATCACTGTCGCGCCCCGGGCGGGACATATCGCGGACCGGATCGGACCCCGTCTGCTGGTGGGTGTCGGCCAGTTGTTGGTTGCCGTTGCGCTTCTCGTGTTTGCACGGATGACGGCCCAGTCCTCGGCCTGGGACCTGGTTCCGCCCATGATGATTTCGGGTGCCGGGATGGCGATGACGATGACACCGGCCACCGCTGCTGCCATGGGATCAGTACGGCCGGACAAGATGGGCGTGGGATCCGCGGTCCTGAACAGTGCTCGCCAGGTCGGTGGCGCGATTGGCATCGCTCTGATGGGTGCTGTTGTCGCGGCGCGCCTATCGTCCTCGCTCGCGGATGGTCAGGCGGGTCCGGCCGCGTTTGTGCACGGAATCCAGGGCGGTTTCCACCTCTCCGCCGCGATTGCACTGGCGGGATCGGCGGTGGGGATCACTACCCTGCGGAGATGATAGCCCGTGGATACCGTGCCGCCGCCTAACGGCGGAGTATTCCTGGTTCGATCGGGGCACTTCTTCTTCAAGTATCGGGATGCGATCCTGCCAGGGGTCCTCCTCATGCTGCTGGTGTTCACACGCCCGACGCTACCGTTAGACAGCTATGCGCTCGACGCTGTCCTAGACGGATTGGGTCTGCTCCTGGCTTGTGGAGGGCAGGCGCTGAGGATAGGTACGATCGGATACACCCACATCGTGCGTGGGGGGAAGGGTCGCCGCGTCTATACCGAGGGCTTGGTGACGAGCGGGTTGTTCGCCACGTCGCGCAATCCGCTCTACCTCGGCAACCTTCTGATCGATGCGGGCCTCCTGGTCGTGTGGAACAACCAGTGGGTGTACGTCGTGGGTTTACCGTTCTTCGTTTTCCTGTATCGGGCGATCGTTGCTGCCGAGGAGGAGTTCCTCCGCGCTAAGCTAGGCTTCGCGTTCGAGCGATACCGACACGATGTCAGGCGCTGGATCCCGGATCCGCGTCGGTTGCGGCGTGGGGTGGCGGGCATGTCGTTCAATTGGCGCCGCGTTGTTCTCACGGAATACGGTACGATAGCAGCGTGGACGCTGACCGCATCCGCGTTCCTGATATTCGAAGCGCTCGAGTTCGCGTCGTTCGCCGACCCCAAGGTAGAGATCATGAGGCTGGTGGTGTTGATGATCACGATCATCTTCCTGTGGGCACTGATTCGCTGGCTGAAGCTGTCGCGGCGCTTGCGCGCCTAGGCGTGTCGTGGCATGGCGGAGATGGCGTGGGGATCTTGACGGCAGGAACCAGACTCACGGCCTGGGGTGCAACCGCCGATGTCTCCCACACCTCGCGTGAACCCCCCGAAGGACGGGCCCACGCCTTCAGCCAGAGCAAGCGACGCGCGGTCGCTCACCCGGGACGAGGTCCTCCGCTACGCTCGCCACTTAGTCCTTCCCGAGGTCGGCGAGCAGGGGCAGCAACTCCTTAAGGCTGCTCGAGTCCTTCTTGTTGGTGCGGGGGGGCTCGGCTCTCCGGTGGCGCTCTATCTGGCTGCTGCGGGGGTGGGGACGCTCGGCATCGTGGACGACGACACGGTGGAAGCCAACAACCTCCAGCGACAGATCTTGCACGGCACCTCCGACATAGGGCGCTCCAAGCTGGCGTCGGCCGCCGCTCGTATCGGGGAGGTTAACCCGCATGTGGTGGTAGAGCCCCACCCGGTGCGCCTCACCTCGGCCAACGCGCTGAAAATCGTCGGCCCCTACGACCTGGTGGTAGACGGGACCGACAACTTCCCGACCCGCTATCTGGTGAATGACGCGTGCGTCCTACTCAACAAGCCTTACGTGTACGGCGCCGTCCTGCGTTGGGAGGGCCAGGTCGCGCTATTCGCCGTGCCGGGCGGTCCCTGCTACCGCTGCCTCTTTCGTGAGCCGCCGCCGACGGGTCTAGTCGCGAGCTGCGCCGAGGGGGGTGTGCTTGGGGTGCTGCCCGGGATCGTCGGGTCAATCCAGGCGGTGGAGGCGATCAAATGGATCCTCGGTGCGGGCGACCTCCTCTCTGGTCGGCTGCTCATTATGGATGCGCTTGAGCTGAGCTTCCGCGAGGTCGTGGTTTCCCGCGACCAGAGCTGCCCCGTTTGCGGGGATAATCCTACGCAGACTGGGCTCATCGACTACGACGTCTTCTGTGGTGTAGATGCCCACGTGGGTTCACCTTCGGGAAACGATGCGTTCGAGCTAGATGTGCGAGATCTCGCGCGAGAGATAACGGGAGATCTCCCCCCACTCCTTCTGGATGTCCGCGACCTCTGGGAGTGGGATGCGGGCAACCTGGCCGACCGTGGAGCCCTACACATTCCCCTGGCCGAACTCATGGACCGCACAGACGAACTGCCGGAGGGCACTGCGATCGTGACTTATTGCAGAACTGGGGATCGAAGCGCCGATGCCGCAGAGCGACTGCGCTCTGCCGGGTTCGCCGTTCGGAACCTCTTGGGTGGGCTGGAGGCCTGGGCCCGGGAAGTCGATTCGTCGGTGAGTGTGGCGTGACCCGTTTCGGTCAGAACTTGGCCAGATCTACGATCCCCGCCAGGACGTCGGCGGTCTGGGGCAGTATTACATCCTCCAGGTTTGGCGCGTAGGAGACCCAGGTATCCATCCCGGCGATCCGGCGCACCGGTCCGTCCAGCCACGGAAACAGGTCGTTCGCGATGCGCGCGGCGACTTCGGCGCCGACGCCGAAACTGATCGCGTCCTCGTGCACCACGAGAGCCTTACCGGTATTCTTGACCGACTCGCCCACACGGTCCATGTCTAGCGGCGAGATCGTGCGCAAATCAATCACCTCGGTATCGATCCCGTACTCCTCAGAAGCACGTTGCGCCGCGTCGAGGCTTCGTTTCACGAGCGCACCACAGGTTACCAGGGTCACATCCGTTCCCTCCCGCACAACCTTGGCCTTGCCGAACGGGATCATGAAGTCGGGGCCGGGATCGCTCCCCTTGTTGTATACCTGGCGGTACAAGTGTTTGTGCTCGAGGAACAAGACTGGGTCCTCGCAACGGATGGCAGTGCGCAGGAGTCCGTTGGCGTCTTCGGCGGTGGCGGGTAGCACCACGCGGAGTCCCGGCGTGTGGGCGAGCAACGTGGCGCCGGTCTGCGAGTGGTAGATCGCACCGCCTTTGAGGTACCCTCCATACGTGACTCGCACGACCACGTGCGCGCTGTAGCTCCCATTTGACCGGTAACGCATGGTGGCCAGCTCGTTCCGGATCTGGTGGAACGCAGGCCATATGTAGTCGAAGAACTGGATTTCTACGACCGGCTTTAGTCCCCGCATGGCCATTCCGATAGCCCGACCCAAGATGTTTCCTTCGGCAATGGGAGTGTTGAATACCCGGGGGCTCCCGAACGACGACTGCAGGCCGTGGGTTACCTTGAAGACTCCACCCTTCCCGCGGCATTCCGAGAGCGCCTCTTCCCGTGACGCATCGGCGACGTCTTGGCCGAATACCACGACCCGTGAGTCCCGCTCCATCTCGTCCTTGAGGCACGAGTTCAAAAGATCCACCATCGTGAGATCGCGTCCCTCTTTGTACTGGGGTGTGGCCTCAGTATCGAAGGCAGGACCGGTGGGATCGCTCATCTCCGAGAAGAGGTGTCGCATAGCCGTCTCGGGATCGGGCTGGGAGTGCGTGAGCGCTTCCGTGGCCGCCTCTCCCACCTCACTCTGCACCGTCTCCTCGAGCGCGCACAGTTCCTCTTCGGTGGCCACGTCCAGGTCGATCAGCGTTTTCCGGGTACGCGCGACCGCGTCCGTCCGCTCTTCCTCCTCCCGCTCTGCGGCCGGTCGGTACAGCCGCTCATCATCGGAGAGAGAGTGGGAATACGGCCGTGTGCAATGTGCGTGGAGGAATCCCACGCCGTTCCGCTCCCGCGCCCAGCGCACGACCTCGCCGGCCGCTCGGTAGGTATCCACCACGTCCGTGCCGTCACACTCCTCGAGGTGCAGGTCTGGGAACCCCGTTACCAGTTTCGAGATGCTGCCGCCTGCAGTCTGCACCTCCACAGGGACACTGATCGCGTATTCGTTGTCCTGGACGACAAAGACGACGGGAAGTTTGAGAGTGCACGCTGTGTTGAGAGCCTCCCAGAACTCCCCCTCCGACGTAGCTCCTTCTCCGCTCGTGACGAGCACTACCTCGTCGCCTCTGACACCCTCGACCGCTTCTTCGATGTCCGACATTAGGCCCGCGCGGTACCCTACCTCGGCGGCCCCCACAGCCTGATTGAATTGAGTTCCGACAGGCGCCGATGTGGAGGTGATGTTGAGGCGTACATCCCCGTAATGCGCCGGCATCTGACGCCCGCCGCTTGATGGATCGTCAGCTGCAGCGACCGCTTGGAGCAGGTGGTCGAGGGGGGTCTGGCCGAGCGCGAGAGCTAGGGCCCGGTCACGGTAATAGAGAAAAAACCAGTCCTGGGCCGGCTTCAGGTGTTCGGCTACCGCGACCCCGATCGCTTCGTGTCCGGCGCTCGATATCTGAAAGAAAATCTTGTTCTGGCGCCTGAGTGCGATCTCTCGGTCATCGATCCGCCGGGAGGTCACCATCGTTCGGTACATGCGCAGGAGCTGCTCTCCGGAGAGAACCTCCAGATCGCCCTTCATCCGGGTACCTGTTTTGGTGGCCATGAGGCTGCCAAAGATAGGGAGGGTGGAGTGGGGGGCAAACCGCTGGACTCCACGCTATCCTCTAGGCCGCCACAGCTCACCCGACCTAGTGACAGGAACTCAGCGCGTGGCCAGGGTTTCGGCTAGCTCGTGAGGGTCCGTGAACGGTGCACTGTCAGAAGCGACGGCGTTCCGGCGACCATGAGTGCCAGCACCAGCTCGGTCTCTCCCTCCGGTACCCCAGAGGTCCCGGCGCTCGCGACGCTGAAGAGCGCGTGGTATCTAGTAGTCACGAAGGCGTTCGTCTTTGGCATACCCAAGTCTTGCTGCCAGCGGTCGAACGACGCAAACGTTGTATCCGACGCCATATGTTCCTAAGTTGCACGGGACGGAAAATCTTTGGAAACGTGGATGTCCGGCGGCCCGCGCAGAAGCGGGGTGCCGGTGGAGGAACAGGTAGCTTTGCCATCCCCCGCCTGGACGGCATTCCGGTTAGCTCTGGGCCGTCCAACCATGATTCCGGACATACTGTCCGCGGCCTGGGCGTTCCGACGGCGGGACTGGTACCGCCGACCTCCGTTCCTTCCCCTGCCGTCCTCGTCGTACCTGAGGTGGCGGATGGAAACGGCATACGGAGATCCGGACGCCGTGCCCCCGGTCGACGAGCTGTGTCGTTTCTTGCGCTGGGCACGGCGAACACGAAAGGGGAACCAACTCCCCAAGGAGGAGGCTCGGTGGGCAGACTAACCCTCACCCGCAAGACCCACTTCCTTCCTAAAACTTGTTGTCGGTCTCTGAATTTCTGGTCCAGGTAGCCCTACAGGGTCCCTGGTTCCTCCGGTGGCGAGCGCGGAGGAGATGAAGTGGTGAGCGTTGCCATTACCGGGAGTGTCGGCTCGGGCAAGTCAGAGGTGGCGGGATTCTGGGCTCATGCCGGAGTTCCCGTCGTGAGCGCTGACGAGTTGTCGCGGTGGGCGGTCAGGCCTGGTAGCGAAGGCCTGAAGAAGGTGCTGCAGGCTTTCGGCGACCGGGTGCTCGGGCCAGACGGATCCCTAGACCGAACCCACATGCGTGCCCTCGTGTTTCAGGACGAGGCCGCCCGGCTCCGTCTCGAGAGCATCCTCCACCCCCACATCAAGGAGTTACGCGAGGCGTGGATTCGCGATCGCCGCGCCGAGGGCCATTCCTTCGTGGTATCCGAGATCCCGCTTCTCTTCGAGGTCGGGCTGGACTCAGAGTTCAACATCATCGTAGTGGTGGACGCGCCAACGGAGGAGCGCTTGCGCCGGCTCGTGCTCCGTCGCGAGCTGGACGAGACCGAGGTCCGCCGGATCATGGCAGTTCAGATGGACCCGGTCGAGAAGCGGCGGCGGGCAGACCACGTGGTGGTGAACGACGGGTCACTGGCCGACCTGCGCCAGCGAGCGTTGGCTTTGCTCGAGCAGCTTCGTTCCGAGTGGGTTGTGTCCCGAGATAGTGACGGAATCGGAAGAGCCCCAGCATCAGGTGCCGACCTTCGGATAGACTTTCATATGCATAGTTCGGGCTCCCACGACTGTCTCTCTCACCCCGAGGCCGTGCTCGCGACGGCACAGAGCCGTGGGGTCGGGCGTATCGCACTCACCGACCACAACCGGCTGGACGTCTCCCTGGCAATGGCTGAGCGGTATCCCGACGCTGTGATCCCTGCGGAGGAGGTCCGCACCGCTGAGGGTATCGACGTGATCGGTCTCTACCTCCGTTCCGAGATCCCCAAGGGCACCCCGGCCCGAGACGTGTGCGACCAAGTGCACGATCAAGGCGGTCTGGTGTACTTACCCCACCCATACGCGGCCGGTAAGGGTGGCAATGGCCGGCATGCCGAACTGTTGGCTCCGCACGTCGACGTGGTCGAGGTGTTCAACGGGAGGCTTCACGACCCGCGGCAAAACCTGCTCGCGGCAGCGCTTGCCGAACGCCACGGACGGCTTCGGGGTGCCGGATCTGATGCCCACACTCTCGGCGAGGTGGCCCGAAGCTGGGTGGAACTCCCGGTGCATTTGAACGAGCCGGGTGCACTGATGGAGGCGCTCGCTCTTGGGAGGGTGCACGGGACGACGGCTAGCCGCTGGGTGCATCTGGCCTCGGGGTGGGCGAAGGTCCGCCACCGGTTGCCAGGCGCGCCGCGTCCTTGCTGAGATAAGGAATCGAGTTGGCTGAACGGCAAAATCTCCAGGGTCGGTACGGCACTCCGATCCACCGGAAGCGGGCTGTACGAGAGGCGTTGGACGCGCTCCAGGGCTCCCGCCGGGCGATCCTCACCACGCACCTGAACGCAGACGGCGACGGAGTTGGCTGTCAGGTGGCGCTGGCCGCGTGGATGCGGGCGCTTGGTGGGCGTCCCCATATCGTGAACCCCACCGCATTCCCAGACCTGTTCCGGTTCCTCCTTCCCGAGAAGGGATGGGTGCTAGAGGCTTCCAGCGCAGCAGCCCGGGAGGCATGCGCGGAAGCGGACCTGGCGGTGGTCTTGGACACCGGCGAAATGCCGCGCATCGGACGAGTCAAGCCGATGATCGAGGATATACGCACGGTCGTGATCGACCACCATCAACCGGGGGGTCAGCCGATCGGGGGGACATCGTTCCGTGATGCCAACGCGTGCGCGACGGGGGAGTTGGTCTACGATCTCGTGTTGGCCAGCGGCGGTCCGTGGTCGCGGGCTACACAGGATGGCATCTACGTGGCTATCCTCACCGACACCGGTTCCTTTCGCTTCAGCAATGCGACCCCGAGCGCGCACAGGATCGCGGCCGACCTGATTGCCGACGGCGTGGATCCTGAGGGTTTGCACCGGCGTGTCTACGGTGCCGCACCCGAGCGGCGCCTTCGTCTGTTGGCGAAGGCTTTGAACACCCTGGAGGTGGACGCCACCGCCGGTGTCGCTTGGATGGTCGTCCCGCACCAACTCGAAGGCACTGAGCCCCTCGCCGAAGACGTAGAGGGCCTGGTGGACTATCCGCGCTCAGTCGAAGGGGTCGAGGTGGGCCTCCTCTTCCGTCGCACCGCCAACGGGGGTACAAAGATTTCCTTCCGCTCCACTGGTGCTGTGGACGTGAACGCACTGGCCCGTTTATTTGGTGGGGGTGGGCACGTAAAGGCGTCAGGGGCGCTGGTGGAGGGTTTGCCCGCCGACGTTATTTCTGGGGTGGTGGAGGCAACTCGGCGGGCCGTGCGGGCCGCCGGAGGGTACCCCTCCCCACATTCATCGCTTGATTCGCCGCAGGAGAAGGCCGCTCGTGACGAATGACACCGGCCCGGGCGTTCCCGAAGCGCTACCCACCACGCTGTACCGCATCGTGGAGCAGCTCGGACTGGAGAGAATAGACCGGCTGTGGATCTTTCCTCCGCTCATGCGGGGTCGCAGGGAGTGGGGGCTTGTGGCCGCGAGCGTATACACGGATAACCTTGAGCGCCGCCGGCTGCACAGCGCCTCCTATACGGCGGAGTGCACCGGGCAGGGGCTCTCCGTGGTCCACGATTTGAAGGAACAGGGTGACGCTCCCCCCGACCGGTTTCACCGGGTGATGGAAGGTGTCGTGCTGCGGGCTGCTGACGAACTGGGAGAGCCGCGCGAGATCGTGTTAGAGGGGAAGTCCAAGGCATTCGAGGAAATGATGGCGAATTTCGACCCAAAAACGCTGGAGTATACTCCAGCATGACCACCACCCACCCGTTCCTGCGGTTGTTCTCGCGCTACCTGCGCGAGCAGGGCCTCCCGATCACGCACCAGCGGGAGGCGGTGGCACAGACGGTGTTTTCCTCGACTGACCACCTCTCGGTAGAGGATATCGAGGGGTGCTTGCGTGAGGATGGTGAGCGCATCGGCAAGGCCACCATTTACCGCACTCTGGATCTGTTGGTAAATAGCAAGCTGGTGGAGGAGCACGATTTTGGGGAAGGCTTCAAGCGCTACGAGCACCGTCTTTCGCGCCAGCCGGTGCACGAGCATCTAATCTGCCTCGAATGCGGCAAGGTGACCGAATTCCGGAGCGAGGAGGTTGAGCATGTGGAGAGTCGCGTAGCTAGCGAGTACGGCTTCGCCCCATCCCGCCATCGGCTTGAAATCTACGGCCTTTGCCGCAATTGTCGGAGCGCCGGTGTCGAGCTCCCGACCACCGGGATCAGCTGTCCGATCGATTCAGTGTGAGCAGGGTGGGTGATGGGCGGCTTCCTCTCGCTCGCATTTCCATATAATTCGCACGCTTCATGCTATCGGGTGAAGGAGGCGGTCAGTTCCTTCACCTTTTCCCTTGGAGGGTTGCAACCAGGAGGAAGGAGGAGTAGGGGATGTTCCAGGGCGATCAACTTGTTGCCAAAGGGATCTTCTTCACCACCGGGGTGGGGATCCACAAGGAGAAGCTTGCCAGCTTCGAGATGGCGCTCCGCGACGGCAAGATCGCCCAGCACAACCTGGTGAGGGTGTCCTCGATTTTCCCGCCCAACTGCGAGATCATTGAGCGCGACGAAGGGGCGGGTATGCTTCGTCCTGGACAGGTGGTCTTCTGCGTACTTTCCGAGGCCTCCAGCAACGAGCCTTCCCGTCGTGTGGGAGCGACTATAGGTGTCGCCGTGCCTGCCAATCGCGATCATTACGGTTATATCTCGGAGCACCACGCCTACGGCCAGTCGGAAAAGCTAATGGGCGACTATGCCGAAGACCTAGCGGCCCAGATGCTCGCGACGGTGCTCGGGGCAGACTTCAACCCCGAGGAGGCATGGGACGAACGCCGCGAGCAATGGAAGCTGTCCGGTCTGGTGGTCGACACGTTTAACCATACTATCGTGGCGGAGGTGCCCGAAGGCGGTGAATGGGTGACGGTAGTCGCTGCCGCCGTCTCCTGCGCCTAACGACCTCGTAGAGCGTCCCCACAGCGTTCAACGGGTTGCCGAGGGTCCTCGCGGGATCGAGGTTCATGTGGGGTTTACCGCTCTCGAGCTCGCGATCAGATGAAGGATCTTCCTCGCATGCTTTTGCTCCGTGATACGGAGGCGGTGGAGCAGGCCGCTCCCGGCGCCGTTGATACCTTCCCAGTCCAGGCGATGGACCGCGCCGCCGGTGCACCGGCGGTGAGAGGGAATCGGCTCTCGATCCAGTTCGAGGGCCCCCTCACGTTCGACGCCTGGATCGAGGCGATCGATGGCGCCGAGCGGTTCGTCCACTTCGAAAACTACATCTTACGTGACGACCGGGTCGGGCAAGTGTTCCGGGACGCGCTGGTGGCCAAGGCAAAGCAGGGCGTCCCAGTCCGGGTGCTGTACGATTGGGTCGGCTGCTGGGCCACTCCCGCACGCTACTGGCGAGGTTTCCGCGAGGCCGGGGTCGAAGTCAGGGTATTCAATCGGCCTGCCCTGCGTGACCCCTTTGGCGTGCTCCAACGCGACCACCGCAAGCTCGTGTGTGTGGACGGAAGAGTCGCTTTCGTGGGCGGGTTTTGTGTGGGAGTGGAGTGGGCGGGCACCCCCACCAGCCCTCCTTGGCGCGACACCGGAGTGGAGATCGTTGGCCCAGCGGCGGCTGCTGCCGCTCGCTCCTTCGAGCGGGTATGGGCCTTGATGGGCGCCCCCGTTCCGGACGAGCTGCGGGCTTCCCCCGAGGATCGGCCTGTCGCCGGGGACACGCCGGTGTGGGTGATCGAGGGCGCGCCGGGGCGCGCTCTCGTCTACCGTACTATCCAGCTCGTGGCCGCCAACGCCCAGAACAGGCTTTGGATAACCGACCCCTATTTCGTTGCACCTCGCCCGGTGGCCGAGGCGCTCGGTGCCGCAGCGAACGACGGTGTGGACGTGCGTATCTTGGTTCCGGCGCACAACAACTGGCCCTGGGTGGGCAGCCTCTCGCGCGGTGGGTACCGTTTCCTGATAGAGTCTGGTGTGCGCTTGTTCGAATGGCAGGGGCCTATGATCCACGCCAAGACCTCGGTGGCCGATGGGCTGTGGGGTCGGGTTGGTTCGAGCAACCTCAACAATGCGAGTTTGCTAGGGAACTTCGAGCTCGACGTCGGCGTGCTGGATGAGGGTTTGGCTCGCCAGCTCGAGGGGCTGTTCCTCGCCGACCTGGCCTCTTCAGTCGAGATCGTTCTTCCTACCCATCACATGTCTCTTTACCGTGCCTTCGAACGAGCAGGCGAGCCACCCACTTTGCAAGCGCCGCTCGAGCCCGAGGGGACCCTTACGCAACGGTTCCGGCGCCAACTCCGAGATCGCCGCAGGCGCGGCCGGAGCCCCGGGTGGAAGATTGCACACCTGGTCCGGGCCGGTGCCACGCTGGGGACCGTGATGGCTGGCCAGCGCTCGCTCGGTCGCGAGGACCGCACCCTACTTGGCACGGTCGCGCTGTTGTTCGTCGGACTCGCCCTGTTCGCTTGGTTCTTACCTGTGGTCCTGGGTGTTTTGGTGGCCGGCATCACCGGCTGGCTCGGTATCGTCACGGGTGTGCGTGGGCTCATGCAATGGCGCCGTGCGCGCAAGGAGGAGCACAATTTGCGGACAGTGTACGAACGCCTGGGTGGGGACTCCCGGTGACTGGCTCCACTAGTGTGGCCGTCGCCCTGACTGCCGGGCTGCTGTCCTTCCTCTCTCCGTGCGTGCTGCCTCTCGTCCCGAGCTACCTGTGTTTCGTCACGGGGATGACGGTCGACGACCTACAGGAGAGTGCGGACCGTACCCATGTGCTCGCCCACTCCCTACTGTTCGTGAGCGGCTTCACGCTCATCTTCATGGTGCTCGGGGCGTCGGCGTCATTCCTCGGTCAGTTCGTGCGTCGGTACGAAGTCGACGTCTGGTTCGCCCAAATCGGAGGCATCATCGTCGTCGTGCTGGGGCTCCACCTGCTCGGTGTCGCCCGCATCACCGCGCTGCTCAGGGAGAAGCGCGTTCACCTGAGGGACAAGCCCTCGGGAGTCCTCGGGACCCTGGTGGTGGGAGTGGCGTTCGGGGCGGGCTGGACCCCGTGCATCGGCCCGGTGCTGGGTACGATCCTGGGCCTTGCGGGCATGCGCGAGACCGTGTGGTCGGGGGTGTGGCTGCTCTTTGTATATTCGGTGGGGCTGGCCGTCCCGTTCCTATTAGCGGCGCTGGCTCTGGATCGTTTCCTCGCCACCTTCCGTCGTTTCCGCAGCTGGATCCCCTGGGTGGAGCGGACCGCGGGCGGTCTCCTGGTGGTGCTCGGGTTTCTGCTCGTGACGGAAAGATTCACCAAGCTTTCGGAATGGCTCGCTCGCCTCACGCCGGGATTCATCCTGGACCGGATCTGACGGCAGCCGCCGGCACACCCTCTTCTTCGACCTGCGCCTCGAGCACCTGCCGCCGCAGCAGAGTGGCGTAGGTACCGCCGGCTGCCAGTAATTGGGGGTGGGTGCCGCGTTCGACGATGCGTCCCTCGTTCAACACCAGGATCTGGTCTGCGCCCATCACCGCGGATACCCGGTGGCTGATGATGAAGCTCGTACGCCCGTCCATGACGCGGCGCAGGTCCTCGAGGATCTTCGCCTCGGTGTGCGTGTCCACTGCCGAGAGGGCGTCGTCCAGCACCAGGATCTTCGGATTTCGGGCCACCGCCCGGGCCAGGGTCGCGCGTTGCTTCTGGCCACCGGAGAGGTTGATCCCTCGTTCTCCCAGCAGGGTCCCGTATTGGTGCGGGAAGTCGAGGATCGAGTCATGGAGCTGGGCGATCTTGGCTGCCTCAGTGATCGCTTCGTCCGGGTCCTCTATTGGCCTGATGTCCGCGGCGGTGGGGAAGACGAGGTCGGGAAGCCCCAGCCCGATGTTCTCCTCGATCGTCTCAGAGAACAAGAACGGGTCTTGGGGCACGACGCCGATTACCCTGCGTAGCTCGGTCGGGTCGTAGCGGGTCAGCGGCACGCCGTCGAGCAAGATCTCTCCGCTGCTGGTGTCGCGGATGCGGGCGAGCAGGGAAATCAACGTGCTCTTGCCAGAGCCGGTCGGTCCCACCACCGCCACCGTCTCGCCAGCACGCACTCGGAACGTCACGTCTTCGAGCACCAATCGATCGGTGCCAGGATAGCGGAAGGACACGCCCTTGAATTGTACCTCTCCACGCACGTCCGTGACAGAGACCGGCTCGGGGGGCACCGCAATCGTCGAATCGGTCTCCAGGATGGCGTTCAGCCGGCCCATTGAGGCGGCCCCGCGCTGGAACAGATTCACCACCCGACCAAGAGCGATCATCGGCCAGATCAGGAGTCCCAGGTAGAAGAAAAATGCGACCAGATCTCCAACCGTGATGCGCCCGGCCATCACCTCCCGTCCGCCGAACCAAAGCACCATCAGCATGGCCACACCAGAGACCAACTGCAGCAGGGGGTGGAAGAGACCCGATGCTCGTGCCAGGCGGACGTTGCGGCTGCGGTACTCGGTGTTCATGGCGTCGAACTGCCGCGCCTGATCCGCTTCCTGGCCGTAGGCGCGTACGATGCGCACCCCGGTTAGGTTCTCCTGAACCATGGTAGACATGGTCGAGAAGTGCTCCTGGATCTGCTCGAATCGCTGGTGGATGATCCTGCCAAAAGCGATCACCAGGGGAGGCAGGAGTAGCATCGGGATCATCGTGATCTTGGTCAGCCGCGGGCTGATCCAGAACATTACGGTGAGCGCGAGCACGAAGCCCACTGCGGTGTTCACCGCGTACATGACGGCCGGCCCTGCCGCCTGCCTCACTGCCAGCGTGTCGTTGGTGGCACGGCTCATCAAGTCACCGGTCCGGTTGCAATCGTAGAACGACGCGTCCAGCGTGAGTAGGTGACGGAAAAAATGGTCACGGAGGTCCACCTCGATGCGTCGACTCACCCCGTTGACCAGCTCGCGCATTCCGTAACGGGCCGTGCCGCCCAGGAGCGCGGCGCCAACCACCATGAGCGCATGCAGGGTGACTTGGTGCCGGTCCACGTCGGGGTCGTTGAGCCCGTCGATGGCGAGCTTGACGAACCAAGGGGAAGCTAGCGCAAACGCCTGAGCGATCACCACCAACACCAACCCCCACGCCATCTCGGCACGATAGGGAAGGTAGTACGGCAGGATCGAACGGAGATGGCTCATACCCTGAGCTCCTGGTGCAATACCTACGGGCTTGACCTCAAAGGTAATTCAGACCGCCGAGCGACAAGCAGCCCGATGTTCGCTCCTGCCCGCATTGTTTCCACATTCCTCACTGTTTGGGTTGGCGGCGTGTAGCCAGGATGCTGAGTCCGGTCGGGATCAGGGCAGCCCTCGTCTTGATGCCGACACACCCACGGGCATTTGAGGTTACGCCTAGTCCGGCACAAGTTGAGGCTGCCGCATCCTGCCCCCGAAGGGGGAGGTGGTCGAGCTCGATGCTGAAGTCGGAGCCTGCTGGCTACCAAGGACGATCAGGCGGCGGTGAAGCTGGTGGCCAAGCCTTAGCCCGGGCACGCTTAGTCCCCGCCTGCGCGCTCCTCCAGTAATGCGGTGGCCGCTCCGGCCATCAGCGCAGCGGAGGTGGGCAACACCGAGTCGTCGACGTCAAAGCGCGGATGGTGGTGCTCGTGCGGTGTCTCCAGTGCCGCGCCCAGCCAGACGAAGCACCCGGGCGCCCGGCGTGCCAGGAACGAGAAGTCCTCGGCTGCCATCCAGCGCTCCATCGGCAGCACTGCGTTCGCTCCGATCATTGTCTCGGCTGCACGCCGCACGATCTTGGTTATATCCGCGTCGTTAACCACGGGCGGGTATCCTGGGCCGATCTTCACCACGACTTCCGCACCCTGTGCCTCGAGTCCACGGAAGGCCTGGGTGACGGCGCCAGCCAGTTGATCGCGCACCTCGTCGCGGAAGTAGCGGAGGGTTCCGTGGAGTTTCACCGAGTCCGCGAGGACGTTGTTGGCCACACCCCCGTGGATGGTGCCGAACGTGACCACGCCGGGATCCATCGGTGAAATCGCCCGGGCCACCGCCTGCTGGCTCGCGAGGACTCCCTGCGCGGCCAGCACCAAGGCATCCACGCCTTGCTCGGGGTGGGCGGCGTGGGCGCTTCGCCCGCGTATCTCCACCCGGATTTCCTCCGACCCCGCCATGATCGAACCCTCGGCGATGAATAGCTTCCCACGCGGCAGGTGTCCGCCGACGTGCAGCCCTACCACGGCGTCCACTCCATCCAGTGATCCTGCCTCGATCATACGGGTGGCACCGCTCTTGCCATCTTCGTCGGTCGTTTCCTCAGACGGCTGGAACAGAAGTCGCACCGTTCCGTGTGGGAGTCGTCCCGCGTCCCGCTCCGCAACCAAGATGTGGGCGGCCCCGACCAACCCGGCCGTGTGGAAGTCGTGGCCACAGGCGTGCATCACTCCCGCGACGCCCGACCCGTAATCATGGTCAAACAACTCCTGGATGGGGAGCGCATCCATGTCCGCGCGCAGTGCCACGATGGGCCCAGGGCCGTTCCCGATGTCCGCGACTACCCCGGTCTTGGCGATACCTCGCAGAGCGTTGAGGCCGAGTGCTTCCAGCCGGTCGGCCACCAGCCCTGCCGTCCGATGCTCCTGGAAGGAGAGCTCGGGATGGCGGTGCAGGTCGCGCCTGAACTCCACCAGCTCGGGGGCCAGGGAACGGGCGCGGTCTATTAGGGTCCTGTTAGCTTCGTCCACCTATGCCCTCGGAAGCTCTTGGGGGTGACAAACATAGAGTGGCATCCGCGGGGGCGCGAGCATCCATGCCCGATCCACGTCTGACCGAGCAGCGCAATCCCCGCTCGCGGGAGATCGACCGCCTCTCGCCTCTCGAGATCGCGGATCTGATCAACGCTGAAGATCGCATGGTCGCCCAGGCCGTGGGTGAGGAGCGCGAGGCTATCTCGCGTGCCATGAAGCTCGTGGTGCAAGCGTTTCGCGCCGGAGGTCGGCTCATATACGTGGGGGCGGGAACCTCGGGGCGGTTGGGCGTGCTGGACGCCGCCGAAATGCCCCCTACCTACGGCACCAAGCCGGACATGGTGCAGGGGGTGATAGCGGGTGGTCCCGCGGCGCTCGTGCGTGCACAGGAGGGAGCAGAGGACCGGACCGAGGACGGCGCCTCCGCGATCGAGGACAAGGGCGTGAACCCTCGCGACTTCGTGCTCGGGATCGCGACTTCCGGGACCACTCCGTATGTGCACGGTGCTCTCCGCCTCGCACGCGAGCGCGGGGCTCGTACGGGCTTCCTCTTGTGTACGCATCCGAGTCAGGAGCTGCTCCTGACGCACGACGTCGTGATTGCCCCCCTGGTGGGTCCTGAGGTGATCACCGGCTCCACCCGCATGAAGGCTGGGACCGCGACAAAGATCGTGCTCAACACCATCACCACGGGCGCGATGGTGCTTATGGGTAAGGTGCACGGTAACCTGATGGTGGATCTCCAGGTGACCTGCCAGAAGCTCCGGGACCGGGGTGAACACATCCTGATGGAAGCCACTGGAATGGAGAGGCATGCAGTTGCGAGCCTGCTTGACCAGGCGGAGGGCCACGTAAAGACTGCTCTGGTCATGCACGGCCTGAGCGTGGACCGGGACGACGCACGTGAGCTTCTCGACCAGGCGGGTGGAGTGGTGGGGCGGGTGCTTCCGGGACTTGGGCTTTGAGCTGTCGATCGTGAAAGTGGTGGGTCTCATGTCCGGCACGTCGATGGACGGCATCGACGCGGCGCTCCTCGAGCTCAGGGGCACCCCGGCCGATGCCGAGTGGGCGCTGCTGGCTTTCCGGTCAGAGCCTTATCCCGACGAGCGAAGGGGGCGGATCAAGGAATGTGTCGAACGGGGTACGCCCGAGCTGTTATGCCGGCTCCACGCCGAACTCGGCGAGTGGCTTGCGCAGGCGACCTTGGCGCTCCTGGACGAAGCGGGCTTGGCCCCCTCCCAGGTCGCCGCGGTCGGTTCACACGGCCACACGATCTGGCACCTCCCGCCCGCTGCCGGTCGGCGCGGCTCCACGCTTCAGGTTGGGGATGCGGCCACCCTGGCAGAGCGCACCGGCATCGACGTGGTCTCGGACTTCCGCACGCGCGACGTGGCTGCGGGAGGGCAGGGGGCGCCGCTTGTCCCGTTCGCTGACCGCATCATGTTCGCGGTCGGTGATCGACAGCGAGCGTTACAGAACCTGGGCGGGATCGGCAACGTCACCTGGCTTCCCCTGCGTGGTTCGCCCGAACCCCTGCTGGCGTTCGACACCGGCCCGGGAAACGTGCTTCTTGACCTGGCCGCCGAGCGGGCCACGGGAGGACGGCTCCGCTGCGACCGGGACGGCCTTTTGGCCGCGGGCGGTCGGGTGGACGACGCATTGCTGGGCAGGCTCCTGGATGATCCGTTCTTCGATCTTGAGCCACCTCGTTCCACCGGCCGGGAGAGCTTCGGTCACGCCTTCATCGAGCCGCTGGTCGCGGAATTTGAGCGGAGAGGTGAGAAGGGCTGGGCGGACCTGCTCGCGACCTTGACCGCGTTTACTGCGGAGAGCGTGGGGCGCGCCTACCGGCGTTGGGTGATACCGCGCGGTGTGGACGAGGTCGTGTTGACCGGAGGGGGGGGCAAGAATCCTGAGCTCGTGCGTCGCATCCGAGCTGAGCTCGACCCCATTCCACTCGCCCCAGAAGGGGCGCTCGGGTTGAGCTCGGACGCGCGTGAAGCGGCTGCCTTCGCGGTGTTGGCGTGGACGCACCTGCTGGGTGCGGCGGGGAACGTTCCCGAGGCGACCGGTGCCGAGGGACCCCGGGTGCTGGGATCTCTCACTCCGGGGTGGGCCCGTTCGGGCTACTCCGTCGTCACCGCAGCGCTGTCCTAACCCGGAGATCGGTGGCCAAGAAGGTACGCCCTGCGGTTCGTCGCGAGTCATCCCCGAACACAGGGGGGAAAGCGGCCATCCGCGCGGATTCTCGGTGGTTGCGCCTGCCGCTCTGGGGGGCGGCCGTGCTAGTGCTCCAGCTCGTGCTGATGCTGAGCGTCTTCAATCGGGCGGCCCACAACGGCGGTGACACAGCGGGCTACGTCACGTTGGCTCATTCCCTGCTCGAGCAGGGCACCTACACCGATCTCTGGCAGCCGGGCCAGCCCCCGCACACGAAGTATCCTCCGGTATTCCCAGTACTCCTGGCGGTGGCGATTACCCTGGGTGCGCGCACCTGGGCAGCGCTCAAGGTGGTACCGGCGCTCTTCACGACGCTGTCGGTCATGGCGGTCTACCTGTGGGCGAAGGGGCGGCGCGGGGCCCCGTTCGGCGCACTCGTGGCCCTGCTGACTGCGGCGTGCAATGCGGTGCTTTGGTCGAGTCATTGGGAGCTGTCCGATCCGCCCTTCTTGGCGCTCACGTTTCTGTCCCTGTGGGCCTACGACCGGTCGTTCGTGCCGGCCGCGGCAGCTGCCTCTCCCGGGACGGAGTCGCGTGCGGGCCACACGACAGCGTGGCTCACAGCGGCCGCTGTCGCGACCGGGCTCACGTACTTCACGCGGTCTGCGGGGCTCCCTCTGTTGGTCGCTGCTAGTGTCTGGTTGCTCGTCAAGAAAAAGGTACGAGCTGCGGCTGCACTCACCGCAAGCGTGGGAGGGCTCGGCCTACTCTGGTCGCTCAGAGGCGGCCAGGGGGCTCAGTACGTGAGCGAGTTCTGGATGATCGATCCCTACCAGCCGGAACTCGGTCGAGTCGGGCTCGCTGGCCTGGTCCAGCGGGTGGTCGAGAACGCGGGTAGCTACATCACTGTGCACGTACCGGTCGGGCTGACCGGGCTGCGCACCGGGGTGTTCGTGGGTTTTCTGGGGATCGTGCTGTTCGCGCTGGCGGGGTGGGGGTGGGCACGTCGACTCCGTCAGCGGCCGGGCGTGGCTGAGCTGTTCGTACCTCTGTATCTCGGGCTGATCCTCCTCTGGCCCCAGGTGTGGTCCGGGGACCGCTTCGCGCTTCCTCTCCTGCCTCTCCTGCTCTTCTACTCTGGCGAGGTGATTATCCACCTTACGGAGCGCGTTTCGGTGCCTGCTCGCAAGTTGGTGATGGGAGCCTCGGTGGCGGTGCTGGCGTTTCCCGCGCTCGTCTCTTGGTCTCGAGACGTGCGGGTCGGTTCGGGCTGCTCTGCGGTGGTGCGCTCGGAGGGAGCGTTCGCGTGCTGGGGTCCCCGCAACACTCAGTTCGTTCAGGCAGCCCTCTGGAGCGGTGCACATCTACCTGAAGGATCCGTAGTGCTCAGCCGGAAGCCCCGTATTTTCTATGTAATGAGCGGTGTGGCGTCCCAAACATTTCCCTTCACGAAGGACGGAACGCGCTTCCTCGCGATCGCCGACTCGCTGGGTGCCCGTTACCTGGTGATGGACTACTTGGACGCAGCAGCGAGCGTATATGTGGCGGACGTGCTCGTCCAAAGGGGCGGCGCCTTCTGCGCTCTGGAAGAGTTTGGCAGACCGGGCCAGTCGCCCACGCAATTGGTGGGAATCGTACCTCCGGGCCTTCGTGCGACAGCGGTAACGGAAGAAGGAGCGGGTGGCATGGTGGCCGTGGTTATGGACTCCTGCCCAGCTGATCTGGTCCGTTCCGTTCCGCTGGCCGAACGCTCGGAGCGTTCCGAGGAAATCCCACTATTGGTGGGGTTCCGGTAGTGGTCTATTCCTCTTTCCTCGTCTTACGGGTTCTAGTCGGTTATGCCTGGCCCAGCCCCGTACAGGAGGGCGAGCGCGACCCCGAAGAGGACGTGGTCTATCAAAGTGTCGTCGCTGGGCCCGAGATCGTCCAGCAAATCGGCGAGGAATGGTACCTTCCGGTGTGGAGCGTGGGCCCCGACCAGGTTCGTTAGGCCACCCCACGGCGACACCACGTACTCCAACGAGCCGTAGGCGGTGCCGCGGACCAGGGGAGGCCCATATAAGAGCGGCTCCACCAGGGCTCCGTAGACCAGTCCGCGAGCGCTGCCAGTGAGCGCCGCGTCCTGTACGAGCTGCGCGAGCGGAGGACACGGCCGCTCTCCGGGCCCGAGGGAGCGAAGCAGCTCACGCAGTAGCGCAGCTCCGACGCCGGCAGCGCCTGCACGCAGGAATCTCACCACCCCGGGCTTCCGCTTCCGCGGCATCGTCCCGAGTGCTTGTTCCAACAGGGTAGTAGCCGCAACCGTGAGGACTGCTTCCCAGGACTCGCCGGTCGGTGAGCTACGATGCGGGGGCCACTGCTCTGGCCGGGACCTCCGGGGGGCTCCCATCCTGCGGTTCGCCTGCCGCTCCTCCAGGGTGCGCAATCGGTCCGCGCGGGGGAGACGCTCCCGCATGCGTTCCAGCCCGTAACCCAGGCGATACCAAACGTTGTCCTGGTCGACCATGTTTGCGCGCACTCCCCGGGGAATGAAGAGACCAACGGTGGCGGTGCGTGCCGACAGGGGCAAGGCGACCTGGGTCCAGTACGCGGCTCCCGCATGGTCTCCTGGGAGGTGCTGTGCCCGTGTATTGTCTATCCTAAGGCTCCGCGTCGCGCTTCCGTTAGTGGACGCCAACGGCGGGGGAACGACACCTGTCTTCTATGTCCGGCTGGGATCTTCGTTCTAGTGTTTGTTCCAGATGGAAGCCCAATCGCCCAGGGTTTTCAGGGTAATAGACAGGCACATCCACAGGGTCTAAAAAGAAGCTTGACCCCCCCGTATGTAGCGGTGCATATTGGCCCTCACCTCTAGATCTTGTGGTATCCGCTGCGACAATCCACGAGTAGAGTCCGTGGAAAGCCAGCTTTCACTGGTTTTCCACTCGTTTCCTACATCGGCATCGAAGGTTTTCCACCGACTGTTCACCTGAGGAGCCTCTCCCCAATGACCCTCGCTATCCCTCCTCGTCGCGCGAAACCCGTCATTTTCGACGACGTCGTTCCTGTCGATCTCCCGTCGGCCCAGCTCGCCGAGAACGCGCGCATCGTTCTGGCCAAACGGTACCTGAAGAAAGACGAGGAGGGCCGACCGACCGAAGAGCCGGAGACGATGTTCTGGCGTGTGGCGCGCGTGATCGCCGAGGCGGACCGGGCCTACGGGGCGTCGGACGCGGCCATTGAGGAGGCGGCCCGCCAGTTCTACGACCTGATGACGACGGGCAGGTTCGAGCCCAACTCCCCCACGCTCATGAATGCGGGCCGTCCGCTCGGCCAGCTATCAGCTTGCTTTGTGCTCCCTGTAGATGACGCGCTTTCCAATGGGAAGAGTGGCATATACGACACGCTGAGGGCGATGGCCCTGGTTCACCAGAGCGGAGGTGGCACGGGGTTTTCGTTTTCGCGGCTGCGTCCCGAGGGGGGTAACGTGCGTTCCACCATGGGTGTCGCGTCGGGTCCGGTGTCGTTCATGAAGCTCTACGACGCCTCGACCGAGGTCGTGAAACAAGGGGGCACCAGGAGAGGTGCCAACATGGGTATCCTGCGTGTCGACCACCCCGATATACGTGCTTTCATCACGTGTAAGAACGACACGTCGCAGGTGACCAATTTCAACATCAGCGTGGCGATCACGGACGCATTCATGAAGGCGGTCAAGGACGATGCCGACTACGATCTGGTGAACCCCCGTACGGGGCAGGTGGACGGGCAGGAGAACGCCGGCGAGATCTTCGAGATGATCATCCGAGGCGCCTGGATGACTGGCGAGCCCGGCACCTTCTTCATAGATCGCGCTAACCAGGACAACCCAGTGCCACAGGTTGGCTCGTATGAAGCGACGAATCCCTGTGGCGAGCAGGTATTGTTCGCGTACGACGTCTGCAACCTGGGGTCCGTGAATCTGGGTCACTTCGTGCGCGAAGATGTTTCTGCGGAGACGCCGCCTGAGGACCGGATCGATTGGGAGGAACTCCGCCGTGTCGTGCATCTCTCGACCCACTTCCTCGACAACGTCATCGACGCGAATCACTACCCGCTCGAGGACATCTACGAGCTGGCCCAGAGGATCAGGCGCATCGGGCTGGGCGTCATGGGTTGGGCTGACATGCTCGTTCGGCTTGGTATTCCATATGACAGTCCCGAAGGGGTTGCGATGGCCCGCAGGGTCATGGCGTTCTTGAACGAAGAATCCAGGGGCGCCTCGGAGAAACTCGCCGAGGCTCGCGGAGTCTTCCCCGAGTGGGAGCGTTCCATTTGGGGTCCCGATGAAACGTGTGCTCGCGACCAGCACGGCGGTCGCTTGCGTCCCATGCGGAAATTGCGCAACTGCAATCTCACCACGGTAGCTCCGACCGGTACCATATCGATGTTTGCGGGTTGTTCAGGAGGGATCGAGCCGTTATTCGCGGTGGCATTCATGCGCAACCAGGCCGGCTCGTTGATGCCCGACGTGAATCCCGACTTCGTCAAGATCGCTCGAGCTGAGGGATGGTACTCAGAGGAGCTAATGGAGCGCATCGCTAACGAGGGTCACATCCACTTCTCAGAGGTGCCGGAGTCCGTTCAGCTGGTTTTTCGCACCGCCCACGACATATCTCCGGAGTGGCACGTACGCATGCAGGCGGCCTTCCAGGAGCACGTCGACGCCGGGATCTCGAAGACCACCAACTTCCCCGAGGGAGCCACCGAGGACGACGTGCGCGCCATCTACGAGCTCGCCTTCCACCTGGGCTGCAAGGGCGTAACGGTCTATAGGGACGGCTGCCGGCCCGATCAGGTGCTGTCCACCGGCAGAACCGGAAGGAGCGAGGCATCGGCTGAGGAGCAGGCGGAGCGGGCGGAACTGGAGCAGCTTCTAGCGGATGCGCGCGAGGAGGCCCATGGGCTACGCGTGCGCTTAGCGGAGATAGAGCACCAGTCGCTGACCGACGACCAGACCGCCGCCGCATCGCGGCATAAGCGACAACGGCCGCCCATGCTCCGCGGTCGCACGGTCAAGATGAACTCGCCGCTGGGCGATCTTTACGTGACCATCAACGAGGACGAGGCTGGCCGTGCGTTCGAGGTCTTCTGTACGCTTGGCAAGGCGGGCGGTGCCGCCATGGCCGACGCCGAAGCGATCGGGCGGCTGCTCTCGCTGTCTCTTCGCTCCGGGATCCCTATCACTGCCCTTCGGGACCAGCTGAGGGGCATCTCCTGCGACCGCGCGGTTGGGATTGGACCCACCAAGGTTCTCTCCGCACCGGACGCGATCGGCCAGGCGATCGAGCGTTATCTCGAGGAACACGAGGGTGTGCAGGAGGCCCTCCCGTTGGCGCCTCCGGTGCTCGCACCCGGTGCAACCCTGGCTCAGCCAAAAACTACAGGGCAGGCGGGCCAGAAAAACTTCCTCGGCAGTTGCCCCGAATGCGGCACCGGCTCGCTAGCCTACGAGGAAGGGTGTGTGAAATGCCACGTGTGCGGCTACAGCGAGTGCGGTTGATGAGGGCGTCCACAGGGGCCTTGCAGTAGGGGATGCTGCTGGAAGAGCCGGTGCGGCGGGGACGTCGAGCAAAGGGGAGTGGGGTGGTCCTGCACTAGCGAAAACATGTAGTGGGCGCCATGGGTGAGGGGGGGCAGTCGGGGGAGAGTGAACCCGGGCTGCCCCCCCGTGTTTCCGGACTTCCACGTGGACTCATCCATCCACCACCGGTAACTTTACCTGCCCGCTCGGGCACTCCGCCGGGGCTTGGCCATCCAGTAAATCGAGGCAGAACGTGGGAAGAGGTGACAAGCGTACCGAAAAGGGCAAGCGGTTCAAAGGCAGCCACGGCAACACACGGCAGAAGAGCCCGAACAGGAAGACAAGGCACGCCGCTAAAAAGGCCCCCACTAAGAAGTGATCGGGTGGACGACCGCGCACTGAGGGCATTTGCTCGCCAAGGGCGAGCGTGAGCTGGGCGGTGAGCGCGGAGGGTGGACGATCGCGGGGTTATGGGAGGTCACTGTCGCGATCCTTGTGGCCGCGGGGTCCTACTTGGGGGGACTCACTGGTCGTTTAGCGTTGCTCACCTCCCTTCCGCGCACTCTCATGCTCGTGGTCACACTGGTATTTGGCGGGTTCTCTCTATTACGCCTGGATGCGCCTTCTGCGTGCGCCCGGTGACCTATGAAGATCATTCTCGTGTCCGACTGGTTTCTCCCTAGGTTGGGCGGGGTGGAGCTCCAGATCCGTGACCTGGCGGCGGAGCTTGCCAGTGCCGGTCACCATGTGCACGTCGTGACCACGACACCGGCGGACCCGAGCGCACAGGGTTCCCTCCAGACCGGGTCGGTGGCGCTTCCCGATGGGGTGTCCGTGCACCGGCTGGACGTCCCATTGTTCCAGCGGACCGGGATCACTCTTTCCCGCCGAGCCGGTCCCGCCATGAGGGGCCTCCTTCATACGCTCGAGCCCGATGTAGTCCACATCCACGCCAGCGTCTGCTCGACCGCGGCACTGGCCGGAGCCTGGGCCGCGGACCGCCTGAGACTCCCGATCGTAGTGACGTTCCACTCTGTACTGGGTGTCCATCGCCACTTGCTGCGCGGTTTCGACGTTGCGTTCGGGTGGAGCCGCTGGCCGCACGTGTTCTCGGCCGTGTCAGGCGCATTGGCCCAAGAGGTGGCTTGGCTCGCGCCCGGGCGTACGGTCGAGGTGCTTCCCAACGGTCTCGATCCAGACGATTGGATGACCGTGCCGGTACCGGGAGTACAGGACGAGCTTCGCCTGGTATCGGTGTTCCGCCTGCAGGTGCGTAAGCGAGGGGTCGCACTGTTGCGGGTGGTCGCGGCGGCGGCGAAGCGGCTGAAGGGGATCCGCCGGGTTCGCCTCACCGTGATCGGTGACGGCCCAGAGCGGCGGCGGATGGAGGCCGAAGCACGCCGCCTCGGCATCGCGTCCGCTGTCGAGTTCGCCGGGTATCTGCCGCGACCAGTCATCCGCGAGCGCTTTGCCCGAGCGGATGCGTTCGTGCTCGTGAGCGTACTCGAGTCCTTCGGGATTGCGGCGCTCGAGGCGCGGGCTGCGGGGCTACCGGTGGTGGCGCGGCGGGACACCGGTATGGCCTCGCTGCTGGAGCAGGGCAGGGAAGGTCTGCTAGCCGGTTCAGACGCCGGCGTCGTGGACGCGTTGGTGCGATTGGGAACGGATGGGGTCCTGTTGGCGCGGATCACTCGCAACAACAGGGAGGTGGCGCCATCGGTGAGCTGGACCAGCACTGTGGCCCGCCATCTGGAGCTCTACGAGCGCGCCCTGGACGGGGCCGGTTGCCGGGGGCAGCGGGGTGAACTGCTAGGCGGTGGTTTGGGTGGCAGCCCAGTCCGCGACCGTTCCGAAGCGCGCTCCGCAGCCGCGGAAGAGGTGGATCACCTCCCGCACCGCAGCCAGCGCGCGGGGTCCCGTCCCCGCGCGGCAGTCCCAGCGTAGTCGTCTTTCCCCGCGCAGGTCGACCAGCTCCCAGGGATGGAAGAGGAGGACCACCGGTCGCTCCAGTCGGGCCAGCCAAGGGTCGCGCAGCCCAGGAGGGAGCCGGAGGACTGACGAGGTAGTGGAGGCGGGCAGCCGGAGCAGGCCGGTGGTCTCGCGCCGGGTCCGGGCCAACCGACGCACTCGGTGGTCGAGTCGGTGGGACCCCTCTGAAGAGTCCACACCGAAGCCCGCCTCCACCAGAAGGGGGAGAAATGCGTCCGGCAGGTCCAGGTTGGGTGCCCGGAACGCGGTGGTGGGGCTGAACCGGCGCAGCGCGGACGAGGCTTTGGCCAGCTCGAGCTCGGCTTGGATTCGGTCCATGGCGCCGAAGCGCCCATGGCTGTAGCCGTGACATCCCAGCTCGTGTCCCGCGGCCACCAGCTGGCGGACGATGTTCGGGAAGCGCTCGGCAGTCTGACCGGTCACGAAAAACGTGGCGGGGACCTTCTCGCCGGCCAGGAGATCTAGAAGCTGCGGTAGCCCTTCGGTGACCCCCCTCCACCCGTGGAGGTAGGGGGGACAATCGGGTTCGACGTCCACCGTGAAGAAAACCTCGGGTGGGCGGTCCTGAAAGTCCGTTCGGAAGCCCATCGCCAAAAGGTAAGCGGTTGAACCGCTTCTTGCTCAGGCCGAGATTTGTGTATGCGCTCCTGCACACTTCCGTTCTTCGGCCTGGCACTCCTTTGGATTACCCTGGCCCGTCCTGTGTGGGCCCAGGATTCCCTACCTGCGTTCGACGGCCTTCCTCCGGTCCCGACCCGGCCCGACCTCTCTTTGGTGGATTCTCTCTATGTTGCCCTGGACGCGCGCGGCTCGCTCGAGGCTGCGGAGGAGATCGCCGGCGCCGATTCGACAGACGAAGAGGCGATATGGCGAGCCTCGCGGGCAGCTCTGGCCCTAGGGCTCCTGGCCACCGAGGAAAGCGTGCAAATGGAGTGGTACCGCCGGTCTGCGGCCCATGCGGCGCGTGTCGTTGCGCTCGACTCGCTTCGGGTGGAGGGTTTGTATTTGCTGGCCGCGGCGGAGGGCCGGCGCGCGCTCCAAGAGAGCCCTCGGGTCATCCCCCAACTGGCCCAGGAGGTTTGGGTTCTGGCGCAGCGGGTGCTCGCTCTAGAGCCGGGTCACCCGGGCGCTCATAACATCCTTGGCAAGGTCAACTTCGAGGTGATGACGCTGGGGCGCGTGAAGGGTTTTATCGCCAGGCTGCTCACTGGCGACAACACCGCCCTCGATTCGGCGAGCTGGGTGGAGGCCGAGCGGCACCAGCTTGCTTCCGTCAAAGGGGCGCCCTTCATGATCCTGTTCCGGTACGAACTCGCACAGACCTACCTACGGCTGGGGCGGCGAGCTGAAGCGGAGCTCCAGCTGCGGGAACTTCTGGCGCTCCCAGTGCGTCATCCGCCGGATGCGGTGTGGCGGGAGGATGCGCAGCGCTTGCTCGTGCGATTGGAAGAGAGCCCTTGAGGGTAGCGGCCGACCTGGGCTCAGATTCGCGACGCCACCGGTAGTCGCAGGCGAGCTGGCGGACCTTGCTGCTTATTGCGGGGCTCAGCGAGATTTCGGGCAGCGAAGGGAATACTTGCCGTGAGAGGTATGATGGCCACCGATATAGCTTCCGACCGCACCGAGGGTCTCCTCGAGGACACTGAGCGGTACTGCGCCACCAACTACCAACCCCTCGACGTGGTCATCGAGCGGGGGGAAGGAGTGTGGGTGTGGGATGTGGAGGGGCGACGTTACCTGGACATGCTGTCCGCATATTCTGCGTTGAACCAGGGCCACTGCCACCCTGCCATCGTGAGGGCAGTGCGCACTCAACTGGACCGGGTCACGCTCACCTCACGGGCGTTTCACAACGATCAGTTGGGCCCGTTCTTGCGAGAGCTGTGCGCAGCCACTGGTTACGACCAGGCCCTGCCGATGAATTCCGGAGCCGAGGCGGTCGAGACGGCGATCAAGATGGTTCGGAAATGGGGCTACCAGAAGAAGGGTGTCCCCGACGGGCAGGCCGAGATTATCGTCTGCCAGAACAATTTCCACGGCCGTACCACCACGGTGGTCGGGTTCAGCTCAGAGGTGCAGTACCGGGAGGACTTCGGTCCGTTCGCTCCGGGGTTCAAGACGGTTCCGTTCGGAGACGCGGACGCCCTCGCTGCGGCGGTGACGGATCAAACGGTGGGCTTCCTGTTCGAGCCGATCCAGGGCGAGGGTGGGGTGATCGTCCCGCCTGACGACTTTCTACGGAGAGTGCGGGAGATATGTGACCGGAGCGGGATCGTGATGATGGTCGACGAGATCCAGACCGGGCTCGGCAGGACAGGGCGTCTGTTCGCGTGCGAGTGGGAGGACGTGCGGCCTGATGTGCTGATAGTGGGTAAGGCGCTGGGGGGTGGCTTGTATCCGGTGTCGGCGGTTCTGGCAGATGCTGAGTACATGGGTGTGTTCCGTCCCGGCGACCACGGTTCCACGTTTGGTGGCAATCCCCTGGCTGCCGCCATCGGTCGGGCCTCGCTCAAGGTTGTTCTCGAAGAGGATCTGCCGGGTCGGGCAGACGAACTCGGGCGTTGGTTCATGGGCGAGCTAGACGCCCTCGCTTCTCCTCACGTCGCGCAGGTGCGCGGGCGGGGTCTCTTTATCGGAGTCGAAATCCGGGAGTCGTCGGGAACCGCGCGTCCCTACTGTGAGGCGCTCAAGGATCGGGGAATTCTCGCCAAGGAAACGCACGGCCAAGTGATTCGCTTTGCGCCTCCCCTCGTTGTCGAGAAGGAGGTACTCGAGGAAGCGCTCGAGGAAATCGCCACGGTTTTGGAGGGCTAGCTTCCAGGTAGTACTCCTTTTTGCCGAGGGCCTGCCAGGGTCTTTGGGTCTTGCCGCCATCGCTGTTACCAAAAGGACTTGCAGGGCCTTTTATCAACCACCGCCACGAGGGTATTGCTGTACGTTCGGGATTACTTACAGTTTGTGCCGCCACGGAAAGAACGAGATTCTGCAGGAGCATCCATGAAAATCGCCATACCCAAGGAAACCCACCACGGGGAACAGCGAGTCGCGCTCGCGCCCGAGGCGTGCAAGAAGCTTGTGAAAGCCGGGTTTACGGTCGCGGTTGAGGCCGGGGCCGGGGAATCAGCTTTTTTCCCGGACGACGCATATCGCCAGGTCGGTGCGGGTGTCGAGAGCGACGGTGCCCAGCTACTAGGCAGCGCCGACTTCGTGCTCAAAGTGAACCCACCCACGGCCGGGGGGGCGAGCGGACGCGATGAAGTGGCTTGGATGCGTCCGGGAACGCTCCTGCTCGCCTCGATAATGCCCGTGCGCAACCTCGACGTTGTGCGTGCTCTCGCAGGACGTCAGGTCACAGCGTTTTCGACCGACGCGATTCCACGCATCAGCCGTGCCCAGGCGATGGACACGCTCTCGTCGATGGCGAACATCGCTGGATACAAGGGTGTCCTGATCGCCGCTACCGAGCTCAACAAGTACTTCCCGATGCTGATGACTGCCGCGGGGATGGTGCCCCCGGCTAAAGTGTTTGTGATCGGCGCGGCTGTCGCTGGCCTCCAGGCGATCGCTACTGCTAAGCGACTCGGCGCTAACGTTTCGGCCACAGACGTACGTCCCGAGGTGAAGGAGCAGATTGAGAGCGTTGGCGGTAAGTACGTAGGCATCGAGCTCAAGGAGAGTGCGGTCGCCGGAGGCGGATACGCCAAAGAACTGTCCGAGGAGGATCAGGCCCGCCAGCGGGAGCTGCTCGTGGAGCAGTGCGCAGCGGTAGATGTAGTGATCACCACTGCGCTCATAGGCGGTATTTTCGCTCCCAAGCTCCTCGACCGTAAAATTGTCAGCAGCATGCGGAAAGGCTCTGTCATCGTCGACCTAGCGGCTGACGGCGGCGGCAATTGTGAGCTTTCCCGTCCCGGTGAGACGGTTGTCGAAGAAGGCGTCACGATTGTTGCTCCCCTGAACTTGGCCTCGACCATGCCCACCCATGCGAGTCTTCTCTTCTCGCGCAACGTCACCGCGTTTTTGATGGCGTTTGCCGAGGGAGGCAAGTTTAACCTGGACCTGGGGGATGAAATTCAGGAGGGAGCTTTGATCACGCACGAGGGCGAAGTACGCCACGCCCGTACCAAGGAGGCGCTGGAAAAGAGCGCCGGAGGCATAGCTGTCCAGTGAGTTGGACGTTTTTGTCACCTGAATGGACCACTAGGAAAAAGGAGAATGTTCGGATGTCGCGACGATGGATTTCGAGGGGCGCCGTACCCGTGTTGGTGTCTCTACTCGCTCTAGGCCTCACGGCATCAGACGCCAGCTCTTCGCTGGTGCTCGCCCTCCAGGAGGTGGCTGAAGTGGCAGAGCATGTCGAGACTCCCGACTACTGGTCTCTGCTCTTCGTATTCACTCTCTCAACTTTCATCGGGCTTGGGGTGATTCGACGGGTCTCCCGGCTGTTGCACACGCCCCTGATGTCGATCACCAACGCGATCTCCGCAATTGCGGTGGTGGGCTCGATCATTGTGGCAGGATCGGACTATCCGACCGAGATCCGCGTAATGGGTGCGATCGCGCTATTCGCATCGATGACCAACATAGTGGCCGGTTTCCTTATCACTGACCGCATGCTCAAGATGTTCAAAACGGTAGACAGGAAGGGTCAATGAGTTTCTCCGTGACCCCTTCGATCCTTTCGTTCTCGTATCTGGTCGCGACGGTCCTCTTCATCTTTTCGCTCCACTGGATGAACGACCCCAAGACAGCGCGCCGTGCGGTCATGGCAGGTACCTTGGCGATGACGATCGCGGTGCTCTCAACGTGGGGCCAGGAGATCGTTGTTCACCACCTGTGGATAGTAATCGCGATAATCGCGGGCTTCGTGGTAGGTGTGCCGCTCTCGATGGTTCCGATGACCGCGGTGCCCCAACGGACAGCGTTGTCGCACGCGTTTGGTGGTATAGCCGCCGGACTGGTAGGTACGGCGAAATACTACCTCTGGCTGAGCGAAGGTGCTGAGCACCTCACCAGGTTTCGGATGGTCGCGATTTTGATCGAGATCATCCTCGGCTATCTCACTTTCACCGGCAGCTTGCTGGCTGCAGGGAAGCTACAGGAGGTGAAGTGGATACCGCAGCGCCCGGTGACGTACGTCGGGCAGAATATAGTCAACCTGGGTTTACTCCTGGCTGCTGTCGCGATCGGGGTTTTCCTGGTGTTCTTTCCCGCAGCGGACGTGGCGCCCAAGCTCTTCTCGGTCATCATCGTGCTTGCACTTATTTTCGGGGTGCTACTCATCATCCCAATCGGCGGTGCGGATATGCCGACTGTGATCGCGATACTGAACGCGTATGCCGGTCTCTCTGCTGTGGCGATGGGATTCGTGTTAGACAACAAGCTGCTGATCACGGCAGGTGCGTTGGACGGTTCGAGCGGCCTAATCCTGTCCATCATCATGTGCAAGGCGATGAACCGTTCGTTTACCAACGTGTTGTTCGGCGCGTTCGGGCAGGTACAGCAGGCGAAGGAAGAGGGAGAGGAGCAAGTTTACAAACCAGAGACGATCGAGGGCGCCGGCCACGTGCTGGAGCAGTCTCAATTGGTCGTGATCGTTCCGGGCTACGGGATGGCGGTGGCCCAGGCTCAGCACAAGGTGCGCGAGTTGTACGATCATCTTACGAAGCTCGGAATATCGGTCAAATTCGCGATCCATCCTGTGGCTGGACGCATGCCGGGTCATATGAACGTGTTATTGGCGGAAGCAGAAATCCCCTATGACGATCTGGTGGAGATGGAGGACATCAATGCCGATATGCCGCAGTGTGACGTAGCGCTGGTGGTGGGGGCGAACGACGTAGTCAATCCCGCCGCCCGCTATGACGAAACGAGCCCCATTTACGGCATGCCCATCATTGCCGCGGACAAGGCTCGCACGGTGTTCGCGATCAAGCGCAGCAAGAACCCGGGATTCGCGGGCATCGACAACGAACTGTACTTCTCGGACCGGACGTGGATGCTATTCGGAGACGCCAAGCACGTGCTCGGGGAGCTAGTTAAGCAGCTCTCCGGAGGCAGTGGTATGCACTAGAAGGTCCCGCATCACCACTCAATCTCGCCCTGCTTCGAGGTGTCCACCTGCTCGGCCTCGCCATCACCGAGCAACACTTTCTCGACCTGAGAGTATAGGAATTCTCGTGCTTCGGCATCGCGCGGATCTAGGCCGTAGTGGTTGATCAGTGAGGTCTGGTGTTTCAGCCAGTCCTTCCAGCAATCGCTACAGATCGCTTCGCGTAGACGTTCGCCCAGCTCGTTCCTGAACGGTGCACGTTCTTGCACCTGTGCGTCCTCGCGCTTGCAGCGCCGGCATGTGATGGTTTCCATGCCGCCGGGCTACCCGTCCGAACCCGTGCGGGTCCTGAACCCGTTGCTGAGGGGCCTCGGTTCCGGTGGACTGTGATGCATTGATGGGCTAAATTTTGGCATCTTTGTTCGGACGTCCTCGACAAGGGGGGCGGGATGGCGGTGCTGAAAAAGAAGCAGTTAGTCCACATTGAGAAGCGGCTTCTTGAGGAGCGCGGGCGCGCCCTTCGTTCGTTGGGTCTCTTCGACGAAATGGCAAAGGCGGACCGCGAGTCCGGCGATTCCGACCTAGCGGTGTACACCGACCACATGGCTGATCAAGGCACTGAGGCCATGGAGCGGGAGAAGGCGGCCCTCTTCGCCACCAAGGAAGGGCGCTATCTGTACAGGCTCGAGGAGGCTCTTCGCCGGCTCTACAACGACCCGGATAGCTTCGGCGCCTGTCATACCTGTGGTAAACCCGTGGGTTTCGAGCGGCTCGACGCACTTCCTCATGCGCGCTATTGCATCGACTGCAAGCTGAAGGAGGAGGCGGCAGCCTAGGGATATCAGCGAGCCACGACTTTGCGCTTGTTGAGCGTGGCCAGGAGGGTCTCCCCTAGGACCTCGGCCTGCCAGTGTCGCAGGCCGGGCACCATGTCAAGCTCGTCCGGGGAGCGTGGCTCTAGCCTGGCGATCTCGAACAGCACGGCGTTCGAGAGAAGCGTGCCACGGTCGATGCCGAGGTCGTCAGCCCGCCGGTTGCGGGCCTCTTTCAGCCGTAACGCCCGCTCCTCAGTGTCGGGAGCTGGGCGGCCGGTTCCAGTGCCAGTTCGACGTGGGTAGGGGACGATGTAGCCGTCCGGAAGCAGCGCCACGCGGGCCATGCGCTCCAGCAGATCCTGGCCCTCCTGGCTGGCCAGGGCCCGGTTGAATCCCCGGACCTCGGCGAGCTGATCGGGAGTTCCGGGACGCCGCACAACCACTTCCAGCAGCGCCTGGTCGCCTGCGACTCGGAAGGGAGCCTTGTCTCGCGCGCGGGCAATTTTGTCTCGCCAGATGAGCGCCTCACGCAGGAGTGCCACCTCCCGGGGTGTCAGGTCGCGGGCTCCCCGCACGCGGGTGACTGGGTCCTCGAGATCGTCGCCGGGATCGCCTTCCCAACGGGCTTCCTCCAGGAACCGGCACTCATCAAGCACCCAAGTCATGCGTCCAGCCTGATCCAGGCGCGCACGCAGGAGGTCGGCGAGCTCGCGCAGGTGGATGGTATCGCTTGCCGCGTATTCCAGCATGTCCTCCGGCAGTGGGCGTCGAGCCCAGTCCGAGCGCTGGAATTTCTTGGAGAGCTTGACTCCCAGATGGAGCTCGAGCAGAGCGGCCAGACCTAGGGATCGCTCTCCCAACAGTGCGGCTGCCACCTGGGTATCGAACAGCCCCCGCAAGCGCACGCTCAGATCTCGGTCGAGAAGACGCAGGTCGTAGTCCGCGCCATGCATGAGAACTTCGATCGCAGGGTCCTCGAGCGGCCCCCTCAGGGTGTCGCCGGGGTCGAAGGCAAGCGGATCGACAATATGGGTGGCGCCAGATGTGCTGATCTGGAGCAAGCACAGTCGGTCGGAGTACCGGTGAAAGCCCGCCGCTTCACAATCCAGGGCGAGCCAAGGTTCGGATGCGAGGGCCCGTTGCAGCAACGGGAGATCGGTCGGGTCATCGACGAGGGCGAAGGACATGCTGGTGACTGGTCTCTCTCTGCTTGCATCCGGGGTGGGCCGCTGCACGCCGACTACAGACCCTCGGTATTTTCTACTCCGGGGGGGATTAGCCGTTCCGGCACCTTGCAGTGACGGGGGGCCGTGGTGAGCTTGACCGACTTCGTCGCCATAACACCTGGGAATTCATGCTCAGAACTAAGATGGTCTGCACCCTGGGGCCCAGCAGCTCCTCTCCGGAAGTGATCGGGGCCTTGGTGGCCGGCGGGTTGAGTGTGGCCCGCCTGAACATGTCCCACGGATCACAGGAGACCCACGCCAGGAACATTGATCTCGTGCGGGAGGCGGCCCGTGTGGCCGGTCGTCCGGTGGCGGTGCTGGCCGACTTGGCGGGCCCCAAGATTAGAATAGGGGATCTGCCGGCCCCCGTAGAACTGACCCGGGGGGATCGTGTCGTCTTGGTAGCGGAGGGGGTTGACCCTGTATCAGATGACGAAATACCGACTACCTGTGGCACCCTTGCGGAGAACCTGAAGCCAGGGAACCATATCCTCATAGATGACGGATTGCTCGAACTTGAGGTGATTGGCTCCCGGGGTGACCGAGCGACCCTTACAGTGGTGCGAGGCGGCACTTTGTGGAGTCGCAAGGGGATCAACCTTCCCGGAGTGGCGGTAGGCGCCGTTTCCCTCACGCCCAAGGACGAGAGCGACCTCGAGTTTGCCCTGGGGGCCGGAGTGGAGTATGTGGGGCTCTCTTTTGTGCGCTGCGCCGCCGACGTGACGCTCCTGAAGGAGAAGGTCCAGGCGCGCTCGCTCGTGGTGGCTAAGATCGAGAAGGCGAGCGCACTTGCAGCCCTTGAGGAGATCCTCTCCGAGACCGACGCTGTAATGGTGGCACGCGGCGATCTCGGTGTCGAGCTTCCCTTCGAGGAAGTCCCGCTGGCGCAGAAGAAGATCATTCAACTTGCCAACTTATTCGGACGTCCGGTGATCACCGCGACCCAGATGCTCGATTCGATGATCGACCATCCCCGGCCGACTCGGGCTGAGGCGTCCGATGTGGCCAACGCGGTGCTGGACGGTACCGATGCCCTAATGCTCTCGGGCGAGACCGCGGCTGGGCACTACCCCGTGCAGGCTCTCGAAGCCCTAGTGCGGATCGCTAGGGAAATCGAAGGGTCGGGAGTACTGGAGCACGGTCCCCGGTACGTGACCCGTCCGGCCGATGGCGACCGTGCAGGGGCGACCCTCCGTGAGCACGCCATCGCCTCAGCCACGGTAGATGCGGCTCGGCAGCTCGGATCCCCAGCTATCCTGGTAATCACGCGGAGCGGGTTTTCAGCACGGCTGGTCTCCAGTTATCGCTCGGCCGTCCCCGTGTTCGCGATCTGTACCGATCCCTCAACTTTCCGGCACCTAGCGGCTGTTTGGGGGGTGCACCCGGTCCTCTGTGAGGAGTCGGAGGTCAGCTATGAAGCGCTCACCGCGTTCGGTAAGCACTCGGTTATGGAGGCTGGAGTGGGTCGGCCAGGAAACTCCGTGGTGGTGACCGCCGGGGTGCCCTTCCACACCGCGGGGAGCACGAATACGATGCGTGTGGAGCAGCTTTGACTGCCGGGTGGCAGCCGTCCCGAGAGCGGAGATGAGGCTCACTTTCCTTGGCACCGGCACATCTTTCGGCGTCCCGGTGCTCGGGTGCGCGTGCGCGGTATGCACTTCCGACGACCCCAGAGACCGGCGTACCCGGAGCGGGGCGCTGCTCGACCTCCCTGATGGGCGGTTGCTAGTCGATGCCCCTCCGGAGCTTCGCCTTCAGTTGCTGCGTGAGGGGGTGACTTCGCTCGACGCCGTGTGGGTAACCCATACGCACGCCGATCACCTCCACGGTATCGACGATCTTCGTGCGTTCTCCGGGAGTGGCTCGCTTGCCATGTGGGTTCCGAGCATCCACCAAACCGAACTGCGCACCCGCTTTCCCTACATATTCGATCCCACGGTACTCGTTCAGCCTAGCACCACCAAGCCGGAGATCGAGGTGCACACCTTTCGGCCTCTCGAGTCCGTGCGCGTGCTCGGCGCAGAGGTTGTCCCCCTGCCCGTGCCGCACGGTGTGACCACTGTGTTCGGTTTCCGTGCCGGACCGCTGGGTTATGTGACCGACGGCAAAGCACTCCCTCCTTCCACCCTCGCCGCCCTAAAGGGTGTGCGGACCCTAGTTCTAAACGCCCTTTGGTGGGGAAATCCACATCCTGCCCACTTCAACATCGAGGAAGCGATTGCCGTGTCTCGCTCGGTTGGGGCAGAACGTACCTTCCTCGTGCACCTGACCCATCGCGTAGGTCACCGAGAGCTCGAGGGTCAGCTCCCCGACGGTGTCTACCCAGCGTACGACGGCCTGACCGTTGACGTAGACTGACGGAGCCCATGGACGTGCCCGTTCTCGACGTGAACCTGATGCTCGCACCCAGCTTGCCCGGCGTCGGGCTGGACCCCGCCCGGCTGAATGGCGCCATGGCTGAGCGTTTCCGGGAGGTATACGATGACATAGAGGGGCGTCGGGCCAAGGGCGAGATCGGGTTCTTCGACCTGCCCTGGGCTTCCGATACTGCCCGCCGCGTGCAAGAGATGGCGAACTCGTTTGGGCAGTGCTTTGAGAATGTAGTGGTGCTGGGCATCGGGGGGAGCGGGCTCGGTGCGGCCACACTCAGGGACGCCCTACTGGACCCGGGTTGGAACGAGCGTGACGAGGAGGGGCGGGACTACCTCCCTCGCCTTTACGTGCTCGACAACCCGGATCCGGCCACCGTTGGACCGTTGCTGGACCGGCTCGATCTGCGCAGGACGCTGTTCAACGTGGTGAGCAAGTCTGGTTCGACAGCGGAGACGATGGCCCTCTACCTGGTGATCCGTGAGCGTCTTTCCGCGCTGGTCGGAGAAGACAAAGTGCGGGGGCATTTCATTTTCACAACCGACCCGGTACAGGGTGCACTCCGTCGCATCGCCGATGCTGAGGGGATCCCGACCCTGCCGGTTCCGTCCAACGTGGGAGGTCGCTTCTCCGTACTTTCCCCAGTGGGCCTTTGGCCGGCTGCCATGACGGGAGTGGCGATAGACGACCTGCTCGCGGGGGCGGGAGCGATGGAGGTGCGCTGCCGTACCCACGAGTTGGCGGAGAACCCGGCAGGGCTCCTCGCCACGCTCCTTCACCATGCTGCGACCGAGGGCGGCATGCCCATTCACGTGCTTATGCCCTATGGCGACCGGTTGTGTTCGTTCGCACTCTGGTTTCAGCAGTTGTGGGGGGAGTCCCTCGGCAAGGCGGTTGATCGATCCGGGGTGGCGGTCCACACTGGGCCTACTCCCCTGTCAGCAGTGGGCGCCACCGACCAACATTCCCAGCTGCAGCTCTTTATGGAGGGGCCTCGCGACAAGGTCGTGATCTTTCTCGCTGTCGAGGATCAGGGCGAGCCACTGGCCATCCCCGCGCTCCATGCTGACACCGCCGAGCTTGGATACCTAGGCGGACACACTCTGGGCGAGCTGCTGGATGTGGAGCGGCTGGCCACTACAGAGGCTCTCCGCCAGGCTGGGCGGCCCAGCATGACGGTAGAACTTGAGCGGGTGGACGCCCCTGCGCTGGGGGCTCTTTTCATGCTCTTTCAGATCGCCACCGTCTATGCGGGAGCGCTCTACGGTGTCGATCCCCTCGATCAGCCTGGGGTTGAACTTAGCAAGCGTATCACCCACGGCTTGCTGGGAAGAGAGGGGTTCTCGGCTCCTTCGATTGGAAACGCGGACCCTCGGTGGAGGGTATAAGCGTTGTGGGAGCGAGCCGCTCGCACCTTGTTGACCGGTGGACTCCCCGACGGGCACATTAAAGGTTCCCGCCGTTCGCGAGCTAGGAGGTTGAGATGCCTGAGGGTGAACCGCACATCGTGATTGAGAGAGACCGGGACGGTGGATTTGGGTCGTTCGTCCTCGGTGCCCTGGTGGGGGCTGGCCTGGCCCTGCTTCTAGCCCCTCAGAGCGGAGAGGAAACACAGGAGGAGATCAAGAAACAGGCGCGTCGGTTCCGGGTCCATGCCGAGGAGCGGGTACGGGCCGCGCAGGAGGAGCTGCGTGATGCTGTCGAGTCCGGACGGCAGGCTGCCCGGGAGGCGCGTGCCGATCTCGAGCGCCGTCTGGAGCAGTCCAAGACCGCCTATCGCGCCGGAGTCGATGCCGCGCGCACTGCGCCGAGCGCCGCCGGGAGCAACGCCGGCTCGTCCGGGGCCCCGGAACAGGGGGCCGCAAGCACCTGAGCTCATCTACTGATGAGACAGGCGCTATCCACCGCGCCAGTCGCATCATCTCGTCGTTCCTTTCCATGGTTCTCACCATCACCCCTCTGCGGGCGTGATCGGTTAGCTTGAGTGGGATGGCGGAGGCCGACGGGAAGAAGGTGGTAGCTACCAACCGAAAAGTCCGGCACGCCTACGAAATCCTGGAAACCTGGGAGGCGGGTATTGTGCTCAAGGGGCCGGAGGTCAAATCACTGCGCAACGGGAAGGTAGCCTTTCATGATGCCTTCGCTCGTGTTTCCGGTGCTGAGGTGTGGCTCCACAATCTGCACATCTCGCCCTACGAGCAGGCCAATCGCTTCAACGAAGATCCGCTTCGCGCACGCAAGCTACTGCTCAGCCGCGGCGAGATCCGACGTCTGGTTGGAAAGGTGGAGGAGAAGGGGCTCACCCTGGTTCCCCTGGGCCTTCACTTCAGACGTGGGTTAGCGAAGGTCACCCTAGGTCTCGCGCGGGGTCGCAAGCTATACGACAAGCGTGAGAAGTTGAGGCAGCGAGCGCAGGAACGGGACCAAAGACGATCCGTGGAGGGCGAGTGACGACGCGGGCGTCCTCGCTGTTCGGGGCGTTCACGGTTGCTGTGGCTATCCAGGACCCGGGTCTGAGTGGCATCCCCAAGGAGCTGGGTGATCTCGACCATCAGCACTGTTCGTCCCTGCTGGCGGAGATGGTCGGGGAAGGGCTGTCGCTGGTGCCCCCCGGTCCTAACCGGGGGTGAAGCAGTCTCCCTTGGCGGTGATCACCAACGGGATGATGCCAGCTGTTATGGTCGAGGTCGGTTTCATCTACAATCGTGCGGAGGAACGACTCTTGGAGAGCGATGATTTTCAGGTAGCTGCCGCCCGGGCCATCGCCCTGGCGGCGGATCGTTTCTTCGAGTGTTATCCCCCTGCCCGCTCTGCGCAGTGAAGCTCGCCGTAGAGCGGTGGGGAATAGTTTTCCAGAACCCGGTCCTGCTGGCTGCCGGGACGTGTGGTTTCGGGCAAGAACTACAAGAGGTCGTGGACTTGGAGGCGCTGGGCGGCCTGGTCACCAAGTCGGTTACGTTGGAGCCCCGCCTTGGTAACCAGTCTCCCCGCATGGCCGAGATCGGCACGTCCATGATCAACTCTGTTGGGCTCGCCAACCCAGGGCTTGACCGGGTGCGCTCTGAAAAACTGCCATGGATACGGGAGCATATGCGCCGGGCTAAGGTATTCGTCAGCCTGGCGGGTCGCGCGCCTGAGGAGTATCTGGCGCTGGTCGAGGGGCTCGACAAAGAGGAAGGCTTCGTAGGGTACGAACTCAATCTGTCGTGTCCGAACGACAGTCGTATGCAACGTCCGTTCGTACTGGATCCTGACGCGGTGACGGAAGTGGTGGCGGGTACGCGCGCGCGCACAGGGCGGCCGCTCCTGGTCAAACTGGCGCCGAACGATCCCAACCTGGGCGAGACAGCGCGCTGTGCTGAGGGCGCTGGCGCCGATGGCCTCACGCTGGTGAACACGCTGCCCGGGCTCGCGATCGACACGGATCACCGGCGTGCCGTGCTGGGTGCTGGTCATGGAGGGATTAGTGGTCCCGGCCTTCTGGGAGCAGGACTGCTGGCGGTCGCCACTGTCCGTCGGATGACCGCGCTTCCCCTGTTGGGTGTAGGTGGCGTCGGATCGGCCCGCGACGCGCTCCAGTACTTGTTCGCGGGAGCCTTTCTCGTGCAGGTCGGCACAGCCACCTTCGCTGATCCCCGCTCGGCCGAGCGTATTATCCGGGACCTCGAACGGTGGGGGCGGCGGCAGGGGGTCGGGTCCGTGGACGACCTGGTGGGAGCCGGTCTGCCGCGTTCGGCTCCCGCCAAAGTGACCTCGCCGGGCACGCCGCCGCCGGGCGCTCGGGTGGAAGGTTAACTGCGGTGCCCGAGTTGATCGTTGCTTTGGATTTCGCTTCGCAGGCTCGTGCGTTGGCGATGGTGGATCTTCTGGACGAAGCGGCGGATTTCTACAAGGTCGGGCTTGAGCTCTACACGCGTTCAGGTCCCGGGGTGGTGCGGGAGCTGAGTCGGCGGGACAAGCGCGTGTTTCTGGACCTGAAGCTGCACGATATTCCTAACACGGTGAGCGGTGCGGTACGCGCGGCCACTGATCTGGGTGTCGAGTTGCTCACGATTCACGTAGCCGGGGGGGGCAGGATGATGAGGGTGGCCGCTGAGGCCGCGGAAGGCCGGGTAGCGTTGCTCGGGGTTACGTTGCTTACGTCTCTTTCTTCTGGCGACGTAGAGGACATGTGGGGGCGCCCCATCTCCTCTCTGCGCAAACAGGTCGTTCGGCTCGCCACGCTCTCACAGGAGAATGGGCTCGACGGTGTCGTCGCATCCCCTCAAGAGGTTCAGGCGCTGCGCCGGCGGCTTGGGAAGGAATTTCTGGTGGTGACGCCTGGCATCCGACTCCCGGGCGTCGACGTCAACGACCAGGCACGCGTAGCCACGCCCAGCGAGGCGGCCGGTGCGGGGGCCAGTCATCTAGTGCTCGGTCGTACGGTCACCGCGGCCGCTGACCCGGCGGCGGCCCTGGAGAAGGTGCGCCGCTCCCTTGAGCCTGCCGGGAAGTCCGGGGCATGAGCCTATGAGGGTACTCCGCTGACATGGCGCTCGAACTCTACAACACGCTGAGCCGTTCACTGGAGCCGTTCCGGCCCCTTGACCCACCCCGTGTCCGGGTCTACGGGTGCGGTCCTACGGTGTACGACTACCCGCACATCGGGAACTACCGGAGCTTCCTCGTCTACGATCTGCTCCACCGCTACCTCGAGTGGAGTGGCTTTCAGGTACAGTTGGTCGTCAACCTGACCGACGTGGACGACCGCACGATCGAGGCGGCCGCTCGTAGTGGGGTGTCGCTTCGCGAGTATACGCATCCCTTCACCGAGGCCTTCCTAGCCGATACGCGCACCCTGGGGATTCTGCCTGCGGACGCTTATCCCGTGGCCACAGAATACGTGGATAAGATGGTGGAGTTTGTCGCTCAGCTGTTGGGTAAGGGGCTCGCCTACACTACCGAGGATGGTTCGGTCTATTTTTCGATCGCGGCTTTTCCCGGTTACGGCAAGCTGTCACGGGTCGACCCCGAGGCCTTGCGCGCGGGCGCGCGGGTGGCGGTCGACAACTACGGAAAAGACGACGTTCGCGACTTTGCCCTCTGGAAATCGGCCAAGCCGGCGGACGAGGCTGCCGGGGCGGCGTGGGACTCTCCCTGGGGCCGAGGTCGACCCGGGTGGCACCTCGAGTGCTCGGTGATGAGTATAACGGAGTTGGGGGAGACCCTCGACGTCCACATGGGCGGAGAGGACCTGGTCTTCCCCCACCACGAGGACGAGATCGCGCAGTCCGAAGGGGTGACGGGAAAGCCTTTCGTCCGCCATTGGCTCCACGTTAAGCACCTGCTCGTGGAGGGACGCAAGATGTCCAAGTCCCTGGGTAATTTCATCGTGGTGCGCGATCTCCTGGAGGCGGGACACGAGCCTGCGGCCATCCGCCACCTGCTGCTTTCCGCTCAGTACCGGAGCGAACTCAATTTCACCATGGAGGGGCTGGAGGCATCGGGCCGTGCCGTACAGCGGCTGCTAGATTTCGAAGCCCGCATCGAAGAGGTGCCGGTCGCCACGGATGCCCCCACTGCCGGTCTGGCCGAGCTGGCGACCACCGCCCTAGAGGCTTTCCGGGACGGCATGGACGACGATCTGAACACTGCCGATGCCCTGGCCGCTCTCTTCGTATTGGTCGGGCAGGGGAACGCCGCGCTCGACCGCGCCGGGCCGGTCCCTCCCGCCGAACGCGAGGCGATCCAGAAAGTGCTGGCCTCGATCGACCGTGTGCTCGGTCTGGTAGAGGTCGCGGGCGCTTCACGCACGCTCGATCCGGGTACGATCACCCGGGTGGACCAGATGGTTGAGGAGCGTCGAGCGGCCCGGAGTGTCCGGGACTTCGCGCGCGCGGACGCTATCCGTCGGGAGTTGTTAGAGCGCGGTATCGTTTTGGAGGATTCCGCAAACGGGACGCGCTGGAAGGTCGTAGGGAGGGTGGAGGGAACCGTAAGTCACGGCTAGCCGAGGGTGGGCCGGGGGCTCTCCCCCGGCCCACCCTCGGGGTCAGCTGCGTGTGCTACACCACAGTGTTCACTGGGCGGCCGGCTTGCGGAACGCCGTGTGGCAGGCTCTGCAGGTCTGTCGGACCACGGTCAGCGCAGCCAGGGTCTGGTCGTTGAAACCCCGCTGCGCGATCGCATTCAGCGTCCGAGTTGCGTCGGCGAACACTGTCACCTGTGCGGCGAATTCGTCCTTCTTGTTCCAGATTTCGTCCATCGCGCGCGAGTTGGGGTGTGTCGATCCCTCTGGGAAGATGTGGGCGGAGATTCTTCCGTTGGCTTCGAGTGCGGCCGTGTGGTGCAGGACGTGGGCCGGAAGGTTGAGCTCGCCGCCCAAGAGAGCGCGCAGCGAGCTCACGTGCGCCGAGTTAGATCTCATCATCGCCTTCCTATACGCTACGGCAGGGGGATCCGCTGCCTGCCTATTACTGTCGCCCTGGGCGGACAGGTTTCCGGTGTTCCCGACCAACATCACTCCGGCGGCGGCGACGACGGCTGTCCACCTTTTCACTGGCCCGTGCATGGAAGCTCTCCCTGGCTAAATGAGTCTGTGATCTTCCCGCGAGGCCCCGCGTGTCGCACCACTGTTCATCCCCCACCCCCGATTCGCAACTCCTTATGCGCACTCACTTGGTTGTGGAAAAATATTGATGGGTCAAATATGTTGCAGTTGTTGAAAGAAATGCCCACTACGCTGACGTAGCTCAGTTGGTAGAGCAGCTGCCTTGTAAGCAGCAGGTCGTCGGTTCGATTCCGACCGTCAGCTTGCCGTGAGCTATAAGCCCCGCAAGCACTTACGAGCTTGTGGGGTTTTGCATTCATTGGCACCCAAGGTGACCAAGTCTCCGTATAGTCTCCAAGAGGGGGCATTTCGAGGGTAGATCGAAAGCTGGGGAAGCCTCCCCCCTTTCGACGACGGGGGGGGCAGTGCTTGTGCAGGTCGGCACAGATCGACCGCGTGAGTCCCGCTGGTCGAGACCCCCAGTACCCCCCCCCTTTATTCCACCGCCACGGCAGGGGATCTATAGAACAGTGTTCTGCGCGTCCTGAGTTGCGGGCCTGAATGGGGCGGGGCAGAATGAGGGCATGACACTCTACCGCGCCCGCACCGTTCTGCTGCTCTTCCTGCTCCTCATATTCGCCACTCCGGTGGTCGGCCAAGAGGCCGGCCAAAGAGCACGAGGAGGGGTTGCTCCGGGTAGTCTGGATAGTGTTGCTCCAATGTCGATGGTCGAAGGTCTACTCACTCCAGACCTCCTGCAGTTGGAG
>DEAG01000027.1:66254-70458 GCA_002346665.1 Gemmatimonadales bacterium UBA2988
TGGAGGACGGGACCATCATAGCCAGAGACGATTTGATAGACCCGGAATATTTCGTAGTGGACCGTGCTAAAACTGCTTTGTATAACGTCGTTGCTATGGTCGCTTTGGCTGCAGGGGTCGAGGTGTTCAGGAGTTGCGGTTTCACGGGGACCTGGTCCGACGGGTCAGACTGGGGCATTGAATGTCCTGGCTATTCTTGGCCGCCAGTGATTGGACTTGGTGTGGGCATCGGGATCCCAATCGGGATATGGATGGGGACGGACCCAGAATTCGCCGAAGGAGAATGGAAGCCTTGGTAGGTGGAGCTTCACCATGACACGCCACCGCTAGCCCCCCTCCGTGGCACCCAGCCACACCTAGCTAAACAAAAGTGTTTTGCTCGTCCGATCCGGCTAGTACGTTGCGACGCATGTCTGGTGGGAGTGAGAGATGGGAAGAGGGCTATTTCGCGGTTCCATAGGGGTTGAAAGTGGGGGCGAGTCCATCGGCTTGTTTATCTTCCTTTTTGGGCCCTTCGTTTTTTAGCCTTTTCGTGCTGACACTCAAACCCCTGAGTCCATCACCTTCTGGTTGGGCCTCTAGCATTTTATGACGCTACAGTGGTAAGAAGTCAGATCGGGCCAGGAGTTCCAACGTCCGCAATTGTGCCTGCGCGCGCTGTCGGATTCCGTACCGGTTTCGTGTTCGTGTTGGCGTCTGCCCTTGCCGTCGGCGGGCTCGCTGCGCAAGCGCCTGCGGCAGAACAGGGAAGCGGTTCGGGCGTCCTCCGTTCTCTGGAGGTCAACCTTTATCCTGTCCGTCCCAAGCAAGGAACGGTCTTCTTGATCCGGATCAAGGAAGGGGGTCAGCCAGTTCCGAGTCTGGTGACGCGGTTCGCGGGCGAGCAGGTGTCGTTCCAGGCCGGGGAGGATGGGTGGTCCTGGGCAGTGGCGGCTGTGCCGGTGGACGCGCCGAGCGCGCTGGAATTGGAGTTCGACGCGACTTGGCCGGATGGACGCAGCGAGCGGTTCGCTCACGTCGTACCTGTTGCGCCGGGGCGGTACGCGATGGAGCGACTTACGGTTGCGCCGGAGTATGGAGCGCCTCTGTCCCCGGCCCTCGCCGCGCGCACCAGGGCGGAGGTGGGGCGGGCGCGGGCGGTTGCCCGGGGAGCGCACGACACTCCACCCTTCTGGAGGCCGGGAGACTTCGTGCGCCCCCGCTCCACCCGGGTGACGAGTCCGTTCGGGAACGGGCGCGAGTTCAACGGCCAGATCCAGAGTCGCCACACCGGCACCGACTTCCAGGGCGGAGTGGGGGAGCCCGTTACTGCTGCAGCACCTGGCTTGGTACGCTTGGTGGACCGGTTCTACTTGGGTGGAAACGTCGTTTACATCGATCACGGTGGCGGTCTTTCGACCGGCTACTTGCATCTCTCGGAAACCGGTGTGGCCGTCGGTGACACGGTCGCGGCCGGGCAGCGGATCGGCGCGGTGGGTGCCACGGGGAGGGTGACGGGCCCGCACCTGCACTGGATTCTACGCTTCGGTTCGATCACGGTGGACGCACTGAGCGTGCTCGACCTCGAGCTACCCTGACCAGGAATGGCGAAGGTGTTCCTGGACAGTCCTGCACTCGGAAAATGCCCATGAAGAGAGGCCTTACGACCTTCTTGAGTTTCACCGCCATCCTGGCTGGATCGGGGGCTGCGCCCACCACCGCCCAGCAGTCTGCCAACGAGCGACTGTCGAGCGTCGAGGAGGCGCTGATCACGTCTACCATCCTGCGAGGTCGCGGGGGTCCAGCCAGCGTGAACTGGATCGACGCCGGCGAACGTTTTTCCTACACGATCACGAACCCGATGACCCGTGAAGAGGAGATCCGCCGCTATGATCCGGCGACGCTCAGTGACGAGCTGCTCTTCCAGGCCCGCGACCTGACCCTGCCAGGCACCTCGCAGCCGCTCGCTTACGAGTCGTTCCAATGGTCCAGGGATTCTCGGCACCTGGTCTTCCAGACGGACTTCCGGCCCCTCTATCGGAACTCCGGGATGGCGGATTTCTACGTATATGACCTTGCCGATAAGACCCTCCGCCTCGCCGCCGATGACGCACGTACCGCGGAACTCTCGCCGGACGGGATCAAGCTCGGATACGAACGTGGGGGTGACCTGTTCGTCTACGATATGAACGCAGCTGAGGAGCGCCGCCTCACGACGGGAGGCAGCGACTCGATCTTCGCGGGGGTGTTCGATTGGGTCTACGAGGAGGAATTCGGACAGACCCAGGCTTGGCGGTGGTCGCCCGACAGCCGGCGGGTCGCTTTCTGGGAGACCGACGAGCGGGGCGTTCCGGTCGTCCAGCTTACAGACTACGAGGGGAAACACCCCCGATTCGTCAGCATCCCCTACCCGAAGGTGGGGGACAAGAATCCAGTCGTACGGATTGGCGTCGCGGACGTGACCAGTGGAGAGACGCGCTGGATGGAAACCGGCGAGTCCGGGGATTTCTACATCCCGCGCGTCTACTGGACGTCCGCGAAGGACACGCTGGCGGTGGTGACCCTGAACCGTACCCAGAACGATCTCAAGGTCTTCTTCTTTGACGTCAACACGGGGGGGCGCCGCCTTCTCTTCGAAGAGAAGTCCGATGCCTGGATCGACGTGTTCGATTTCTTCGCGGATGTTCAAGACTACCTGTACTTCCCGGAGGGTGTGCGTGAGCTGCTCTGGATCTCGGACCGGGATGGGTGGCAGCACATTTACCGCTACGACTACGACGGGAACCTGCTAAACCAAGTCACCCAGGGTCCCTGGGTAGTAACGCGAGTGGATGGGATTGAGCCCGACACGAAGACAATCTATTACACGTCCACCGAGCCATCCCCTCTCGAGCGCCACCTCTACGCGGTCGGTTTTGACGGAACCGGCAAGCGGCGCCTTACCCAGACGCGCGGCACCCACTCGGTCAACCTGTCGCCCAACGGGGCATTCTACATCGACAGCTGGTCCAACTTGCAGCAGCCCAGGCAGGTGGAGCTCTGGTCCACGGACGGCCAGAAACTGGCGACCTTAGAGGACAACGCTATCACGACACGGTGGCTCCAGAGCCACGCCTACTCTCCCCGTGAGCTCTTTCGCTTCACCACCAACGACGGTGTTCAGCTCGACGGTTCCATGATCAAACCACCGGACTTCGATCCCACCCAGCGCTATCCGGTGCTGATCTCCATTTATGGAGGTCCGGGCTCGCAGCAGGTCCGCGATGCCTTCGAGACCAACGGTTGGTACCAGTATCTCGTGCAGCACGGATACATCGTGGTGGGGCTGAACAACCGTGGCTCGGGAAACTACGGGCGTGATTTCATGGAAGTCGTTTACGGGCACCTGGGTAAGTGGGAGAGCCACGACTTCGCCGAGCTCGCGAAGTATATGGGCACGCAGGCCTACGTGGACCGAGAGCACATCGGCATCCAGGGGACGAGCTACGGCGGCTACAGCGCGATCTACTCGATGCTGCGCTACCCTGAGCTCTTCGCCCTCGGGATCGCCAACTCACCCGTCACCGATTGGAGACTCTACGATACGATCTACACGGAGCGTTACATGGGGCTGCTCAACGCCAACCGGGAGGGGTACGAACGGAGTTCTGTTATCCCGATGGCGGAGAATCTCCGAGGGCACCTGCTGCTTGTGCACTCGGCGATGGACGAGAACGTCCACCCCCAGAATACCATGCAGCTGCTGACGGCCCTGGCCTCGGCCGGGAAAGATGTCGATTTCCGCTTCTACCCGCCTGGAGCACACGGCGCCGCCTTCGACCGCAACAGCTTCGTGACGATGAACGAGGTTTACACGAACGCCTTGTGCGAGCACCTCGCGAGCAGCTGCCTGCCGGCGAACTTGAACTCGCGATAGCCTCGGGGCCTGCTGAGCTGGCGCTGGGTGCCCCGGGGCCTGTTTTGCTCCTTCTGCCTCCCTTGCTCCCTCAGGAGGCTAGGTTTATTTTGAAAAGCTAATTTCGCGACGGGGCCGAGGGGGGCCTTTTTTTGTCGCTGATGGGATTGGGCAGCCAGTGCGAGTGTTTGGGGTGGGGTACCGAAGCGGCCAACCGGGGCAGACTGTAAATCTGCTGGCTTATGCCTACGGAGGTTCGAATCCTCCCCCCACCACTGTAAAGTCGGAGGGGGGTAGGAATTTCGCGGGAGTAGCTCAGTTGGCTAGAGC
>DEAG01000027.1:70803-84488 GCA_002346665.1 Gemmatimonadales bacterium UBA2988
GGGTTCGAGTCCCGTCTCCCGCTCTTTGGCGACCAGGCAGCAGGTCGACTAGATGGCCCGGGGCGCTCCGATAGCTCAGCGGTAGAGCGCTTCCTTGGTAAGGAAGAGGTCCCGGGTTCAATCCCCGGTCGGAGCTTTGGGGCGGGGTGGCCTCACCTCCCGTTTACAGCGTTGAGATCCGGAGGTCTGGTGAGATGAGGGATAAGATCACGCTCGCGTGCAACACCTGCGAAGAGCGTAACTACCACACCGACAAGAACAAGCGATTACACCCGGAGCGAGTAGCGCGGAAGAAATATTGCCCACGATGCCGTAAGCACACGGCCCACAAGGAGACAAAGTAGCCCGATGGCCGTCGGCGGTAGGATCCAGGATAGCAGGACCTTTATCGAGGAGTCCGTTGATGAGCTCCGTAAGGTCACGTGGCCGGACTACCCCCAGCTGAAGAACGCCACGCTGGTGGTGTTGTTCTTTGTGTTCATGGTCAGTGCGATCATCTGGCTCATGGATGTTTCGGTTCGGACCTTGATCAACTCGATCATGGGGATCTTCGGGGCTTGATGACTGAGGGTAAGCGCTGGTACGCGATCCAGACCTATTCGGGCCACGAAAACAAGGTCCAGAAGCTCATCGTCCGAAAGGTCGAGGACGAGCCGGGAGAGACTCTCGGAGAAAAGCAGATTTCTGCCGTGCTGGTTCCTACGCAGGACGTGATGGAGATCCGCAACGGTAAGCGGGTGACGGTAACGCAGCGGATGTACCCTGGTTATGTGCTGGTGGAGATGATTTTGAACGAGCGCACCGTGCATGTGGTCAACAACATCCAGGGTGTAATCAAGTTCGTCGGGACGGGCCGTGACCCGAAGCCCCTCCGTGACGAGGAGATCAACAAGATCCTTGGTGTGACCACAGGCGAGGAGGAAGAGGATGCTCGCGAGGAGATCCCCTTCCACATGGGACAGGTGGTAGAGATCACGCAAGGTCCGTTCAGCGATTTTTCGGGTACCGTGCAGGAAGTGTTCGATGACAAGGGAAAGGTGAAAGTGGAGGTGTCGCTGTTCGGGCGGCCCACCACCGTTGAATTGGACTACACGCAGTTGAAGGGGTTCTGATCCATGTCTAAGAAGGTCGTCGGATTTGTGAAGCTCCATGTGCCAGGGGGCCAGGCGAACCCGGCCCCGCCGGTGGGCCCGGCCCTGGGCCAGCACGGCTTGAATATCATGGAGTTCTGCAAGCAGTTTAACTCACGCACCCAGGATAAGGCTGGCTTCACCATCCCGGTGGAGATCACTGTATTCGGTGACCGATCTTTCACGTTCGTCACGAAAACTCCGCCAGCTTCTGTTCTGATCCGGAAGGCTGCCGGATTGGAAAAGGGCTCGGGCGTCCCTAACAAGGACAAGGCGGGTACGCTCAGCAGCGAACAGGTGCGCGAGATCGCAGAGGTCAAGCTACCCGACCTGAACACGAAAAACGTGGAGTCGGCGATGAAACAGATCGCCGGCACCGCCCGGAGCATGGGAATAGAAATAGAGGCGTAAACTAGGCGTTACTGTTGCAGTATTCGTGATCGGAGTCCGTTGAACCACTGGCTGCGGGCCGCCACCGGTGGGAGGACGAAACGAGTCGGCTCGGAAAGCATGCCAAGTCACGGTCGCAACTTCCGCGAAGCTCGAGAAAAGGTCCCCGTTGGGACCAAGTTCGCTCCCGACGACGCGGTTCAGCTCGTCAAGGAGCTGAGCTTCGCGAAGTTTGACGAGACCGTAGAGGTTGCGACACGTCTGAGCGTGGACCCCAGAAAGGCGGACCAAATCGTCCGCGGCACTGTTGTCCTGCCCCACGGGACGGGCAAGACTGTGCGCGTGTACGTGGCAGCGCAGGGCGATAAAGAGACGGAAGCCCGTGAAGCGGGTGCCGACGAGGTCGGTTTGGATGTTCTCGCTAAAATTCAAGAAGGTTGGCTGGAGTTCGACGTCATGGTTGCCACCCCAGACGTGATGGGGAAAGTGGGTCCCCTGGGGCGGATCCTGGGGCCACGAGGATTGATGCCCACTCCTAAGGCGGGAACCGTCACGTTCGATGTAGTCAAGGCTGTCAAGGAGATCAAAGCCGGGAAGATCGAGTTCAGGGTCGATAAGACGGGGAATGTGCACGCGCCGATCGGGAGGGTCTCGTTCTCACCCGACCAACTGTGCGCTAACCTAGGTGCCTTCATGGACCAGATCGTGCGTGCCCGTCCGTCCGCGGCGAGGGGTGGTTACATCAGGAGCGTGACGATTTCTAGCACGATGGGTCCGGGTGTAGCGATCGACCCCAATTCGTTTCGTGGGAGCGGCGCATGAATCGCACGGAAAAGGAGACCTTTGTCACCGAGTTCCAGGAGCTCCTAGGGAGGGCTCCGGTCTTCTACCTCACCGACTTCACTGGATTGGATGTGAAGTCGCTCTCTGAGCTGCGACAGAGCCTGCGCGATTCCGGGGCGGAGTACGTCGTAACGAAGAATCGCCTCGTACGTTTGGCGCTCAAGGGATCCGATCTCCCAGACCTGGGCGATGCGCTCACCGGGCCTACCGGATTCGTGTTTGGGTTCGACGACGCGGTGGGTCCCGCGAAAGTACTGACCGATTTCGCCAAGGAGAACAAGGATCGCCCGGCGCTCAAGTTGGGCGTAGTCGATCGGAAGCTTATCCAGCCGGAACAGATTGCCCAGTTGGCGAGGTTGCCTTCCCGTGAGGTGCTGCTTGCTCAGCTGGCGGGTGCACTTCAGGGCCCGATGGCTACCCTGGCCGGTGCGCTCGAGGCCAAGCTTCACGAGATGATGGGTCTTCTGGAGGCCCTCAAGGACAAGCGGGGAAGCGCTTAGATCCCGACGACTGATAAAGGTACACGACACTTCACCGCCGGCGGTGGCCGGGTGACCTGAGGAGGAAAGAGAAAATGGCGACAAATCATACCGAGCTTCTCGACAAGATCGGCGGCATGACTGTGCTCGAGCTGTCGGAGTTTGTCGAAGCGTTTAAGGAGAAGTTCAACGTCCAGGCGATGGCCGCTCAGATGGCGGCGCCTGGAATGGGCGGCGGTGCTGCTGTGGAGGCGGCGCCCGAGCAGGAGGAATTTGCCGTCGTCCTCGAGGGCGTTGGTGACAAGAAGATCCAGGTGATCAAGGTGATCCGGGAGATCACCGCCCTTGGCCTCAAGGAGGCCAAGGCGCTCGTGGACGGAGCGCCCAATACGGTGAAGGAGGGCATCACCAAGGATGAGGCCGACCAGGTCAAGACCAAACTTGAAGAGCAGGGAGCGACCGTCATTGTGAAGTAGGGACTTCCGCGATAGCTCGGCTTGGCCGGTCCGGGTACAGAACCGGGTCGGTCGGCCGCGCTTCTGTTCCGAAAAATCGAATTTCCACGCGTAGGGTCGGCGCTGCTGTCCGACCAAGGGGGACTACCCGTTGCATACTAGAAGCAATGGCGCCCGGCCGGTCGTGAGCTTCGGCAAGCTCGAGACCATCATGCCGATGCCGAACATGCTGGATGTGCAGGTCCGCTCCTTCGAGAAGCTGTTGGAAGTAGTCGCCGACCCGGTCGAGCAGTGGGATTTCGGTCTCGACCGAGTATTCGGGGAGATTTTCCCGATCAGCGACGTAAATGAAAACTTCACGCTAGAGTACGTCTCGAACGCCTTGGGCGAGCCCAAGTACTCGGTCGCGGAGTGCATCGAGCGGGACATGACGTACGCGGCGCCCCTCAAGGCAACGCTGCGGCTGATCGTTTGGGAGGAATTGGAGGACAGCGAGCGCCGGCCTCGGGACATCATAGAGAAGGAAGTCTACCTCGGTGACCTCCCACTGTTGACCGAGTTTGGCACGTTCGTCATCAACGGTGCGGAACGCGTTGTGGTGAGCCAGCTCCACCGGTCCCCTGGCGTCGTGTTCGAGGAAAGTGTTCATCCCAACGGAACCAGGCTCTTCAGCGCCCGCATCATTCCGTTCCGGGGTTCCTGGGTTGAGTTCACGCTCGATATCAACGACATCTGCTACGTCCATATCGACAAGAAGAAAAAATTTCCCGTGACTGCGCTGATTCGGGCCTTCGGGTGGGGCACGGACGCCGACATTTATAAGCTCTTCTACAAGGTGGTCACGGTCGATATATCGGCCATCGGGAAGAACAATAAAGGCGGGAATGACGTGCTCGGAAAGGTGATAGCCGAGGATGTCGTGGAGAAGAGCAGCGGAGAGATCGTCGGCGAGGAGTCGGTCGAGATCGACGAGGATGTCCTCGGGCGGCTCGAGCGGGCGGGCGTCAAGAAAATCAAGATTTACCAGAGCCATAAACCTTCTATCCGCGGCGAGAGCCCGATCGTCAAGAACACGCTGAGGAAGGATCCGACTGAGAGCGAGGAGGAAGCCCTCTACGCGATTTACTCGCTTCTCCGGCCGGGGGAGGCACCCAACGTCGAGACGGCGCGGGTAGCCTTGGAGCGGGTGTTCTTCAATCCAAAACGTTACGACCTTGGTCGTGTGGGTCGCTACAAGATCAACCAGAGGCTCGCGGTTGACACGGACAAGAACGTCACCGTGCTCACCCGGGACGACTTCGTTGCTATTCTGCGCTACTTGATCGATCTGAACGAGGGGCGTGGGTTTACCGACGACATCGACCACTTGGGGACTCGCCGCGTGCGCACAGTTGGCGAACTTATCGCTAACCAGTTCTCGGTAGGTCTCTCGCGCATGGCGCGATTGGTCAAAGAACGGATGTCGATCAACACGGATCCCGAGAAGATCAACATCGATGACCTGGTGAACGCGCGTACCGTGTCCGCGGTGATCCAGGCGTTCTTCGGATCTAGCCAGCTCAGCCAGTTCATGGACCAGACCAACCCGTTGGCCGAGTTGACCCACAAGCGCAGGTTGTCGGCCCTAGGGCCGGGCGGGCTCACGCGGGAGCGCGCCGGCTTCGAGGTGCGTGACGTGCATTACTCGCATTACGGACGGATGTGTCCGATCGAGACCCCAGAGGGTCCGAACATCGGGCTCATCACCTCGCTCACCACGTTCGGGCGGATCAACGAGCTCGGTTTCATCGAGACTCCTTACCGTAAGGTCGTGAAGGGTAAAGTCCGCGGCACGCAGATAGAGTGGCTCTCCGCCAACGAAGAAGAGGAGGTCCGGATCGCTCAGGCCAACGCGCCCCTGGATGCGAAGGGCAACTTCGTCAACGAGTTAGTGCTGTGCCGGGAGCGGGGCGATTTCCCGCTCCTCAAGCCCGCGGATATCGATTACATGGACGTGGCTCCTGAGCAGCTCGTGTCGGTAGCGGCGGCCATCATCCCTTTCCTAGAGCACGATGACGCCAACCGAGCCCTGATGGGCTCGAACATGCAGCGCCAGGCGGTGCCACTCCTCTACCCGGATGCTCCCTTGGTGGGCACCGGGCTGGAGGTCAAGGTGGCCCGCGACTCGGGTGCAGTGATCACCGCACGGCGGGGTGGCGAGGTCGTACACGTCACGGCGGACGAGATTGTGATAGACACCGGAAAGGTGAAGCCCGGCACTGCCGACCAGCCTCTCGCGAAGCTGGCGCAGTTCGACCAATACCGGTTGAAGAAGTTCTGGCGCACGAATCAGGACACGGCAATAAACCAGCGTCCTCTCGTACGCCGTGGGGGGCAGGTGAAGCCGGGTGACAGCATAGCCGACGGCCCCTCTACAGATCAGGGCGAGTTGGCCCTCGGGCGGAACGTGCAGGTCGCGTTCATGCCCTGGTACGGACACAATTTTGAGGACGCGATCGTCATCAGCGAAAAGCTGGTGAAAGACGATGTCTTCACGTCGATACACATCCAAGAACTAGAGCTCCACGTTCGGGACACCAAACGGGGAATGGAAGAGGTCACCTGTGAGCTCCCGAACGTTGCAGAGGAGGCGCTCGTAGATCTGGACGAGCGGGGCATCGTGCGCATCGGTGCGCGTGTGAAGAGCGGCGACATTCTTGTCGGCAAGATCACGCCCAAAGGTGAAACTGAGCTTTCCCCGGAAGAGAAGTTGCTGACGGCGATTTTCGGAGAGAAGGCGAAGGACGTGAAGGACTCGTCGCTGCGCGTGTCCCCGGGCATGAGTGGGACGGTCATCGACATGAAAATCTTCAGCCGCAGGATCGACGATCCTGTCCTCGAGAAGGAGCACGGTACCAGGATCGGGGAACTCCGCCAGATGGAGCGTGAAGAGATCGCCCGCATCGCTGAGGCGCGCGACGAAGAGCTGACCGGAATGCTCCATCTACAGGTCGTCGCCCTCATGCTCAAGAGGGGTACAGTGAAGCCGGTGTTGGACGAGGGGACTAAGATCACCAAGGAGATTCTGGGGGAGATCAACTTCACGAAGGTAGATCTCGCGACCCTCAAGGTTTCCAACAAGGATGCGAACAGGAAGATCCGTCGCGTTGTGGACGAAGCCCAGCAGCGGATTGACCGAGTGAAGGAGAAGACCGAGGAATCCATCGACAAGGTCTTCCAACCCGACGAACTGCCACCGGGTGTAGTGCAGCTGGTGAAGGTGTATATCGCTGAGAAGCGAAAGATCTCCGTGGGCGACAAGATGGCCGGACGCCACGGGAACAAGGGCATCATCGCTCGCATTGCGCCAGAGGAAGACATGCCTTTCCTCCCGGACGGAACCCCGGTGGAGATCGTTCTGAATCCGCTGGGTGTGCCATCCCGCATGAACGTCGGGCAGGTCTTGGAGACCCACCTCGGATGGGCTGCCAAGATTCTGGGCTTCGAAGCCAAGACTCCGGTCTTCCAGGGCGCTGGTGAAAACGAGGTGGGCGCCCTCCTCAAGTTGGCCGGGCTGCGCTGGGCGCACCGTTCCCTCGATCTGCCGGGCGACCCGTTCGAGATGAGCGTAACTGAGATCCACACGCTGCTCAGGGTGGGTGCGAAGATGTCGGAGGAACTGGTGCCGCACACCGAAGACAGCTCTAAGAGTGGGACCGTGCGCGTCAGCGCGGGCATAGGACAGAGCCTGGACGCCTACCTGGCGCTCAAGATGGGAGCCGAAACGAAAGCGTTCTTCGACGAACTGAGGGCCTATCTGGTGCGCGCTGGCAAGGATCTCGCGAAAAAACGCGGTTGGGATCTGCAGAATATGCTTCCCGGCGTTGCCTCGCTCGGAGGCAGGAAGGCCTTGAAAGAAGGGCTCGACGCCGCTGTTCTCGAGATCTTGGCTCAGGCCGATATCCTTCCAAACGGGAAGATCTGGCTGCGTGACGGTCGCAGTGGGCGCCGCTTCGATTTCCCCGTCACGGTGGGGCAGATTTACATGCTCAAGCTATCCCACCTGGTCGACGACAAGATCCACGCGCGCTCTATCGGACCCTACTCTCTGGTTACCCAGCAACCGCTGGCGGGGAAGGCCCAGTTCGGTGGTCAGCGCTTCGGTGAGATGGAGGTGTGGGCGCTCGAGGCATACGGAGCCGCGCACACTTTACAGGAGATCTTGACCGTTAAATCAGACGATGTGGCGGGACGGTCGAAGGTCTACGAGGCCATCGTGAAGGGTGAAAATCTTTCGGATCCGGGCATACCGGAGAGCTTCAACGTGTTGGTAAAGGAGCTCCAGGCGCTTGGGTTGTCGGTCACGTTGGGGCAGAACGAGTGACTTGCTCGAAAATACTGGTCGAAGCACGGTCGACCCCACAGAAACGGGTGATAAGGCATGATTGACTTTCCCAGGGATCGGGAGCAGCGCTCCGCCGATTTCGATTATATCCAGCTCAAGATCGCCTCACCCGAGGAGGTTCGGGGTTGGTCGTACGGCGAAATCACCAAGCCCGAGACGATCAACTATCGCTCTTTCAAGCCCGAGCGCGACGGACTGTTCTGCGAGCGCATTTTCGGGCCCGTGAAGGACTGGGAGTGCCACTGCGGCAAGTTCAAGCGGATCCGCTTCCGGGGGCACGTGTGCGACCGCTGCGGTGTCGAGGTGACCCTGTCCAAAGTTCGCCGCGAGCGCATGGGCCACATCGAGCTTGCGGTGCCGGTGGCGCATATTTGGTTCTTTAAGACGCTGCCCAGCCAACTCGGTTACCTGTTGGGTATGACCCTACGTGATCTGGAAAAGGTGGTCTACTATGCCGCGTACGTCGTCACCAACCCAGGCAAGCAGGACATCAAATTTCAGGATCTGCTGGACGAGGACGAGTACTACAACTTACGGGTGAAGGTGCGTGAGGAAGGCGACGAGGAATTCAGAGCGGAGATCGGAGCCGAGGCCGTACGTACGCTCCTCAGGTACCTGGATCAGCCTGATGGGGAGGTCCACCGCCGGAACGCGGACGGGAAGGGTCTCGACCGCCTGTCAGACTGGCTCCGTACCGAGATTGTGACCGAGACTAGTCAGCACAGGAAGAAGAAGAGACTCAAGCGGCTCAAGGTTGTGGACGCAATTCGTAACTCCGGTGCCGCGCCCGACCATCGCAACCGCGCTGAGTGGATGATCATGGACGCCGTTCCGGTTATCCCACCAGATCTGCGGCCCTTGGTGCCGCTCGACGGGGGACGGTTCGCGACCAGTGACCTGAACGATTTGTACCGGCGGGTGATCAACCGGAATAACCGACTCAAGAAGTTGATCGAGATGCGCGCCCCGGAGGTGATCCTCCGGAACGAGAAGCGCATGCTCCAAGAGGCCGTGGACGCCTTGTTCGACAACGGACGCCGCTCCAAGGCGATCCGGGGGCGCGGCAAGCGACCCCTCAAGTCCCTGAGTGACATGCTCAAGGGTAAGCAGGGACGTTTTCGTCAGAACCTGCTCGGGAAGCGCGTTGACTACTCTGGCCGCTCCGTCATCGTCGTTGGTCCAGAGCTCAAGCTGCACCAATGCGGCTTGCCCAAGGCCATGGCCGTGGAGCTATTCAAGCCCTTCATCATCCACGAATTAGAGAAGAGGGGTGAGGCCGAGACGGTGAAGCGGGCAAAGAAGATCGTCGAACGTGAGGATCCCAAGGTCTACGAGGTGCTAGAGGACATCATACGCGACCATCCTGTACTCCTCAATCGTGCGCCTACCCTCCATCGCCTGGGCATCCAGGCATTCGAGCCGGTGCTGGTCGAAGGTAAAGCCATCCGGATCCACCCGCTGGTGTGCGCAGCCTTCAACGCCGACTTCGATGGCGACCAGATGGCCGTGCATGTCCCGCTCTCGTTCGAGGCACAGCTCGAGGCTCGCGTGTTGATGCTGGCCAGCAACAACGTTCTGCTACCGTCGAATGGACGTCCGGTGGCAGCACCCACTCAGGATATGGTGATCGGGTCGTACTACTTGACCAATCCGCCACTGAAGGTGAAGGACCTGGAGGCGGTGTCTTCGGACAGCGAGCGGGCGAAGAAAGCGCGTCAGGCCGCCGACAAAGAGCTCGACAAACTTTTCGCCAAGGCTATTCGCTTCTCGAGTTTCGGAGAAGCGGAAATGGCACTGTCCACCGGTAAGGTGAGCTTCCACTCCGTGTGTTGGTTCTGGGCTCCGGTCATGGTCGGGCAGGAAGGCACTGGGGGCAAGTGGATTCGTACCACCGCCGGACGCATCCTCTTCAACTCGATCGTGCCCAGAGAACTCGGCTTCCTTAACAAGACCTTCGGCAAGAAGGAGCTCGGGGATCTGGTGTTTGATTGCTTCACCGTGGCCGGGCTCAGCCGTTGCACCGATTTTCTTGACGACCTCAAGGACTTCGGCTTCCGGTACGCCACGCTGGGTGGCATCAGTGTGGGAATCGAAGATCTCGAGGTACCCTTAGAGAAGGCGGATATCCTGCACGAGGCCGCCGAGCAGGTGGGGCGCTTCCAGCGTGCTTACGCGAGCGGCTATATCTCGAACGGGGAGAGATACAACAAGGTTATCGACACCTGGACCCATGCTAACAACGACGTGGCCGACGCGATGGTACGTCACCTCGAACGCAGCAAGGACGGTTTCAATCCCGTGTTCATGATGATGACGTCCGGAGCCCGGGGTAATCGTGACCAGATGCGGCAGCTGGCGGGGATGCGCGGCCTCATGGCCAAGCCGCAGAAGAAATTGACGGGCGGCATCGGCGAGATCATCGAGAGTCCGATCAAGTCGAACTTCCGGGAAGGGCTCACAGTGGTGGAGTATTTCATTTCCACGCATGGGGCCCGCAAGGGGTTGGCAGACACGGCGCTCAAGACAGCCGACGCCGGCTACTTGACTCGTCGCCTGGTGGACGTGTCGCAGGACGTGGTGGTCAACAACGACGACTGCGGTACCATCATGGGCCTCGAGATGACCGCGCTCAAAGAGGGGGAGGACATCATCGAGCAGTTGGGCGACCGGATTGTCGGCAGTGTTACTCTAGAAGATGTTTACGACCCCATAGACGGCGAGCTTCTGATCGAAGCGGGCGAGTTGATCGAGCCGGAGGTCGCGGGGGCGATCGAGGACGCTGGCATCCAATCCGTCAAGATCCGTTCCGTGCTGACCTGCGAGTCTCGCCGAGGCCTCTGCCGGCAGTGCTACGGCCGCAACCTGGCCACCATGAAAACGGTGGACACTGGTGAGGCGGTGGGGATCTTGGCCGCCCAGTCCATTGGCGAGCCCGGAACGCAGCTCACCCTGCGGACGTTCCACATCGGTGGCACGGCGGCCCGAATCGTGGCTCAAACCCAGCGCAAGAGCAAGATCGACGGCACCGTGGCGCTCGATCGTGTGACCACGGTCCTCACACCGAAGAAAGAGAAGATCGTCACATCGCGCGAGGGCCAGATCGTATTGATGACCAAGGATGGTCAGGTTCGCAGCCGGCTGTCCGTGCCTTACGGGGCCACCCTCTCAGTGGACGAGAGCCAGGAGATCGCGGCCGGTGATCTGTTGTTCAGCTGGGATCCTTATACGGAACCCATCGTGGCGGACTCCGTGGGCGTGATCAAGTTCATCGACATCGTGGACGAGACGACGATGCGTGAGGAGTTGGACGAGTCGACCGGCCGCAGGCAGATGACGATTACCGAGGACCGGGAGAAGAAACTCCACCCGATGCTCCAAATCGTGAGCAAGACCAAGAAACGAGAAAAACTGCGGGAGTTCATCGTTCCGGTGGGTGCCCAGCTTACCGTGCGGGATGGGGAGGATGTCACTCCCGGCGACACCATCGCCAAGATCAATCGCGAGGTCTACAAGACCAAGGACATCACCGGGGGGCTTCCCCGGGTGGCCGAGCTATTCGAGGCGCGACGGCCCAAGGATCCAGCCGTCATAACCGAGATCGACGGCAATGTGAGCTTCGGGGACATCAAGCGCGGTAAGCGCGAGGTCGTGGTCACCCCTGATACGGGTCCGGGGAGGACGTACGAGGTGCAAGTTGGAAAGCATATGCGCGTTCACGAAGGAGATCAGGTGCGTGCCGGTGATAGGCTGTCCGAGGGCCCGATCAATCCGCACGACATTCTGCGCATCAAGGGGCCACGCGCGGTGCAGGAGTACCTCCTGAATGAAATCCAGGAAGTGTATCGGCTTCAAGGCGTGAAGATCAACGACAAGCACATCGGGGTGATTGTCAGGCAGATGCTGCAGAAGGTGCGCATCACAGACCCGGGGGACACCTCTCTGTTGGAGGGTGAAAGCGTGGGCCGTGCCGAGTTCCGTGAACTCAACCAGGCCACCATGGCCGAAGGCAGCAAGCCGGCGCGCAGTGAGCCTTTGCTGCTCGGAATTACCAAGGCCAGTCTCACCACAGAATCGTTCGTCTCGGCGGCGTCGTTCCAGGAGACGACGCGCGTGCTTACCGACGCTGCGGTGCGGGGCGCGCGAGACGATCTAAAGGGGCTCAAGGAGAACATCATCATCGGCCATCTGATACCGGCGGGAACCGGCGTCCACCGCTATCAAGACGTCGAGTTCATGGTGGAGCAAGCCTTCTACGAAGAGGCGATCCTGCCCCTATCTGACCCGGACGATCTGGGGGTTGGCCTGGGCGTGGAGGTCGATGCGGAGAAGGTCACCGCGGACTAGCCCCCAGGGGTAGCCGCGCAGCCGATGCGTGGCGTGGCGGACGACTTTTCCTACCAGCCGTACCGGGCGTGCGACGTAGTAGAGCGGCAGTAGGGCGGCGGGCGGTCTCACGCCGCCGAAATCCTGCTGGTTGAGAGCCGTGAAGCTGCGTAGAGCGAGCTCGGTTTTTTTGCACCAGAACCACGACCTGCGGGGGCAGGGGAGAGCGCCGCATGGGTCCCTGAGACATGGTGTCAGCGCTCTAAAAGACCACAAATTTACCCGTTGACACCCCCTGGGCCCCTGGATAGCTTACCAGACTCTGTTCGAGATGTTTTTCGCCACCGTGAAGTTCACGGACCGAGTGTAATTTCAGTACCTACGCCGGGATTTCATGCCGACGATCAGTCAGCTGGTTCGGAAGGGCCGGCGGGAGATTTCGAAGAAAACCAAATCGCCCGCCCTGGAGAAAAACCCGCAAAAGCGGGGCGTCTGCACGCGCGTCTATACCACTACGCCGAAGAAACCGAATTCGGCGCTCCGAAAGGTGGCACGGGTGAGGCTCACGAACGGGCACGAAGTCACGGCCTACATCCCAGGCGAGGGTCACAACCTCCAAGAGCACTCGATCGTGCTGATTCGTGGCGGTCGTGTGAAGGATTTGCCGGGCGTACGATACCATATCATCCGAGGCACGCTGGATGCCTCAGGTGTGGGCGACCGCAAGCAAAGTCGATCAAAGTACGGGGCCAAGAGGCCCAGGTGAGGGGGAAAGGGTAAATGAGCCGTCGCTCCAGTGCCGATAAAAGGGAGGTCCCCGCCGACCCGACCTTCGCATCGACTACGGTGACCAAGTTCATCAACAGCTTGATGTACGACGGGAAGAAGTCGGTCGCCGAGGGGATCTTCTACGAAGCGGTAAGGATCGCCGAGGAGAAGGGTGGTCAGTCAGGGATCAACATCTTTACGGCGGCGGTGAACAACGCCAAGCCAGCTCTCGAGGTGAAGAGCCGTCGAGTCGGGGGCGCGACTTATCAGGTGCCGATCGAAGTTCGTCCTGAGCGGCGCACTGCGCTGGCGATTAAGTGGCTCGTGATGTATGCACGGGCCCGCTCTGAGAAAACTATGGCGGATCGCTTGGCTAGCGAACTGCTGGCCGCCGCACGTGGCGAGGGCAGCACCGTCAAGAAAAAGGATGATACGCATAGAATGGCAGAAGCGAACAAAGCGTTCGCCCACTACCGCTGGTAGCTGTAGCCCGGCACGCTGAACCCTCGGCCTGACGGCCGGGAGGCGCAGGGGCGCGAAGCACAGGGGACGCGCGAAGGCCCAGACCCCGTAAGGGGCGGCCCTCTCCGGTCACCGGAAGCGCGGAACAGTGCCGGGCCAGCGGGATGGGGCCCGGGGCACAGAAGGGGATCCGCGCTTGCTTCCCCGCTCCCGCGCTTTTTTGTTGTCTGCTGGCGAAATGGAGAACAAGAGTCAGGGCAAGGTAGAGCGGAAAGACGAAAGATATGACCAGAATCACTCCACTGTCGCAGCTCCGGAATATCGGCATCATGGCGCACATTGATGCCGGCAAGACTACTACTACGGAGCGAGTCCTATTCTATACTGGCCGTGTCCATCGGATGGGCGAGGTGCACGAGGGCGCCGCGACCATGGACTGGATGGAGCAGGA
>DEAG01000027.1:84781-87117 GCA_002346665.1 Gemmatimonadales bacterium UBA2988
TGGATGGAGCAGGAGCAGGAGCGGGGGATCACCATCACATCCGCGGCCACGACCTGCCACTGGAAAAAGGACGATACCGACTACCGCATAAACATTATCGATACTCCCGGACACGTGGACTTTACCGCTGAGGTGGAGCGGTCCCTGCGGGTTTTAGATGGGGCGGTTGCGGTGTTTTGTGCCGTTGGTGGTGTTGAGCCGCAATCGGAAACGGTGTGGCGGCAGGCGGATCGATACGGAGTCCCTCGCGTAGCGTTCGTCAACAAGATGGACCGGGTGGGAGCGGATTTCGAGAATGTTGTCCAGATGATGCGGGATCGCCTAGGCGCCAATGCCTACGCGGTGCAGTATCCGATGGGTGAAGGCGAGCTTTTCACGGGGATCATAGACATCGTCCGCATGAAGGGAATGCACTACGAAGATGAGCTGGGATCCACGTTCATCGAGCTCGAAATCCCGACTGACCTACGCCCCAAGATCCTCGAGATGCGACATCAATTGCTCGAAGCGGCAGTAGAGCATGACGAGCAGCTCCTCGAGCGCTACCTAGGCGGAGCTGAACTCTCCGAGGAGGAGGTCCGGTGCGCCATCCGGAAGGCGACTCTGTCCGGTGCCATATTCCCCGTGTTTTGCGGCTCTGCGTTCAAGAACAAAGGTGTCCAGTTGATGCTAGACGGCGTGGTGGACTATCTGCCTTCGCCGGTGGACGTTCCGCCGATCCAGGGCCATCTGCCGCACAACGATGAGCAACACGACACCCGGCCTGCCTCGGACGACGCGCCTTTCGCGGCGCTGGCGTTCAAGATTATGACCGACTCGTACGTGGGTAAGCTCACGTTCTTCCGGGTTTACTCGGGTGTCATGCCGTCGGGGAGCTACGTTCTCAACGCGACCAAGGGTAAGCGGGAACGCGTCGGCCGCATCCTTCAGATGCACGCTAACAAGCGCGAGGAGCGGGACGAGGTGTTCGCTGGTGACATCGCCGCGGCGGTCGGGCTCAAGGATACCAGAACGGGGGACACGCTCTGTAGTTCGGATCATCCGATTATTCTAGAGGCGATGAAGTTCCCCGAGCCGGTGATCGCGGTTGCCATCGAGCCAAAGACGAAAGCCGATCAAGACAAACTTTCCACTGGGCTGCAGAAGCTGGCCGATGAAGATCCGACTTTCAGGGTTAACACGGATCCAGAGACCAACCAGGTCATCATCAGTGGGATGGGTGAGCTCCACCTCGAGATCATCGTGGACCGACTGCGCCGGGAGTTCGGGGTCGATGCCAACATCGGCCGTCCCCAGGTCGCCTATCGAGAGACCATCCGGACCGCTGCCAAAGACGTCGAGGCTAGGTTCGTCCGGCAGACCGGTGGGCGCGGCCAATACGGCCACGTAGTGGTCAACATCGAGCCCGCCGATCATGGAGTCGGTTTCGTGTTCGAGAACAAGGTGGTAGGTGGCTCCATCCCCCGGGAGTACATACCGGCCGTGGAGCAGGGGGTGCGCGAAGCCCTCGCAAGTGGCGTCCTGGCCGGCTATCCAGTCATCGACGTCAAGGTGGAGCTGGTCGATGGTTCCCACCACGATGTCGACTCCAGCGAGATGGCGTTCAAGATCGCGGGCTCGATGGCCATCAAAGAGGGTATCCGTCGCGCCAAGCCGGTTTTGCTCGAGCCAATCATGGACGTCGAGGTGGTGACGCCTGTGGACTACATGGGCGATATCATAGGGGACCTTTCAGCGCGGCGGGGCAAGGTGGGTGGTATGGTCGAGCGGTCGGGCGCACGGGTGATCGGTGCCAGCGTCCCGCTGGGTGAGATGTTCGGATACTCGACGACACTGCGGTCGATGAGTCAGGGCCGTGCTGTCTACACCATGCAGTTCGCCCACTACGACGAGGTACCGAAATCGAAGGCTGATGAGATCGTGGCGGCCCAAGGGCGCGGGACGGGTCGCTGACGTCGTTCCTCAGCGGGCCACACTCCGGTGGCTCGCAGGATCGGAGTGAGATGAGCAACCGGAACCCTTCACAGGAACAGACCGATGGCTAAGGCGAAGTTTGAACGGACAAAGCCCCACGTGAATGTCGGCACGATCGGGCACGTGGACCATGGCAAGACTACCCTTACGGCGGCCCTGACCAAGGTGTCATCCGATAAGGGGTACGGGACCAAGTACGTCTCGTACGACGAGGTGGCCAAGGCGTCTGAGTCACAGGGGCGGCGTGATGCGACCAAGATCCTGACGATTGCGACGTCCCACGTGGAGTACGAGACCGAGGCACGCCACTATGCCCACGTCGATTGCCCAGGTCACGCGGACTACGTGAAGAACATGATCAC
>DEAG01000027.1:87420-91364 GCA_002346665.1 Gemmatimonadales bacterium UBA2988
GAAGAACATGATCACGGGAGCAGCGCAGATGGACGGCGCCATTCTAGTCGTCTCGGCGGTGGATGGTCCGATGCCCCAGACGCGCGAGCACATCTTGCTTGCCCGCCAGGTGAACGTGCCCCACATCGTTGTGTTCTTGAATAAATGTGACTTGGTCGACGACACTGAGCTGCTCGACCTAGTGGAACTCGAGGTGCGGGAGTTGCTGTCTGACTTCCAGTTTGAGGGTGACGACGCCCCGGTAATCCGCGGTTCGGCGTCGAAGGCGATAGAAGGTGATGAGGACTCGGTCGCCAAGATCCAGGATCTCTTCGACGCTCTAGACGGCCATGTTCCAGAACCGGTGCGCGAGGTAGACAAGCCCTTCCTGATGCCGGTCGAAGACGTGTTCTCGATCACCGGCCGCGGGACCGTGGCCACGGGCCGGATCGAACGCGGCAAGATCAAGGTCGGTGAGGAAGTTGAGATTGTTGGGCTGGGCACCGACCGCAAGACGGTGGTGACGGGAGTGGAGATGTTCCGGAAGCTACTGGATGAGGGACAAGCGGGAGACAATGCGGGCCTACTGCTAAGAGGTGTGGCCAAGGACGAGATTGAGCGAGGTCAGGTACTTGCAAAGGCCGGCTCAATCAAGCCCCACACGAAGTTCAAGGCCGAGATCTATGTGCTGAAAAAAGAAGAGGGCGGGCGCCATACGCCGTTCTTCAATAATTACAGACCCCAGTTCTACTTCCGCACCACCGACGTGACGGGTGCGGTCGAGCTCCCCGAGGGTGTCGAGATGGTAATGCCAGGGGACAACGTGCAGATGGAGATCACACTGATCACGCCGATCGCGATGGACAAGGAACTTCGGTTCGCCATTCGCGAGGGTGGACGGACGGTCGGCGCAGGGGTCGTTACGGAGATCATCGAGTAAGCGTTTTGGTCGAATCTCCCGGTGTTCGCCGGAGACGACTGGCCGCGGACCATTGCGAAGCTCACTTGGGGCTTTAGAGAGCAGAAGCAGATATGGCTGACAGAATCAGGATCCGGCTCAAGGCTTTCGACCACTGGGTGGTCGACCAAACAGCTGCGGACATCGTGCGGACGGCCCATAAGACTGGTGCCACGGTGCGCGGACCCATCCCGTTGCCTACCCGCCGGGAGCGGTGGACCGTGCTCAAGTCGCCACACGTGGACAAGAAGAGCCGGGAGCAGTTCGAGCTTCGGACTCACAAGCGTTTGATCGATATCGTGGACAGCCGTCCGCAAACGATCGATGCGCTTACCAAACTCGATCTGCCGGCCGGGGTGGAAGTAGAAATCAAGGTGGACTGAACCGGGCGGTCGACCCTGCGGGGGTGGTAAGACCGGCTCGCGGCGGAACGCACCAGGACTAGAGAGCTATGGCAGGAATCATTGGCAGAAAGATCGGGATGACCCGCATCTTCGACGAGGTCGGGGAACAAGTTCCCGTCACCGTGATAGAGGCGGGTCCGTGTCCGGTCACGTACGTGAGGACCGAGAAGGACGATGGCTATGCTGCGGTCCAACTCGGTTTCGGCGTACAGAAGGTCAAGCGTGCCCCTAGGGCTGAGACGGGACACGTCGCCAAGGCGGGGCTGAGCGGCGCCCCCAGGGTGTTACGCGAGTTCCGACTCGCGCCTGATCAGGCAATCGAGGTCGGGCAGTCGCTCACGGTTGAGCAGTTCGAGCCGGGCGATCGCGTGAAGGTCACTGGTACCAACAAGGGCAAGGGGTTCCAGGGTGTCGTCAGGCGGCACGGCTTCACCGGACGTCCCGCATCCCATGGCCATCCCCTGTCCCGTAACCCAGGCTCGATAGGGCCGGGAACTGATCCGTCGCGGGTCATCAAGGGTAAGAAGATGCCTGGCCGCATGGGTGGGGTGCGCCATACCGTGATTAACCTTCAGGTCGTGCAGGTGGATCCGGAGCACAACTTGATCTTCGTGAAAGGCGGCGTGCCGGGCACCCGCGATAGCTTCGTCTTCATCACCAAGTGACCGTCATGTACAAAGCGCGCTACTACAAGGCTGACGGAAAGAAGGGACTTGCGCGGGCGCTCCCCGAGGAACTCTTCGACGGCGTCGTGAACGACGCGGTCCTGCACCGGGCGGTGAAGGCGTTTCTGTCTAACCAGCGTCAGGGAACGGCGTCCGCCAAGACGCGAGGCGAGGTGTCGGGTGGCACGAGAAAGCCGTTTAAGCAGAAAGGCACGGGCCGTGCGCGACAGGGCACCACCCGCGCCGCCCACATGGACGGTGGAGGGCGTGCTTTCCCTCCCGTCCCGCACAAGTGGACGCAGAAGGTGCCCCGGAAGGTGAAGGCGCTCGCGCGGCGGTCAGCGTTCAACAGTCGGGCCCAGGACGAGAACGTTGTGCTCGTGGACGCCTTCGACTTCGACGAGCCCAAGACGGGCAAGCTGCGCGACTACCTGGGTTCGATTGAGGCAGGCGGAAAGGTCCTCATCCTGACCGAAGGGGTGAAAGAAAATATTTATTTGTCCTCGCGGAACCTAGCCAACGTTCGCGTTATGCCGTTTGGTGACGAATCAGCCTACGACATCCTGTGGGCTGGAACCGTCGTGATCGAACGGGAAGCGGTGGATCACCTGACTGATACCGCAGAGGTCGAGGGGAGCGAGGAAATAGGGCGATGAGTGACGTCTACGACGTAATCATCCAGCCGGTAGTGAGCGAGAAGAGTGCCCGGCAGATAGAGGCGGGAAACGTATACACGTTCAAGGTGGCCGGGAGCGCGAACAAGATTGATATCGCACGTGCGGTCGAGAAGTTGTTTGATGTTACTGTATTAAACGTTCGCACCATGAACTACGCGGGCAAAGCCCGGCGGGCCTTGATGGCACGGATGACTAGGAACCAGGCCCTTGGCAGGCGGTCCTCGTTCAAGAAAGCCGTGGTGACCCTCGCCGATGGTGACCACATCGAATTCTACGAGGCGGGCTGAGGAGCTGACCGATGGCGATCAAGAAATTCAAGCCGGTGACGCCGGGGTCTCGCTTCCGGTCGACCCTCGGGAACGAGGAGATCACCCGGTCCAAACCCGAGCGTTCCCTGATAGAGCCGCTCAAGAGCAATGGTGGGCGCAATCACCACGGCCATATTACCGTGCGGTGGCAGGGCGGAGGTCACAAGCGGGCCTACCGGAAGGTCGATTTCAAGCGCGACAAGATCGGTGTTCCGGGTAAGGTGGCAGAGATCGAGTACGACCCGAACCGGACCGCTAACATCGCGCTGATCCACTACGCTGATGGTGAGAAGCGTTACATCGTTCACCCTCGTGACCTCAAGGTGGGCGACACCATCGTGGCCGGACCGGGATCTGACATTAAGGTCGGTAACGCGCTGCCGCTCGGGGACGTCCCACTCGGCACGACTGTGCATAACATAGAGCTCAAGGCTGGAAAGGGAGCGCAGATGGCCCGGTCGGCGGGCGCTGGTGTGCAGGTGATGGCGAAGGAGGGCGACTACGTCACATTGCGCCTTCCCTCCACCGAAGTCCGGCGGGTTCGGCGTGAGTGCTATGCGGTGATTGGCCAGGTCGGAAATTTGGACTACGAGCTCACTGTTCTCGGGAAGGCGGGAGCCAGCCGCTGGAGGGGCCGGATGCCCCGTGTGCGCGGTGTCGCGATGAACCCGGTGGACCATCCTCTAGGAGGTGGTGAGGGCAAAGCCGCCGGTGGTCGTCCTCCGGTGTCGCCATGGGGCAAGCCGGAAGGAGTGAAGACAAGGCACAAGAAGAAGCAGTCCAGCAAGGACATCGTGCGCGGCCGCAAGCGCGGCAAAGCCACACAGTCGTAGGCGTGAGAACGATAATTGCCGCGTAGCGTTAAGAAAGGTCCGTTCATCGACAAGAAGCTTCTCGCGAAGGTCGATAATATGAACGCCGAAGGCGAGAAAAAGGTCATTAAGACTTGGTCG
>DEAG01000027.1:91524-91793 GCA_002346665.1 Gemmatimonadales bacterium UBA2988
CGTGCGCGGCCGCAAGCGCGGCAAGGCGACCAAGTGAGAAGCCTGGAATCGGAAGAGCCATGGCACGTAGCGTAAAGAAGGGCCCCTATATCGATGACAATCTCCTCCTCAAGGTGGAGGTGATGAATTCCCGGAATGAGAAGAAGGTCGTGAAGACCTGGGCCCGGGCGTCCACCATCTCACCGGAGTTTGTCGGCCATACGGTGGCGGTGCATAACGGCAATAAGTTCATCCCCGTGTACATCACCGAGAACATGGTGGGTCATAAG
>DEAG01000027.1:92084-93093 GCA_002346665.1 Gemmatimonadales bacterium UBA2988
GAGAACATGGTGGGTCATAAGCTGGGAGAGTTCGCTCCCACGCGGCTGTTCCGTGGCCACGGTGGCAAGCTTTCCGACAAGCGGTCCAGGCCGGCTGCCTCCGGGGCGTAGGAGTCGAGACATGGAAGCCAGGGCAATAGCTAAACACGTGAGGATGAGTCCCCGCAAAGTCCGTTTGGTGGTGGACCTGATCCGGGGGAAGGACGTGGACGAGGCCTACACCATCCTCCAGTTCACGACCAAGGCGGCGGCGGAGCCGGTAGGTAAGACGCTCCGCTCGGCGGTGGCCAACGCCACGGTAAAGGCTCAAGACGAAGGCCAGGTGCTCGATGTGGATGACCTGGTCGTTAGCGAGATCAGGGTAGACGAGGGACCCACGCAGCACAGATTCCGGGCCGCAGCGATGGGCCGAGCCGCTCCAATCATGAAGCGGACGAGCCACATCACGGTGGTCGTGGATAAGAGGAGCACCTGAGGAATTCATGGGACAGAAGACACATCCCCACGGTTTTCGCCTAGGCGTAGTCAAGGACTGGCGTTCGCGCTGGTATGCCGAGAAGGACTTCCCGGCACTCCTCGGAGAGGACGAGACGATCCGTAAATATCTGCACCGGCGACTGGCCCACGCGGCACTGTCGCACGTCGAGATCGAGCGGAAACCGAGCAAGATCGTCGTCGTCCTGCATACCGCGCGTCCGGGGGTGGTAATCGGGAAGCGTGGCGCCGAGGTGGACAAGCTGCGTGACGAGCTGGCCATGCTCACCAACAGCGAGATCTCCGTGAACGTCGAGGAGATCAAGCGACCCGAGATCGACGCGCGCCTGGTGGCGGAGAACGTCGCGCACCAACTGCGCCAGCGGATCAGCTTCCGACGCGCTATGAAGAGGGCGATGCAGGCGGCGATCCGGAGCGGTGCCGCGGGGATCAAGATTCAGACGTCCGGGCGGCTCGGTGGCGCCGAGATCGCCCGCACTGAAGGATACAACGAAGGTCGCGTGCCGCTGCACAC
>DEAG01000027.1:93385-94855 GCA_002346665.1 Gemmatimonadales bacterium UBA2988
GAAGGTCGCGTGCCGCTGCACACGATTCGCGCGGACATCGACTACGCTCAGATCCACGCTTTCACCACCTACGGTACCATCGGCGTAAAATGCTGGGTCTTCAGGGGTGAGGTGGTTGAGGAGCGTCGGGGCCGGACCTACTCCACTGGCTCCTGAGAAATAGGACGGGATAGAAGGCCATGCTAGCACCGAAAAGGGTCAAATACCGAAGGATGCACAAAGGGCGCATGCGGGGGAAGGCGACCCGAGGCAACTTGGTGTCGTTCGGCGAATATGGGCTTCAAGCCGCTGCGCCGGGATGGATTTCCAGCCGCCAGATCGAGGCGGCCCGCGTGGCGATGACGCGTCATATCAAACGGGGAGGGAAGGTTTGGATCCGCATCTTTCCCGACAAGCCGATCTCGAAGAAGCCTGCTGAGACGCGGATGGGGAAGGGCAAGGGCAGCCCCGAAGGCTGGGTGGCGGTGGTCAAGCCTGGGAGGGTGATGTTTGAGCTAGAGGGTGTGGACGAGAAGACGGCGCGGCGAGCGATACAGCTCGCTGCGGCCAAGCTGCCGATCAAGACTCGGTTTCTGGTTCGCGAACAGCAGCTTGGTTCTTGAGCTCCGAGGAGACGATAAATGAAGGCCGAAGAGATCCGGGAGTGGGATAACAGCGAGATAGAGGCGCGGGCGGGTGAGCTCAAGGAAGAGCTGTTCCGCCTTCGGTTCCGCAGTGCGACCATGCAGCTCGAAAACCCCCGGTTGATCAATAACGTCCGACGTGATATCGCCCGTTTGCATACGATCATGCGCGAGCGCGAGCTCGCCGAGCAGCGTAGGTAAGGTCCATGTCGACCAATGAGGTAGAGCGATTGGATGCTCCCGCGACCCCGGCCATCACCGGATCACCCGACGAACACGCGCATTCATCTGGACGCCGACAACGCAAGACCCGTGTCGGCGCGGTGGTCAGAGACAAGTCAGAAAAAACGGTCACGGTGATGATTAAGCGGCGGATCGCGCACCCGTTCTACGGCAAGCAGATGACGCGGACAAAGAAGTACCACGCTCATGACGAAAAAAACGAGTACCGGGTGGGAGACGTGGTGCGGATCGCGGAGACCCGACCTTTGTCGAAGACTAAACGGTGGCGGGTGGTCGAGCTGATTGAGCGGACCGGGTAGCATTTCCTCGGGTGCCGCCTGTGGACCACTGAACCAGAATAGGAAGCGGAGGCTTAGATGATTCAGCAGGAATCGATCCTCAGGATCGCGGATAATACCGGGGCCAAGAGTGCCCTCTGCATCCGCGTGTTGGGAGGGTCGAAGCGGCGTTATGCCCAGGTGGGTGACACGATCGTCGCCACGGTGAAGCAGGCCATCCCGAACGCGCCGGTGAAGAAGGGGGAGGTGGTCAAGGCGGTGGTGGTCCGAACCAATAAAGAGATGCGTCGGCGCGACGGTACCTACATCCGTTTCGACGACAACGC
>DEAG01000023.1 GCA_002346665.1 Gemmatimonadales bacterium UBA2988
GTTCACGGCCTGGGGATGGTAGCCGTCGGGACGGTGTGGAATCTGGTGTCATGGATCAATCACCATCTCAGGCCGGACCTTCCCGGTCGGCCAAGTTGAGGTTCCACCGGTACAGCCTTGCCACTAACGCCTGTACGGGGCGAGCATTTGAGTTAGCCGGTCCCTGCTTTGGGGCCGTAACAGGGTGGAACCGACCAACGAGGAGCGAAGCGTGGGCGGAGCGAAGCGAAATACCAAGGCCAAAATTGCGATCCTGGGTGGTGGGAACCTGGGACAGGCGCTGGCGCGTGGGTGGACATCGGCGGGAGTAGTGGCTGCGGCGGATCTGCATGTGGTGCGCCGCCGGCCTGAACGGCTAGTCGAACTGGCTACCTTGGGCATCACGACCGGGGCCGATAATTGCTCGGCCGTCGAGGAGGCCGATCTGATCGTGATCGCAGTGCAGCCCCAACAAATCGAGAGCCTGCTCAGGGAGATCGCGTCTACGCTTGACCCGACCCGGCACCGCGTGGTCTCGGTTGTCTCGGGTGTGTCCATCAACGTGTTGAGCTCCCACCTCACTGGGATACCGCTGGTACGCGCGATGCCTAACACCGCGGTCGTGATCCGCGAATCGATGACCTGTCTGTCGGCGCTTCCCACGCACGCCAGCGCGCTCGCGGAAGCACGCGTGCTTTTCGAGGCGCTTGGAAAGACACTGGAAATCGAGGAGGAAATGATGATCCCCGCGACTGCGTTGTGCGCGTGCGGGGTAGCGTTCTTCCTGCGCGCCGTGCGCGCCGCCTCCCAAGGCGGGATCGAGATCGGTTTCCACCCCGACGAAGCGATGTTGCTCGCGGCTCAGACCGCCCGTGGGGCAGCTTCATTGATGTTGCGCGAGGGATCGCACCCGGAGTCCGAGATTGACCGGGTGACCACGCCCCGTGGATGCACAATTGTCGGCCTGAACGAGATGGAGCACCAAGGGTTCAGCTCGGCAATGATCAAGGGCATTCTGCTGTCGGCGGAAGAAGCGGCGGGACTGTACGGGGAGTGAGGAGCGTGCCGCTCACCGCGGCGTGAGTCGGGCCACGGGGACGATCATTTCCTCTGGGCTGATGCCCCCGTGCAAGAACGAATTGCGGTAGCGCTGCTGGTACTCCCGAAGCTTAGTGGGATAGACAAAGAAGAAATCCTCGAGCGCCACCACGTACCCGGTTCCAATGCGACCCTTCGGAAAGCGCAGGTCCATGTGGTTCCCAGTGCCGAAGGCGTGTGAGGAAGTCTCCGCTCGCAGGTCCTGCCCGAACTTGTAGCGCAGGTTAGAAGTGGCATCCTTCCTGGCGAACACGGTCGTCGGCCGCTGGCAGAGAAGCGATCCGTGGTCGGTGGTAAAAATCACTCTATGACCCCTGGCCGCAGCCTCCATGAGGACCTGATAGGCCGCAGAGCGCTCGAACCACGACTTGGTCAGACTCCTGAGCGCCGCTTCGTCTTTAGCGACTTCCATAAGGACCGGTGATTCCGAGCGCCCGTGGGTCATCAAATCCACGAAGTTGAACACCATGGCGATCACCGAATTCCGGATCCGGAGGGCGGAATTGACGCGCGCTCGCACTTGGTTAGCTTCACGGTCGGAGAAGATTTTTTGGTAGTGCACTGGCACGCTGCGACCCGTTAGGCGCTTCAGTTGATCGAGCAGTAGTTCGTCCTCGAACGCGTTCAAGCTGCCCTCGTCGTCGGACTGGTTCCACCACTGGGGTCGGTCCCGCGCGATCTGGTCCGGGAACCGACCACTGAAGATCGCGTTACGGGCGTACGGCGTGGCCGTGGGCAGTATTGAATAATGCCAGCTCTCCTCCACCTCGAAGAAGGGAGATAGCAGGGGGCTGATCACGCGCCATTGGTCCAAACGCATGCAGTCGAGAACCACGAGGAAAATCGGGTCCTCGCCCAACCACGGAAGCACATACTTCTCGACGATGTCAACCGACAGGTCCGGACGTGGCACATCCTCCCGCATCCAACGCGGGTACACGTCAATGATCCACTCACCAAAATCCCGCCTCAAGTCGATCAAGAGCTGGGTGACCGAGTCCAGCAGCCCGGTCTCGCCACCCTGCTCCAACCTGATGTGCCAGTCCACCAGCTCGGTGTAAACGGCCGCGAATTCTTCTGCGCTAGACGCTTCCTCCCGCATCATGGCGAGAGTGCCAAAACGGTCGGCGAAGTCCTGCGCTACCTGCTGCTGGCGAATGGAGGCCCCTTCCAGGATACGGGTCACCACAGAGAGGACCTGGCGTGGGCTGGTAGGCTTGACTAGGTAATCTTGAACGCGTCGACCGATCGCCTCGCGCATGGTCTGGTCTTCCTCGGACTTGGTCACCATGACGACCCGGACGTGCGGGTCCGTCCGGCACAGCGACTCCAGAACCTCTAGACCAGAACGACCGGGCATATGCTCGTCGAGCAGAACTAGGTCGTAAGGGTTTTCACGCAGCAGTGCCAACGCGTCGTCGCCGTTGGCGATGGCGTCGACTTTGTAGCCTCGCTGCTGAAGAAAGAGCACGTGGGGACGGAGCAACTCGATCTCGTCGTCCGCCCACAGGATGCGTTTCGCTTGATTCATCCCGGTCATCTGACAAACGTAGACCCGCCCGTCGGGGCTAGCAAAGGCGTCAGCCCTGAAACCAGGGTTGACCAAATCGCTGGTCGACGTCAGTTGCGGATCACTAAGTCCCCACTAGCCTCCGCGCCCGGTCGGCGCGTCCTCCCGTGAGGTCCGTCAATGGATCGGTAACCCGGCGCAGGAGCAGGCCTCCAACGATGAAAAAGGTGGCAATCGCCACCACTGCCACTCGTTGGTTCCCGCCTGTCACCCGCGAAATCGTGCCGAAAATGAGCGGGCCGATAATCGAGGAAGACTTTCCGCAGAAGGCATAGAAGCCGAACATCTCAGCTTCTTTCCCCTCCGGGATGAGCGCGGACATGAAGCTCCGGCTGGCAGCCTGAATCGAACCGAGTCCGATGCCAGCAACCACCGCTACCGCGAAGAACACAGATTTTGAGGTGATGAAGTACGCGCTCACAGCAACGGAACTCCACAACACGAGCATCGTAGTGATCACCTTCTTGGGCCCTAGCACGTCAGTTGGCCGGGCCATGGCTAGCGAACCTAGTAACGCTGAGATCTGCACCACCAAGAACAGAATGATGGCCTCGTCCTGCCTGAACCCCAGCGTCTCCACGGCGAAGATAGCGGCGAACCAGATAACCGTGAGTACTCCGTCGATGTAGAAGAAAAACGAGAGCAGAAAGCGCCGCAACTCGCGCTCAGCCGACACTTCGCGGAAGATACGACGGAAGTCCGTAATTCCCCTGATCGCAGCATCGAGTACCGATTTGCTCGATCCCCGCGCCTCCGGCAACGCCATGAACGCCGGCAGGCTGAACACCAACCACCAGCTGGCCACAAATAGCCAGAGCAGGTCGAGACGTTGGGCTCTGGCGAGAGGGATAGCCACAAGTAGACCGACAGCCGATCCAGCGTATCCCAGCCCGAACCCCCATCCCGATACACGACCTTGGTGGCTCTTGGGCGCAATGTCTGGGAGGTAAGCGTTGTAGAATACCAGGCTGCCCTCGAACCCAATGTTCGCCAGAACCGCGAGTGCAAAGCCGGCCCACACCATCCCCGGGTTAAGCATCGTGAAGGATGCCACCGCACCAACGCCGATGAGCGTGTACAGCATCATCAACCGCTTGCGCACACCGGCCCGGTCAGCAATTGAGCCCAGCAAAGGCGAGGAAAACGCAACGATCGCAACCGAGAGCGAACCCACCCATCCCCACACCTGGTCCCCACGCCCGTCCTCGTTGCCAACAATAACGTCAGCAAAATAGACGTTGAACACAGCCGCGACGATGACGGCTGAATAGATGGACCCCGCGAGATCGTAGAGCGTCCAGGCGGCGATGTGCTTGCGGTTCACGAATCCACGCTAACCGGCCGCATCGCATGGTCGCCAGGGCAAAAGTGATATGGGGGGTCCGGGGTAGGCCCACGGCGCCGCCGTTGTGCGGGCCTCCCCCTGCCACGAATCCCCCCGCGCCTCGGGAGGATTCCGGGTGCCCCACGGTATTCCTTCCCGTTCACTAGCTCCCATTAACCTCGTCCGAGGAATAACTGTCCTAGTGACCGGATATTTCTCTATGTCACGCGTGCCTTTCTCCCCCACAATGGCATCTGCCGACCGTGGCCACGTCGTCAACACCGGGAGCACATCCGGGCACCTGGTGTACCCCCGAGGGAACGTCTACAGCACTACCAAGTTCGCCCAAATGAACGCATACGTGCCCCCCAAAGAGGAGAGCTGAGGATCAAGCGTCCCTCCCCCCAGTTGGTCGTATTCGCACTCTGGTTGCTCGTGTTCAGCTCGGCCAGCCAGACCATGATCCTCTCCCCTATCCTTCCCCAGATCAGGACGGAGATAGGGATTGAGGCGGCTGTGCTAGGCACTCTGGTGTCCGCCTACTCCCTCATGGTGGGCATCTTCGCCGTCATCAGTGGACCAATCTCCGACCGCATCGGCCGACGACGCATCCTTCTCTTGGGCACGGGCGTGATGACGCTAGCCCTTTTCCTGCACGTGTTCATCGCTGACTACGTGTCGTTTCTCGTGTTGCGCATGCTGACGGGAGTCGCGGGAGGGGTGCTCTCGGGCTCTGCCGTCTCATACATAGGGGACTGGTTTCCATACGACCGTAGGGGTTGGGCAACCGGATGGGTAATGAGCGGTGGGGCGTTCGGCCAGATCATCGGCATACCGCTCGGCATCGTGCTGGCCGGGAGTTGGGGATTTCGCGCGCCGTTCTACATGTTCGCGGTGACCATGGCACTGACTTTTATCCTGATCTGGTCGCGCATCCCTCAACCCCCTGTCCGTCACCACGACGCTCCACTCAGCATCCAGGCCGCGGCGCAGGATTACTGGACGATGCTGCGCCGGAAGGAGATCGCCCTGGCAGCTCTCGCATTCTTCATGATGTATGCGGGCGTGTCCGTGTACTTGGTATACTTCCCGACCTGGATCGAGAACGCTCGCGGCGCCACCAGCGGCCAGATCGCATCCCTCTTCCTAGTCGGTGGGATCGCCAACGTGATCGCGGGACCATGGGCTGGTCGGCTTTCTGATCGGATCGGGCGCAAGGGGATTATCCTGATATCCTCTTGCGGCCTGTCACTCGTGATGCTCCTCACCACCCCTCTGCTGGGCACTCTGTGGGTCGCCTACCTTATCTTCTTCCTGTCCATGGTCCTGGTCGCGATGCGGGTCAGTCCCTTCTCCGCGCTCCTCACGTCCCTCGTAGACGACCGCCGCCGCGGCTCGCTCATGAGCTTGACCGTTGCACTCGGGCAGGTGGGCTTCGCCGTCGGGGGTGCGCTGGCCGGACCGCTCTACGCCAAGGTCGGTTACGGCTCCAATACGATCCTAGGCGCGATCTTCGTGTTTGGCATGGGGGTAATCGTGTGGCGGTGGGTGCCCGAGCCTCGGGCGGACACGAGCGCAGCCTACGGAACGGTCACTTCGACCTCGACGGTCGACGGCACCCCCTAGGTTTCGCCTCCGCCCCGCCGGCCCGTTACAATAGGAATGCTTGCCCCAACCACTTGGAGGCCTTGCCTTGACCGCATCTCCACATCTGGAGTTTGAGCGGGACATCGCTGAGATCGAGGAACGTATAAAGAACCTCCTCAGTGTCGCAGACGGAAAGGGTATCGACGTGACAAGCGAGCTGGACGTCCTCAGGGATAAACTCGACAGCCTACGGGAGGAGACCTACCGGAGCCTCCGCGCCATCGAGCAGGTCCAGGTTGCTCGCCACCCTAGACGACCCTATGCCCTGGACTACGTCGAGCGCTGCTTCACCGACTGGATTGAGATGCATGGGGACCGTTCCTACCGGGACGATGAGGCCATGGTCGGGGGGTGGGCGCGCCTGGGCGGAGACTCGGTAATGCTAATCGGGCACCAGAAGGGCCGCGACATGAAGGAGAATCTGCGCCGTAACTTCGGCATGCCGCACCCCGAAGGATACCGAAAAGCGCTCCGGCTGATGCGCCAGGCGGAAAAGTTCGGTCGCCCCGTGGTGACCCTGATCGACACCCCGGGCGCGTACCCGGGGATCGGTGCAGAGGAACGGGGACAGGCCGAGGCGATCGCGATGAACCTGCGCGAGATGGCCCGCTTGCGGACGCCTCTGGTGTCCGTGGTCATCGGTGAGGGCGGCTCCGGCGGCGCGCTAGCGCTCGGGGTTACCGATCGAATCCTGATGCTCGAACACTCGATCTACTCGGTTATCTCGCCAGAGGGTTGTGCCGCCATCCTATGGCGCTCTGCCGAGCACCGGGAGGAGGCTGCCGAAGCCCTCCGTCTGACGTCCGAGAACCTGGTGGAGCTCGGTATCGCCGACGAGATAATCCAAGAACCCCAGGGCGGGGCACACCAAGACTGGGACGGGGCGGCCCTAACCCTCAAGGAAACACTCCTCCGTCACCTGACTGAACTGAGCGGGCTGGGGACGAATGAGTTGCTCCGGCGTCGTCAGGCCAAATACGAAGGAATGGGCGCGTGGCGCGAAAACTCTGCCGCGCACATCACCGGGGAGGTTTCCGCCGGCACCTGAACAAATTCACCTAAAAGTGTCGGCTCCAAGCCGGCGAGAAGGGATAGATTGATGACCGGGACACAAGGATTCGCTGAGATCCGATTCAAGGGTACCCACAAGGACTACTTCACCTACGAGGCGATGGATCTCGCGCCCGGGACCCACGTGATCGTGGAGGCCGACCGGGGCGAGAACCTCGGTGAAGTAGGGGCGCTCGGAGCCATCGCTCAGCGCAAGTGCTCCTCCTCCGGAGGGTGCTCCACCCCGACCCCCGAAAAACGGATCCTACGCACCGCACGCCCCGACGAGATCAGCCGTGCAGAGTCACTCCGCGACGACGAACGGCGGGTATGCACCGAGACGCGTAAATTGGTCGACAAGCACAACCTCAAGATGAAAGTCACTGAGGCCGAATGGCAGTTCGACCGAAACAAGTTGCTCATCTATTTTACGGCTGAGCAGCACGTGAATTTCCGCAAGCTCGTGCGCGACCTGGCCCGCACGTTCCGCACCCGGATAGAGCTTAGGCAGATCGGAGTGCGGGATGAGGCCGCACTGTTGGGTGGGGTCGGGCGTTGCGGACGCGAGTTGTGCTGCTCCACTTGGCTCCCCGAGCTCAAGCCCGTAAGCCTCCAGCTGGCCAAGGACCAGCGGCTGTCGCTCAACCCCGCCCAGATCTCGGGATGCTGCGGTCGACTTATGTGTTGTCTGATGTACGAGCACCGCGCGTACGTGGAGGCCCGGCGACGCTTCCCCAGGGAGGGCAAAATCCTACACACTCCACGAGGCGAGGAGCGGGTCGTAACGGTTGATATCTGGCGCGAGACCGTAACTCTCCGGGACAGCGAAGGGCTGCGCCGGTCGGTGGCGCTGGAGACACTCAAGCGTGAGGTATCGTCGTCTTCGAGCGCAGTGGAAGTTTCGACCGAGGATTGGTCTGCTGAGGGAGAGGAATCCCGTTCGTGAACGCCTCGGCTGGGTTGGAGTTGGGACTGTCCTGGAGTTCCCGAGCGACCCGATTCGTCGGAGGCCACGGGTGACCGGCACTCGACGCTATCTCACAACTCCTATCTACTACGCCTCCGGTGACCCCCACATCGGCCACGCGTACACCACCATCCTAGCCGATGTCCTCGCCCGTTTCTGGAGACAGGACGGCGCCGACGTGTTCTTCCTCACGGGCACCGACGAGCACGGACAGAAGATCTTCGAGGAGGCAAGTCGCCGGGGGATGACCCCCCGTGAGCTGTGCGACCAGATGGCGGCCCGTTTCCGCGCTGCCTGGGAAGATCTTGATATTTCGTTCGACCGCTTCATCCGGACGACAGAGCCCGAGCACGTGGCCGTGGTCACAGCCTTCCTCCAGAGGCTTTGGGACAAAGGCGTAATCTACGAAGGGATATACCGGGGCTGGTACTGCGTCCCTGAAGAGCGCTACTGGACGGAGAAGGACCTGGGACCCGACCGAACCTGTCCGGTCTGCAGCCGGCCTACGCGTGAGATCGAAGAGAAGAATTACTTCTTCCGCATGAGCGACTGTCGGGACCGACTCATTGACCACATCCGAGGAAACCCGGACTGGATCTGGCCAGACGTGCGGCGTAACGAGGTGCTCGGTTTCCTAGATCAAGATCTCGAAGACCTCTCGATCTCGAGACCCAAGGCGCGCGTGCCCTGGGGCATCACGCTACCGTGGGACGACGAGCATGTCGCCTACGTCTGGGTAGACGCTCTGATCAACTACGTGACCGCGTCCGGCACGATTCATCCCGACAACCCACCATCCAGACGGGGGTTCGACAACACGAGCGGATCTTGGTGGCCGGCCGACGTACACCTCATCGGAAAGGACATCCTCACCACCCACGCGGTCTACTGGCCCACTTTGCTGATGGGAGCAGGGCTGCCTCTACCGCGTGCGATCGTAGCACATGGGTGGTGGCTGACGGGCGATCACAAGATGTCCAAATCGATGGGCAATGTCGTCGATCCGCTCGAGCTGGTCGGACGCTTCGGCACCGACGCTGTTCGCTGGTACCTCGCGCGTGAGATGCCCACCGGTCAGGACGCGTCCTTTACACCGGAGCGTTTCCTCGCCCGGTACGAGGAGCTGGCCAACGTGCTGGGCAACTTGGTCTCTAGGACGCTGGGCATGACCGACAAATACAGGAAGGGACGGATTCCGGAAGCGCGCGGTGCCGGGCTCGACCGGGACGTCAAAGCCACGTTGGCAGCGGTCCGCACTGCGGTCGAGGGCTATCGGCTCAACGAAGCGCTCGGTGCGGCCATGGACCTCGCGCGCCGAGCCAACGGCTACGTGGAGCAGCGGGAGCCCTGGGCTCATGCCAAGGACCCTGCGCGCGCCGCCGATCTCGACGAGACCCTGGCTACCCTCGCCCGCACCCTGGCTACCCTGGCGGCGCTCTTCCAACCTGTTTGCCCTAGCAAGATGAGGGAGCTGGCGGCCCGGCTGGGCCTCGCCGAGGTACCCACCCTCGATCAGGCAGGAAAAATCGGACTGGGCGGAAACACGACCCGCAAAGGAGAACTCCTGTTCCCGAGAGCGGACCTGCTCCCCGACCAATCCGACGGCAGCACCGCCTGAGCCCGGTGGACCGGTCGCTCCAAAGGCCGCTCTATGCTTGACACGGGGGTAGAGCCGGGGGAGATTTTGGGGTGATCGTAAGGATTAGTCTCCAGGTCCCCCCCATCCCACCCGGCTTCGTCTCCGGCCGGACCTAATCATTTACGCTTGTGGAGAGGACTGCTCATGACTGGAGGACGCTGGACGCTCCTGCTGCTTAGAGACGAGCAGAGCCCTATCCGGCAGATCTCCGCTTCGAAGCGAGCCCTCCGCTTGTTCGTTGGCGGATCGACTGCCTTGGTGGTCATCCTGGTAGCGATCGCCGCCATCGTCGGAATCGACGGTGCCGCCCATATTCGCGCCAGCCGACTGGCTCTCGAAAACGAGACCCTCTCCCAAGAGATCTCATCGATCCAAGCGCGCGTGAACGGCATGGAAGAGCGCTTGGGCAGCCTCTCGAAGATGGACTCGCGCCTTCGCCTTCTGGCTGGGCTCGACTCGATCGACCCCGAAGTGCTCCAGGTAGGAATCGGAGGTCCCGGCACGTCCAGCCCGCAGTTAAACTCCCTATGGTCAGTCGATTCGACACTGAGCAAGGCGGCGTTCGCGGTACGCTACGATCTGAACGTGCTGGAGCGAAAAGCTGGACTGCTGCGAGAAAGCATGGACGAGGCCACCGACTCGCTCATGGCCCACACGGACCTCCTCGAGTCCACCCCATCAATCCTGCCCACCGCCGGCATCATTTCGAGCCCGTTTTCTAAGAGCCGATACCACCCGATCCACCAGTCCCCCCTCCCCCACGAGGGCGTGGACATCGCGGCCGTCATGGGGACTCCTATCTTTGCGGCCGCGAAAGGCGTGGTCACCAAGTCGGAGTGGGCCCCGGGGTACGGTCAGATGGTCGAGTTGGATCATGGCTTCGGCTACACGACCCGGTACGGTCACGCATCACGCCAGCTGGTCCGCGTAGGACAGCGGGTGACGCGGGGCGACGTTATCGCGCTTGTGGGGAACACGGGGATCGCGACCTCCCCCCACCTCCATTACGAGGTGAGGGTGCAAACCAAGCCCGTCAACCCACTTAACTACGTGATATCAGGGGCGATTCCCTAACCGACCCGACGATCCAGTGCAGGAATCTGGGCGCCCACCGGGCCGCCCTTTTTGTTTTCCCGGGTACCCACACGCTGACCCGGGACGTTGATGCCCCCCCGGGGGGACCGGGGGACCGGCACCCTGCACACGGTCGAGGGTTGGTAACGCTCGCTACGCTTGAGAAACCGGAGCCCATCGTGACGCGCCCGAACTCTTACCTCCAGATCGACAAGCACGACATCGGCTGGCCCAGCCTGAACGACCCCGAACGGCGCCTGAACGTCCTCACCGAAGCGGTCATACGTCGACTGGCGACGCTGGTCGAGGGAACCAACCGATTGGTGACAGCTGGTCATGTGCTCACCATAATCATGGGGACCGGCTTCCCCCCATTCCGCGGGGGACTCCTCCGTTTTGCAGACGCGCTCACTCCCACCTCGGTCGCCGCCAACCTAGAGAAACTGGCCGACGTTGGGGGGCCGCTCTTCGATCCCGCTTACCTCGCGATCGAGCTGGCGGCTGAAAGGTGCACGTTATACGAGGCCTTCAGCGGGTGATCCGGGCCGCCTGCGCCGTACAGACCGTAGGCGCAGCGTAGGCTGCCCCGGGGTGTCACCACCGCCCCTGGTCCGGATCCGTTACCGCCGCCCCCCGGACCGACTCGAGATCCACGAACAGTACCTGGTCCACGACACTTCCGACCTGAAGGTGACGTTCGCGCCGTCCGTCGTTCGGCCTGGTCCCCTGCGGATCGACAGCCGCACGATCCTCGAGAACGGATCACCCGTGGTGTGGTTCACCTTCCCGGGCGCTTGGCACGACATCGGCCGCTTCCACACTGCCGACGGTGTCTTCACCGGATTCTATGCCAACATCCTTACACCGGTGGAGCTGGGCCCTGGGCACGTCTGGGACACAACCGACCTGTTCCTCGATCTGTGGCTGGACAACAGCGGGGTGCGGGTGTTGGACGAGAACGACTTCGATGACGCCATCGCCCGAGGATGGATAGACGAAGCCACTGTCCGACGGGCACAAACCGAGATCGAGCGCTTGCTCTCAGAGGCACAGTCAGGCGTCTGGCCAGCGGCGGCGGTAAACGAGTGGACGCTCGAACGAGCACGGCGCCGGATAGAGGAATGGCCGCGAGGCGCCGCCCGGAGGCGGCGCCTCAGCGATTACTGAGGATCGAGCGTCACCGTGTCCCAGATGCTGTCTTGGACGAAAAAGATGTTCCCATCCGCATCGCGCGAGACGACTATCTTGTAGTTACCGCTCACCCGGGTGGCTTCCTTGGTCCGAGGATCAAGCGTCCTCCTGATGAACGTGCCCTGATCTGTGGCCATGTCTCCACTCGCCTCATACGATTGCGAAACGAGACCGAGCGAATCCATCCCCGCCTCCATCATTGCGGTGAACGCAGCTTCGATCTCTGCCTTCCCGCTGTACACCTCTCCATCCGCACCGTACATAACCGCGTCGTCTGAGTAGAAAGCCACTGCACCTGGCGCGTTCTTGCGCATGTACGCGTCTATGTATGCGTCCCGCATCGCCGCAGTGCCTGCCTCGCTGATCGGCGGGGGCGGGGGCGGAGCTTCTTCCGGCGGAGGCTCACACGCCAGCAGCGCGAGGGGAACAGCAGTGAACAGGATTCTACGAATCATCATCGACATCCCCATAGGCACCTCCGCCCGAGTCTCCGCGGATCTCGACTTTCGGAACGAGCCGCGGACAGTAATAGAAAGGCCCGAAAGTAACGGTAATCGCGGCCCGCGGTGACCATCTGTCAAGAGGCTTAGTCATCCACAAGCCAAGCAGCGCAAAGACGTGTCACATCCACGTGTAGCTGGAGGAGCACTTCGGGCTCCTCCCGAAGGCAATCGATGAGACGCTCATACCCTGCCAGTGCGTCGCCCGGGATGCTCACGTCTTCATGGTGATACAACCCGCAGTCGACGAACAACAAGCGAACGCGTGCGCGCCCGCTCATCGGCGCTGCACAGCACGACCAATCTCTGGCAGAGAAGCCAGGAAGATTAGCGTCATCAGCACGGCGGACGTCACGCACCACACACACCAGGCCTTAATCACAGCTGCCTCTAGGTATGTAAGAAACGCGGTATACGCCACCCCTACCGTGGCAAACCCGAGCATGAGAAGACCAATCCCCCAGGAGTCCTTCCAGAGGGGTTGGACCCCCAAGAGCGCCAAGACCAAGAGCGACCCGTAACCTGCCACACCGATCAGCGGGACGGGTACCCGACCGACCTTGGCCCACTGACTCGATTGAACGGTCTCGCACGACCCGACCCCACAGATCAACGGGATCAGCCCTATACTGTGGGCCAGCAGATACAGCGCCACGAACACACCCATGAGAGCCAGGACGGCCACCACCATGCGGTTGCGTGGTGGTGGCCGCAGCAGCGGTCGCTCAAGAGCACCCACCGACGTCGCATCCCCAGGGGTCACTCGCCGGACTGGAGAAGCGCTATCCCCTCACGGATCCCCTCTAAGTTGGGGGTGACCCGACGTCCGATGCCCTGACCCTTCGTCACCATGACCGTCGGGGTGCCTTGGACCTGGAGCTGAAAGCCCAGCTGCATGTTCGCGCTGACCACATCGGCGTGGCGGTCACTCTTGAGACAGCCGGAGAATTCATCCTCGTTCAGCCCGAGGTCCTCTGCGTAGCCTTCGAAAAGGCTGGTTGGATTCTGGACTGTCGACCAGCGCGGTTGGGTACGGTAGAGAGCATCGTGATACGGCCAGAACTTCTCCTGGTCTTCCGCACAATGCGCTGCACGCGCAGCCAGGAACGCGTGATTGTGGATGCTTACAACAGGGAAATCGTAGTAGACAAACTTAGCTTTCCCCGTCTCCACGAACTCGGCGTACAGCAGGGGCTCGACCTGGGTAGCGAATCCGCCACAGGCAGGACACTGGAAGTCCGCGAACTCGATGATGGTGATGGGTGCGTTGGGATCCCCCTTTTCCACCCCGCGTGCCACCTGCATCAGCTCAGCCGGATCGTCCAACCCTGCCATCTCAATGGGCTCGGAAACAGTTGGGCTCAGCGCCTTCGACCCCACCGAGTAGCCGACGATGCCAACGCCGAGTACAGCCACCGCCCCAAGGATCCAGTAGAATTTGGTCATCTCCGCCCCACCTGATACCACCTTCCCGGACCCGTACTTGCGCTCCCGATTTTTCTTTGACACTCGTCCTACTCCTGGCTTGTGGAAGAGCATGACGTGGGCAGGGCCCACCCGGGGATAAAGATGATTCCTAGCCAGCCCGGCCGCCACCCTGAAAACAGCGGGCGCCACCGAGAAAGGCTAACCCAGGAGCGTCAGGAGCGCCCCCTTTATGTCCCTAAAATCCTCAACTACCACGTCCGGATGGCAGGCCTCCAGTTCTTTTAGCCGATGCCGGCCGGTCGCCACGGCCATTGTGCGCACCCCTGCGTGGCGCCCGCACGCAACGTCCAGCGGCGTGTCACCGACAATCCATACTTCAGTGCGCTGGAACTCACGACCCCACACCTCGCACGCCCGGCCGATGGCGATGCCAGGAAGATGGTTTCGCACCTCGCTGTCGGACCCGAACCCTCCCACCCGGAAATGTCCTGCGAAACCAACCGATCCGAGCTTGAGTTGGGCGCCGGACGCGATATTGCCCGTGACCAGGCCAAGGGCCACCCTCTCGTCTCCCTCTAGCGCCGCCAGCAGCCCACCTACACCTGGTATCATCTGCATCGGAGAGACCGCGAGTCGGGCCTCTAGTTCCGCGAGGTAGTGCTCCCAGAGGCGGGGGAGGCCCTCCTTCACCCGATCGAGCGTCAAGCCGTCCCCCAGAAGCAGCTCACGGGCAATCTGAGGGTCCGTCTTGCCAGAGAAATCGTGCCCATCGATCGCCCCCGTGGTCCCGAACGATGCCTCGAGCGCTATCCCGAACGCCTCGCGAGCTGGCCCGCCCCGAACCAACGTGCCGTCGACGTCGAAGAGGATCAGACGCTCGGGATGGCGCTTCATCGCCCCGCGGTCACCACGCAGGTGATCGCCTCCCCGAGCTCCCGGATCCCGGGAACTGCGGTGAGGGTGGTGTTGTCCCCAAGTATGGTCACGTCTTCACTGCCAGATCGACGTTGCCCCCGGAGATGATGACGGCCGTCCGGCCGGGAGAACCCACCACGCCCGACAGCAGAGCGGCCAACGCCGCGGCGCCGCTACACTCAACCACCAGCTTGGCACGCAGCAGCAGAAAACGAACAGCCTCGCGGATCATGCCATCATCCACCGTGACCACGTCGTCTGCCAATTGCCGCACATGTTTGAAGGTCAAGTCGCCGACGCGCACCGGCGCGAGACCGTCAGCGATAGTGTGCGTGCCCGGAAGTGTCACCGGGCCATCCGCGTTCAGTGCGGCACGCATGCTCGCGGCTCCAAACGGCTCGACCCCGACCAGACGCACGTCCGGACGGAGTCGTCGCAGCGCTGCGCACACGCCGCTCATCATCCCACCACCCCCGATGGGCACGAGCACGGCCTCCACCTCGGGCCAGTCCTCATAGATCTCGATGCCCATGGTGCCTTGCCCTGCGATGATCCAGGGATGGTCGAATGGCTGCACCATGGCGAGGCCATCCGCCTGGGCTATTGCCTCCGCCCTGATCTTTCGCTCGATCGAGGTGGTGCCCTCTAACACGACCTCTGCCCCGAGCTGCTCCGCACCGCTGACCTTGATCTCCGGAGCGGTGGTGGGCATGACCACCACGGCGTGGACTCCCCTGAGCCGCGCAGCGAGCGCCACAGCCTGACCGTGGTTACCGGACGAGTAGGTGATCACTCCCTTGGCAAGCAACTCATGAGGAAGCTGGAGGACGAAGTTCAGGGCACCGCGAAACTTGAACGACCCGGAACGCTGTAGGCTCTCGCACTTGAACCGTACCTCGTGACCGACCCGTTCCGAAACCTCCGGGGACGCCAACAACGGTGTGCGGACGATCATACCCTGCACGCGCGCAGCGGCCGCACGAACATCATCAAGGGGCACCAACCCATCCACACCGACAGCCGGAAAAAGAGGCGCGCTCGCGCCTCGCGTCATTCGGGTTCCTGGGACTCAGGGTCGTCTTTATCGACACCGGCCGACCCCACGCTGACCTGCGTGGTAGCCTCCTTCAGGAAGTCGTCGCCGTTCTCCAAAACCACCCGCGCGACATCCATCACCAGGTCACCCTCGTCTAGGTTGACGAGACGGACCCCCTGAGTGGCGCGCCCGATGACGCGAATCTGACCGACCGGCTGACGGTTCACCACTCCGTTCCGACTCATCACCATGAGCTGTTCGGTGTCGCTCACAGCTTTGATCGTGACCACCCGCCCGGTACGGTCGGTCACGCGCAAATTGATCACCCCCTTACCTCCCCGTCGCTGCAGGCGGTACTCATCCACGTCGGAACGCTTGCCCATACCGTGCTCGGTCACCACCAGCAGTGTGCAGCCACGATATACCACGACCATGCCCACGACCTGGTCGTCACCAGCGAGTGCGATGCCCCGCACACCCTCGGTGGAACGACCCATCGGCCTCACGTCTCCCTCCTTGAAACGGATCGCCAGCCCGCTCCGCGTCGCGAGGATCACCTGGCTGCCTCCACCGGTGATCTTCACGTCGATCAGTTCGTCGCCTTCACGCACGTTAATCGCGTTGAGCCCGACCGCGCGGATATTTCGATACGCGGACAGCGCCGTCTTCTTGACCACACCTCGACGGGTGCAGAAGAACAGATAGAGGTCGTCGCTGAAGTCGCGCACCGGAACCAGCGCTGCCACCTCCTCACCCTGGGCCATGTTGAGAAGGTTCACGATCGGCTTGCCGCGAGCGTGCCGACCGCCCTCGGGGATCTCCCAGACCTTCAGCCAGTGGCACTGTCCAGATCGGGTAAAGATCATCAGGTAGTCGTGCGTGGAAGCCACGAACAGGTGCTCCACCCAGTCCTCCTCCTTGGTCCCCATCCCTTGGAGGCCCCGACCCCCCCGGCGCTGGGCTCGATAGGTATCCACCGGCACCCGCTTCACGTAGCCCTGGTGTGACACCGCGAGGACCATGTCCTCGTCAGCTATCAGGTCCTCTACGTCGAGGTCCGAGGAGGCGCTGGTGATCTCGGTCTTGCGCTCATCCCCGTACTTCTCCGCCAACTCCCGTAATTCGTCAGAGATTATGAGCGATCGCCTCGGTCGGCTGGACAGGATGTCCTCGAGGTCGGCGATCCTGGCCCGAATGTCTAGCAGTTCCGCATCGAGCTTCTCCATCTCCAGTCCGGTCAGGCGCGCTAGCCGCATGTCCAGAATAGCCTTGGTCTGGATCTCGGAGAGCCCGAAGTGCTTCTGCAACTGTGCACCGGCAATCTCCGGGTCGCGTGAGGCCCGGATGAGCTTGATCACCTTCTTGATGTTGTCGACAGCGATCTTCAGCCCCTCCAAGATGTGCTCCCGCGCACGCGCCTTGTTCAGGTCGAACTCACTCCGCTTGAACACCACTACGTGGCGATGATCGATGAAGTGAAGGAGCATCTTCCGCAGATCCATGACCTTGGGAACGCCATCCACCAGCGCTAGCATGATGGTGCCGAAGGTGGATTGCATCTGCGTGTGCTTGTAGAGACGGTTCAGCACGATGTAGGGAATCGCGTCACGTTTCAGATCGATCACGATGCGCATTCCGTCCCGGTCCGACTCGTCGCGCAGATCCCGGATTTCGGTGATCTTCTTGTCCCTTACGAGCTGGGCGATCTGTTCTATCAGGCGAGATTTGTTCACCATGAACGGGATCGCAGAAACGATGATGCGATCGTGCGAGTCAGCCTCTTCAATAACGGCCTCCGCCCGCATAACCAGCCGACCCCGCCCCGTGCGATACGCTTCCTCGATGCCCTCCCTGCCACAGATGGATCCGCCGGTCGGGAAGTCAGGCCCCAGCACGATGGCCTCCAGCTTATCTTGGGACATATCGGGATCCTCGATCAATCCGATACAGGCGTCCGCGATCTCGCGCAGGTTGTGCGGCGGGATGTTGGTCGCCATCCCCACCGCGATGCCCGAAGAACCATTCACGAGGAGATTGGGGAGCTTGGCCGGCAGAACGATGGGCTCGTCGATGCGGCCATCGAAGTTGGGGGTGAAAAGGACCGTCTCCTTGTCGATGTCCTCCAGCAACTCCATCGCCAAGGACGTCAGGCGCGTCTCGGTGTAGCGGTAGGCCGCAGCGCCATCGCCGTCGATCGACCCGAAGTTCCCCTGGCCATCCACCAGCGGGTAGCGCAGCGAGAAGTCCTGCACCATTCGGACCATCGCGTCGTATACAGAGGAATCTCCGTGCGGGTGGAACTTGCCCAACACTTCGCCGACCACGGTCGCACTCTTCCGGTAAGGGCGCCCGGCACTGAGACCCAAGCCGCTCATCGCGTACAGGATCCTCCTGTGTACCGGCTTGAGCCCATCTCGTACATCGGGCAGGGCACGTTGTACGATGACGCTCATCGAATAATCGATGAACGACTCCCTCATCTCGTCCTCGATCATCCGGGCCATCACACTCGGACCAGTCTCCTCACCTACGCCCGTCTCGCTGTCGATCTCGTCGTCCATCTATCGCTCCGTATGTGTCACGTGGAGAGCCCGCTCCAACCACAGCGCATACAACTCTGTCGGGTAACGTCGATTTTCAGGATTCGAGGCAGGATCCGGTCCCACCTGCGGCGCTTAACCCGCCTCGTTTGGACACCGCAATTGGGGCAGGCCGACCTCTTGGTCCAGATCCCCTCCCTGAATCGGTCAGCCCAGAACATCACCCCGCCCGTGAGAATGAGCAGGACACCGGTTAGGTAGCGCGGCCCTGAAACAACGAACTCGCTCCCGGTGAGGGAGGCGGTGAGCCCCGCCCACAGACGAACCACGACCACTGAGACAGCCCCCGTCGCCACCTCGAGCCCGAACAGCATGAGGCCGATCGCGGCGAGGGTGCGAGGACGACTCAAAGAGTGGGCTCCGAGAGGCCAACGGCGGGCGGGGATGACGGTCTCATAAAGCTTGTAAATTTAACCCTTTGGAGGGGCTGTGATCAACCGCGCTCACCCCCCCTGGGACCACCCGAAAGCAGCTCTTACAGGAATCGCAAATCAGGTACGTGCACCACCCTGTTCGGATCAGGCCACGGCCACGAAATCGGGACCTTCTCGCCACCCCAGTGCAACCAGCGACGCACGGATTTCCTCCCGGGCTCCCAACCGTCCTACCGCCGCCACGCAGAAGGCATCCCGGTATTCCTGGATACCGGCGGGGAGGAGCACCGGAGCACCCCGGATGTACTGGCCCACTTTCCTCGGGTCCAAGTCCACGAACGCTCGGATGCGGACCCCCTCACCCTCGAGCGCGCGAGCAAACGACTTCCCAGTGGGCCCCGCGCCCCACACGACAACACCGTCCCTCCCAGACAACAGAGACGCAGCCAGGTGGTGCGCCTTACAGCGTCGGAATGCTTCGTGGCTGTAGGAAGGGTGGGTTCGGGAAAGGCGCCGCTCCCCCTCTCGCCAATGGAGCAGAACCTCGGGAACCGTCCCGAACCGACCGCCCGCGCGCCACAGTCGCAGGATCAAGTCATAGTCCTCGGGCCAGCCAAGGTCCCGATACCCGCGGACGGCCGCCACGACATCGGCGCGCAAGAAAAAGGCCGGGTGGGCAAGCGGACACTCTACGAACATGTCGCGAGCCAGCGCATCGGATGTGGTGAGGCTGTTGAGCCAGCGTTCGTAGCGAAGCGCCCCACCCCGCACCCGCTCGCGCGGAACGTAGCGGACCCCACATCCGCACCCGACCACAGAAGGATCGCTCTCCATGAGCGCCCGCTGGGCCCCAAACCGGCCGGGAAGCGCAGTGTCATCCGCATCCATACGCGCGAGCCAAACACCACTCGCGTGAGCGCGGGCCCGCTCTAGCGCCACGACCAGGCCGGATGGCTCCTGCGCGATTACCCGCACGCGAGAATCTGCGGAAGCCCAGTCATGCAGTAGGTCCTGTGTCGCATCTTGTGAGCCGTCGTCCACTGCCACCACCTCGAAATCACCATCTGTTTGGGCGCGTAGCGACGCGATGCATTCGGGCAGGTGCTCTGCCCCGTTCCGGACGGGGAGTAGAACCGAAATCGGCGCAGCCCGGCAGCGCCGAGGTGCCGGGTGCGCACCGCTGGGAATCATGAAGGGGACCTACAGACTGAGCAGAAGGGGTTTCCATGAAGCTATGGTAGCTGCGACCCGAAACATCAGGCCGCCCATCCCGCCCCTAGAACCTCCCGGAGGTAGCGCCCGGTGACGCTCTCGGGAACCCGCGCTACATCCTCGGGCCGGCCCATCGCAACGACCTCGCCACCGCGGCACCCCGCCCCCGGACCCATGTCGATGACCCAGTCCGCATTCTTGATAACGTCTAGGTTATGCTCGATGACGAGCACGGTGTGGCCGGCATCTAGGAGGCAATCGAGCACGTGCAGAAGCTTGCGGACGTCGGCGCCTGACAGACCGGTAGTCGGTTCGTCCAACAAGTAGAGCTTGCGTCCCTTCTTTCCAGCCGCGCCCGCGAGCTCACGTGCGATCTTCAGGCGCTGTGCCTCGCCTCCGGACAGGGTGGTCGCCGGCTGACCGAGCCGCAGATAGCCGAGCCCCACCTGCTGGATTTGCCAGAGGATCTTCCCTAGCCGGTCCTCACGTAAAAAGAAACGGATAGCCTCGTCGACGGTAAGCTCCAACACCTGAGCGATGCTGCGCTCTCGGAATTTGACCTCCAGTACCTCGGGCATAAAACGAGTGCCGCCACACACCTCGCAGGTGACGAACACGTCCGCCATAAACACCATCTCGATCTCGACATGGCCGCACCCCTTACAGGCCTCACAGCGCCCTCCAGTAGTGTTGAACGAGAACGTGCCGGCATTGTAGTCGCGCTCCCTCGCGAGCAGCTGGGACGCGAAAATACGCCGCACCTCATCCCACGCTTTGATATACGTGACCGGGTTGGAGCGGGGCGTGCGACCAATGGGGCTCTGGTTAACCAACACCACGTCTTCGATCATGGTCGCGCCCACCAGAGTGTCATAGCCGCCGACCACCTCGCCCAGATGGGCCTTGGCGCTAGTCTCGCCACCGCGCAACTCCCTCTCCAGTGCACGATAAAGGATGTCATGCACCAGCGTGCTCTTCCCCGACCCCGAGACGCCGGTCACCACGGTGAGCGCACCTATGGGAACCTCGATGTCTGCCCCCTGCACGTTGTGCAAGCGCCCCCCCCCCAGAGCCAGCGTGGCTCCATTGACAATGCGGCGGCGATCGGGAAGTGAAGCGTCACCCCGTCCAGACAGATAGCGACCGGTCGCCGTGTCAGCGCACTCGAGCTCGGCGGGAGCACCTTCGAACACCACCTCCCCGCCCTTCTCGCCGGCCGCCGGACCCAACTCGACCACGTGGTCGGCCGCATGCATCGCCTGAGGATCATGCTCGACCACGACTACCGTGTTTCCGGCATCCCGGAGGCGCGCGAGCAGCGCAAGCATAGCGGCAGTGTCACGGGGATGGAGACCCACCGTCGGCTCGTCCAGGACGTAAAGCGTGTCCACTAGGCGGGAGCCAAGTGAGTTGGCCAGCGTGATGCGCTGGGTTTCACCACCCGAAAGCGTACGGGTCTGCCGTGCCAGATTCAGATAGCCAAGACCGACTTCCACCAAAAACCCCACCCGTGACTGCAGCTCACGCATGATCGTTTCCGCTATCTGGCTCTCCATATCACTTAGCTCGAGGCCGGCGAGCCAACCTTGGAGCTCTTCGAGCGGAAGGTCCGACACCGCTCCGATCGTGCTCCCGCCCACCCTCACGCGCAGTGCCTCGGACCGGACACGCGCGCCACCGCAGCTTCGGCACACAACCGGACTCTGGTACTGCCGGAGGAAGACGCGGATGTACTGTTTATAGCGCTTGGTCTCTTTGGAGCGGAGGAAGGGGATCACGCCCCTGAAACTCTTCTTCTTGCCCTCTCCATGGAGAACGGCCTCACGGAAGTCGTCGTCCAGTTCGTCCCAGGGTGTGTAGAGCGACACCTCTCGGTCGCGCGCGAAGGCTCGGAGCCGGTCGCGTTCCTTCCGATAGCGCGGCTTGGTCCAGGGTTCCACCGTCCCCTCGTCGATGGAGCGACCCGGGTTGGGGACGATCAACTCGGCGTCGTACTCGAGCGTGGCACCGAAGCCGGTACACTCGGGGCAGGAGCCGTACGGACTGTTGAACGAGAACAGCTGGGGGGTAGGCTCAGGATAGGTGATGTGCGGGTGATCGGGGCAACGGAAGTGCTCGGTGAACGCCAGACGGCCCCCGTCCAATTCAGAACTGGCCAAGACCACGACACATTCTCCCTCGCCCCCGTGGAAAGCGGTCTGCACCGAGTCGGCCAGCCGTTCACGCACGTCCGGACCCGCCACCAGGCGGTCCACGACCACCAGCGCCTCCTGGCACTTGGCTAGGTCCGCACCGAGCGACTCAGCGTCGGTTTCGGCGCCATCGCCGAGGTCCAGGTGCCGGCCATCGGCAAGGCACCGCACGAAACCCATAGCCCTTAGGTTATCGACCACGCCCACGTGCTGGATGCGCTCCGATAGCTTGAGCGGGAACGTGACCATGAAGCGGGTCCCGGCCGGCAACTGAAGCATGCCGTCCACCGCGGTGGTGACCGTATCAGGGCGCACCTGGCGATCGCACTCGGGGCAGTGGGTGTGGCCCACACGTGCAAATAGGAGGCGGAGGTAGTCGTGCACCTCGGTCGCGGTGCCAACCGTCGAGCGACTGCTCTTGGTGGAGTTCTTTTGCTCAATGGCGACAGCGGGCGCGATCCCCTCGATCGAGTCCACCAGCGGCTTCTCCATCCGGTCGAGGAATTGCTTCGCATAAGTCGAGAGCGATTCCACGTACCGCCGCTGTCCCTCCGCAAACAACGTGTCCAGTGCAAGCGAGGATTTGCCGGAGCCGGACGGCCCGGTCACGATTACGATCTTCCTCCTCGGAATATGGAGGTCGAATCCCTTGAGGTTGTTCTGCCGGGCGCCCAGGATGCGGATCGGCTCGTCCATATGGTCCGCTGAGACCTCGACGTCTGCCTAGGAGCAGCCTGGGTTGGATGGCCCAGGCCGGATCGCAATGGAACACCCTGGCTGACCCGAAGTTCCCCCGAAGATAACAGGGGAGACCGGGACAAACGTTACTTCCAAGCACGCCAACCTTGCGCGGACATGGGAGCTAGCTAGCTTTGTGTCCATGAAACGCGCCCAGTTGGTCCGGCAACATCATCATCACGACTCCCCGACGGGATCCGTGGTGATCGAGGTGTGCGCCTGACCCAACGGTAGCGCAAAGACTTTGAAAACCGCGGCCCGTCGGAAACGGCGGGCCGCGGCTTTTTTTGTCGAGTATGGTATCCCGTTCAACAAGAGGAGGTTGGCGTGATCACGGTCGCGCTCCCAAACAAGGGAAGGCTTTCGGAAAAGGCCCTCGCGCTCTTCGAGCGTGCCGGCCTAAGGGCGGAATTCACCTCCGAACGCGCCCTGATCGCGGAGATGGGCCCGGACTTCCGGGCGATCTTCGTGCGCGCGGCGGACGTGCCCGAATTTGTCGCCGACGGCGCCGCGGACGTAGGAGTGACGGGCGGCGATCTGGTCGCCGAGAGCGGGCGAGAAGTCGAGACTATGTTGGATCTGGGCTTCGGCCGCTGTCGCCTGGCGGTGGCGGTACCAGACGGAAGCGAGATCCAGAAGCTTGCGCAGGTGCCCTCCGGGTCGCGCGTCGCCACGTCCTTTCCGCGCATAGCCGCCGAGTTCTTCGGCCAGGCCCGCATCCCCATCGAGCTGGTGCGCGTGTCCGGAGCCGCCGAGATCGCTCCCCACCTCGGGGTGGCTGACGTGATCGTCGACCTGGTATCTACGGGCTCGACGCTGCGGGTGAACGGACTGCGCGAGGTGGAGACCGTGCTCGAATCAACCGCGCAGCTGATCGTGAGCCGAACGGCGTGGGAGGACCCCGCACGCCGTCCCACCCTGGAGGAACTCGCAGCCGCGCTCGAATCCGTGCTTCGGGCAGAGCGCAAACGCTATTTGATGGCCAACGTGCCCCGGGACCGGCTGGAGGAGGTGAAGCGGGTGCTGCCGGGCATCAGCGGGCCAACCATCGTGGAGGTCCTCCATGGCGGCAACTGGGTGGCGGCCCACGCGGTCGTGGACGAAAACCGTGTATACCAGACGATCGCAAGCCTCAAGCGACTGGGGGCCGAGGGTATCCTGGTAACCCGCATCGAGAGGCTGATGCCGTGATCGCCGTACGCGGCCGCCTGGCCGAACTATCGAGTGCTCAACGCGCGTTTCTCCTCGACCGTCGACCCACGTACGAACCCGACGTGCGCGAGAAAGTGACCCGCATCCTCCTGGACGTGCGTTCCCGTGGCGACGACGCACTACGGGACATGGTGCGGCGCTTCGACGGGGTCGAGCTAGCCGAGTTCGAGGTACCGCGAGCGCTCTGGGACAACGCGCTGGCCACGCTCGACGCGCAGGTACGCTCCGCCCTTGAGCGGGCCACCCATAATCTTACCACGTTCCACCGGGCACAGCTCCCAGCCGACCTGGAGGTGGAGGTGGAGCCCGGCGTGCGCGTAGCGCGCCGTTCCGGCCCGCTCACAGCGGCGGGAGTGTACGCGCCGGGGGGTAGCGCCTCCTATCCCAGCAGTGTGCTGATGGGGGTGGTCCCGGCCCGCGTGGCCGGCGTTAGCGAAGTGGTGGTGTGCTCACCCCCGGGACCAGACGGCGTGCCATCGGCCGCTGTGCTCGCTGCCGCCGCACTCGCGAACGCAACCCGCGTGTTCGCACTGGGTGGCGCCGGGGCGGTAGCCGCCCTTGCCTACGGCACAGCCTCCGTCCCCCGCTGCGACGCCGTGGTTGGCCCAGGCAACCGGTGGGTACTCGAGGCCAAGCGGCAGGTGGCAGGAGACGTGCGTATCGACTCCCCAGCGGGTCCCTCGGAGCTGCTGGTACTCGCCGACGACAACGCCGACGCCGATCTGATCGCCGCCGAATTGGTGGCCCAGGCTGAACACGATCCCGACACGGCCATCGTGCTGGTGGGGACCAGCGCTACGCTCATCGATGCGGTTGCGAGTGCGTTGGTTAGCCGTGTCACTGCTGCGTCTCGCCGAGAAGTGATCGAGGCCGCGCTGGAGGCGCGCGGTGCACTCCTGATCGCGAACAGCCTGAAGGACGGAGTCGAGTTCGCCAACCTCTACGCCCCCGAACACCTACTCGTGCTCACCGAGTGCGCTGCCGCGGACGGGGAGGGCGTGCGCACCGCAGGCACTATCTTTCTGGGCCCTGACAGCTCAGTCGCGTTCGGTGACTATATGACCGGAGCCAACCACGTCCTTCCAACCGGCGGGGCCAGTCGGAGCTTCTCTGGCCTTTCGACCCTGGACTTCCTCCGATGGTGGACCTGCCAAGAAGTAGGTCCGGCCGCCGCAAGCTCTCTCGCTAGGGACACCGCTATCCTGGCTGAGACCGAGGGACTGCCTAGTCACGCCGCGGCGGCACGACTGCGGGGAAGCGGGGGAGAAAGTCAATGAGCCGATTTCCGAGACCGGACTACCAGCCCCTGGATCTGTACGCGCCGGATCGCCGCCTGGTCGCATTGGACCTATCCGACAATACCAACCTGTGGGGTGCCCCCGGCGCCGCGTTGGCGGCCGTGCAGGCAGCGGACAGCGACATGCTGACCCGCTATCCAAGCCTGTACGCCGACGACCTAAAGAACGCGATCCACCAGCGCTACGGAGTACCCCTCGACAGCATCACCACTGGGTGCGGCTCTGATGACGTGCTCGACTCGGCCTTCAGAGCGGCCGGACCGGAAGGCGGCACCGTACGCTTCGCCGGACCGACCTTTTCCATGATCGAGCCGTTGGCTCTCATGAATGGGAGGCAGGCCGTTGAGGTCCCCTGGTCGCGTGCGCTCCAGTCGCCGAGGACCCTACTCGAGGAAGATCCGGTGATCGTCTACGTATGCCGGCCCAACAATCCCACCGGCACGTCGGCCCCACGGTCATGGCTGGACAAGCTCCTCGGGGCCGCGGGAGGTTCGCGCGGACCACTCTTGATCGTGGACGAAGCTTACGCCGACTTCGCGGCCGAGACCCTGCTCGCTGAAGCGCCGGGAATCCCGAACCTCCTCGTGACGCGCACTCTGTCGAAGGCGTTCGGCCTGGCAGGCTTCCGCGTCGGCTTCGGCGTGGCGACACCGGAGGTCGCGCGCGAGGTCGAAAAATCGCGTGGACCGTTCAAGGTGAGCAGCCTCTCAGAGAAGGCAGCCGTGGCAGCGCTCCAGGACGAGGACGACTGGGCTATGCGTACGATCGCAGAGTGCGTAGCGGCTCGCGAGCGACTCTTCCTGGCACTCAAGGAGCGCGGGCTCGAACCACTCCGCTCATGTACCAACTTCATCCTCATCCCCGTCCCCGACGGCTCAGCGCGGACGTGGAACGACGCGCTGCGCACGTATGGTGTGGCAGTACGCCCGTTTCCGGCGTGTCCCGACGTGGGCGACGCGCTCCGCGTGACCGTGGCACCCTGGCCGATGCTCGAGCGTTTCCTAGAGGCCCTGGATTCGGTGCTCGCGGAAGGGCAGGTGCCGGCTCCAGAGGCAGCGCTTGCCGCGCGCGTAAGGAACCCGGGATGAGGGTCGCACTCCTGGACTATGGGGCCGGCAATCTCCATTCACTCGGCAAGGCGCTGGAACGGGGTGGCGCCACTGTGTCGGTGACGTCCGATTGGGACCGGGCGCTCGCGGCGGATGCGCTCGTGCTTCCGGGTGTGGGCGCGTTCAGCGCAGCGGTAGCGGCACTACCCGAGGACCGGAATCGGGTGCGGGATGCCCTCGCTAGGGGTCTCCCGTGCCTGGGCATCTGCCTGGGCATGCAACTGTTCTTCGACGGGAGCGACGAAGGTGAAGGCGAAGGGATCGGGCTGATCCCGGGACGCGTGCGCCAACTCGACGCACCAGTCGTACCTCACATGGGATGGAACGACGTGGACGAGGTAGGCGACCCCTTGTTCGCTGGGCTCGGCGGCGGTCTGGCCGCGTATTTCGCGCATTCGTACCGGTGCGACCCAGTAGATTCCGCAATCGTGATCGGGTGGACTGAATACGCGGGAGATCGTATGGCAGCCGCGGTGCGATGGAAGCGCAGCTGGGGTGTCCAGTTCCATCCCGAAAAGAGCTCGCGGGGCGGCCTCAAGCTGGTGGCTAATTTTCTCGAGATGGCGCGGCAATGATCGCCGTGCCAGCGGTAGACCTCCGCGGCGGACGCTGCGTCCAGCTCGTAGGCGGGTGCCCGACAGACGAGCGAGTCAGCCTGCCCGACCCCGCCTCGGTGGCTCAACGCTGGTGGGACATGGGATTCCACAGTCTGCACGTGGTGGACCTAGACGCCGCTCTGGACGCAGGCGACAACGCCAGGGTGGTGGCCGAAGTCCTAGCGGCTTCCCCTCCGGACACTCAGGTGGGGGGCGGTGTGCGCACACGCGATCGTGTCGAAACGCTCCTCACACTCGGCGCGAGCAGGGTGGTGGTGGGCACCCGAGCGGTGGACGACAGGACGTGGCTGGAGCGGCTAGCGCACACCTACCCAGGCAGAGTGGTCGTGGCTGCGGACGTGCGGGGCGGTACTGTACTGCGGAAGGGTTGGACGGAAGCGTCTGCGCTCCGGGTAGAGCCGTTCCTGACGGCGCTGACTGACCTACCGCTGGCTGGGGTGCTGTGCACGGACGTAGCGCGGGAGGGACGGATGGAAGGGATCGACTTGACAGGGGTGCGCTCGGTGGTGAGGGCTTCTCCCCATCCTGTGCAGATGAGCGGTGGGATCACGAACCTGGACGACCTGAGCGCGCTGGCCGACGCCGGCGTTAACGCGGCCGTTATCGGCATGGCGCTGTACACCGGCCATATCGATGCCGAGGTGGTCGCAAGAACCTACGGGAGCGAGGAATGAGCCGACTCAAGCGTGAGACCCGAGAGACGCAGATCGAGGTCGAGATACGGCGGGATAATGGAGCCGCTGAGATAGCCACCGGGGACGTGTTCCTGGATCACATGCTCATCACGTTGGGCCGTTACGCGGGAGTCTTCCTCCAGGTGAAGGCCAAGGGAGACTTGCGCCACCACCTGGTAGAGGACGTGGCCATCGCGGTGGGGCTCGCACTCCGGGACGAGGTGCCAGAAACCTGCTCCCGCTTCGGCTGGGCGACCGTGCCGATGGACGACGCGCTCGTGCGCGCCGCCGTGGACGTGGGGGGGCGCCCGTGGTATGAGGGGCGGTTGCCTTCAGCGCTGTACCAGCACTTCCTGCAGAGTCTGGCGGTTAACCTGGGCGCGAATCTCCACATCGAAGTCGCGCGTGGACGGGACAAACATCACATCGTGGAAGCCGCGGTTAAGGCCACTGGACTCGCCCTCCGTCAGGCATTATCCCAAGGAGGAGATAACGCCGTGTTCAGTACCAAGGGTTCGGTCAAGGTCGAGCGCACATGAGCCTGCACCCCCGCGTCGTGGTCTGCCTGGACGTTAAGGACGGGCGGGTCGTGAAAGGCACACGCTTCAAGGGACTTCGGGACGTGGGCGACCCGGTCGAACTCGCAGCACGCTACGAGGCCGAGGGTGCCGACGAGATCGTCTATCTGGATATTTCAGCATCGCGGGAGGGGCGCGGCACGCTGCTCGACCTGGTGCGCAGGACCGCTGAGGTGCTGTTCGTCCCGCTGACAGTAGGTGGTGGAATCAGGGAAGTCGCCGACATCGGTCAGCTCCTGCGGGCAGGAGCTGACAAGATCAGCGTGAATACCGCCGCGGTGGGGGAGCCCGAACTCCTCTCTGAGGGAGCGAGTCGCTTCGGGAGCCAGTGCATCGTAATCAGCGTGGACGCCGCCCGCTCTCCCACAAACGGTTGGCGGGCCTTCACCCATGGAGGCAGCGTGCCGACCGGGCTGGACGCGGTCGGGTGGGCAGCCGAGGCCGTACAGCGAGGAGCAGGGGAGGTCCTTCTCACCAGCATCGACCGAGACGGTGCCCGAACCGGCTACGACGTCGAGCTCACCCGGGCCGTGGCGGAACTCGTACCGGTGCCGGTAGTGGCATCAGGAGGAGCAGGGGAAGCCGCCCATTTGCGGGACACCTTCGTGAACGGGATGGCTTCTGCCGCGTTGGTAGCAGGCATCCTTCACGACGGACTCACGACGGTGGGCGCGCTCAAGACGGCGCTGGCTGATTGGGGGGTGGACGTGCGTCTAACTTCGCCCGTTCCGGGACCTGTCGGGGAGGCCGCATGACCGACCGCCGCATTCGTTCCGCCGCAGATCTGGACACCTTTAACTTCGACGAACGAGGCCTCGTGCCCATGGTGGCACAGGACGACGCCGGTGCCCGAGTGCTCATGGTAGCCTGGGCAAACCGCGATGCTCTCGCCCGCACGGTGGAAACCGGCGAGGTCCACTTCTGGTCGCGCAGCCGAGGCGAAATCTGGAAAAAGGGTGAGACCAGCGGTAATGTGCTGCGACTCCTCGCACTGTACGCCGACTGCGACGGTGACACCGTCCTAGCGCTCGTGCGCCCCAGCGGCCCGGCTTGCCATACGGGAGATGTAAGCTGCTTCGGAGACGGCGCGACGCCGACCGCTTCCGGCACGCTCCAGGCACTGTGGTCTGTAATCGAAGAGCGTGCGAGCACTCTCCCTGAAGAGAGTTACACGACGCGTCTTCTGGGAGACGAAAACCTCCGCCTCAAGAAGCTCGGTGAGGAAACCGCCGAACTAATCGTCGCGCTCACCCGCACCGACCGCGAACGCGTTCCGGAGGAAGCTGCCGACCTCCTATACCATCTCCTGGCGGCACTCAAGGGAGCGGAAGTGGAGCTGAGCGCCGTCCTTGATGCGTTGGAGGAGCGGCGGCGTTAGAAACGCGGCAGAGCCCATGACCTGGCAAAAATCCGCGCAGTACCCTCACTTTCATCAACATCCCGTCACAGGGCAGGCTCAAGCCCTTTGGGACCAACTTCCGACGGAAGCCTCTACGGGAGAGACACCATGATGCGTACTCACCAGGTGGACGTGGACCAGGACGGCAACCTCTATGTCGCCAGCTGGGAAGGTGGATGGCTAAGCAAGTTCGTTCCAAAGCCTGGGGCTGATCCTATCAAGCTCGTCGGCCGAGGATTGGTCCTCACGAACTAGACAGTCCTGACACGAGGCCGAATAGCGATTAGGACGAGGTCCACGGCGCAAAATGTGTCGCGGGCCTCACCTCCAACCCGACAGCCCCAGACCCTCAGACCTATGAGACCACGCACACGCCTGGCGACCGGAGCCCTCCAGGCGCTAGCCATAGCAGCCTGTGGGGGTACCACCCCCCCTCCCAACAGCAGCTCGACAGCCGAGCTCGAAGCGATTTACTGGGCCCGAACCGACAGCACCCGCATGCGGTTCACGGAGACCGACGTCCAGTTCGTCACCGGCATGATCGGACATCACGCACAGGCACTCGTGATGGGAGCCCTGGCGCCGACCCACGGAGCTAGCTCGTCCGTGCAGATTCTGGCCGCGCGCATAATCAACTCCCAACAGGACGAGATCAACCGAATGCAGCAGTGGCTCAGTGAGCGGGGCGAGCCCGTGCCCGAGGTTATGATCAAGGGGACCGAGCTCATGGTGCACGGCACCGAGTACACGCTCCACATGCCAGGCATGCTAACCCCGGAGCAGATGCGGGAGCTGGACGAAGCTCAGGGAAAAGAATTCGACAACGTGTTCCTTAGGTACATGATCCAACACCACCGTGGAGCCGTGACCATGGTTGAAGAGCTGTTCGGCCAGGAGATCGCTACCCAGGACGAGGGGGTGTTCAAGCTCGCGTCCTACATACAGGCGGACCAGCTCACCGAGATCGTACGCATGGGGCGCATGCTCACCGCATTGTCTGACCTACCGTTGAGCGGCGCACGCTGATCGCACCAGCAGGTCGACTAAGATAGGAGTCCCGAATGAGACCACCAGCCACCGTGTTGTGGATCGCCACAGGGTTGATGGTTCTGAGCGCCTGCGCCCCATCGGCCACAACCTCCGAGGCGGCCCTGTCCAGTCCCGGACCGGCCCTGGCAGCGCCACCGATCCCCGACCCCCGCATCGGCCTCCGGGCCGGATTATTCGACGCTGGCGAGGCGACATGGAACCTGCAGGTGCTCTCGAGCACCCCGCCGCCGAGTGAGTTTATCGGCAGCATCAACACCGACCTGGCCTTCACCGGAAACTACGCGATCCAGGGCAGCTTCAGCGGCTTCCAGGTATGGGATATCTCGGACCCCAGCCAGCCGTCCCTCGATAGAGGCTTTGTCTGTCCTGCCGCACAGAGCGACGTCTCCGTCTACCGACACCTGCTCTTCGTATCAGGTGAGGACTTCGGCGGACGCCTCGACTGCGGAACGCAGGGGGTGAGGGAGCGGATCAGCCCAGAGCGGTTCCGCGGGATCCGTATCTTCGATATCAGCGACATCCTGAACCCGAAGTACGTCGGCAACGTACAGACCTGTCGAGGATCGCACACCCATTCGGTGTTGGTAGACCCGAGGGACGCGGATAACGTCTACGTGTACGTCTCCGGGTCCGCGCCGGTACGTCCCGCGGAGGAACTCGTTGGCTGCTCCGACAGGCCCCCGGGGGAGGACGCTAACTCGGCGCTCTTCCGGATCGAGGTGATCAAGGTGCCGCTCGCACGCCCCGAGCAGGCGGCCATCGTGAATTCCCCGCGCATCTTCGGCGACCTGGTCGCGCCACCGGAGCACGGCATGAGCCCTGCGGACATCTCAAGGATCGAGCGTGCCAGGGAGGAGGGGATCTTCGTCGTCGAAATCGGAAGTGACCCGTACTTTCTTCCACCCCGGTTCGTCGATCCCCTGCTTGACAGCATCGCCCAGGCAAGCGGCCGCCCCGCTCCGACAGCTGCCGACAGCTCAGCGCTCCGCGAAACACTCCCCGCAATCATCGCTGAGATCGTGGGCCACTACGACACTCCCACGACCGGCCCGACCCAGTGCCACGACATCACCCTGTACCCGGCGATCGGACTAGGCGGTGGCGCCTGCGAAGGTTACGGGTTCCTGATCGATATCCGTGACCCCGTAAACCCGAAGCGTCTCACAGCAGTCGCTGACTCGAATTTTGCCTACTGGCACTCAGCCACCTTCAACAACGAGGGCACGACGATCCTCTTCAGCGACGAATGGGGTGGGGGCATGGGTGCGAAGTGTCGCGCTAGCGACCCGAAGGAGTGGGGTGCGGACGCGATCTTCACCATCGACGACCGTGAGATGGAATTTAGAAGCTACTACAAGCTACCGGCCCCTCAGACACCGCAGGAGGCGTGCGTAGCCCACAACGGGTCACTGATCCCGATCCCCGGGCGTGACGTCATGGTACAGGCCTGGTACCAGGGCGGCATCTCGGTACTCGACTTCACGGATCCAGCACGCCCTCAGGAGATCGCCTTCTTCGATCGCGGCCCGGTGGACTCCACGCGCGTGACGATGGCCGGGTCCTGGTCGGCATACTGGTTCAACGGCGTGATCGTTAGCTCCGAGATCGTCCGCGGCCTCGACATCCTCGAACTGCTGCCGAGCGCTTTACTGTCACAAAATGAGATCGATGCTGCAAGATCGGTCAAACTAGATTACTTCAACGCCCAAGCCCAGCAGCGGTTCATCTGGCCCCCGTCGTTCGCGCTCGCTCGTGCCCATGTGGACCAGCTCGAGAGGGCATACGGCCTCGACAGCGATCGCATCGCGTCGGTGCGGCGCGATCTCGCGGCCGCGGAAAGTGTCTCGGGCGCGGCACGCCGTGAAGCACTCATGGAACTCACGGCACGCCTCGAGGAAGAGGCGGCCCGGGCACGGAATCCCACGAGGGTACGCGTGGTGGCGGGTACCGTGCGGAGCCTCGCGAACGCGACACGTTAAGTGGAAGCGCCGGCACCCCAGAATTGGACAACCATCGGATTTGCTAATCCCAACGCTGCGAGCGTAAAAATAAGCAGAGGACGCGAGGCCAGCTTCGACGATCGTCCTATTAGTATTAGCTGGTTAAGTAGGTTTCTACCCAGTGTGACAGTAAGCTAGATGGGTTTAGAGCTAGCTCATACATAAGTGACTGGGGTTGGGCCCGTGAGGGCCGTAGCCAACCTTTCGGTCGAGCTTCCTCTATATGCAGTGCACAGGAGTAACATGATGAATCGGTCGTTCTCGCGAACACTGGCCGCCGGAATGCTCGCCGTGATCGCCACTACCGGTTGTGGCGGTGCGGCGGCGACAATAGTCATGGAGTATCCCGGATCTAGGACGCGTCCCGCTACACCGGCTGACGTGGCTTTCATGACCAAAATGATCCCACACCACGCACAAGCAGTTCTATTCGCAGGGTGGGCGGAATCACATGGGGCGAGCAGAGGCGTGCGCGTCTTCTGTGAGCGGGTGGTCGTCGGGCAGCGCGACGAGATCCTCACGATGCGCAATTGGCTTCGCAGTCATGGAAAGCCAGTGCCCCCGGCGGAATACAATCGCATGGGGATGGAAATGGGTGACAGTCATCATATGATGGCTGGAATGTTGACAGAGGCTCAGCTCAGCGAGCTCGATGCAGCGCGTGGTACAGAGTTCGATCGGCTCTTCCTCACATACATGATCGCGCACCACGAAGGTGCTGTGGCGATGGTCGATGAACTCTTCGCTTCGTTCAACGGCGCGCAGGACGATGTGGTCTTCAAGCTCGCTTCGGATATATCCGCAGACCAGACCACCGAGATCGAACGGATGCAGTTGATGCTCGACGCAATGAACTAGGATAGGTGCAGAGCTCTATGGTAGTAGCGCAGAAGCCTATGTGTCGGACCCCTTCGGAGGACACTGTCATGAAATCGCCGGCTCCACCCCGACTTGCGGGCACACGCAGGACCGTCCATCTCGTGGCCTTGCTCGCGACTGCTTTGTTTGTCACGGCGTGTTCCATGACATCCAGCTCCTTTACGATGTCCGGACCGACTCCTGATGCCTCCGAGCGGGTGCCGAGCCCCGACCCGCGTGTCGGCCTTTCGGGCGGATGGCTGGATGCTGGCGAGGCGGCCTGGAACGTGCGCCTCGTGTCGAATACGCTGCCTCCGGAGGAGTTCATCGGCGTTACGAACTCCGACCTGGCGTTCTACAGGAATTACGCTATCCAGGGCAACTACAACGGCTACACTGTGTGGGACATCTCCAACCCGGAAAATCCCCACATCGTGGTCACGTACGTCTGCCCTGCATCGCAGAGTGATGTCTCGTTTTACAAGGACCTCCTCTTCGTTTCCGGCGAGGGTCTCGGCGGTCGCCTAGACTGCGGCACTCAGGGCGTGCCGGAGCCGGTAAGCCAAGACCGCCTGCGCGGAATTCGCATCTTCGACGCCAGCGATATCGCTAACCCCAAGTACATCGCGAATGTGCAGACGTGTCGCGGCTCACACACGCACACAGTCGTGACGGACCCGAACGACGATGAGAACGTCTATATATACGTCTCCGGCTCGTCCCGAGTCCGGTCCGAAGAGGAGTTGCCCGGCTGCATCGATGCACCGATCGAGGACGATCCCAACACCGCGCTTTTCCGCATCGAGATCATTCAGGTACCGCTCGCTAACCCAGCCGCGGCCCGAATTGTAAGCTCACCGCGGATCTTCAATGACCTCGCAGCCCCGGCGAGGCATGCAGAATACCCCGCAGATAGCATTGCGCTTGAAGCGAGACGTCGTGCGGCAGGTCGCCCTCCTGGTGGTGGGCAGCGGACCGGCCCGACGCAGTGCCACGACATCACGGTCTACCCGGAGGTGGGACGGGCGGGGGGAGCCTGTGGCGGTTATGGTCTCCTCTTGGACATTACCGATGTGCGGAACCCGCGTCGTATGTACGCCGCCGCGGACTCCAATTTCTCGTTCTGGCACTCGGCAACCTTCAACAATGACGGCACGAAAATTCTCTTCACAGACGAGTGGGGTGGGGGTAGCCAACCCCGCTGTCGCCTGACGGACAAATACGAGTGGGGCGCCAACGCGCTCTTCACCATCGAGGGGGACGACCTGGTTTTCCAGAGCTACTACAAGATGCCAGCTCCGCAGACCAGGGAGGAGACCTGTGTCGCGCATAACGGATCGCTGATCCCCGTCCCAGGGCGGGACATCATGGTACAGGGCTGGTACCAGGGTGGCATCTCGGCCTTCGACTGGACCGATCCAGCGAACCCGTTTGAGATCGCCTTTTTCGACCGTGGCCCCATGAACGAAGAAGAGCTAGCCAGGGCGGGGTCTTGGTCTGTCTACTGGTACAACGGCTACATGATCAGTTCGGAAATCGCCCGCGGTCTCGACATCTTCGAGCTGACTGCGAGCGGCCTGCTCTCTCAGAACGAAATAGATGCCGCTAAGACAGTTATTCTCGAGACCTTCAACGCGCAGGAACAGCCACGGTTTGTCTGGCCACCGAGCTTCACCGTGGCCGCTGCTTATCTCGATCAGCTCCACCGCGACAACGGTTTGGCGCTCGCTCAGATCAACGAGGCGAGAGCCTCTCTAGCTGAGGCAGAAAGGATGTCGGGGCAGCGGCGTCGCAGCGCGCTGACACAGCTTGCCACGGAGATCGACGGAATGGCACCCGGCGCTTCTGACGCTAACAAGGTCAAAACCTTGGCCGGCGCCATTCGGGACCTGGCGGAAATCCCCTAGGGCAGATCCGAGAACCAGCAACTCCAGCTCAGCCGTCGTCGCGCGGTTGCGGGACGAGCCTGATGTACGGTAGGGGTTGCTTCCAACCGTCGGGAAATCGCTTCCTAGCCTCCTCGTCCGAAACCGACGGCACGATGATCACGTCGTCGCCCTGTTCCCAGTTCGCCGGCGTAGCGAGCTGTCGCTCGGCAGTGAGTTGGCACGAGTCGAGCACGCGTAGGATCTCAGCAAAATTACGCCCAGTGCTCATAGGGTAGGTGAGCGTCGCCTTGATCTTCTTATCGGGTCCGATGACGAACACCGAGCGCGCCGTGGCGTTGTCCATCGGCGTTCGGCCCTCCGACGTGTCTCCGGTGTCGGCTGGCAGCATGTCGTAGGCCTTGACGACCTCAAGCTTCGGGTCGCCGATCAGCGGATAGGTCACCGCGTGACCCTGCGACGACTCGATGTCATTTGACCACGCCTCGTGGTCGCTAACACCGTCGACGCTGACGCCAATGATCTTACATTTACGGGCCGAAAAATCGTCCTGCATACCCGCGACCGCACCTAGCTCTGTGGTGCACACAGGGGTGAAGTCCTTGGGGTGCGAGAACAGGATGGCCCAACCGTCACCGATCCAACGGTGGAAGTTGATGGTTCCGTGCGTTGTCTCAGCGGTGAAGTCGGGTGCGATATCGTTGATGCGCAGTGGCATGTTTCACCTCTGGAGTTGATCCGGTATTAGTGGATATCTCAAGATTGTGGTGACTAGGAATAGCCACACATGTCGAAAAGAAAGCACAGCCGCTAGGTGCCAGAGTTACAGCAGCAGATGGTGGGGTTGGTCCGTGCGGGACGGCCACCCCCAGGACCAAGAACACCTAACGCCATGTATTGGAATGCCTTAGCGACATCGACACCTGGATTATCCTTGGATCCTGGCGCATTCCTCAGCACTCCCCCCATATCCGGATAACCCGCGCCGAGCCCTCTTGGAATCCGGCGAGACCCCTTGCAGGGTGGACCCAACTTGTCGTACAGTGCGATACGGAGCCGTCGGAGGATTGCGGCCAAACATCCTGATAGGATAACGATCAATCATGGAAATGACAAAAGCGGGCGAACCGGGCATGGGAGCCGAAGCTCAGGAGCACCGGTGGTGGAAGTTTCGGGTCCTGTTTGGTCTTATGTTTGCCTATTTGTTCTTCTATACGGGTCGCCAGAACTTCGGCTGGGCCCTGGTCTCGATGAATGAGGCCTTGGGTTATTCTATGCAGCAGCTGGGATGGATCAGCTCTGCGGGGTTGATGGCCTACGGGTTCGGTCAGTTTATCAACGGAAATCTTGGGGACAAGTTTGGTGGTCGGGTGATGGTGACAGTGGGAGGTCTTCTTTCTGTTGTGCTCAACTGGGTCACAAGTTTCGGGACCTCCTACTGGACGATATTCGCGCCGTGGGCGGCCAATGGATACGCACAGTCGATGGCGTGGGCTCCAGGGAGCCGGATGATCTCTAACTGGTGGCCCGCGGGAGAACGTGGGAAGGCCTACGGCCTTTACCTTTTTGCGGCGGGATCTTCGTCGATTGTGATTTTTGCAATCGGTGCGGGCCTTGCCGCGATGGCCTTGTCCTGGGAGTGGATATTCCGTCTTCCGGTGTTGCTTTTAGCCGTCGCCAGTATCGTGTTTTACTTTGTGGCGCGCGACAAGCCCGAAGATGTTGGACTTCCCCCCCTTGAAGACGAACACTCCGGTGGGGATGCGGGAAAAGCGGCGGAGGAGGAGAGTTCGTTGCAGCGTTACCTCCACGTTTTGAAGGACTGGCGCTTTCTTCTGGCCATCATATCGTTGGGGTTTGAGAGTTTTGCGCGGTATGGCTTAGTGATCTGGGTTCCGGTTCATTTGATGGGATCGGCGTATAAGGAGAGTCCGTCGGCTGTGTGGATCGGTGTTGCTCTGCCGGTGGGGATGGCACTCGGGGCGTTGTGTGCGGGATTTGTGTCGGACAAATTTTTCGGAGGTAACCGCTCGCGCCCGATTGCCCTGCTCATGACGCTTGCGATGCTGGTGTTGTTCTTGGTCTATATAACGCCGCCCGAGTGGATTGGCGCCGGGATCGTTTTGCTGTTTCTGTCCGGATTTCTGGTGTACGGACCCCATTCCTGTTACTGGGCTCTCTGTCCCGACCTGATGGGCCGTCACCGTGCGGGGACAGCAACTGGCGTGATGAATTTCTGGGCGTATATGGTGGCGGCAGCTACCGGTCCTACCATCGGCTACACCATCGATAACTACGATACGACCGTTCTCTTCTTGCTCTTGAGTGCATCCTGTGCCCTGGGCGCTCTTGTGATTCTACCAATTCGAAGATAGTGTCGGCAGCTGTTGACTAGTTTAAGTTAGGGGCGGTTTTGTGGGACTCGAGATCGGCCCATGGAGAGAACCACGGCCTTCAGGCAGAGGATCTCTGGGGTCGGGAGCCTGGCTGACAGGACCTTATGGCTCTGTTTGCCGCAGCAAGACGAAACGGGTCGGGGGGCGGTTCTGCCGGCTCCCGCCCGACCACCGACCAGGCCATGGCCTGGTCGGTTCGACTACCTCGCCAAACGATGCAGCACCCTAAAAACAACAGGAGAGCTCCTAGATGAACAGAGAGCCGTTCTTTCGGCGTAAGACGTCAATATCGTATAAAACCGAAGAAAAAACGGTCCTGCGCGGCTATAACCTGAGCGACATAGCTGAAAAAGGATATTCCTTCAGCGACGCCCTTTTTGTCCTGTTTCAGGATCGCATTCCGACTGAAAATGAAGCAAAGATGCTCAACTATGAGATGGGAGTGTTTATAGAACACTCCATGTCACCCTCTGCTGTCTCTGCTACTGGAGTGGCCATGGGTCGGCCGAATCTGCCAGCAACCGTTGCCGCTTCCGTCTCGACGTTCGGTGGGGTTCATGGCCCGGGTGCTGCACATGGATACATGCTGAACAAATATCTCGAACGCGCCCACAACGAAGGTAAATCCGTCGACGAAATCGGAAAAATATTGGTCGATGAATACACGGATGTTGGTCAACCCGTTATGGGTATGGGCCAACCTCAACACACTGACAGCGATCCGAGGGCGTACCCCATTCATCTGAAACAGGAAGAGCTTGGAGTGGGTGGAGTCTACCTCCAACTGCAACGAGCGGTAGAAAAGTATTTTCACGCCAGAAGAAAGCAGGAAGGCCGCTCATACGTCGGTGTCAACGTGGTTGGGTCAGGCAATACCGCATTGTGCGACATTGGATTTGCACCGAACGCCGCATGGTGCATAGGCAGTGTCTGTCGGGGCTTCAGCTGTGCGGCACATGCTTTGTTTAATATGAAGAAGGGGCGTGCCTGGGGGGCTTCGCGGCAGGAGCCCATGGTTCAGGTGCTCGACCTGAGTATGATAAAATACATCGGGCCTGCCGACAGAAAAGTGCCCAAGCAGGAAGAAAGACAAGAATACGCCACGAAACAGAAAGAAGAAGGAGAATACAAGAAATGGGTGATTTAAAGACGATAAATAATTAATGAATAAACAAACCAGCCGACTTATATAAAGGGAGAACGCGAGAAATGATCGACCCAAAAGACAAGAAAGGAATTGGTAATTTAGATAGTCCTGATTTGCCGTTCGATTACAGCAAGAGAGAATACGGAACCGTTCCCCTTGACCACAGCAACCGAGCTCCATTTCAATGGGTATCGGAAGTATCCTACAAAAATGTTCACCGTATCGTCGTCCGTGGTTACGACACCACCGAGCTCATGGAAGAGGGATACGGGGTTCCGGATGTTCTTTTCGTAATTTACCAGTCCAGGATACCTCTGGAAGAAGAATCGAAGCTACTTGATTATGTCATGATTATGGCGCTGGAAGACGGGATTTCCGCACCGGCTGCCATGTCCCGGATCGTAGCGCAGTCAAAAACCTTTCTAACACAGGCCGCCGGTGCTTCGATTCTCGCCTTTGGTCACGCCTATGGTGCCTACGTGGCTTTTGGCACAAGGCTTAATAAGTACCTCACTCAAAGTAAAGAGGAAGGAAAATCACTGGCGGAAGTCGCAGAGTTACTCGTCAGGGAAAATCTCGACGACGAAGCTCTGGGCGTATCTGAGCTGATGCTCAAAGATCCGGCTGCCAAGCGTATGATTGCGAGAGCAGAAAAGCTTGGCGTAGCCGGTGACTATATTGCTCTGACAAAAGAAGTTACAAAAGCTGCTCAAAAGATCAGCTCCAAACCAGTTGATCTTGATATGCTTGGTGCCACAGGCGCCACGATGATGGATCTTGGTTTTACCCCGGAGGCCATATGGGGCATAATGGGGTGCACGCGGGCTATCGCAGCCGGTGCGCACTTCATTGAAGAAGTAGAGAGGGTCCCCTACTCGAGAACTGGCCAGATGTTGACTCCCCGAGAAGATTATGACGGACCCGAAGACAGAGCAGTCCCCGATCTGGAAGAGCGAGCCAAAAATGCAAAACCTGCTCAGACCCAAACGGTTGATGAGTGGAAGAAAGCATTCGAAGAACGTAAGCGTGTTAACGGTAGCGGATATTCGATTGTTGAGGAGATAGAAGATCCGAGCGAAAAAACCGGCATCAAAAAAGTCGGTCGATACGCGCCACAACATCAAAACATTTAAGTGTGCGTGCCAATCCCACACCCTCTCTCGTGACGGCGTGAGACGGGATCCGGTACAGAACGAGCTTCAGGTATACTCGACATGTTAAAAACGAGGAGGAAGTGATGGCAGACAACATTCAGGAAATGTATAAACGAGCGAGAGAGGCATTCAGGGAAGTCGAATCATGGCCCCAGGAAAAAGCCGACGAGATGGTCGCCGCAGCTGGTTGGGAATGGCAAAAACCGGAAACTGCAAAAGCCTTGGCAAGGCTCGCAGTTGACGAATCGGGCATCGGCGTTTACGAGGATAAGGTCCATAAGATCGGGAATAAGATCCGCGGTACCCTGCGGGATTCACTTGGAGTACAAACCTGTGGACTGGTCAAAGAGGACAAGGAAAAAGGACTGCGAATCTTTGCGAAACCGATAGGTGTGGTAGCCACCATTGTTCCGTGTACCAATCCGGAGTCAACCGTCTGTTGCCTTGGCCTGAGTCTGCTCAAGACGAGAAACGCGATGATCGTATCGCCGCACCCTAGAACCAAGGGAAGCACCAACCTCACGGTTGAGCACGGAAGAAAGGCGTTGGCCAAGATCGGTGCACCGGCCGATCTAATGCAGTGTTTGGAGGAGCCGAGCCATGAACACACCAGGGAGCTGATGGCGGGATGTGATTTTGTTGTAGCAACTGGCGGCGCGGCGCTTGTTAAGGTGGTCTATGAAGCCGGGAAACCAGCACAAACCGTAAGCTCCGGTAATGTGGTTTCTATTGTCGATGAAACAGCCGACCTACAGGCGGCTGCTGCCAAAATCATAAAATCCAAAACGGCAAATAACGCGGCATCTTGTTCGTCGGAAAACGCCGTAGCCATTGAAGAAAGCGTGTGTGACGATATGCTCGAATGTTTGAAGGACGAGGGGGGCTACCTGTGTAGTACTGAGGAGCGTGAAAAGTTGCGTCAGTATATGTGGCCCGATGGAAAGAACCTTAATAGGGACATTGTCGCTAAACCGGTCGCCTATATAGCTGAACACGCCGGACTCAAGATTCCAGAAGGGACACGGTTTTTGATGGTTTGGGGTACGAAGCCCGGCCCGGAAGACCGGTTCTCTGGCGAAAAATTATCGCTGGTTTTGACCGTCTGGAAATGGAGCGATTTCAGTGAAATGGTCGAACGCACGAAAGCGATACTGAAATTTTCCGGGGAAGGTCATTCATCCTCTATCCACTCCGAGAGAGAGGAACGAAAGATCGAGATGGCCCTTGAACTCAATGTCGGGCGAGTGAATTGCAACATGCCGCACGCAGCGGCCAACAGCGGCAGCTTCTTTAACGGACAGCCCACCACAGATTCGCTCGGAGGTGGGACGTGGGCAGGTAATATGACGAGTGACAATATTAATTACAGGCACTTCCTCAATTATACCTGGCTGTCTGATCAGATTCCCGAACATGTCCCCACCGATGAAGAACTGTTCGGTGAGTACTTGAAAAAATGGGAAAGCGGTTCTGTTTGATAAGAATCCGAAAATGATCCCTCGGATGAAACATTATTTGGTGAATACCTGGAAGCAATGTGAGGACAATTAACTAGATATGATCAGTGGAATCGCTCTGGACTTTGGTCAAACATTGGTCGATTCATCCGCCGGATTCCGAAAAGCAGAAAAGAAAGCCCAGCAGGACATTGGGCGGGACGTAGCCGTCACCTCATACGACGGCTTTCTGCGTATGTACCGGGAGGTCAGAAGCAACTTTCATCGTGCACGAAACTTTTCCAGAAGTAGTATGTGGAGAGAGGTGTACGGGTTATTTGGCCACGACGTGGCTATGGACACGGTCCGGAAAATGGAGTTGGAATACTGGGAAACCGTGAAGCGTTGGACAAAGCCGTTTGGGGAAACGAATCGAGTGTTGGCGGAGCTAGCCGATCGTTACAAGCTTGCAGTTATCTCGAATACGCAAGGGCAGTTGGATCAGGCCGGCCACAGAATTGCCGAGTTCCCTGAACTCGAACAGTGTTTTGAAACCATCGTTATCGCAGGTGAATCGGGAATCCCGCCGAAACCCGATCCGCTTCCGTTTTACGTTTGTCTCGAAAACCTCCAACTTGGAGCGGATGAAGTTATTTTCGTCGGTGACGACTGGAGCATTGATATCGAAGGTGCGATGAACGTCGGCATCCAGGCAGTGTGGCTGAAACACAAATCTGTAAAGCGGAATTGGCCAGAGGCAAAGACAACCGTGCCGGTCATCGAAAAATTGGATGAACTGTTGGATCTGGATCGTGTGCTGGTGGGTGCCAGCGCTGTCCGGTCATAAGGCAGGGAGCCAAAATTGGTTATGAATATTATTGACGTTGAGGGTTTAGCTAGATTGTATTAATGATGTTATTACTCTGACAGTACCGCCCTCGCCTTAAATTCCGTTAGGCTGCCTTCTTCGCCTCCTCGGCATCGCGCTCGAGAGTGCCGGAGCGGCACAGTCGGTCGGATGGAGCAACAGGATCGTTCACCGGCTTCCGTGGAAGCCATCACAGGGAGAGAATCCATCATGAGAGCCGAACGCATGAGCGTGGCCTCCGGCATCGCCATACTGGCGCTGCTTACGGCCTGCGCCGGCGATAACCAGACCGGCCAAATGGAATCCCAAAGGAAGGGTGGCGACGACCGGACCGGTGAGTACATGCCGGTGGAGGGTTTCTGGAAGGATCACCCTGAGGCCGCCGACGGGTACGGGTACGCTCAGATTTCCGGCGTGGCTGCCGATACCCCGGACCGGATCATCGTCGGCATCCGGGGAGATTTGACTCCCGAAAGGGAGGAAAGGCCGAACAGCTCGAACTACCTCGTGGTCGTTAACGGGAGTGGTGATGTCATCGAGCGCTGGACGCAATGGGACACTCTAGTGGGATTCCCGCACCACATATTCATCAACCCGTACGATCCGGAGCGGCACATCTGGGTAGTGGACCGTGGCGGCACGATGAGGACCGTCCACGAGCAGATCCTCAAGTTCACGAACGACGGCAGCGAACTTGTGATGCGCCTCCGAGATCCGAGTCCCACAGAGCGACAAGGAGGACCGGTAGCACGCGACAACCCTAACCCAGGACCACTCGACTTCGGTCAACAATCGAGCCTGACGTTTTTCCCGAACGGCGACTTCCTGGTGAGCGACGGCTACCAAAACGGCCGGGTCATACGCTACGACGCCCAAGGTGAGTTCATCTCAGAGTTCGGCTCTGTCGGGAACGGGCCCGGCCAGTTCGATTTAGTCCACGGCGTCGCTGTAGACCGGGATCGCCGGATCTACGTCGTTGACCGGAGGAACAGTCGCGTCCAGATCTTCACCGAGGACGGCGAGTTCATCGAGGAGTGGCCGGACATCATGTACCCGTCCGGGATCCACATCGATGAACACGAGGGTGTCTGGTTGTGGTCGGGGGCTCTCAACCGGATCCTCAAGTACGACACGAACGGCATCCTTCAGCACCACTTCGGCACGTACGGCGGCGTCGCCGGCGGAGGCACCCAAGCCTTGCCACGAAGCGGCTTCGCGGGCGGCGTGGCGCGCCCGCACCAGATAACCGTGGACCCGGACGGCAACGTCTACGTGGCCAGCTACGCCGGTCCGTGGGTGAATAAATTCACGCCGAAGCCGGGAGCCGATCCAAGTAAGCTGATCGGCCAGCCGTTGACCATCGAGCCGGCCGTCGAGGAGTAACCTGTTGCTGTAGCGAGGAAAACCACGCCTTGATGCACCGGGTACCGCAAAAGGCACACGCCAGAGCACATCATCACGGCGCTTCGGGAAACGGAAGTTGAGCTGGCGAACGATAAAGCGGTGACCAAGGTGACGCGCCGGGCTCGGTGTCCAGATGCCCTACATCGAGCCCGGCAGTCCTTGGGAGAACGGCTACAATGAGAGCCTCAACGGCCAGCTGAGGGTACGAGTTCCTGAACGGGGAGATCTTCTACACACTCCCCGAGGCTGTCGCGTTCGTCAGTAGGACATGGCACCGTGGCTGGAGAGTTCGACAACGGGCTTGTCGAGTGCCAGATCCACGCGATCTCCCCTTTAAAGAGCGCGCGGGTTATGGGGCATGCTAAGCGGTGCTGCAGGTCCTTCCAATGGGCCGTGCTCTGGGCATTGGCCGTCGTGCCCGGGGTTAACGCACAGTCCGAGATCGCCGCCGGGGCCGCCAACGTCACCGTGCGCGGGCGGATCCACATCCAACACAGCCGCTCGTCGGTCGAAGCGGTCGACGACGTCTTTTTGCGTCGCGCCCGCATCCGATTGAATCTCGACATGACGGAGACGTTCGATGCCCGGATCGAGGCAGACTTCGCCGAAGGGACCTCGCTTACAGACGCCTGGGCACGCCTGACTCTGGGCTCGGGGCTACAGCTCTCCGTCGGGCAATTCAAGCGCCCCTTCTCCCCGTTCGGGTCCACCGGCGGCAGCAGCTCGGACCTTCCGATGATCGAGCGCACCGGTCATATCGAAGGCGTCTCCGGTTGTCCCGGCGTGGACGGTTTGTGCTCGTTCAGTAACCTGGCTCAGAAGCTCGAATTCGACGGTCGCGACCTGGGATTACGGGCGGAGGGGTCGCTGGGTAATCGTCTCTCTTACGAGGCGACCCTCACCAACGGCGAAGGGGCTAATAAGGCAGACGTTAACGACGCGCGCAGCGCCTCCGCTCGATTGGTCTTCGCGGTGAACAAGCGGATCCGGATAGCGGCGTTCGCGGGTAGCCACGATTACCAGGCTCCGCCATCCAAAGGGAACCAAACGGAGCGAGCGAACGCGTTCGGGACCGACATCAATGTCGGCGAGTTTCGCAACGGTTTCCACCTGATGGCCGGGATCGAGCGTGGTGACAACTGGCTGGCGGGTCCGGAGGCCCGGTTCACCGCGGCCGAGGGTCTGGCCAGCCGGTATTTTAGGTTGGCCGGGAATGGACATTTCTCGGGCGTGGAGCCGATGTTCAGGGTCAGCTGGACATCCACGGAGGACGCGGCCGGAACGGCGCGGAGGGCCGTGCTGCTGACTCCGGGCATATCCCTATACGTGACAGGAAAGAACTTCGTCGCGGTGAATCTGGACTGGTACGACCCGGATTTCGCCTCCTCGGAGTGGTCTCTAAAGGCGCAGGTGTTCGTATTCTACTAGATCGGTTCGTCTGCTGGCGCAGACGGTGACGTGATCCCCTGAAACGAGACCAGGGAGGATGCTAGGATCCGGTGACCTAGTCGCGATGACAGGGAGAGCTGAGTTGTTGATATACATCCCCCGTATCTACGTGCGACCCTACGTGAGTACGTACATCTGTAGATTCTGCGCCAGAAGTTTGCTATATCACCTTTTCTGTCCTTAATCTGTAGCCGGCCCCCAACAGATATATACTGCTATGGGTTGAGCCCCCATCTTCCCCAGGAGCCTGCATGAGCGACGTGTATAACCGCCTAAACACAGCTCTACAGGGACTTTACCTCATCAAGCGTCAACTCCGCGAGGGCGGCATGGCCACCGTGTGCCACGCCATGAGCCTCCGAGTGCAAGTCACTCTCATTGTCGTGATCTGCCTGACCTCTTGTGTGAGTGGCCAGCAGAGGTCCGCATCGTCCGGCAAGCCAGCGTTGGCGATTCTGTTAGCAATCGACCAGCTGCGTCCCGATCTCTTAGACCGCTACGACACACTGTTCGTCGGGGGATTCCGACGACTGCTCGATGAGGGATATCGCTTTACGAACGCGACCCACGACCATGCGAGGACGGCTACAGGACCAGGCCATACGACTCTGTCCACTGGTGTCTACCCGTCGCGGCATGGCATCGTCGGAAACAGTTGGTCGGAATTCGACCTAGGAGAGTGGCGATCGGTCTATTCGGTGGAAGACCTTGATCGGACGATCCTGGGATATCCAGCACTCCCAGGGCGGTCGCCTGCCAATATTGACCGCCAGGGATTGCCCGACTGGATCGTTGCGAGTGATTCGAGTTCGCGGGTCGTATCGGTCTCTAGCAAGGATCGAGCCGCTGTTGGGTTGGCAGCGAAAGCTGCTGGCGACGTGTATTGGATCCTCCAAGACGAAGGCCAGTTCGCCACCTCCGATTTCTATCAATCGGAATACCCGGCATGGGTAGAGCGCTTCAACCAGGCGACGATGCCCCGCATCTATACGGATTCAGTGTGGAACAGCACGGTTCCTTCTGAAGCTCGGTCTCTGACGCGTCCGGACACTTCAGTCTTCGAGCTGGACGGAGAGGAAACAGCGTTCCCTCATCGGGGCGCAGAGAGGATGGGTTCGTCCAATCCCAGAGCTCTCAATCGATGGAGACACATATTTACTCCATTCCCTGATAGGGCGGTCGTATCCTTCGCTCTGAATGCTATTGAAGAACTCGAACTTGGCCGGAGGGGAAGCCTGGATTATCTGGGAATTTCTCTCTCTCAGATTGACCTGATAGGGCACTACTTTGGACCGTTGAGTCGAGAGCAGCTGGACAATCTGCTTAGGCTCGATCGGGAGTTGGATCGACTGTTTGCATCCCTAGACAAAACCCTAGGCGCTGGTAATTGGGTATTGGCTATGTCCGCCGATCACGGTGTCTTGGACATTCCCGAACAGCTTGCCGAGGAAGGTGTGGACGCCCGCCGTGTCACTGCCGGTGACATGGGTGACCTGCGTGCTCGCATCACGGGTGCTCTCGAGAGCAGAAACGAAGACGAAGACCCGGATGAGATAGCCCGAACTATCCTGATGAACGAACCTTTCGTTTCAGCAGTCTACACGTTTGCCGAAGTGGAGAATGGGGTGCCAGTCGATACATTCCAGACACTCTTCGCTAACTCTCACTCACGGACGCGGCGGATCGGACTTTCGGATTGGGCGGGTGTTCATGTGCGACTCAACCCGAATATTCTCGTGGGCAATCGAGGTAGGGCTAGCCATGGCTCGCCCTACCACTACGATCGCCATGTGCCCGTCATCTTCCTCGGGGGAAAGGTTCAAGCAGGCTCGTCGGACGAACGAGTCGCAACGGTGGACGTCGCTCCAACGCTTGCGTGGCTCAGTGAAATTGAAATTCCTGACGATCTAGACGGGCGGGTCCTGGAAGGAATAGCTCCCCGCTAAGTGTGGTACCGAGACTCCGGCTGCCGGAGATTTGCTGGATATAGAAAAATATAAAACAGGAGGCGGATATGCCATTAGTAAGCATGAATGGGATATTGGCTGCGGCAGCCAAGGAAGGATACGCGGTAGGCGCTTTCAATCCCGTTGACTACGCTTCAATGAAAGCGATCATGTGCGCTGCGGAAGAGGAAAACGCTCCCGTTATTTTGCAGACATCAGCCAAAACCGTGCGCTACTATGGGCATGAGACATTGGCCATGTGGATGCGGGAATTGGCAGAACAATCGGCTATACCGGCAGTCCTTCACCTTGACCACGGGAAGGAACTGGAGATGATCCGGCGCTGCATTGAAACAGGGTGGACTTCTGTCATGATCGATGCCTCGCACCTACCTTTCGAGCAGAATCTTGCCATGTCCAGAGAAGTAGTTGATATGGCCACAGCGGCTGGTGTGGGTGTAGAGGCGGAATTGGGAGAAATCGTAGGGGTCGAAGAAGACATCTCTGTTTCCGAGGAAGACGCCCATTTGGCCGACCCAGACAAGGCGGAAATTTTTTGTCGGGAACTCGAGTTGGGTGTTTTCGCCCCGGCTATCGGTACCGGCCATGGATTCTATAAGGGAACGCCCAAAGTCGACTTCGATTTGATCGAAGAAATATACGGTCGCACAGCTACTCCCCTGGCACTTCATGGTGGCACCGGACTGTCCGATGATATCATTCAGCGTTGTATCCGTTCAGGTTGTGCCAAGATAAATATCTCTACTCATCTAAAGCACGCGTTCGTCGACGGATTTTCCAATTACCACAAGACTAATCCCGATGACTACGAACCGTTAAAAGTACTGGGGGCTCAATTTGAAGTAATGAAACAACTTTTGCGGGAAAAAATTCGACAATTCGGCGGATCAGGAAAAGGTCGGCAATTAGCCGCTGTACTGTGAAAGCCTTAATCTTTGATTGTGACGGTGTGCTCGTCGATACCGAGCGAGATGGACATCGCAGGGCCTTTAATCGCGCATTTGCGCGAAAGGGGCTGGAGGCAAGATGGAGTGTCGATATTTATGGCCAACTATTGGCCATAGCCGGCGGCAAGGAACGCATGCGACATTACTTCGATCATGGCGGATGGCCGCCGGGGATAGAGGATCGCGACTCTTTTATAAAGGAGATGCATGCGCTCAAAACTGACTTCTTCATGAACATCATCGAAGCGGGAGAACTGCCCTTGCGTAGCGGGGTTGCCCGATTGATTGACGAAGCCATAGAAGCCGGAATTAAACTGGCAGTATGTTCCACCTCCCACGAGCGTTCCGTAAATCTAATTGTAGAGAAACTACTTGGCCCGCATAGACAAGCGGCATTCGAGGCCATCCTGGCAGGGGATGTCGTTACCCAAAAGAAACCGAATCCGGAAATTTATCTGCTTGCCCTGAGGAAACTCGGTATAAAGGCAAACCAATGTGTTGTCATAGAAGACAATCGCAATGGTCTTCTCGCGGCCAAAGCTGCCGGTATGTATTGTCTCGTAACCACCAGCGCATACAGCATGGAAGAAGACTTTACCGAAGCTGACAAGGTGATGGAGGAATTGGGTGATCCTCCGGAAAGCAATGTCAGTATTTCCGATTTAATGTTGATTAACAGAAATGAGTAAGGCCAAACGCCAATCGTTCGCTCACAATGACAGACAGAGGGTTTAAGCGTTAATGGTGCATAGTTCCGAGAGTAGCACCGCCAAAGACCCACGCTACCAGCGGTGGCGGGCCATCACATTCGGTATCACCTGGTTGGCTTACGTTGGGTTTTATTTTACCCGGAAATCTTTCCCGGTAGCCAAGATCGGCATCCTGGAGGATCCGGCAATTGAAATTACAAGGACATCGTTGGGTTGGATTGATGGGCTCTACGGCATCGCTTATGCCCTAGGGCAATTCATCTGGGGCATGTGCGGAGACAGGTTCGGACCCCGCAAAGTGGTCTTGGCCGGCATGTTTGGTTCTGTAGTAACTGCCGTGGCCATGGGAATGTCCTCTACCGTAATATTGTTCGGAGCGCTCTTTTTTTGCCAGGGCCTATGTCAATCCACCGGGTGGGCGCCCCTTACCAAGAATGTCAGCTACTGGTTTGCCAGAAAAGAACGGGGCCGCACTTATGGGTTTTGGGCCACCAATTACGCCCTCGGAGGACTGGTGGCTGGTGCATTCGCTGGGTACATGGCCCTGGTATTTTTGAATTGGCGCTTCGCTTTTTTCATGCCGGCAATGGTTCTGGCCTTTATTTGGCTGCTTTTTCTGCTTTTACAGAGAAACCGGCCTGAGGATATCGGCCTCCCCTCCATTGAGGAATATCACGGAGAAACGGCTGACGTTTTGGCCACGAGCGAAACGTCGGAGCATGCACCTGAAGGGTCCTGGAAGATGATAGGTGCAGTATTCAGGAACCCGGTCATTCTTTCTCTCGGCGCGGTCTATTTTTTTCTGAAGCCTACCCGTTATGCCATGCTCTTTTGGGGACCCCTTATCATAAACGATAAATTGGGAACCAATATCGGCGAATCCGCCCTTATCAGCGCAGCATTCGAAGCAGCCGGTCCTTTAGGTGTCATGTTCGCCGGTTATGCATCGGATAAATGGTTTCAGTCACGCCGCATGCCCATTACCGTCGTTGGATTATCGATTCTAGCAATCATCCTATTTTCATTTAACGGACTCACGGACGAGGGAGGAACGGGAACCGTAGTTTTGCTGCTCTTGGCTATGGGTTTTTTCTGTTTCGGCCCGGATGCCATGATCGTATCGGCCTCGGCGGTGGACTTTGGCACTAAGAAAGGTGCCGCCTCATCTGCTGGTTTAATTAATGGGATGGGTTCGACGGGACAGATACTTGGCTTGTCTTTACCCGGTATCATCTGGTCTAACTACGGCTGGGGAGTGCTCTTTAACTGTATGGGTGCGTTTGTTGCTTTGGCGGTTATTCTGCTATTACCAAGATGGAATGCATTGCCTGCAACTGCAGGAAAATAAATTGATTCCCGGTGACTCACCACAATAACATTAAATCAAGGAAAGAAAAAACATGAGTAAAATAAGCATGGTCATGTTCGATCTCTCAGGGACCACTGTGCATGATGACACGGGTGTTCGGGACTGCCTCTACAACGCAGCCGCGAAGTTCAACCTGCAAACAACGCCCGAGGAGATACTCCTGCACATGGGCACCAACAAGATCCACCTTTATCAGTTTCTCATAGCCCGGTCGCAAGGAAAGAAGATCGATTTTGAAGATTTTGAAAAGACCATCTACTCGGAATACCTCGATGAGGCTATGGAGGTCTTCCACTATTATTCAGAGATCATGGTCAACCATTACCGCAACGAAGTTCGTGAAATAGAGGGGGCTACGGATGTCTTTCGGTGGTGTCACGATAACGGCATCAAAGTAGCCACCGATACGGGTTTTCACCGCGACGTTACGGACGCCATCATGGACGGACTCGGCTGGGTGCGCGATGGATTGGTAGATGTCTCTGTGGATGTCGAACACGCTCCCGGAGAGCGCGGGAGACCGGCCCCCTTTATGATATATTACGCCATGATGCAATTGGATGTGCAGAGCGTCCACGAAGTACTCAAGATTGGCGATACTCCGGCCGATATGCTGGAAGGTTACAATGCTGGCTGCCGTGGTATAGTCGGAGTCCTCAGCGGTCCCCGACCGGTGGAGGCTTTTGGGAAATACCGTCACACCCATATTATCCCGAGTGTGAGGGAGCTTCCCGCCCTCATCGAAACTGATTTTTCCTGAGCGCTAATCATCTTTAACTGTCCAGTGATCCGTGACTACTAGCACACCGGAACAGGCGTTCGAACAGACAACCAAGGCATGCCACTTGCCCGTCAATAGGCCGCTCCTGAAGTCATCTGCGCCCAGCTCACATCCCTGACGATACAGTCGACCAATTGTCGGGAAATGACGTGAACATGGTGCGATCCAAGGGGGGCTGCACCGCCGTGATACTGACGGCGGTCCTGGCCGGGATTTTCTTTTTCACGCCGTGTGCTGTCCAGGCCCAGGCCGGGAACGAGGGGCGACGGGATGCCTCGTTCCCGGTGGCCCGCACCCTTAAGGTTGACGTCTCCCCCGTAGTGGATGGGAGCTTGGACGAGGATGTGTGGCAGAGCGCGGAAGTGCTCGGGAACTTCATACAGCGGATCCCTAACGATGGAGCTCCCGCGTCGGAGCCCACGGAAGTCCGTGTCCTCTACACCAACGAGGCGCTCTACGTGGGCGCATGGCTCTGGGACTCGGAGCCCGATCGCATCGTTGACGGGGAGGCCATCCGAAACGCCCCGCTGGACGACTCCGACGCGGTGCTCTTCGTCTTCGACGCTTTCGCCGACCGGCAGAACGGCTTCGTGTTCGGCACCAACCCCTCCGGCATCGAGTTCGACGCCCAGGTCACCGATGAGGGTCGCGGGAGCGTTCAGGGTACCGGTCGTGGTGGTGGCAGTGGACGCTTCCAGAGAGGCGCGAGCAGCGGCTTCAACACGAACTGGGACGGGAGCTGGGATGTGGCCACCTCCCGGGACGAGCAGGCGTGGTACGCCGAGTTCCGTATCCCCTTTTCCACCCTCCGCTACGGCCCCGGCGACTTTCAGACGTGGGGCTTCAACGTCATGCGGCGGATCCGCCGATACAACGAGGAGAGCTACTGGTCACCCGTGCCTCGCCAGTACGACCTAGTGCGGGTGAGCTACGCGGGATTCCTAGAGGGCATTGAACCGCCGGCCTCCCGGAACGTGACCATGATTCCCTACGTCCTGCGGTCGGCGGCACGAAACTACGTGGCCGGAGACGAGTCGTTCCGCTATCCGGGCGACGTAGGAGTGGACGCCAAGGTCCAGGTCACTTCGAGCCTCACCCTGGATCTGACGGTGAACACCGACTTCGCCGAAGTGGAGGTGGACGAGGTGCAGCTCGACCTCACCCGCTTCTCACTCCGCTTTCCCGAGAAACGGCCCTTCTTTTTGGAGAATGCAAGCATCTTCAACGTGGCGGGCAGAGGCACGATTTTTAACTCCCGGAGGATCGGCATACGCAACGGGAAGCCTGTCCCGGTCCGGGCCGGGGGACGGCTGTCAGGGCGGGCCCATGGGTTCAACCTCGGCCTCCTCCACATCCAGACGGGCCACGAAGGGGATCTGCTTCCGAACCAGGCCAACGGTGACGCCTTCTGGGTGGCCCGGGCGGCACGGGAGTTTCCCAACCGCAGCGGCGTGGGCGTATTCTTCGCGGAGCGGCGGGGCCGGGGGGTCGACGGCGACTGGAATCGCACGTATGCCATGGACGGGCAAGTGGGGATCGCGGAGTCCCTTGATCTGCGCTCCTACATTGCCTTGACGGAGACGCCGGGCCGGGACGGTCCGAACCACTATTTTGGGCTGTTGAGCTCCTACGTAAACCGGGAGTGGCAGTTGAGGGCGGGCTGGCGTGACCGTGCGGGCGACTTCAACCCCGAGGTGGGCGTCCTCACCCGGTGGAACTTCCGCTTCTACCAAATCAGCGCGATGCGCCTCATCCGACCCGATCGCATCTCGTGGCTCCGAGAGATCCGGCCGCATGTCAACTACACCACGTTCCGGAACCTGGAGACGGGATTCGAGCAGACTACTCGGATCCGTGTGAATTCCCCGGTGGAATTCGAGAACGGAGCGCTCTTCAGCCCCGGCTTCTCCACGGTGCGGGAGGGCCTGGTGGAGCCCTTCGAGATCCATCCCGATGTGACAGTGGCACCGGGAGTTTATGACACTTTCGAAACGGCCTGGCAATTCAACACCGACCAGAGCGCGGCCCTCTCCCTGTCCGGCGGGATCAATGCGGGGGGATTCCTCTCGGGGAACCGAAGGGCGATCACACTGGGCACCTCCGCCCGGCACGGATCTTTAGCCAGCGCCTCCCTCCAGGTGACCCACAACGACATCCGCCTGGCAGAGGGTGACTTCACGGCCACGATCGTCGCCGGGCGCGTAGGTTACTTCCCCACCCCCCGGATCGCCCTACAGTCCCTGTTCCAGTACAGCAGCCAGCTCGACGTGTGGTCAGCCAACATCCGCCTGGGCTGGTTGGGGACGGCTGGGACGGGCCTATTCATCGTCTACAACGACTCCCGGGGGGTAGGCTTACTGGAGGGACCGATGGCCCGGTCCCTGGTGGTAAAGTACAGCCGGGAGTTCAACGTAGGCGCTTGGTAGGACGGGTCGGAAAACCTCCAGGGGACAGAGCCGCTACCTAGGGGGTTCCCACCGGGGCCCGGAGCGAGGGATAGCTTCCGCTGATGCGCCTCGGCAAGCGCACCGGCCAACTGCTTGCCGAGTTGCTCGGCTTCGGAGAGGGCGAGACCGCCGGGCCCTCAAGAAGCCCGAGCTTTGCAATCGATAACCCCCTGTATGTAAAGCAGAACCCGGCGTAGGCGAACCAGATGATGTCGAAGATCCGCCAGCACTATTAGACCGAGTCCCTCCTCGGGGTAGCTATGGCCTCACCAGTAGATCGAGTCTTCGATGGCAGCGATCAGCGACCTTATGTCACTCGGGAACACGTGTCCGATCGTGCCTATGCGGAAGGTCGCGTCCTCAGTCACCTTGCCCGGATATATGACGAATCCCTTTCTCTTGAGATCGGCATAGAATCTCTTGAACTCGTAGGTGGCCTCTTCCGGGTCGTGAAAGGCGGTGATGATCGGAGACTGGTTTGACTCGTTCAGGAAACACCGGAATCCGAGGCGCTTCATCCCTTCGACGAGGACACGGTGGTTCTCCCGGTACCGCTCGTGGCGCTTCTCTACGCCACCCTCCTGCTCGAGCTCGATCAGCGCCTGAGCAAAGGCTCTAACCGTGTGCGTGGGTGACGTATAGCGCCACTTTCCGGATCCCTCCTCCATCACCCGCCATTGGTCGTACAGATCCAGCGCAAGAGACCGCGCCCGGCCTTCACATTCAGCCAGAGCACTCTCCCGGGCAATAACGAAACCGAACCCAGGAACACCCTGGATACATTTGTTGGCACTACTCACAAGGAAATCGATGCCGATCTCATCGATATCCAACGGTACCCCACCGAAAGTGCTCATGGCATCTACGATAAAGACGCGATTCCGGTTGCGTACCACCTCACCAACAGCGGCGACGGGGTTGAGCATTCCGGTTGCGGTCTCTCCGTGGACCATGGCCACGTGGGTAATGGCGGGATCCGCGGCCAGAGCCTTATCAACGTTGTGTGGGTCATGGGCATCAAGCTCGCCACTGTCGATTACCGTATGGTCGATCGCCAGCACTCGAGCAGTCTGAGCTATGCGCTGTCCGTACGCACCGTTGCTCAGGACGAGCAACTTGCCGTCAGCGGCAATCGCGGTACCCACCAACGCCTCGACGACGAACGTGCCGCTCCCTTGCATTAGCACGCTTGTGTATCCCTCGGCCCGTGTACCCAGCTGGACCAGCTTGCCTCGGATGACTTGAACAATCCCCCGGTTGTAGTCGTCATCCCAGGTGCACCAGTCGCGGAGCATGACCTCCTTCACGCTCAGGGTAGTGCTGAGCGGTCCAGGGGTCAGAAGCAAATATGGATTCTGGATCGTGTCGCGGTCAGTCATTAGGCTCGTACTCACCTTATCCGTGCTGGGTACATTCGCCCCTGGGGGGTCGGGCATCGATGTCGCCCAGGCACGGTATCAGCTCCCAGGTGCTGGCGATGCCATTCACCTACACACACACGCGCGAATGCACCGGGTGGGTGTAGGTGAATGACATGGCTGTACTAGCTACCCTGGTTGCTTTCGTATACGACCTTGCCACCAACAACAGTCGTGTTGACAACGATATCCTTGATCTCATCGACGGGTACCACGGTCGGGTCGGCCGACAGGATAACGAAGTCGGCCAACTTCCCTGCTTCGATCGATCCTTTGATGTCTTCCTCGAACACCGAAAAGGCACTCCCCATCGTCCAGACCCGGATCGCCTGCTCAGGCGATACCTTTTGCTCAGGACCGTATACCTTCCCTTCCGCGCTCGTGCGCGTAACCATGCTCTGAATGCGAAGCATGGGAATCGCAGCGCTGACCCCGTAGTCCGAATTACCGGCTACAGGGATGCCCATGTCGAGCGCCGACCGGTTCGCGTGCATCATGCCCCATCGATCGGCACCGAACTCTTCCATCTTGTCGCCGTGCTCGTAGACATAGGAGTGGAAAGCGAGGACGAGCTCGAGTTCCTTAGCCTTCTCGAGTATGGCGGGATTCACCACGCTGGCATGTTCAATTCGGTGCCTGTGGTCTGGTCTGGGAAGCCTAGCGAGAGCCTTCTCGAACGACTCGAGAAGCATCGAGATCTCCCGGTCACCATTCGAGTGCACACCCACCTGGAATCCCACCTCGTGGATGCTGAAGATCAGGTCATCCAAATCGCTCTGGGTCTGGGCGGTCGGCGTGTCGGCCACTCTTGAGGCAGGCGGAATCCCATAGTAATCTCGCTCGCCCGTTTCCGGATTGACCATATCGTAGGGCTCGAACAGCCAGGCGGTTCTGCCCGACAGAGAATTGCCATGATGCCCCTTGATGGGCCCGAGCTTGACCCACTCATCGCCGAATCCCGTACCGATTCCTGCCGCCAGTAGGTCATCGACGTACTCAGCGAGAACCATCACCAACACACGACCTGGAGATCCCGGACCCACCGCCTCCCGGAATAGAGCCAGTTTCTCAGGGGTTCCCCCTGCATCGACGGACGTAGTGATCCCATTACTTGCGAACATCCGGAACGTCCGCTGGAGCCCCTCCACTTCGTCCTGCCTCGTGATAGGAGTCGCGGGCACGGCCTGGCGGAGAATGCGGCAGGCGATCTCACGACAAACGCCGTTCGGGGCTCCATTGCCCTCTCGGTCAAACGCTCCTCCGGGAGGGTCCTGCGTGTTTCGTGTGACCCGGGCCGCCCTCAGTACGAAGGAGTTAGCAACCCCAACATGACCACTCGAGTGCGAGAGGTAGATAGGGTGTTTAGTGGAAGCCTGATCCAGATCCGCTCGGGTCGGGTGTCGGCCGAGCTTCGTGTCCTCGTAACGGACGCCCTGGATCCACTGTCCCTCCGGAACCAGTTCTGCCTTGGCCGTAAGCGCAGCGATCAAATCGTCCATCGAGGCGACTGTGGCCGGGCGAAGGTCCACTGTGGCGAGGGGAGACGAGTCCGGGTACGTGGGCCGAGGATGCATGTGCGCATCGATGAACCCAGGGGTGATGGTGCGTCCTTCCGCATCGATCACCGTCGTAGATCCGCCCACCCAGCGCCGAATCTCTGACGTGGAACCCACAGCGATGAACTTGTCTCCGTGAACCGCGAAGGCTTCGGCTCTCGGACGGGTGTCATCGACCGTGATCACATTCCCATTCAGGACCACGAGATCGGCCGAAATATCGGGTCCAGATTGGCAGGCGCCCAGTGCCAAGCACATACCCCACAAACCGAGATGACGGAACTTCATGAGCTACACCTCCTTAATCAGTTACACAAACCATCATCTTTCACCTGTTGCAGGTGCTGCAACGAGCGGCCGCACCAAGGCAGGTGGTGCTACGGCAAACCCCCGACGCAGAACCACCGCCCCTTTTCCGCATAAATGGGGCGGTGGTTCAAAGCGAGTTATTGCACCTCAAGGTTACCTGCTGGCAGCAATCGCCTTGCGAATGTACTTGGCGGTGGCGGTCGCACGGTACTGGATCAGTTTCCGTCCATTTGCGGCCAGTTGTTTCACCGATCCCCAGTCAACTCCATAAGACACCTGGGGGCCAGCCGCTATCCGCTCGGCTGCCCGTACGGTCGCGGGATGGACGGCCTGGAGCACGGCTGAAAAATAATAACCATCGTGGGTACCGACCGGATTACGGCCGTCTAGTAAATAATTTTGTCCGGCCTCCGGAATCTCCTCGTCCACCACCTTTTCTACCACACCCAATTCATCCTGCAGGAACGTTGCGGCATGACTCCCTCTAGGATCAGATATCAGGTGATCTCGATACTCCGGAATGAAGTGGGCTATCGCTTTCCCTGACCCCCAACGCTCATTGACTGTCGCCACCGTCTCAGCGGCTGGACCAGGGCTTTCCTCACTGGTAAAGCCCTCATGCTCTGAAATGACGACGATGTCCAGAAAACCGTGGTAGCGCAAATTGCCTAAGATATCAGATAGAAGCTCCTGATAAACTTCCCTTCGGACAGCCATACTTCCCGGCCACCGCATATGGCCTCGTATGGGGGGGTCGCTCTCGAGCGACAGCACCTGCTCGACACTCCCTCCAGGACCCAATGGCACAACTGGCGCAACAAGAGCATTACCTAGAACACGTGCCGTGGCCTCCGCGATGCCCTTGACGACGTAGACGTGCTTACCCGTCGCCATATATGGCCCATTTTGCTCTATCGCGGCGAGCGGAACAATGACCGTGGTGTGCCCAGTTGCAATTGCGTCACGGACCTCAACCCAGGTCAGCTCTTCAATGTGTACACTGTGTAGCACCGGTGCCACAGTAGATGCCCCCCTCCCCGGTACCGCCTGGGAGGCCGCTGTACTCGGTATCATAAATGCGAAAAGTGCGACAGCGAAAAACATGTTGTACCGTGTTTGGCGTGTCATAACCACCCCTCCCCCTTTCTCAAAGATCATTTGTTTCCATCATAGCCCATGCTACCGTGCAGCACATCTGGGTTCTGATCGCATCTATTAAACCGTTTCCAGAGCAACCAATCCCGTCCCACGACAACACGACCCCCGGTAAGTCAGCGAGTTCGCGTTTGCAGTAGATGGTGACTCTGGACCCAGCCCCGCGGTGTCTTCATAACCCGGCTGTCGGGATCGGTGAGATTAGCCTTACCACCTTCAGGCCGTACTGCTGGTCCGCACCTGCTTCCCTACCAAGCCGTCACGTTGGTCAGATTACGCCCGCCCCCCCCTAGGTGTTTTCACTCAGGCAGCGCAGAACCCGACTCGACACGACGAGCATAATCGTAGAGATCCTGGAGAAGGTAGGAGTTGCTGTAGAGTTCGTCTTCGCCCCGTTCGATCAGCGGCTTCTTGGACCAACCGTACCGATCCTCGAACGACGTCGTGCCAGCGACAGGACAAAAATGACCAGCTTCCCTCACGAACGTGTCTTTGCACACCAGAGGGGAGCCCAAACCCGTAAGCAGAGCTTCCGTTTCCGGATGTCCGGTCCGCGCCCAAAAGCCGGTCTGCCCCCCTCTGGTCAGATCCACAGGGCTTTGCCCAAGCCGCGAAAGGGCTGTCACGTCAGCCCCCTTGGATACGAGATAGCGGACCAAATCGCTATCCCCCCTCACAGCTGCATAGTGGAGCGGCCTGTAGCCCCAACCATCGGCCGCGTTCACGTCCGCACCAAGATCGTCTACCAGGAATTGCACCGCTGACAAGAAGCCGTTCGGCACACCTCGCATCTGGAATGCACCTTGGCCTAGCCATCCCCCTCCCGCCGCCGCATGTATGGGAAATATGTCTGGGTCGCCCGCTGGAACCGGTGGCAAGCCGGTATCATGCTCACCCCGCCCGTCGGGCGTACGTGAAGTGCGTAGCAGCTCCGGCGCTGCGGTCGTTGGGATCTCGGGATCCGCACCATAGGCGACCATGAGCCGCATAGCCTCGACATCCTGAGCGATAGCAGCACGCCAGAAGGGAGTGGCAGCGGTAATGTCGAGACCGACGTCGTTAGCGCCGTTCTCCCAGTACCAAATGTGCGTCTTAAGGCGAACGTTTGGATCAGCACCAGCCTCCAGAAGCGCCGCCAGGACATCGAGGTGCTGGGTTTCCTGCTGAAGGTGCGCCATGGGGTTGGGGTAGCCAGCGACGGTACCCCAACGTGTCTGAAGCACCGCAAAAAGCGGCGTTACGCCATTGGTGGAGGTGCCCAGTGTTGCATCAGCTCCCCGTTCCAGCAGCTGCATCATGAGATCGAAGCGTCCGTTCAGAGCTGCGCTCAACAGGGGGCTGGTTGCGTCGGCTGCCGAGACCTGGTTGACGTCCGCACCGCCATCCAAGAGCGCCATCGCCGCGTCTGTGTGCCCTCCGCGAGTCGCGTGCAGGAGCGCAGTCATGCCGCCCGTTCTCCTCACAAGGAATTCCCTGATCCCAACCCCAGATGCCCGCCCCAGATTCCCGCCTGCGCTGCCTGAATACCCCCAACTGCTGCTAACCTGTTTGAATTCCGATTCAGCGCTCACGGGCTGGGACCCGGAAAGCAACGCCCGTTGCTCACCGACGAGCTCCTGGACCTGCGAGGAGTTAGCATCATACTTGTACTTCCATGCCAACTTATCTCTGAGCGCTGCCGCGGCCCCCAGATCAGCTCTGAGCTGTTCAAGCGCATCCA
>DEAG01000016.1 GCA_002346665.1 Gemmatimonadales bacterium UBA2988
AGGCTGAGGAATCGCGACAGATGGTGAAGAAGGGGCGGAGTTGGCGTACGTGGGTCACGCGTGGGGTAGGAGTTGTGCTCCTCGTGGCTGTTATAACCCAGATCGACGTGGGGGAATCGGTCCAATATTTCAGACAGACTCCGCCCATGGCGGTCCTCATTTTCCTTGTCGGGCTCTTCGGGTACCAGCTCACACGCTCATGGCGCTGGCAACTCCTCCTCAGGCTCCAGGGAGTGCAAGTCGGATTTCTCTGGTGTTACCGCGTATACATGGCGGGCTTCTTAATAGGGGTTTTGACGCCGGGCAGGGTGGGAGAGATGGGACGCGCTATCTTGCTCAAGCAAGAGGGACACGAGTTAGGTCGATCGCTGGTCCGTGTCGCTATTGATCGTGTGATCGATGTTTTGATCTTGTTAGCAGCAGCTACCCTCGTGTTACTGGGTCGTCTGGACTGTATCTGGTTGGGAATTGGAGTACTCTCGCTGAGTCACGGCGGAGGTGGTGTCGGGGAGACGGGTCCTAAGATATCGGAGGGTGGGCGTCTGGATTCGGGTACCGGCTCTTCTGCCGATGACGATATGGAAGGCATTCCCTCGTCCGGCCGTGCGTGGTGGTTGCGCTCACTGAGCGTGATCTGGGATGAGGTTAAGCGATTGAATGCCCCTGGAGCAGCCGGGGTCCTCTCGGTTGGGGTCGGGGCGTGGCTTATCTATAGCGCTGCGATTTTTTCACTGGCGCAAGGGATCGGCGTGCCCGTCAACTTGATCGATACCGTTGGCCTCGTCTCTATATCCGCTGTTGTGGCTTTCCTGCCGATTTCCGTAGCGGGGCTCGGAACCCGCGAGATCACCCTCATCTCCCTCGCGTCCTACTTCGACATGACGGCTGAACAGGCGGTGGCCTTCTCAGGGTGCGTTGTTCTGGCGTACGTAGTCAGTGGACTGACGGGATGGGGATGCTCTGTTTGGACGAGCCGTCTCATGACAGAGCGATGGACGGGTTGAGCCACATTATCAGGGAATCTCGATGCACCTCGACCGGGTGATGCGGCTGTCGTCGCGTTCGGGTGACCCGGCCGGGTCTTCAATCGACCACCGCCCATATGTCTATGTAGCTCTGTTCGCGTTGCTCGTCATTGCCGTGGTGTTGAGGGGGTATGGCTTACGGCAACTCGGGCTTTTCACCCACGACCCAGCCACTTATGCGACAGAGGGAGCCGCGGTGGCTTTGACGGCGCAGTGGCTCGTAGGGCACGCTAGCAGCCTGCTGACGGGGGATGCTAACGTCTCTGAACTGGTAGATTTCATAAGGGAAGGTGGCGGTACCCTCCCTCGGTTCGGCAAACCGGGATATGCTCTCGTTGTGGCGGTGGCCTATGTGCTGTTTGGCATTCACGATTACATCTACCTGGGGATCAGCGTAGTACTCGGTACAATGCTCGTTGGCCTGGTCTTCCTCCTGGGTCGCACTTTCTATGACGAGCGAGTGGGGCTGGCGGGCGCGGCGTTCATGGCCGTCTCACAGTACAGCGTGGTATTCTCACGGAATGGCATGGCAGAAATCTGCTCTGCCTTCCTTATCTTCTGTGGCACCTACATCTATCTGCTTCACTATAAGCAGAATGCTCGATCCTCCTGGTTGTACGGAGCTTCCGCTCTCGTTTTGGGATTCGCGTTCACTGCTAACTACAAGATCTTCGTCGTTCCGGCTCTCTTCGTCCTCTATGAGCTTTGCCTTCTCTTCGCTCGGTATCGTGGAGGCCAGAGGTTGAAACTGGGATCAGTCGGACTTTTCATGCTGTTGATGGCGGTACCGACGGTCTTGATGGAGATGCCGTACCGGTTGGTCTCATGGAGCGTAGACATTGCATCGTTATCAGGGGATTCTACGTTCATAACCTATTTTGATCAGTTAGCCCACCGCTTCACCGGGGGTCCTAACGCATATCCTGCGACGCTCGGCGCCAGTTTGCTGCAGTACCCACAAGCCTTCTGGTTCGTCGAGGGTTCCCTCTTCTGCGTTGCCGTGGTGATCGGGACGGGCCTGCTACTCAGAAAGCCAGCGGGGGATCGGCGTCTAGCGGACGTAGTGATCCTGAGCCAATTCATCGTGCCCCTCGCGCTCTGGAGTTTGTTCACGGGAGGCCGCGCTTCCCTGAAGCCCACCGTCGTAATCCTTCCTGCGGCTGCCATACTGGCTGGCGTGGGGCTTGCTACTGTGGCGCAGATCGTTCGTCTTAGAAAGGGGAAAGGAGCTTTACTGAAGAACGTGTCGTATGGTCTTCTATTGGCGGTTGTGGTGGCTTATGGAAGCTGGCGAGTCGCGCCGGTTCTTACCGCCCGCTCAGCGTTCGGTCCGATGATTCAACGCCTCGCAGAACATATAAATCGGCAAGGAGGGACGGTCACGGGCCATGCCGACTCGATAGGACCGATCCTGAAATTCTACCTAGGCGCACTAGCTCGCGAAGATCGGGCCGGGTTTGGAGAACAGGTAGACTTCACTGGGAATCGGGACCTTCATGGTGATTATGCGTTCGTGATCGGACGTCCAAGGGCTGAGAGCGGTGAAATGCCGAGGCCGTGGCGCATGGGGGACGCTGACTATAGGTCCGTGAGCGACCGGCGACCGGCATTAGTCGTCGATAATCTCATGTACCGGTATCCGGCCATGCTGTACACCAATTATCCGGCCATCAAGACTCGATTGAAGCCGGTGGACACCATGATCCAGGTATACGATCTACGGACAGGCCCTGGTCACAATTCAATGTCTGATGACACTGAGCAAGTCGTGCCCGATCCCGCCTTGCAACGGGTTAAGCCCTTGAGTGATTCGTGAGAGATCAGCGTGACAGCGGAACGGGATCGCTATTGGGAGACGTCCGTCATAATCCACCGGCGGCAGACCCCATCCAGGGTGATCAGGAACAGGTTGAGAGTGGTGACAGGCCACTTGTGCTTTTCGTGAGTCGTGAGCTGCTGCCCTTCACCTTCGGGGGCCTTGCTAAGCTTGCAGCGGAGTATTTGAGACACGCCCGCGATCTTCGCTACGTGGCAATGACGTGGTGGCACCCGGATCGAAAGAACTGCCGCTCGGTCAGCTTCGAGCAGGTTCGTCCGCTTCGGTGGCTTGAGCGCTACAGGGTCCTGCGCGGACTCTGGTTCATTTTCGCGGGATGGGCAAGTGTGTTGCGGCACCGGCCGACGGTAGTCAGCGGCATCGCCCTGAACGGTTTGTGCGTGGCCGTGCCGGCGGGTTTGGTTCTGAGGTTGCCACGTCTGAGCATTGTCTACGATGTCGACTTCTTCCGCAAAGAATTTCGCTTGGGGAACCCGGTTGGCCGGGCTTTCCGAAGAGCATTAATGGGATTTCTGCTCCGGCACTCCAATCTGATCATGTGCGGATCGGAGAAATCCAAGCAGGACATAGCTCGACTCTTCGGTGTTCCCAGGAGCAACATCCTGGTGAATCCCCCGGGTGTCGAGCAGCCACCGGATGTCTCACCAGCGCCTCGACCCAGCGCCGAGTTGGTGCTCGTGTCGGTTGGCTCGCTGGTGCCGAAGGAAGGATTTGAGTACGTCATCCGGGCGGTCGCCCGTGTGCGCGAAATGATACCTTCGACGAAGCTGATATTGATTGGTAAGGAGGTGGATCAGGAGTACACACGGAGGCTACGAGACCTGACGTCCCAGTTGGATCTTGAGGAATCGGTAGAGTTCCTGGGCCGGGTCGATGACGTCTGGTCGTACCTGAAGATGTGCGACGTTTTTGTCGTAGGCAGTTACTACCAGAAAGGATTCTCCATGCCGGTCTGTGAGGCATCTGCCTGTGGGCGGCCAGTGGTGGGAACTGAGTACCTCGTCAGCGTCGGGGTACTGGTTCCAGGAGAAACCGGGTTGGCCGTTCCCGACCAGGATGCCGACGGGCTGGCCAACGCGATCGTTACCCTGGCTCGAGATCCCGAGCTGCGTTCGCGGATGGGAGAGAACGGGCGGCAGTACGTAAGGCGGTTTGACTGGAATGTTTCGGCTCGTACGTTCGAGGCGCATCTCTCACAATTGGCCTCCCGGAGTGGGGGGTGATTCCCTTGTGTAGGTATCCCACAGGCAGCGAAGAACGTTGGTAGGACGAGTTTGCTTCGTGGCGCCGTTCGCTCCGCCTGTCCTGATGACGCTGGATGCCCAGTCGGCCGGCGGGGCTGAGGTGCAACAGGTATTGATCGGAAGAGAGTTGGCCCGCAGGGGATGGTCTGTAAGCTTCGTGGTTGCCGACTATGGTCAGGGCACAGTCAAACAGGTTGGTGGGGTTCGAGTGATCTCGACGTTCCCCGTACACGGGCGAAGGGGAGCTTTGGGTGTTGTCCAGAGGGGTTTGGCGTTGGGCCACGGTATGCGCGCGGCAGAAGCCGACGTGTATGTCACACGGAGCGGAATGCTCTACACGCTGCCCATCGTCTGGGCCTGCAGAAGGCTTCGAAAGCCATTCGTGTACCTTGCAGCACATGACCGAAACTTCGACCCGAGACTGCAGTCGGAGATTCCATGGGTGGTCCGTGCGGGGTTTCGTATTTCGATCAAGGCTGCTCGCGCCGTGGTAGTTCAGTCGGAGCGTCAGCGAGCCTTGCTGGAGAAGCATTTTTTCCGTCAGGGTGTTCTGATCAAGTCCGGCTACCCACTTCCCGAAGTCGGTCGGTATGGGGACGGCGAGTACATCTTGTGGATTGGCTCGACGTCAAAATGGAAACGCCCTGAGCTTTTTCTCGAACTGGCCCGTCGGGTTCCCCACCTTCCGTGCGTAATGGTGGTTGCACCAGCGGGGGCAAGGCGCCGATTCGCGGAGCTTGAGGAGGCTGCCCGGGATATACCCAATCTCGATTTTCGGGGGTTCGTTCCGTTCGCCATGATCGACGAAGTGGTGAGCAAGGCTCGTATGCTCGTCGCTACCTCTTCAGCCGAAGGCTTCCCTAACGTCTTCGTTCAAGCCTGGGCTCACGGTGTTCCGACACTCTCCCTCGGTGTCGACCCTGACGAAATAATTTGCAAATTTGGGGTCGGGCGACACGTGTCCAACATGGAGGAGTTGGTCGACTCGGTTACGATGCTGTGGTCCGACGATGTGTCCCGGGGAGGTTTGGCCCGAACAGCCCGTCGCCATGCGGAAGCGGATCACGACATCCACAAAGTCGTCGACGCCTACGCGTGCCTCTTGTCCGAAGTCCAGGAGCGGCAGTCGAGACCGAAATGAGGATAGAGGGACACCCATGAGGGTACTGACCGTGACGAACATGTATCCCTCGCCGGCCCGGCCGGTGTGTGGGAGCTTCGTCAAGGCCCAGGTCGATTCCCTGAGAGAGCTGGGGGTCGACGTACAGGTCCTGTTCGTCGATACCGGGGCGTCTAAGTTCAACTATCTAAGAGGGGCGCGGGAGGTCGCGGCTAGACTTGCCTCCGGGCCCTACGACTTGATCCACGTCCACTTCGGATTGTGTGGGCTCTGGACATCGTGGCAATCGCACTGCCCAGTGGTAATCTCCTGTGGTGGCGGCGATATCATGCATCCACTCACTCGCCCCATTTCTCAGTGGGTCGCGCGCCGAGCAGACGCCGTCATCGTGAAATCCGAGCAACTCAAGCACGCTCTCGGTGTTTCCCAGGCTCATGTAATCCCGAATGGCGTGGATCTGTCCATGTTTCGCCCGATGGAGCAGACTGAGGCTCGCCGACGCCTTGGACTCGACGCCGATACTCTATACGTGGCTTTTGTGGGGGATTATGTTGGCAAGCTCAAAGGATTCGATTTGGTCACTGAGGCTGTAGGGATGGCAGGCCGCAGTTTGTCCCACAAGCGAATCGAGCTGCTACCGGTATACGGCGAGCCTCACGAGATGATACCGCTCTATATGAATGCGGCGGATGTGTTGGCATTAGCCTCGAAGTGGGAAGGATCCCCGAACGTCGTCAAGGAGGCCATGGCATGCAATCTTCCTGTGGTTATCGTCGATGTTGGCGATGCCCGCGAGCGGCTTGACGGTGAGATTGGTTGCCACATTGTGGATCGGACTCCGGAGAGTTTTGCCCGTGGCTTAGAGGCTGTTCTCTCGAGAAGGCAGCGAACCTCTAGCAGGGATCGAATGGGGCCACTTTCGTCCGAGGCGGTAGCGAACCGAGTGTTGGGTGTGTACGAAGAGGTCCTGCGGGGGGAAAAAGGTCCAGAGTGCAGTGAAGATCGGCCAGAGCGCGGCCAACAATGAGCAGCTCCCCTGACGAGCGCAGATCGCGTGTCCCGATCTGTCTGATCGCGTCAAACGGTGGCCACCTGACCCAACTCATTACCCTGCTGGAGGGTTGCCAGCGCTGGGGCTGCAGCGTGGTCACCGCATATGATGATCATCTCCAGGAATTTGCCGAATCTCAGCGCACGTTCTTTGTTACCGATTTTGGGCGTAACGGATTCAGGTTGATTCGGAACGTCCTGGAGGCGTTCCACCTGATATTGCGGGAGCGGCCACGGGTGGTGATCACTACAGGAGCGGGGATCGCGGTCCCGATCTGTTACTGGGCCAAGCTCTTAGGTGCCCGTGTGATCTATGTGGAGACCATCTCTCGAGTGAACATGCCGTCGCTCACCGGTCGTGCGCTGCATCCAATTGCTGATCATTTCTTCGTCCAGTGGCCAGAGCTGGTTGGCAGTTTTGCGAAGGCCGAATTCAGAGGAGCCCTCCTATGATATTCCTGACCGTCGGGGCCAGGAAGGAGGGATTTGCGCGGCTTGTGCAGATGGCCGATGAACTTGTGGGAGAGGGTTGTGTGGTAGCCCCGATGCTCATTCAGATCGGCCACACACCGTATGAGCCACGGCACGCCTCATTCATACAGTTTCTTCCAATCGAGCGTTACACGCAGATGATTAGGGAGAGTACGCATGTCGTGTGCAAGGGTGGAGCGGGTACGATCATGACGGTACTGCGTATGGGTAAAACGCCTATCGTGTGTCCAGTAGAGCGCAGTCGGGGAGAGTGCGGGTACGACGACCCCGAGATTCTGGATCTATCCCTTCACCTCGCGGAACAAGGTCGCTTGATCCTAGTGAGGGACAAGGAAGAACTCCGTAAGGCGCTCAACGCTGAAAATCCTGCCCCGCCTCCTATTGTTCACGGGGAATCATTGAAGGACTACATTCGAGGCATTCTGGAGGGATACTTGGGCCCCGGGGTTGCCCCGGAAGAACGACCCGATCAAGATGCCGCAGAATGCGGGTGGCAAGCGGCGGCGATGAAGGCCCCCCAGGTCATGTTGGCCAATTCCTGAAGGGGAGCTGGGATGCTTGGAATGATTACTGTGATCGATCCATGGATCGAAGATCAAGCTAGCCACCTCGGGAGTTTCTCTGGTTCCTCCCACGAATTCGCCCCACTGGTCGCAGGTTTTTGATCGAGACGTAGCTTCGGATCGGAAATTACATGCGGTTTTTAATCACTGGCATTAGCGGGTTTACGGGCCCTCACCTCGCGGCCCATCTTCTGAAACAGCCCGCTGTCGAGCAAGTTGGGGGATTAGACCGCTGTGGGTCCTCACCATCCACAGCGGTCCCGTTGCCGCTTGATATCGCCCATTACCAGGTGGATGTTTGTGTTCCTGATGACGTGCGAAAGGTGGTGGCAGAATTCGCGCCGAGTCACGTGGTTCACCTTGCCGCGCTACCCCAGTCTCCCGGGATCGATGAAGAGTCTCTCTACCGCGTCAACGTCCTCGGCACCCTGCACCTTCTGAGGGCTGTTAGAGAGCACGATTCCGAGACGAAGGTCCTGATCGTGGGTTCGAGTGCCTGTTACGGTCGCATGTCGGAAGGCAGTATTTCCCTGACAGAGCACACGCCGTTTCAACCTGTTACCCATTATGCTGCGAGCAAGGTTGCTCAGGAGATGGTTGGCGTTGCTTTCCATGCGGGTAACGGGCTGGCCGTGATCAGGGCCAGGAGCTTTAACCTGGTCGGGCCTGGGCAGCCTGTGAGTCTTTTTGCTTCCAGCATCGCCCGTCAGATCGCTGCTGCTGAACTGGGCCTCGGTGAGCCAACCCTTCTCGTGGGGAACCTAGATTCTGCTCGTGACTTTCTGGACATCCGTGATGCTGTCCGTGCCTACGAACAACTCATGCTACTCGGGTCCGGCGGCGAAGTCTACAACGTGTGCTCTGGTAGACCCACACCCGTGGCGGATTGCCTTGAGTTGCTCGTTGCCATGAGCGAGGTGCCCATGAGCGTGAAAAGTCGAACAGAAGACCTCATGCGCCGTGGACAGGAAATAGGAATTCAGGTGGGCGACAACAGCCGACTCCGTGAGACCACAGATTGGAGTCCAGATATTCCGCTCGAGCGCAGTATGCATGATCTTCTGCAATATTGGCGCATTCGATTGGCTGATGGGAGTACAGACTCATGAGTTGGGAAGGCCGACGAGTACTGGTGACGGGAGCGGGTGGCTTCATTGGGAGTCATCTCGTTGATGAATTGGTGGGACGCAGTGCGTCCGTGCGCGCGTTCGTGAGGTATACGTCCCGTTCCGACGACGGATTCCTGGCCTTGGTCCCTCCGGACGTACGCAACGAACTAGACATCGTGCGCGGGGACCTCCGGGACGAGAATGCCGTGGCGGCAGCCGTTCAGGGAATGGACACCGTATTTCATCTCGGTTCATTGATTGGGATTCCCTATTCTTATGTACACCCCCGGGAAGTCGTCGAAACGAACCTGACAGGTACACTGAATGTTCTTCTCGCGGCGCGGAGCGCCGGGGTAGAACGGGTGGTGCATACCTCCACCAGCGAGGTGTACGGTACGGCTGTCTACGTTCCTATCGACGAGGCACACCCGCTTCAGGGGCAATCCCCCTATTCGGCAAGCAAGATCGGGGCGGACAAGCTCGTGGAGAGCTTTCGTTGCAGCTTCGGATTACCGGTCATTACAGTGCGTCCGTTCAATACATATGGCCCGCGGCAATCGGCACGTGCCGTAATCCCGACCATCATCACGCAGGCTTTGACCTCAGACGTAGTGAAACTCGGGAACCTCGACCCGAGGCGGGATTTCACGTTCGTAACGGACCTGGTTGAAGGCTTCCTGGCTGCAGCGGACTGCGAGAAGGCTCTAGGCGAGGTCGTGAATCTGGGAAGCGGAAAGGACGTGTCCGTCGGCGAGCTGACGGACATCATTATTGGACTGGTGGGGCGGTCCGTTACAGTGGATTCGGAGGGAGAGCGTAGACGTCCCGACGACAGCGAAGTCCAACGTCTCCTCGCATCTGCCGTGCACGCTCGGGAGCTTATGGGCTGGCGGGCGAAGGTCGACCTTAGGACGGGCCTGCGCAGCACGATTGATTGGATCAGCAACAATCTGTCTCTTTATGAGCCCGGAAGATACCGGATCTAGAGATAGCGGGGAGGGCGTGTGAAACCCAGAAGTACCGGTACACAGAGGGATCGCTTCCCCGACCTCACCTCTCTCAGCCGTGCGGCTGAGAGAGCGTACATATTGCAGATCGCTGTCTACACCCAGGATTTGAGATGAAACGTGCAGTGGTTTTGGCCGGTGGTGTCGGGCGTCGCTTGGCACCCTACACGACGGTCCTGCCCAAGCCGCTCATGCCCTTGGGGGACATGTCGATCCTCGAGGTCGTTATTCGCCAGCTGGCGCACTGTGGGTTCAAGGAGATCACGCTGGCTGTTGGGCATCTCAGTGAACTGATCATGGCTGTATGCGGTACCGGATCGAAGTGGGGGGTGGATATCAGCTATTCGCCGGAGGAGCGTCCGCTGGGTACGGCCGGTCCCTTGGCACTGATTAAGGGGCTGGACGAGCCATTCCTGGTTATGAATGGCGATATACTCACTACTCTCGATTACGCGGCTTTTTACCAGCATCATCTTGACACTGATGCGTTTATCACCGTTGCTACGGCGAAGCGCCAGGTCGAGATCAGCCTTGGTGTCTTGGAGTTAGATGACGCCGATCGCCTGAAGGCGTACATCGAGAAGCCAGAGTTCGATTATCAGGTGAGTATGGGTGTATATGTAATGGATCCAGGAGTAATTCGTGACATTGTACCTGGTGACCATTTGGACCTTCCAGACCTGGTCCGCAGTGCTATCGCCTTGAGTAAAGCGCAGGCGTATTGCTTCGACGGATATTGGAAGGATATTGGAAGCCGGAGTGACTACGAGGCTGCGGTGACAGATTTTGAACGAATGCGGCTCATGTTTCTTCCGAACGATGAGGGACAGGAAGACGAGCCGCCAGGAGATTAAACGAGATAACCTGATAGCTGAACTCCACGTGCACTCAGCGACTGGAAGTAGTATTGGGCCGAGGCCCGGGTTTCGGACTCTACCACGTGCCCGGCGGGTCTGGCTACCAGGGACCCATCTTTCCTGTACCGATTCCGGTATCTATTGCAGTCCGCTGCCCCTGGCGGAGTGCGCTCTATTCTGCGCGATTTGCTTGTAGGCTCGGCAGGGTCGTGCACCAGTCGCTGGACATGAAGGAATTCGAAAAACTGAGTTGCTCACATTTGACCCTAGTGTCAGCGATTTCGACCTATGTGGATCTAGCGACCAAACGACGTGAGCAGACATTTGCGGGTGTTGTTTTATAGCTGTATTCGGTGTGCAAGGTGCGTTGTAGGTGATCTTTTATGGAGAAGGGGATTAAAGTGCAGTCACAGTGGTGGAGGCCCATGAGTCGTCGAGAATGGCTCTTTATTGCGGTGATTTTTGTCGCGGCGGTGATCGTCGGCAGCGTGTATGTCCTGACTCTCGATAACGAATCTCCACTCGTCAGGGGCGACACAGTGGAGTACAACGAGATTGCGGTTAACCTTGTCCAGGGAGAGGGCTACGCCTATTTCGATCCGCCGCAACCCACAGCATTTCGCCCGCCGGGTTATCCGATATTCCTGGCGTCGGTATACAAGGTGTTTGGAGTTAGCCTCTTAGCGGCGCGGATCACGCAGGCTTTTCTGCGGGCAGTTACGTGTGTGCTCATCTTCCTGACCGCTCGGGTGCTCTTCGGCACGAGAGCCGCGGGAGTAGCGGCCGTGGCCAGCGTTTTTTACCCGTTTTTTCTTTACTACCATGTGGGGCCGGTGGCCGCGGAGGGGCTGTACGCATTCTTGTTGGTGCTGTTGATGTTCTTGATCCAGTTGGGTCTGCGCCGAAGAGGGAATGTTCTCTGGCTCTTGTCCGGGGCCGTTCTGGGAGCTGCTTTTCTCACGGCCCCCAGGATATTCTTGTTCCCGGTTTTATTGGTGATGTTGATGCCGATGGCTATGTCTTCACGGAAAAGGGCAGCGGTCTGTACTATGCTGTTGGTGTTGGGATGCGGCCTAGTGATGCTTCCCTGGACGGTTCGCAACTACATCGTGTTTGACAGAGTTGTTCTGGTGACGACCCACGGGGGGTACGATCTCCTGGCAGGTGTGAATCCGGACTATCGCGTATGGCGTGAACGAGATGAGAGGTCTGAGATTTTTCAGGAGCATTCCAGGCAGGTGCAAGGCGCGCTGGAGGAGGATCGACCGTCCGTGACGGGCATGAGTGTGAGGCCGCGAGAAGACGCTGTCGATACGGAGGGGTATAGTGTCGCACTCCGGGTTCTGATCGACCAACCCGGAGAAATACTCAGGAATATACCATTCAAACTGTCCGAGTTCTGGAAGATTCTCCCGGTCAGGGATGGACCCCATGACACCTTTCTATATCGTCTCCTGTGGATTGTTACGATGGACCTTCTGACGGTGCTTGGAGCAGTTGGTGTGTTCTTAACCATAGGCCAGTGGCGGTATACTCTCCCACTTGTGTTATGTGTACTGAGCGCCAGTCTGGTCCACCTAATATTCACGGCGCAGCACAGATACCAGACGGCGGTGATGCCGTTTATCATCATGTTTGCCGGGGTGACGGTAGACTGGGTGATTCGGAGGGCCGAGGGATACGTTCGAGGTGCGCGGAAGGATGCCGCCTTGGCGGCCTGATGGGACCCGTTGAAGCGCATTATTCTGAATCGGCATATTTGCAGTCTTGGTATCGAAATATCGATCGGATGATCCGCCGGGTTACGATCCACTCCGAACTTCCACTTTTACGTTTTCGTGGATATCTTTGAGGTCTATGAGGATCATACGGACTACAGCCGGGACAGCAGGTTTGCTGTGTGGCCTGGTGGGGTTGTCCACGCAGCTCTTCGCTCAGTCACCTGCAACTGTGCCCGTGCAGACGGACGAGTACGTGGTCAGGGCGGGCGACGTACTCCGGATCCGTGTTTGGCCTGACTCGACTCTCGGTGGCGAATTTGCGGTCGAGGAGACGGGACTAGTTTATCTCCCCATCCTGGCCCCGGTGCGTGCTGCCGGAGTCTCCATTGAGACCCTCCGACAGGACTTGCGTGAGCGGTATGGTGAGCAGATAAGGACCCCGGTCATCACCATCACTCCGCTCTTCACAGTGAGCGTTATTGGGGCCGTGCTGAGGCCGGGGCTCTTCCAGGTGGACCCGACCCAGACGCTCTTCGATGTGATTAGCCTCGCTGGTGGTTTTCGCCCCGATGCCAAAGATGAGGATCTCCGTGTCTTACGCGGTGGGCGAGCATTGCAGATTAACGCGGAGCAGGCACTGGAGACCGGTGGGGGAGGGCTCTCGCTGGCACTCCAGTCCGGCGACCGAGTCGTTGTTCCTCAAGATACCCCGTTCAACTGGAGCACCCTACTTAACGTGTCTCAGTTGCTTTTAATCATGGCCGGCCTGGCTGTCCAGGTGAGTCGCTAGATCGAGATGCCAGAGCGCGAAGATTCTCAGCTAACCCAGCCGTCTGTCGAAGATGAAGTGAGCACGGCGCAGATCTGGACCTACGTCGACGTTATGCGACGTCGTCGGTGGATTCTCCTGGGCTGCGCTGTTGCTGCGATCTTGGGCGCCTGGTGGATGGAGCGAGATCGGGTCCCTCAGTATACGGCCGGGGTCTTGCTCCAGCGGCACGCAGAGGGGTCACCGCTTGACGTCCTTGCCGTCCGGCCCACGACGAACCCCGAAGAGATTCTGACCCAGCTTGAGATCCTGCGCAGTCGTGCGGTTCTCTCTGGCGTGGTGCGTGATATGGGATTGCGGTTGTCGGCTGATGTCGATGCGTCAGCCCGCACTCGCGTTCTAGTCGACCCAGTGGTCGATGAGAATACACCTGCAGGGACCTATCTCCTTGCTACGGACGCTGATGAGATTGTCCTCCAGGACACGCTCGGATCGCCTCTCGCGTCGGTTGGGCAAGATGAGCGTATTGAGGGTCCTGGATTCCGTTTCCAGCTATTGCCTGGGCTCGATCTTTCCGAGCCACTGTCGCTTTCGGTTCTCCGCCCGGAACAGGCAGTCGAAGTAGTACGAGGCCTGCTCTCGCTGGAGCAGGTGCGCGGAACGGGTCTCATACGTGTCGGCATCACGAGTCCTGATCCTGTATTTTCTGCGAAAGCTGCGAATGGGGTGGCCGCGGCATACCAGAACCACACAGCCAGTAGTGCCAGAAATGCTGCCACACGCCGGCGTGAGTTCGTCGGAGATCAACTTCAGCAAGTCGCAGATTCCACCGTTGTAGCTCACCAAGCTCTGGCAAGCTACCAGGAGCGTTCCAACACGATCAACCCGCAGATCGAGAGCGGGGCGCTTGCCGAGGCGCTTATGGTCGCGGAAGGCGAGTTCCGACGACTCCGTTTCGAAGAGAGTTTGCTCCGGAACGTTCTTACGACACTCCAGAGTGGCCAGGACGGCGATGAGGGGCTGCGACGCGTCGTGGTGTTGGGCAGCGAACTTCTTCCTGCCAGTGCCGACATGTACGATCGGCTTCAGACGCTACAGGCGGAGAGGAGCCGCCTGACTGTTTCGCGCTTTGGATATACCGAAAGCGGTCCGGGTGTCGAGGTGCTGGATTCGCTGATCAGTGCCGCCAGAGAAGAGATACTCGCGGTCACGGAGCAGTCCCTGGGTGTTATACAGGAAAGGCTCTCAGCTTCTATGACGCGCGTAGAAGAACTTCAGGCCTCAGTGGGTGATCTGCCGGAAATGGCTACGGAGTTCACGCAGATTCAGCAGCGTGTGGATCAGGTCCAAACGACCTTTGACCTACTTGCTGAGAAGTACTACGAGGCGCAGATCCTCGAGGCTGTAGAGGCCGGCAACATCGAAGTTGTTGACGCTGCAGTCGTGCCGATGGATCCTGATCCTTCCCGAACTGCACGCACGCTGTTTCTTGCCCTTTCGGTGGGTGTTCTGATTGGAATCGGAGCTGCGCTCGTGGTTGAGCATCTCGACTCCGCCACTCACGACGCTGCCGATGTGGAGCGCGCTTCTGGGCTCAAAGTAGTGGCCACGATCCCTGAGGTGAAAGACAGTGCGAGAGCTCCAAATGACATGATCGTAACCGCAGTTAACGTGGCCACACCTGGGTCAGAAGCGTTTCGAATGCTTCACACGACGCTCCGGTTCACGCGCGCAGAACAGCCGCCGAAGGTGATTCAAGTACTCAGTGCGATACAGGGCGAGGGCAAGAGCACGGTCTCCTCCAACCTTTCCCTTGCCATGGCGCAGCAAGGGGAGCGAACACTGGTCGTGGACTGTGATCTCCGCCGACCAACCTTGCATAAATACTTTGGCGCACCACAATCTCCAGGCATCACGGATGTGTTGGTTAAGGACGTGACTCTGGCGGATGCCTCTTGGGAGCATCCCGAGTTTCCGCTGACCTTCATCGGCGCTGGCACTCTGCCACCTAATCCGGTCGAGCTTGTGGGCAGTGCGGCCTTCAGGGGAATCGTCAACGACGCCAGAGAGACGTATGACAGGGTCGTGCTTGACACGGCACCTATGATGGTGGTCTCCGATTCTGCGGTGATGCTGGAGATTTCGGACGGAGTAATCGTGTCGACGATGACCGACCATACCGACCGCTTCGCGCTTTCCAAGTTGATTGAGCGGCTCCAGCAGTCCCAGACCCCTATCCTCGGTGTGGTTCTTAACCGTGCGCGGTTGGCCAGGTCGGCCGGGCGATACGGCTATGGCTATGGCTATGGCTATGGGAGCTATACTACCTAGTAGGACGGGTCGGTCGATGGGGAAGGGTAATCGCAAGCGTTTAGGACCCCTGTGCGTCGACGGCGTTCTCCGGGAGAGGAGGCGCGTGAAGCTCAACAATCCGCTGTGACCAGGCGATTGTCGACCCTGATAACGTGCATCTAAGCCTGTCGCTGGACCCTGCTGTTCCGCTACTCACATCTCGCGACTATCGACGTGCTATCTCTACCGATAGAGCATTGGCCGATCTAGCTGCTCGGTTCGCAATGAAATCGCTGTTAGCTGACAACCTATCAATTCCACCCCAATTTTATGGCTGCCATGCGTAAGCCTTTACCTAGCATTGACAATGCGTGTCATAAATTACAGGTGCACAGGCGAGGAATGTGGACAAGAGGGCATCCATGTGACGAATGTAAGAATCGGCAGGTGGGTTCGGTGGGAGCAGGCACTTAGATGAGCGTGTTAGCCGTCCCGTTGAAGCGTTTATTTTTCAGAATACGCTTCGCCGTGCGTCACCGAACCTTGAAAAGGATCGCGGTAGACCCGACCGGAAGACTGGTGCTTTGCGGACATTCGGGAACCTTCAAAATCCCCAAATATTGTCCCCATCAAGGTGCACCGCTTATGGAAGGCAGGGTCTCAGGAGATTATCTGGTTTGCAGTTGGCATGGATGTAAGTATCGGCTGAGCGACGGCAAATTCATCGTTCCTAAGGGAATTCATGACGACGATAGCGATCGAACGAACTACTAACATCCAGACCACGTGTGACATTGCGTGGGACAACGTGCAGGATTACACGCACTTTATCCATCTCCATCGTCGCCACTTCAGCAGCTTTCAAACGTTGTATGACGATGGCGCGATTCAAGTGTTCTACTACGCCGCTCGCATTTTGCCACCGCTTCCCCTGCTGCGGCGATATGTGTCGGTCCGTATTCTGAACCACGATGATCACTCTTTCAAGCAGTATTATCGAGACGTAGCAAGCGGTGACAAAGTATACTTTTTCTGCGCCGTCGTTCCTGACGGCGATATGGTCCATGTGCGCAACCGCTTCGTCTTCGAAGTCTCCGGTCCGCTTGGCAAGTTGCCACGTCTTGCTGCCACCCTGATCAACAGGAGGCTGTCATCCATGTGGCACGAAGACGCGGATCTTCTTGTGACGCGATACAAACATGGAGGCTTCGACAACCAGGTGTGCGCACCACCGGCGAACCAGGATTTTTATACGAGAATCGCCGAGATGACGGATGAGAGCTTTATGGAGCGGTTTCGACTGGCCGATTATCGGTTCAACTTCAAAGAAGGGGCTGTATGAAGCGCGTTACTGTATGAAGGCTGGAATGACTGGCGGATCCCCTAGCGCGACGAGCTACGTCAATGATCATCGGTCGAACCCTGAGTCTCAGGGACACGACGATGGGGGAGTGGTTGCTTGGGTAGGAGCCCCAATCGCGGGCGGAGCCATCGGTGGGTTTGTGGGAGCACTTCCGGAGGTCCATCCCCACCTGAACACTGGGGGAGGATGGCTCACAGTGGCCGGAGCAGCGATCATGACGGCCGTCGTGGCGGGGGTGGCCGTGTGGAAAATGCAGCGTGCCCGGGTGTCCTTCCATCAGTCTTACTGCAAGGTGTCGCGCGCGGTGCTGCCGCTAGGGGTGCTGTTCGTCTACCCCATCCTACGTCTATTGCCAGGCGATGTTCTAAGTGGTTACGGAAGGGGCGAGTTGTTCGCGTCGGGATACGTGGCGGCGGTCGCATGCGGGGCCACATGGTTCGTTAGCCGGAAGACCTCCGGGCTGACTTGCATCGAGGGGCGGCATCATGGATTGCTACTCGGCACCCTTTTCAGCCTGATGGCGGCACTGTTCTTTATCGAGCTCTATGTGCCGTACCTGGCTCACGCTCCGGTGGAGTCTTGGTACGAGAACATTCTATGGAACATGGCGGAAGGGCGCTCCGATTTCACTGTAAACGACTTCGCGGTCGCGTTTCCCATTCTTGGCTGGCACTTTCAGCCGACGCTGATCCCGATAGTTGCCGTGTACTGGCCGTTCCGGGATGCGGTGCAGTGGCTGTACTTCTTGCAGGCGGTTGGGGTTGCCCTCACGGTGTGGCCCGTCTTTCTCCTGGCGCGCCACATCCTTGGGAGAACACCGGAGGCGGTGCTGCTGGCGGGTGCATTCGCATTCCACCCAATCCTCCATATGGGACAGCTCATCTGCGTTTCAGCCGATGCTTTCACGGTGCCGGTCATTGCGTGGGGTCTCTATGCCTTCGTGGTGGAGCGTCCTTGGTGGGGCGTGGCACTGATGATGACAGCGGTTGGCTTAAAGGAGATTGTGGCTGTTCTGGCGTTCGGAGTAGCGTTGTACGTGTGGTGGCAGAAACCGCAGTCACGGCGTGCCGCCCTTGTGCTCGCAGTCGGCAGCCTGGCTTGGCTTATAGTGGCGCTACTCATTATCCGGCAGGCTAATGATGGCGTCTCCTGGATAAGCGGATTTGCCGGTTCGGTTATCGCTGATCCATTGGAGGCGGTGGCTCGCGTCCTCCAGCCCACGCGTCTCAACGCCTTCATCATACTAATGCTTCCCTGGGGGTTCTTAGCGCTCATTGAGTGGCGTCTTCTCCTTGCGCTGATGCCTTACCTGGTACTGCATCTTGCGTTCACGTCCAGCCCCCTCCAGATGTATGGATCCTATTACCTCCTTCCGGTACTTCCGGTAGTCTTCATGGCTAGCGTTCTCGGTCTGAGAAAGGTGACTGAAAGGTGGGGTAGTCGCGCATCCCTCCAGCCGCGACTTGCGAGTACCATCATGGCGTTTGCCTTTACCGCCTGGGTGGCTCTCGGGCCTGTGCGCATCCTCTGGGTGGGGGATGCAGATTTGTTCTGGCCCGATGAGACGGACCGTCGGATCGCGTCGGTTGCTCGCGCGGTACCAGCACAGGCGTCCGTGGCGGTCACGGGCGAGATGCTGCGACGTTTCTCACGTCGCGCTGAGGTGTACGAGTTCCCTGCGCCCGTGCCTGCTCGCGATCCCCAGGGGCGCATCTTCGAAGACCCGGTTGCACGTGACGCTGAATGGGTCGTTGTGGACTTTTCTATGGATTGGCGAATCAGCCCGGCCCGTCTTCGGGCCACAGTTCAAGAGCTGCTCGATAGCGAGCGGTACCTGGTCTACGAGGAATACGGCCCGCTCCTCGTGCTGCAGCGCCGAAGGCCAGGCAGGTAATGCACGATACTGCTCTGATCAAAGCTTTAGAGGAAGAAGTAATGACAGATGTCTCCATTATAGTTCCGGTATACAATGCAGAAGCAACAGTAGAGAATACGATCCGTGCATTATTGGACCAGGACTACAAGGGCAAGTATGAGATAATCTTTGTGGACGATGACTCGACCGATAGAACCACCCACATGATCATGAAATACGATGCGGTCAAGCTCGTGACTCAGGAACACGGCGGGCCTGCGCGTGCGAGGAATAGGGGTGCAAAGGTGGCGAGAGGAGATACGCTCGTCTTCACGGACGCCGACTGTGTGCCAGAGGATAACTGGCTTTCCAATATGATGAAGCCTCTAGAGAAAGACGAAATCGATGGAGTTCAAGGTGCCTTCCGCACAAGACAGAAGTCTGTTATAGCGCGGTTTGTGCAACAGGAAATAGAGGACAGGTACACGAAGATGCAGAAGGAAAAATTTATTGATTTCGTATCAACGTACTCAGCTGCGTATAGGAAAAGAATGTTCTTGGAAGAAGGCGGATTTGACGAGACGTTCACAACAGCGTCTGGCGAGGACACTGAACTGTCATACCGCCTTGCATCTAAGGGACACCTGCTTTTCTTTAATCCAGGAGCGGTCGTTTACCATACGCATCCAGATAATTTGTGGTGGTATCTGAAGATGAAAGCGGGAAGGGCATACTGGCGCACCAAAACGTATGGGAAGCACGCAGGGAGAATGGTTAAAGACAGCTACACTCCGCAGGTACTGAAGCTGCAGATTGGACTGTTCTATCTCTTCGCGTTTGGAATGATCACTTATGCACTCTACCACCCTGCGGCTTATACGGCAGCAGGAAGTGCTGTGCTACTATTTGTGAGTTCGCTTCCGTTTTCGTTGAGAGTAATGGCGAAGGATTTTTTCGTAGGCCTGATCTCTCCGATCATGGTGTTCCTGAGGAGCGGTGCATTTGCCTACGGTCTGCTGAACGGGATCTTGAGGCCCTGAGGGACTGGCCATTTGGGGGGTGTCCGATGGGGTGAACCTCTGGCGGGTCGTCCTATCTAAGACCTCCGAATCCGGTGGAGGTGCAGCGCTTAGCTTGGTCTCTCCGGGTGGAGGGACAGTACTGTTTTCTTCCGTTATCTCTCGCAGTTTCAGTACCCTCGGCTTCTCTGCCTGCGCCCTATTCTTTTCCTCTTCTCCCAGGGCTACTTAATCTTATCTTTTCGACGATAACAGCACCCCAGACCCGGCTGGCAAATCAACCATAGCTTCTGCGGAAGAACCCTTTCTTCCTATTAAATGACACAATCCACCAGCAAAACCATAGCCAGAAATTCCATCTTTAATACTGGTGCTTTTTTTGTCCGGTTTCTGGTGGTTTTTGCCATAACCCCATACACAATCAATAAACTTGGAACAACACTCTTCGGCGTCTGGGTACTCATCGCTGTAATTACATCGTATGCCCAATTAAGTGATTTCGGCGTAGGAAGAACAGTAATTAAGTACATATCGGAGCTTGATGGCACGAGAGACTTCGGGGGCATGAATGAGGTCATCAATACTGCCATGGCTATCTATATCGTTCTTGGCAGTATCGCAGGCGTTATCCTTCTCCTATTCAGCTCTTTTTTTGTCAGCGTCGTATTCGATATCCCTCCCGAGTTATATGACGTAGCTCTCTTTGTCTATGTCGGGGTAGTCCTGATATTTGTCATGAATCTTATATTCAGTGTAGTCACTTCCCTCCTCAATGGGCTTCAGAGAATGGATGTGACAAGTTCCGTCTCCAGCGTGTCTGCATTATGCAGCGCTATTGGAGTTTTCATTGTCCTTGAGCTGGACTATGGGTTACGAGGGCTTGTGTTTAAAAATGGGTTGGTGTCATTACTTACCATCGTAACGAACGTATGGTTGGCCAAAAAGATTCTACCCTCCATGAGGATGAATCCACTGCGTGCTTCGCGCGCGCGATTCGCCGCGATATTCTCATTTAGTGCCAATGTCCAGGTCAGTTATATAGTGCGGTTACTGTTGGACCCATTGAACAAGATATTATTGAGCCATTATCTGGCCCTTAATTATGTGGTTTTTTATGAAGTAGCCATGAGGATTATCAATCTGACTGTGGCATTTCTTAGGAGACTTGTGACCGCGATATTTCCTGCCGGATCTCAACTGTACGCACGAGAAGGGAGTGCCGGAGTGGTTGCCCTGTACCTCAAATCCATGAGGTACCTTGTGGTTATAGCCGTGCCAGTCTTTTCGATGGTAATGTTAATATCCTATCCGTTTATTCGAGTGTGGCTTGGGCAAGGCTATAACACGTCGTCCCTGTCAATACAGATTTTCGGGATACCATGGTTGATATCGACCCTAGCCGTGCCTTCCTATTTGCTGATCCAGAGTGTCGGATGGCCCAGCCTGGCTATGTACGCGATGATTATCTATGGGGCGGCTAACTTGATATTCGGCTATACGATGATAGCTGCATTCGGATACTATGGACTGATCGCGGGGAACTCGATAGCAGTGGCAATGTCCGGGTGCGCCTCGATCCTGTTTTTTCACTGGAAAATGAAGCTACCCGTGGTTGAGACACTGAAAACCCTCGCCAATCGGGCAATGCTCGTTAATGGTGTTGTGGCGGCAATAGTGGGTGTGCTGATTTGGTATCTTGGAGCTGACAGTTTAGGTGACCTGATGATCGCGGTGACGGTCTTTTCCCTCGCGTATGTCATAGGAATTCTAAGATCTGGATGGATCAATACGGACGATATGGCAATCATGGCTGATATTCTGCCCGCCAAGATCCATGGTTATATCGCAAAAGTGATTACTGTCAAAAAAGAGTGTTACTAGGCTGCTAGTGGAGAAGGAGACCCTATGAGTTTCTGGGATAACAAAAAGGTATTGGTTACTGGAGGGGCGGGCTTCGTTGGGTCCCATGTTGTTGAGATGTTGGTACAGAAGAATGCGACCGTAAGGGTAGCTGACAACTTAGAAAATAGTGATACGAGCAACCTTGAAAATGTAAAGGAACACTTCGAATTCTTATCTACGGACCTCAGGGATCCTGACGGCTGCCACATGGCTGTCGATGGAATGGACGTGGTGCTGAATGTTGCGGCACGGGTTGGAGGGGTATCCTATAATTTTTCCCGTCCGGCGAGCATGTTCCGCGATAACATGTTGATCGGCCTCAATGTACTAGAAGCAGCGAGGATTCATGATGTTGAAAGATTTCTGGTACTGAGTTCTGCCTGTGTCTATTCGAGGGATTGTACGATCCCGATGCGTGAGAGTGATGGCTTTGTTAGCGTGCCTGAACGATCGAATGAAGGCTATGGCTGGGCAAAGAGAATGGCAGAGGTGCAGGGGCGTGCTTATGCCGAAGAATGGGACATGAAAGTTGCCATTGCCCGTCCTTTCAATTCCTATGGTCCGCGGGACCAGTTCGATCCGGAACGATCACACGTCATACCATCGATCATCAGACGGACGTATGATGGCGAAGACCCTCTCAATGTCTGGGGAGATGGTAAACAGAAGAGATCATTTCTATACGTAACCGATTTTGCTCGTGGTCTTCTCGAGCTCATTGAGAAATACCCAGTACCGGACCCAATAAATTTGGGTAGTGATGAAGAAATAGGGATAGGAGACCTTGCGGCTATGATTGTGCGTATATCAGGAAAGAATCCTGCGATACGTTTTGATAGCACGAAACCTTCCGGGCAACCAAGAAGAAATTGTGACAGTGCGAAGGCTAAAGAGAAGATAGGCTTCGAAGCAAAAATTGGATTGGAAGAAGGGCTGACACGAACGATGGAATGGTATAGGAGATCTAGTTCAGGGGAGAGAGTATGAAGGAGCCCTTAGTATCGATAATAACTCCTTCCTTCAATCATGGGCGGTTCATAGAACGGACTATAGTGAGCGTTAAGGAACAGGAATATCCCCGTGTAGAGCATATAGTCATCGATGGAGGGTCAACGGATAACACGGCAGAAATTCTGAAGGCATATGGTGATCATGTCAGGTGGGTATGTGAGCCTGATCGCGGGACATCCGATGCACTTAACAAGGGGTTCGTAAGATCAAGAGGTGATATCATAGGTTGGGTAAATTCAGATGATACCTATGAACCGGGTGCTATTGGCAGAGTTGTCAGCTGTTTCGCTGAGAATCCCGAGGTAGACGTAATATATGGTGGGTGTAATAAGATTGACGAAGACGATAATCGCATAGGAAAAAGCAAGGTAGAAGAATTTAGTCTCGTAAAATTGATTAATAATAGAAACTATATCGCTGCACCTGCGGTTTTTTTTAAGAGGTATGCGTTTGAGGAAGTCGGAATGTTTGATGTAAATCTGGAATTCTGTATGGACTATGACTTATGGATCAGGATGGGTCAGATATTCAGATTAGAGCGCGTGCCTTACGTTCTGGCAAATATACGAAAACATTCCAGCGCGAAAACGCATGCATTAGGTAATCGACAAAAGGTCAGGCAGGAAGTGCTGTTGATGACGAAGAGACATGGGAGACATATGCTGGCACCTCTATATCGCAGATATGTCCGTAGCCGGGTTAGGGAAGCCATTTCTATAAAAAGGCTATTTAAGAAAGCCTTACATTTGAATGTGGGGCTATTCAGGAGCTAGCATGGATTGTTGGGTCGCAGCAGTGAGAGGGTACAGTGAATGGCTCGAAGACGGAGATACAGTGACCCACTCACCCGGTCCCTTCCAACCTCGAAGACGGTAACTAGCTTTACCTCTACCGGGGCACCATGTTTCGCTCATCTACTCGCCATATTTCTGCGCATCCTGAGTTGCGGGCCTGATTGGGATGGGGCATTATTGGGACATAATACGCTCCCGCTCCTACCCTGTTCTACTGCTACTTCTACGGCTAAAAAGACGATGCTTAAGGCAAATTCTGTAAGCCTTGTGGCTGCTGTAGCTATCCTGATCTTCGGACTTTCAGGGTCTCCACTCAACGCTCAACAAAGTATAGATCCTGGGAAGCTGAATGTCGTTTCGGCCAACCCATTTGGGCTTCTGTTGAAGTTTTTCAATGCGGAATACGAGCGTGTCATCTCCCGGACCAGCACAATTGGCTTTGGGGGATCCACCATAAGTACCGAATCGGAGATGTGGGATGATCCTCCTTATGATGTTTCACCTAGGGTCGAAAATCACCGATATGTCAACTTTGACGTGTTCTGGCGGTTTTACCCAGGCAGTGACCGCACCCGGACGTACGACGCTCCTGTCGGATGGGCATTCGGTGCTAAGATAGGCATTACCGCGGTAGACGGTGGGACCTATCTCGGTTACGGTTTTGATCTAAATCGTAGTTTTGTTCTAGGGCCAAACGACAACTTTTATGTTGGCCTCGGATTTGGCCTAAAACGACTCGTCGGAGCCCCACAGGATGATTTGTTGGAGCTTATACCGACGATACGAATAGCTAACGTCGGTTTTATGTTTTGATCGCAGTAAGGATTGATAAATTGTCATACAGTTCGTCCGGTTTACCTGCTCTGAAGGCCCGGGTGGCCTCTAACTGAACACTCTCGTAATGCTAAACCCACGGCCCATGCGCCTCATCGAGTACGTGAAAGTTTCTTGGCGTCTCTTCCTGTTGATTTTTCTCGTCGCGTGCGAAGATAGCCAACTGGCAAACGTTACTAACGCCCTGGCCGCTTTGCGTGAAGTGAGTTCCTTGCAGATGGAACTCTCGGCTACCGTCAATGAAGACAACCTCATTACCAAGGCAGACACTTCGGCTACCACGATCGATATCCATCTAGAGAGTGGTGAAGTGATCTCTGCCCTGTCGCACCTTTTTGTTGATATCAATCCCAATCGAACTGATTGGAGCATCGAGTTCCGCTTCAGTGCAACCGAGGAATCCTTGGTGCTCCCGTTCAAAGGGGATTTCGTCAGGGTTGAACTGGCATCTGATTTCGACTATACGGATACCTTTTTCCCTCTCATCCAACCTCTCGAAATTTCGTTGCCTTTCCGTGGGCGAATCGGATACACGGTACATGGGAAATCGGGAGAAGCTGCCGATATAAGTAGCCCCCTTACATCCCTTTCGAGTTCCAGTACGACTGAGGTTACGGTACTCGGTCTATACCCCGAGTACGTGAACGAGGTGAGTGTTGACTACTACAATAAGCAGGGTGTGCTCAGAAGCTCTCAGACTCTGTCAGTTGTGAGGGAGGGAGCGCCACCTACTCCAGATGTGGAGGTCTTGGTCAACGAAGACGCTGGCGGCCCGGTGAAACTGTTCTTGTCGCGACATCGGTCCAGCTTGAAGCCCTTCATTATCGACCAATTTGGTGATGTTCGTTGGTATACCGATTACACTTGCCCGCGCGCGTGCGCGACCCAACAGGCGCGCAACGGCAATGTCTTGGTAGCCAACGTGGATGAGATACTTGAGTTATCGCTAGATGGTCAATTTGTGCGGACATACGGACTGCCACGTCCTTACGAAAACATCCATCATGACATCCACGAGCTGAGAAACGGGGATTTTTTGCTGACCGTCAACAGCGATGAACTCGACACCGAGGAGGATGTCATCGTGTTGCTGGACCGGACTCTCAGCAACGTGAAGAGAGTATGGGACCTCAACGTTTCGGTCCCCAAAAACTATGAGTTGATGAGCGACGAGAACGATTGGCTCCATGTCAATGCTGTAACCTTCGACGAGAGCGAAAAAAGCCTCATCATTTCTGGTCAGCGACGGGGATTGTCCAAGGTGACGTGGGATAACGAGCTCGTATGGCTCTTGAGTGACGGCCGTGGGTTCGAAGACTGGACGGAGTTCTTGCTTGACTCACAGCATGAGGTTTTCTGGGGGCAGCACGACGTGCGTTTTGATGAGGATAACGATCTATATTATGTGTTCGACAACGGGATGGGTCGGCATTACAGCGGTGAGGATCTATACTCACGAGGCGTGAAGTTCAGAGTTGATGAGACCGCCCTAACGTCGACTCAGATCCAAGAATACGGGGCGGACCTGCCTGAATACTGGTCACCGATCATCTCCGGTATAGACTACCGCGACGATGGCAATGTGTTGCTCAATTTCGGTTCGCTTGGGTACAAATTTACCTATACCTCTAATACGGATTGGGTTGGTCCGCCTGTCCGAAGGGTTAACCCAGAATTTGGTGCGGCCTGGGTTGAGTATGACGCCACAGGTAAGATCGTATTCCACGCAAGGTTTTCGATGTTACAGGGGGCTGATGCTTCCGATGCCTCGGATCCGGGGATCTATAGAGCCAGGTATGCGGATATGTTTAGCGGAGCCGATCTGTCGTATTGAGAAGAGCACTAAGTCTCCCATGAGTATACCGTATCATTTGGGCGACACCGCGAAGAATCCCCAATGGGAGACCATATAGCCTTCTACCGCTGCGGCTAGCCCGGTCCCGAAGGCCCGACGGTTCTCGTCGGTGTCCCGGATGCCGCGGTAGTGAAGCTCTATCTGGATCCCGCTCACCGTGCCACCGTGGCGGGATCCGTGCCTGTTTGTGTTGTACCCGCCGGAGAAATACTTGTCGGTGCCGGGCCTCGGGTCGGTTGGGCTCGGCACGGAGGGAATGCCCTGGGCACCGAGCAACGCACCGAAACTCTGGTCTCCCCGCAGGACATGGCTGAACGACAACGTACTCGTCGCTGCGAGAGCGCGAATACTGCTGAGGTCAGCATACCCTCCCGCGTTCAACTCAGCATCACTCAAGTTCAATGCCGAAGCGTTGAGGAGATATCCCAACTCCAGGCGGGCAACCTCATGTGCATGCGCATGGAGATCGAGGTACAGGCCTGACCCAAAATCGTGCACAACTCTGTCCTCTGCGGATTCTATGTACCCCTGGAACTCGTTCCACGCATTTTCGGCGTACGGGTTGTCTTCGGCGCCGAACGCGATCTCCCGGTTCGGCTCGAGCTTGATGCGCTTGAGGTGGGAGATGATCAAATGGGGCGCCTTCCCGGTTCGCTGAACTAACGCATCGCGCATGGCATGCGCGGTCTCCACGGTCAAGGCGTCGGTCACGAGGACGCCCATGGTCCGGTCCGGGATCTCTATGGGCTTCAGTGCGCCACCGTGGGGGACTGAGATCACCAAGGGCAGTTCACCGGGCACGTACTCTACGTATTGGCGCCGCCCGAAGTAGCTGATCCCCGGTTTGTAATCCGTCACCACCGGGGACACCCAAACCTTCACCTGGGCCGTCCCATAGGCTCCACCGGACCGGGCCGTCACCCACGTCGTCCCGGTGTCTACGGCCGTGACCAAACCTCCTCCGTCAACCGTTGCCACGCTGGGGTTCGTAGAGGTCCATTCCACTGGCAGGTCATCAGTCACGGAGGCTTGAATCGCCACCGTACTTTCCACACCGACCAGGAGGACTACATCGGGCGACAGTTCCACCGAAGACCCGATGGGTTCCGTCGTCCCCCCTCCACCACAGGCGAATAACAACGGGAGTGTCAGTCCCAGAGAAAAGCGGCGGGAGACAACTGTATTAATGGACTGCGACCAGCTTACGAACCTGGTTCTTTTAGTCACCAAACAGGTTCAATACAATTGTGAGGATGATGCTGAGGATGATGCAGGTGACGATAGGAAATACAAAGGTAAAATTTTCTGACTGATGAAAAATATCCCCAGGGAGTTTTCCAAATGGGATTTTCTTTAGGACTGGGTATGCAAGTCCTATCAAGAAGATAGTGATACCTGTCAGAATGATGGTTTTTTGCATATCCCTGATTTATAGAGAGCCCACCGTCCGTATTTGGAGTAAGTAATAACATAACAAATAGGTGCCGGCGATCTATTACCCTCTTCCTCGGGTTCTCTGTGAGTCTGACTGCACTGGTCACGGTGTCCTAGACAAGTGGGCGGCCTAATAATGACGCCTTCAGGATGGAATTTGCCAAACAAGCGACGCAATCCAGTTAGAGAGAGCTAGCTGAGTAATGCAATATTGTTTTTGAGGGTGCTTGACCATACCCCCAGATGTAGTGGTATAGGAGTACCGATCTCTTCAGCAGTTCGCCTTTGAGAAACGGGGCCGGTGACGGCCCCGTTTCTTGAGGGCCCCCACCACTTTACTCATGCTTGCCGCCTCGGCAGCGTCGCGGTGTTACTTGGGCACGTCACCGTTCCTAGGTTGATCTCTGCTAGTTCCAAGGGGATGAAAAGCCTTGAGTAACTCATCATCCCGCTGAGCCGCTCGCTCCTTGATGCACTGCGCCATCTGATAGAGTGCCTCGTCGTCGGCCTGGCGGGCGAGTTCTTGGGGGAAGTGGAGCTTCCAAAGAGGAACTAGCTACACCGGTGCCTCCTACCCTTCGACTACGTGCGGGACATCATCCGAAGTTGGCTGAGGCGGTGTATATTCTTGTGAGGAAGCTACACCAAGTGCGGTGATCGCTACCGTGTGGGTTCGTTGGTTTTCAACCTGAGGGTATGTTTGGTGACCAAGAGAGTGTATGTGGGCATGAGCGCTGACATGGTGCATCCCGGCCACCTTAATGTCATCAAGAGGGGCCGAGAGTTGGGCGAAGTCACTGTGGGGTTGCTAACCGACGAGGCTATTGCAAGCTACAAGCGGATGCCTTTCATGAACTTTGATCAACGCCGTCAAGTTATCGAGAACATAAAGGGCGTCAGCCGGGTGGTTCCGCAGGCCACACTGGACTACGTACCGAACCTGGAGGCTTTTAGGCCCGACTACGTTGTTCATGGTGACGATTGGAGAGAAGGTGTACAGAAGCAGACTCGTGAACACGTCATCGAGACTCTGTCTCAGTGGGGTGGCACGCTGATTGAAGTGGCCTACACAGAGGGGATCTCATCGAGTGTGATGCGGGCAGCCATCCGGGAGGTCGGCACGACTCCGGAGATCCGACTTGCGTCATTGCGTCGAATGTTGGATGTCAAGCCGTTTTTACGGTTCCTAGACATTCATAATGCGCTGAGTGGGCTGATCATTGAGGATACGTACGTGGACACTCCTGGTGGTCGTCGAGAATTCGACGGGATGTGGGGGAGCAGCCTTACGGATGCCACCGCCAAGGGGAAACCAGACATCGAGGGAGTGGATGTTTCCGCCCGAATCGCCTCGCTCAACGAAGTTCTGGAAGTGACCACGAAGCCAGTCATCTACGATGGGGGTACTGGTGGACGACCCGAACATTTCGTGTTCACAGTCAAGACCCTAGAACGCCTTGGTGTTTCAGCGGTGATTATCGAGGACAAAATCGGGCTCAAGAATAATTCACTGTTAGGTACGAACGTTCCGCAGGCCCAAGATACGATTGAAGATTTCTGTAGGAAGATCCAGGCTGGGAGGAACGCTAGAGCCACAGAAAAATTCATGGTCATCGCACGAATAGAGAGTTTGGTCCTTGGGAAAGGGATGGGTGATGCCCTTGATCGTGCGCGTGAATTTATCGGGGCGGGAGCCGATGGAATCATGATTCATAGTAGGCAGGAGAGCCCGGATGAGATTGTTGAATTCTGGAGGCTCTATAACGATCTGGGGGAACGCAAGCCGTTGGTCGCAGTGCCTTCGACCTATAACTTCATTACGGAAGACGAGTTACAGTCTCACGGCGTGAATATTGTGATCTACGCCAACCAGTTGTTGCGGAGTGTGTATCCGACGATGCTGAGCACAGCGAAGTCGATTCTTTCGCATGGCAGGTCGGCGGAGTGTGACTCACAGATGTTTCCCTTGGACGTACTTTTTGAGCTAATTCCAGGTGCCAGGGGATGATCACGTTTCCAGCATTCTCTGATGTCTGCCCTTCTTTTCCGATTCGTGACGCATCTCAAATACCGTACGAGCAAGCTCTGACGTAGGGATGGCCATTCTAATCACCGGCGCAGCCGGTTTCATCGGCTCCCACGTCGTCGAGTGGTTCCTCGATCGGGGAATTGAGGTTTGTGGTATCGATCTGTTCGACGATTTTTACGACCCACAGATCAAGGAGGCGAATCTCAGCAGCGCTCGGGATCACCGGGGCTTCACCGAGATCCGTGCCGACATTCGCGACAGGTCTGCACTGGAATCTGTTCCCGACCAGGTCGACGCTGTCATCCACCTCGCGGCCCGTGCAGGAGTCCGACCCTCGATCGAGCAGCCCTCCCTCTACACAAGCGTGAACGTGAGTGGGACGGTAGCGCTTCTCGAGTTCGTCCGTGACCGTGGGATCGGGTCGTTTGTGTTCGCCTCCTCCTCGTCGGTTTATGGGAACAACGAAAAGGTCCCGTTCGCCGAGGACGACCGGGTCGACCGGCCGATCTCCCCGTATGCTGCTACAAAGAGGGCGGGCGAGCTGCTCTGCAGTAGCTTCCACCACGTGCACGGCATCGGCGTGGTGGCTCTGCGGTTGTTCACCGTATATGGCCCCCGTCAGCGCCCCGACCTAGCGATCCACAAGTTTGCGCGGTTGCTCTCAGAAGAGCAGCTACTCCCCGTGTATGGGGACGGCTCTACCGCGCGGGACTATACCTACATTGATGATATTGTCCTCGGAGTAGGTGCAGCGGTTGATTTTCTGCGCGCGCGGCCGGAAACCTGCGAGATCGTGAACCTGGGCGAGAGTCGGACCGTATCCCTGAGCGAGATGGTCGAGGTCGTGAGTTCCGAGATGGAGGTCGAGGCGAAGATCCAACAGCTTCCCATGCAACCCGGGGACGTTATGCGCACGCATGCGGATGTGTCCAAGGCCCGCCGGCTCTTGGGGTATGATCCTACCACGGATTTCCGCGTCGGCGTGAAGAAATTCGTCGAATGGTTCAGGGAGGAGGGAAGGGGGCTCCCCAACGACGCACGGGGGTAAAGGGCAAGGCGTTGGTTTGCGGCTTCTCCGCCTCTGAGTCTGGTCGATGCCCACCATAACTTCCCCCAAGCACACCCCCACCATCCGTGGCCTCCCGGGTGCCCTCGCGCGGCAGCTTGAGGCCTACGCGGACCGGTTAGACGTGGACCAGATCCGGGAAGCCTACGACGTGGCGGCGGAGGCGCACGCCGGGCAGAAGCGCGCATCAGGAGATCCCTACGTCAAGCACGCGGTCGAGGTGGCGACCATACTGGCCTCTCTCCGTCTGGATACTGCCACGATCGTGGCCGGCCTGGTCCACGATGCTGTCGAGGACACCGCGGTATCCCTGCCTGACCTGAGGGTCCTTTTCGGTGACGAGATCGCGGACATGGTCGACGGCGTGACAAAGATCGGGAAGGTGGAGTTCCGGTCCAACACCGAGCAACAGATGGAGAACTACCGCAAGCTGCTGCTGTCGATGGCAGAGGACGCCCGGGTCATTTTGATTAAGCTGGCGGACCGGCTCCACAACATGCGTACCCTGGAGCACCTACCGCAGGGCAAGCAGAAGAGGATCGCACTGGAGACCCGCGAGATCTATGCGCCCCTCGCGCATCGGCTGGGCATCGCACAAGTCCAGTGGGAGCTCGAGGATCTCGCGTTCAGGTTTCTCGAACCCCCTGAATACAACACGCTCAGGAAGAAGATCCAACAGCGCCGCCGCGAGCGTGAGCGGCAGGTGGAGGAGATGCAGCGCCCCATTGAGGAGGCGCTCGAGGTCGCGGGCATCTCGGTCAAGGTGACCGGACGGCCCAAGCACCTCTGGTCGATTTTCCAGAAGATGGAGCACCGCGCCAAGCCCTACGAGGAGATCTACGACCTCATGGCTATGCGGATCACCACTGACTCCATCCAGAACTGCTACGCCGCCCTGGGCGTGATCCACTCCCTGTGGACGCCCATCCAGGAGCGCTTCCACGATTACATCGCCACTCCCAAGTCGAACATGTACCGGTCGATCCACACGACCGTGTTCGGTCCGGCGGGTCGGCGCTACGAGATCCAGATCCGCACCGAAGAGATGCACAGGACCGCCGAATACGGGATCGCGTCCCACTGGCGCTACAAGGAGGGGGGGCAGGGAAAAGCGAACGACGTGGACGACGCGCTCACCTGGTTTCGCCAGGTCCTCGAGTGGCAGAAGGACACGAGTGAGCCGGAGGAGTTTATGGACTTCCTCCGCATGGACCTGTTTCAGGGCGAGATGTTCGTGTTCACGCCCAAGGGCGAGGTCCGCCAGCTGCCGGTGGGCGCGACCCCGATCGACTTCGCGTTCGCGGTCCATACCGAGGTTGGCCTCCACTGCGCCGGCGCGCGGGTCAACGGGCGCATCGCTCCCTTGTCTCGGGAGCTCAAGAACGGCGAAACCATCGAAATACTGACCAACCCTAAGCAGTGGCCCAATCGCGACTGGTTGGTGTTCGTGAAGACGTCGCGGGCGCGCGGGCGCATCAAGCAGTGGATCCGCAAGCAGGAGCACGACTCGGCGGTCGAATTGGGGCGGGAGTTTCTGGACCGCGAGATCAAGAAGGTCAGGCTTGTGCTACCTGCCCCGGACGTCCTCGAGAGCGCGGCCACTTCCCTGGGCTATGCTGACTTCCAGCACGTCCGGGCCGCGCTGGGCCGAGGTGACCTTGGGTTCACGGCTATTCTGAAGGCGCTCTTCCCGGACCACGATCCCAACGCGGAGCCTCGCCCTCCGACGCCGCTGGAGCGGCTTGCCGAAAAGTTACGCATGTCCGGCAAGGGTGTACGGATAAAGGGAATGGAGAACGTGATGGTCCGTTATTCCCAGTGCTGTCAGCCAGTCCCCGGGGACAACGTGATCGGCTACATCACGCGTGGGCGGGGCGTGTCCATCCACCGTGGTGACTGTCCCAACATCTTGCGCCTCGACCGTGACCGGCGCATGGAGATCGAGTGGAAGGCCGAGAAGGGAGACCGCTTCATGGTGAAGCTCTTCCTTCGTGGGAGCGACAGGCGTGGCCTCCTCTCAGACGTTGCCAAGGCGATTTCCGACACCGGCACCAACATCCAGCAGGCCAACATGCGGTCCGTGGACGGAGGGATGAACGGCGCCTTCGTCGTCGAGGTCCAGGACCTTCTCTACTTGCGGAAGGTGGTAAAGGCAGTGGGCGCGGTGAAGGGCGTGATCAGCGTCGAGCGACGGGAGAGCTTCGAGGAAGCCGATCTGGTGAAAGGGTGAGAAGCGGTCGACATCGACACGCTGAGCTCTGGACTCAGGGTTCGGATTTCGAAGGACTCGAGGACGTCCGCTATTTAGTGAAGCGCTGATCCGCTTGATGGTCACGTTCCACGTCGAGTCTCCCCACGCGCCTGCCGGCGACCAGCCCCGCGCCATCGCCGAGTTGACCGAAGGCCTCGAGCGGGGCGATCGCTTCCAAACCCTTCTGGGTGCCACCGGGACCGGGAAGACGTACACGATCGCCCACGTGATTGCCGACCACGGGCGTCCCACGCTCGTAATGAGCCACAACAAGACGCTCGCAGCGCAGCTCTACGGGGAACTCAAGGCGTTGTTCCCCAGGAACGCCGTCGAGTACTTCATCAGCTATTACGACTACTACCAACCCGAGGCGTACGTTCCCACAACTGACACATACATCGAGAAGGACGCTTCGATCAACGAGGACATCGAGCGGCTGCGCCTGCGCGCCACGTCCTCGCTGATGGAGCGTGACGACACGATCGTGGTCGCGTCGATCTCCTGTATCTATGGCCTCGGTAGTCCCACCGACTACCGAGGTCTGATGATGCACCTGAAGGTCGGCGAGGAGCGGCCCCGCCAGGGAATCCTAAAGGGGCTCGTCGACATCCAGTATAAGCGCAACGACTACGTCTTCGAGCGCGGCACCTTCCGGGTGCGCGGCGACACCATCGAAGTGCTCCCCGCCTACGAAGATCAGGCGGTGCGGATCGAGCTTTGGGGGGACCAGGTCGAGCGCGTCACCCGCTTCGATCCGCTCACTGGCGAGACGATCGCTCGTTTGGAGCGCACTGCGATCTATCCAGCCAGCCACTACGTCACCAGCCGCCAGACCATCGAGCAGGTGGTGCCGAGGATCCGGGAGGAGTTGGTGGAGCAGCTCACCAAATTCCGCTCCGAGGGGCGGTTGCTCGAGGCGCAGCGGCTCGAGACCCGCACCAACTTCGACCTCGAGATGATGCTAGAGATAGGCACCTGTCCCGGGATTGAGAACTATTCGCGCTACATCGGCGGGCGCTTGCCCGGGGACCGGCCCGCATGCCTGTTCGATTACTTCCCGGGAGACATGCTGGTGGTCGTTGACGAATCCCACGCGACCGTACCCCAGATCAACGGCATGTTCAACGGGGACCGCTCGCGCAAGCTCACGCTGGTGGACCACGGCTTCCGGTTGCCGAGCGCGCTCGACAATCGCCCGCTCCGCTTCGACGAGTGGGAGGGTCTGATCGAAAAGGCGATCTTCGTATCTGCCACCCCGGGGGAGTGGGAGGTCCGGAATTCGGGCGGAGTCGTGGTGGAGCAGGTCATCCGTCCGACTGGTCTGGTGGACCCCGAGGTGGACGTGCGGCCGGTGCGGGGGCAGGTGGATGATCTGCTCGCGGAGATCCGGGTGCGCGAGAAGCGCGGCGAGCGCGTGCTGGTGACCACCCTCACCAAACGGATGGCCGAGGACTTGTCTGAGTACTTTCAGTCTGTGGGGGTGAGCGTCCGCTACATGCACTCCGACATTGACTCGATCGAGCGCATGGACATCCTGCGCGCCCTGAGGATGGGTCGGATAGACGTGTTGGTGGGCATCAACCTATTGCGCGAAGGCCTGGATCTTCCCGAGGTGTCCCTGGTGGCGATCCTGGATGCGGACAAGGAGGGCTTCCTACGCGACGGGCGGAGCCTGATCCAGACCATCGGGAGGGCCGCCCGTAACGTGCGCGGCCGCGCGATCCTGTACGCTGATCGGATCACCAACTCGATGCGGCGTTGCCTAGACGAGACCAACCGCCGCCGGGCAATCCAGACCGCGCACAACCTCGCGCTCGGGATCACACCCGAAACGATCGTGAAGAGCGTTCAGGATATCGAGTTATCCACCCGCATCGCCGATGCCCGTGCCATCCGGCCCATGAAGGTGTCTGAGGATGCAGCCAGCTATGCCGACGAGGTGAACCGGGAGGAGTTGATCAAGATTGTTGAACAAGAGATGACGGAGGCCGCTTCCGCCATGGACTTCGAACGGGCGGCCCTGCTTCGTGATCAGCTGTTCGAGTTGAGGGTCAAGGTAGGATGATCGCATATCCTCGTGCTGTCGGACAGCTCCTAATCAGACAGCCGGAATGACGCGGGTCCGGCGACCATGATCCTCACCGAGCGCCAGCTTGTCCGCTGGGGCGAGCGCATCGGAGGCGAGGTGCACCCGCCCTTTTTCCTAGCGCTTCGCGGTCCGCTCGGCGCGGGCAAGTCCGTGCTGGCGCGTGCGGTCGCACGTGGCGCGGGGGTGGAGGGCCCGCTGCCGTCTCCCACGTTCAACCTGGTGTTCCGCTACCAAGGCGCGACGGCCGATGTGATCCACGTGGATCTCTACCGCATCCATGACCCGCGGGAGTTGAAGGAGTTGGGCTGGGAGGAACTGTGTGCTGGGGAAGATCTCCTGTTGGTGGAATGGCCCGAGCGCGCCGGTGGCCAACTTCCTGCCGACCGCTGGGAGGTCGAGCTGTGTGCACCCGAAGGCGCATCGGAGCTGCGCGAGGTCATGGTCCTGAAGGTGGGGTCGCCCCCTAGTCTGCCGTCGTTTCCAATGGCCCTCTCGCCCGACCTAGGCTGAGGCGGCTAACATGGTAACATGCTAGCCGCCTTCAACTCCAACGCTCTCTACCTCGCGCTCGAAACCTCGGGCCCCGTCGGTTCTGTGGCCGTTGCCGCCGGCGCGCGCGTGTTGGCGCGGGCGTTGCTGGACTCCCAGGTGCGCTGCGCAGCCGACCTGATCCCACGGATCGGCGCGACGCTGGACGAGGCCGGGGTGGGTAGCGGCGATCTGGCGGGCGTGGTCGTGGGTGGCGGGCCGGGTTCGTTCACCGGCGTGCGGGTAGCTGCGGCGACGGGCAAGGGGATCGCTCACGCGCTCGACCTCCCGATGTGGGCTTTTTCGAGCCTCGAGGCGGGGGCGGTGGCGGAGTGGGTGCCACCCCAGACCCCACCCGCTGACTGTTTCCGTTACGTGCTCTTCGACGCGCGTGGAGATCGCGTCTATGCGGCGTGCTACCGGGTAGGGGCGGATGCCGTGGCGGAGCGGGTGGCGCCGCACGCGACCCGCATCGGTGCGCTGCTCGCACAGGAGACCCTACCCCTGGCCGCATTTGTGGGAGACGGAGCGGCGCGCCACCAGGCGCTACTCCGAATGGAGGGATACCGTGTCCTGCCCTCTCCCGCCGGAGTTCCCACCGCCGAGGGCCTGCTCCATCTCCTGGCCCTGCGTCCGGGAAGCCCCCCAGTCGGCAGAGCCGACCTATGGGAGCCTGAGTACGTGAAGGGATCTAGTGCTAAGCTGGCCCTGACCGGGTGAGCGTGTCTTCCCATACCCTGTGCTACGGGGCAGACGTTTTGAGAGGGGAGGATCTCCCGCCGGGGATTCTGGTACGACCCATGCGGGAAGCCGATGTGGAGCGCGTAGCCAAGATCGAGGCGTCCGCCTTCTCGACCCCCTGGAAGGCAACTACTTTCCGGGACCTCCTGAACCGACCTGGCGCGGTGCTACTGGTGCTGGAGGTGCCGTCGGCCCCGGTGGCGGGGTATGCTGTGCTCTGGTGCATCCAGGACCAGGGCGAGCTGGCTAACATTACGGTGACTCCGGAGTTTCGAAACCGGCGACTCGGGGCCTACCTCCTGGACCGTGTTTTGAGCGAGGCCCGAGAACGCACCGTGGAGAGCTTCTACCTAGAGGTGCGGGTGTCGAACTTCCGAGCCCGGTCCATGTACGCATCCCACGGGTTCAAGGAGATTGGCGTGCGGCGCGACTACTACGAGAATCCCCGGGAGGACGCGCGGGTCCTGATGAAGCGGATCGCCCCGACCACATGACCACCTTTCCCCGTTGGCGTGGGCGCCGCTTGCGCCGGACCGGAGCGATCCGCGCCCTCGTGCGCGAGACGCGGCTAACACCCGAGCGGATGATCCTTCCCCTGTTCGTGACCGAAGGGGAGGGTGTGCGTGAGACGGTAGGCTCGATGCCCGGAGTATTCCGCACTTCCGTAGACGCCGCGATGGAGGACATCGGGGAAGCGGTGGCGCTGGGTCTCGGCGGCGTCCTTTTGTTCGGGATCCCGGACCAAAAGGATGCTGAGGGGAGCCAGGCGTGGCACGAGCAGGCGGCCGTACAGCGTACGGTCGCGGCCATCAAGAAAGCGCACCCCGACCTCACGGTGGTAACTGACGTCTGCCTGTGCGAGTACACCGAGCACGGGCACTGCGGACTGCTCAAGGACGGGCACGTGGACAACGACGACACCCTTGACCTCTTGGCCCGGACTGCCCTCAGTCACGCCCGTGCTGGGGCGGACGTGGTGGCGCCTTCGGACATGATGGACGGGCGGGTGGGCGCGATCCGGCGGGTCCTGGACGACGAAGGCTTCCAGCAGGTAGCGATTCTGAGCTACGCTGCCAAATACGCTTCGACGTTCTACGGGCCTTTCCGCGAGGCGGCCGGGTCGGCATCCGATTTCGGCGACCGGCGGGGCTACCAGATGGATCCGGCAAATCAGGACGAGGCGCTTCGCGAGGTACGAGCGGACATCGCTGAGGGAGCGGACATGATCATGGTCAAGCCCGCGCTCGCGTATCTCGACGTGATCCATCGCGTGAAGACCGAGACGGGGTGGCCGGTAGCGGCGTACCAGGTTTCCGGGGAATACGCCGCTATCATGGCTGCCGCAGAGCGGGGATGGCTTGACGGCGACCGGGCCATGGAGGAGACGCTTATGTCGATTGCCAGGGCGGGCGCCGACGTGGTGATCACGTACTGGGCCCGGGAATTTGCGCGCCGCAATGGTTGAGCGGATGGCCCCGGCCCTGACCGAGCAGGTTTTCATCATCGTCTAGGTCACCTAGGCCCACGACGGATCATTGGTCGGCCGGTGGCTTGCGCGGGATGTGGCCGCTGGCGCGCTGCTCGCCACAGACGACCTGGAGGCGGAGCTATGAACTGGTCGGGGACCCTGAGCGCGGAGCCCTATCGTCACTCCGTGCGCACCCGCGCCGCGTTGGAGTAGGAGGACGACGTGACAGAAAGAGGAGCTCGGCCAGGAGGCGCTCCTGGGGGTGCTCCCCGGCTACGACGCGCTCATCGTGAGGCTGGGCGGATGCTCGGCGTTCCCGTCCTAGACCACGCGATCGGAACCGCTGAGGGCATCCCCCGGTATTCGTGAGCATGCGATACCGTGCTATTAAGTGCATTATGCTGGTTGCGTTCGCATGCGTGCTGCTGATGGTATCCTGCGTGCCGCGCGCGACCGAGGACGGGGCTCTCGCACGCGGTGACGTCGCTTTCGCGACGGGTGACCTGGATGAGGCGCTGGCCGAATATCAGCTAGCGGCACGTCAGGGGGATGCTGCAGAGGCATACGCCCGTGTGGGCCACACTTATGCCGACCTGGGCAGGGTGGAGGAGGCGCGCGATTTCTACCGTCGGGCGACTGAGCGCGATCGCCGCTGGGCCAACCAGGCGGGAATCGACCTGCTCCATCTGGCCCGCTACGCGGAGTCACGCTCCGACCGTTTCCAGATGGCCTCAGCGGTGGAGACTGCCCTAGAGTTCATTCCGGGGCTCTCGGTCGAGGATCTCGCGCTCCCGTTGGCACGCCACTACTTCAGGGACGGTGACTTCGGCCGTGCCCTTCCTCTCTATCTTAAGGCCTTGGCCTCGGCTCCCGATTCGGCGGCCGACGTGTTGATGGAGGTGGGCACCGCATTTGAAGAGGTGGGAGATTGCGAGCGCGCCCTAGGATTCTTCGAGAGCTTACGAGATCAGGTCCGCCCGCGGGAGCGGAACGAAGTGGACTGGCACATCGGCACGTGCTCGTTCGCGCTGGGGCGACAGAGTAGAGTGGACGGAGAGGGAGAAGAAGCGCTCCAGTTGGTGGACCGCACGATCGAGGTAGGCGAGCCCAAGAACATTATTCCCCAGGTCTGGTTCGAGAGGGGCGAGATTCTGTCGGAGATGGGTGAGTGCGACGGTGCGGTGGAGGCCTACCGCATGGTGCGGGCCTTGGACCCGGCGAGCACAGGGGCTCTGGTGCGCCGGGCCGAGGAGCGTATCGACGAGCTACGCTTCGGCCTGGGATCGCAGGAGGTTCGCGGAAGTTGCTAGCGCTCCGGCACCTCACCCAGTTGGGTAGGTTCCGCCCGCTCGACGATTCTGCACGGCAACGGCTGAGATCAGGCGGCACGTGACACACTTCCTTGTGCTGGTTCTCTACCTGGCAGCGTTCCTCTTTTGGTTGAGCACGCTTATCACGGGGGGACGGAGCCGCCAATCCCTGCCCGCGTGGACAACTGCGGTGGGTGTGGCGGTCCACGTGGCGGCCCTCGCTCGCTTCACTCTCATATACGGCGAACTCCCCCTGGTCGGGCTCGGTCCGTCCCTGTCGATGCTGGCCCTTCTCACCGGGGTCGGCCTCGCAGCGGCGCTGGCGCTGCGGGAAGGGGGGCGGGTGGGCATCGTGCTCCTCCCCCTAGCCTTTATTCTTCAGGCCACTGCCCTGCTGGCGGGCATCCGCCCGTCAGGTATCGCGCTCGACTTCCGTGGTGGTTGGTTCATCCTCCATGCCGGCCTGGGTCTCGCCGGGATCGTGGGAGTGTCCTTGGCCGGGGCTGCCGGGTGGCTCTATCTGGCCCAGTTCCGCGAGCTCAAAGAGAAGCGGATGGGCCGGCTCTTTCATTTCCTACCCCCGCTCGTGACTCTCGACCGGCTCGGTCAGGTGGGGTCGCGCATGGGATTCGTTCTGCTCACGCTTTCGCTTGTACTAGGGTGGGCCTGGACCGTGCGTTTCCGGGGCACGTTTGGGCAGGACACGGCCCAAATGTGGTGGGGTCTGTTCAGTTGGCTGATTATGCTGTCGGCGATCGTGGCCCGGGGGCTGGGAGAGGGGCCCGCGGAGCGGCGGTCTGCGGTGGCCAACTCGCTGGCGTTTCTTCTGATCGCTGCGGGTTACGTGCTTCTTCGGCTCTCGGCTCGTCCGGGTGCGGGATTTCTATGAGCACCCTCAGGTGAGCTGCTGACCATGGCGCTTGCACTGGTGGGTTTGAGCTACCGCACTGCTCCGGTAGAGGTGCGGGAGCGGTTGGCTTTCCCCGGAGAGGAGGCACAGCAAGCGCTCGACGCACTCCGGAAGGTTGGGGTCGAGGAGGTGGTGATTTTAGCGACTTGTAACCGCACCGAGTTCTACCTCAACCTCGACTCTGACGCGGCCCTCGACCAGGTAGAAAGTATTCTCGCTGAGTCCGCGGGGCCGTTGCCCCGCCCGCTCCAGCGGTATCTGTATAGGTGTACCGGAGACGAGGTGGCGCCGCACCTGTTCAGGGTAACAGCGGGGTTGGACTCTATGGTGCTGGGGGAGGCCGAAGTGCAGGGACAAGTTAGGGCCGCCTACCAGCGCTCCGCCGAAACCGAACCTACGATGACCGATGCGGTGCTCAACCGCCTCTTTCAGACCGCACTCTCAGTCGGAGGTCGGGTCCGTTCCGAAACTTCGCTCGGTGAGGGCACCGTGTCGGTGGCGTCGGTAGCTGTCGGGCTTGCACGTAAAATTTTCGGGGACCTGGACGACCGGCAGATACTGGTGTTGGGGGCGGGAGACACCTCTGAACGTGTCGTGGCGGCGCTCGGCCGGGAGGGGGTGGATGGGGTGATCGTGGCCAACCGCACCTACGACCGTGCGCTCGATTTGGCAGGCAGACTGAACGGACGGGCGGTGCGCTGGGAGGAGATCAACTCCGCGCTCGCCGAGTGTGATATCGTCCTCACCTCCACCTCGGCCCCGCATCCACTGATCACACGTGCCATGATCGCTGAAGCCTACCCCAGGGACCTCAGCAGGGCGCTGCTCATGGTGGACATCGCAATCCCGCGGGACGTGGAGCCGGAGGTTGGCACGCTCCCGAACGTATTTCTCTACAACGTGGACGACCTGCAGAAGATGCTGGACGAGACCCTGGATAGGCGGCGCTCGGCTGCGGTGCCTGCAGAGGCTCTCGTGCTAGGTGAGGCCCAAGCGTTTACGAGTTGGCAGCGCTCACTCGCTGTGGTGCCGGCTATCCGGGGAATGCGGGAGCGGGGAGAGCGTGTCCGTGCCCGCGAGATGGAGCGGCTCCTCCAGCGGTTCTCGCATCTGGAAGCTGCAGATCATGAGGCGCTCGAAGCTTTTTCGCGGCGGTTGCTAAACCAGCTTCTGCACGATCCCACCGCGCAGTTGCGCGAAGCTGCGGAGGAGGGGAGGGTTGAGGAGATGGTGGAGGTGGTAAAATTCTTGTCGGATCCCGACTACCGATGAACGTTCTGGTTACCGGCGGTGCGGGCTTCATCGGAAGTCACGTGTCCGAGGCTTTCCTCGCGCGGGGTGATCGTGTCTGGGTTTTGGACGACCTCTCCAGCGGAAAGCGTGAGAACGTGCCCGCTGGCGCAGAGCTCGTTGTGTCCAACGTCGAAGACCCCGGCGTGCGCGATCTCTTCCGCGACGTGCACTTCGAGCTGGTGAGCCACCACGCTGCGCAGATCGACGTGCGGATATCGGTCTCGGACCCAGCCCTAGACGCGCGCGTCAACGTGCTTGGCCTGCTCAACCTCACCGAGGCTGCCCTTGAGGCGGGGACGCGTCGTTTCGTCTACGTTTCCAGCGGAGGGGTCGTGTATGGTGAGTCTGACGACCGACCGACCCCCGAAACGGCGCCCAAGCAGGCCCTCTCGCCGTATGGCGTGAGCAAGCTTACGGGAGAGCACTATCTGAGGTACTATCGACTGGTGCACGGACTCGAGTACGTCGTGCTGCGCTACGCGAACGTGTACGGGCCACGCCAGGATCAACATGGAGAGACGGGTGTGATAGCGATATTCTCAAATCGGCTGCTCGAGGAACGTCCACTCACGATCTTCGGGGACGGCGAACAGACCCGGGACTACGTGAACGTGGCTGATGTCGTGTCGGCTAACCTGTACGCCGCCGACATGTCCTTGCCAGCTCCTTCTGCGGACCTCGACGCGGTCGCTCTCAACGTGGGGACTGGGGTAGAGACGAGCGTGAACCGACTCGCCGACCTGATGGAGCAGGTCGCCGGACGGGCCCGGGGGCGGGAGTATTGCGCGGCGCGGGCGGGGGAGCTCCGGCACAGCGCACTCGACAGCTCGCGGCTCCAGGGGTTGGGGTGGCTTCCCGGGAGCACCCTTGAGGAAGGCCTACGGGAGACCTTCGCCCATTTCGCGGCACACGAGGGGGATGCACCGAAGGCAGAACGGGCGAGAGCTAGATGACGCTGACCGCGCTGATTCTCCAGACGCCGCGCACAACCTTCATAGATATGCTTTTCGGGAGTTCCCTCCCTACCTGGATCGTGCTCTTGTCCCTACTCTTATTCTCGCTGACAAGCTGGTGGATCATCTTCTGGAAGGCACGTTTATTCAGGGAGGTGCGCAAGCAGGGGGACCGCTTCCTCGCGCAGATCGAGAAGGCGCAGCGCCTCGAGGACGCGTACAAAGCGATTCTGGCCCTGCCCGAGTCACCCTATGGGCGGGTTTTCCGGCAGGGTGTGAATTTCTTCAGTGAGCTTCGGCCGGGCTCCCTCCGGCAGGGTGCGCCCGTCGGTGAGGGCCTGTCGCTCACGCACCTCGAAGCACTTCGCATGGTATTGGAGAAGGAAGAGGCTGAGGAGCGAGACGAGCTCGCTCGCGGGCTCACTTGGCTCGCTGCGATCGGTTCGGTATCTCCGCTGCTAGGGCTTCTCGGGACCGTGATCGGTGTCATGAACGTGTTCCTGGGCATCGCGGCCAGCGGTTCTTCCAGTTTGTCGGCGGTGGCGCCGGGCGTGGGCGCTGCTCTCATAACCACTGTGGCCGGGCTGTTCGTCGCTATCCCCGCGGTGCTCGCATACAATTACTTCGTAGGTCAGCTCAACCTTGTGGCCAGCGAGTTGGAGGGGTTCTCGAGCGAGTTCGTCGGCACACTGGCTCGCGAGAAGAGGATCTAGATGCGCCGGGGTCGCCGGCTTCGCGGAGACGATCTCCCGGTGCGCGCGGACATCAATGTGACGAGTCTGGTGGACGTGGCGTTCGTGCTGCTCGTGATCTTCATCATTACGGCGCCGATTCTCCAGGGTGGAGTCGAGGTGAACATCCCGCGGGGGGATATCAAGCCGCTTCCCTCGGCATTGGAGCCGTTCTTTGTGACCCTACAGCCTGACGGTATGGTGTTTGTGGAGCAAAGCGGACTCACGCTCCAGCAGTTCGAAGAGAGTTTTCCACAATTGGCCGCCGCAGGCACTTTTGAGCGGGTCTATATCAGGGCGGATTCTCTCGCCAAGTTAGGGGAGTTGATGAGGGTAATGACCACGGTTGACCTTACCGGCAAGCCTTTCGCGCTGGTGGCTGAGCAGAGGGATCCTCTGCGGTGATCCCGACACCGGAGCCACGCAGCCACGAGCACCGGCGCGCGGGCGCTCGTTCGGCACTTGGTTCTTTACTTGTGCACGCAGTCGGGATCGTGCTCGTCTGGGCGACGACAGCCTGGCGGACACCGCCGCCTGATTTTGTCTCGTACCAGATTGACCTCGTCTCGCTCCCGGAGGTTGTCGCAGACCCGGGCAGCCCGGTGGTGGAGGCGCCGCCTGTCGCCCCAGAGTCCACTCCAGAGGAAGTCGCGGCTATACCTGAACCTGAACCTGAACCTGAACCTGAACCTGAACCTGAACCTGAGAATCCTGCTCCCGACCCCACCCCGGACCGTTCCGCAGCGACTCGCCCAACTTCGGCGCGTCCCCCCGACGCCGAGACCGGTACCGAGTCCTCAGACGAGATCGATGTTCGCATCGAGGGGCTGAGACGGGATTACCCTGTCTACTACAACAACATCATCTTGCAGATCAGGCGCTGTTTCCGCTGGGCTGGCCAGGGCACCCCGGAGACCGAGATCTACTTTGTCATTAATGAAGACGGTAGCGTGTCGGACGCACGCTTCGTGTTGCAGTCCGGCAACCCCTCTTTCGATTACGGAGCGCTCGGGGCCGTGGAATGCGCAGGCCAGCCTGGCCACTTTGGGCCCCTGCCCGACGATCTTCCGTTCGATCGTTTGCCGATTCGCTTCAACTTCCGTCCGGGTAACGACGGGATCTTTCGCTGATACCTCCCTGTATCACCGCGCGGACCTGCGCGCTCGGCTACACGAACAGGGCGATTAAATGATGCAACGACGGACTCAGTTCGGCGCTGCCACTCTGGTCGCGCTCACGCTAGCCGGCTGTGCGCGTGTGGGGGCGCAGGAGCGGGACTCCATCCCTGGCGTCACGCTCGGGCTGGTTTACGAGACCGCGTACACGCCGGCGTTGGCTATCCGCCCCTTCACGGGTCGTTTCGGAGGCGAGTCCGCAGCTGCCCAGGTGGAAGCGATCATCGCACGGGATCTTCGTTATTCGGACCGGTTCCAGATGATGGATTCCCTTCCCACTGCGCTCACTGGGGATGCTATCGACTACCGTCTCTGGGATCGGCTCGGGGCGGTGTGGCTCCTGACCGGGCAAGTAGAGGGCGCAGGAGACAGATTCTCCTTGATACTCCAGATCCACGACGTTGTGTACGGGCGCCTCAAGGAAGTCAGTCGCTTTGCGCTGCCCAACCCGGCGGCGAAGGATTTCCGCATGGCTGTACACCGGGCATCGGACGAGGTGGTTCGCTGGGTATTCGACGAACCCGGGATGGCTGCTACCCGGATTGCCTTCTCCATGGTCATTCCGGGGACCAACGCGAAAGAGCTCTACCTCGTTGATGCGGACGGCGAGAATCTGGAGAGGTTGACCAACCACGGGAACATCGTGCTATCCCCGGCCTGGTCACCAGACGGCACGAGACTGGCTTTCTCGTCCTACAAGACGGGCCTGCCCAGGATCTACATCCACGAACTCGCCACGGGGCGGGAGCGGATGATCGAGCCGCTCAGGACGGGTGACCAGATGACCCCCGCATTTGCCCCCGACGGCGTGACGCTCGCTTTCGCTGTGACCTCGGGGGAGCGCTCCGGGATCTTCTCCTACAACTTCTACCGCAACTGCTGCCTCACTCTCTTGGCCGGGGGGCGGTGGAACGACATCTCACCCGTGTACTCTCCCGACGGGAGGTCACTCGCGTTCAATTCGAACCGTCTTGGCACGTCGCAACCCCAGGTCTATATCATGCCTGCGGGTGGGGGTGAGCCGGATTTGATATCCCCATACAGCTTCGACCGGCCAGGGTACTTCAGCGCACCGGACTGGTCCCCTGTGGGAGGTATGGTGGCGTTCCATGGCGCCATCCGGCGGGGTAGGTACCATATACTGGTGGCCCGTGTTGAGGACCGGGGACGGCGGGTCCGGCAGCTGACCTGGGATGGCAACAACGAGGACCCGTCCTGGGCGCCGGATGGAAGGCATCTGGTTTTCAAAGGGGAGAGACGGTGGGGCAAGGGGTTGTTCGTTGTAGACGTGGCAACCGGTAACACGCGGACCTTGCTTTTCGGCGTGGACATCACCGTGCCGGAATGGTCTCCTCATCTCGGAGGCGGGTGAGGATCCATTGCGTTGGCCATCCACAAACACTTTATTCAGGGCAGATTTGCTTCCTCTTACCACAAGCGTAGGGATCGGTTTCCATACACTACACTAAGGAGCACGAATGACTAGACGTCCTCTTTCCGTCCTGGCATTGGCCCTCGTGCTGGTCGTGGTCGCATGCAGGAGGGAACCGCCTCCGCCTCCCGCGCCGGCCGGCCCCACTGCCGCCGAGATCGAGGCTGCACGCCAGGACTCGATTGCCCGGGTGCAGGCGCAACGGGATTCTGTGGCGGCTGCCGAAGCTGCGCGTGAGCGCGCCGCGCAGGCCGAACGGGAACGGGTCCACCGTGAGCTGCTCGCGTCGCTCGAGGCGATGGTGCATTTTGATTATGACGAATCTGCCATCACGCCCCAGGCTGAAGGGGTACTCAGGCCGAAGGCAGACATCCTGCGGGCCAACCCCTCCGTACAGGTTACCGTCCAGGGGCACGCCGACGAGCGCGGCTCAACCGAGTACAACCTCGCACTGGCCAGTCGTCGGGCCGATGCCGTGAGGCAGTTTTTCACGGCTTTCGGGCTGGATGATGGTCGCTTCGTCACCGTTTCTTTCGGTGAGGAGAGACCGCTCGTGGACGAGAGCAACGAGGGTGCCTGGGCTCAAAACCGGCGTGCTGAGTTTGTCATCACCGGAGATGGTGGGGAGCTTACAGCACCACGCTGATCGGGACACGATGATGACCCCCATCATCCGGACCAGCAGGGCGGCGGCGTTGGCCGCCGCCCTGCTGGTGTTCTCGGGGTGCGCCACGAAGGGTGACCTGCGTAGCATGACGGTAGAGGTGCGCGCGCTGGCCGTTCGGCAGGACAGCATGCTTGCGGTTCTGACCCAGCAGAACGCGGTCACGCAGGACACGCTGCGCCGACAGGCGGATCAGCTCTTTGAAGTCCGTGGGGACGTTTCCCGTCAGCTGCAACGTATCTTGGACGAGCTAGCTTTTCTGCGGGAGCTGACCGGTCAGAATCAGCGCGTCATTGCTTCGGTGCGGGACCAGCTCGAGGGGCTCAGGCGGGGTGTTGGCACGGTACCCACAGGCACTACGGATTCCGTTGCAGATATGGGTCAGCCTGGGGTCGGAGACGTGCTGGAGGGGGCGGCGGAGGCTACCTACGGTGCCGCGGTCGAGCAGTATCAACGTGGCTCCCACGCCACGGCTCAGCGCGCGTTCGAGGACTTTATCCAGCAGTACGCCAACCATTCGTTGGCGCCGGAGGCGCGCTTCCTCATGGCCGATATCCTAGCGCAGCAGGGGCGGGTAGTGGAGGCCTTGTTGGGCTTCAACATGATCCCCGAGCTCCATCCCACCTCGACCAAAATGCCCGACGCTCTCTACCGGATCGGCCTCCTTCACCTAGAGCTTGGTAACACAGCTGAGGCCAGGCGCTTCTTAGACCGGGTTGTGAACACGTATCCGGACAGCAATGCTGCTGGCTCGGCCCGGGAGCGGCTCCGGGAGATCCGGTAGGCTCGGGCCTCTCTCCTTTTCATGCGCTGTCCCAACTGCAACGCCACCGGAAACCGGGTGGTGGACACCCGTGCCAGCAAGGGAGGGCGCGCGGTGCGCCGCCGGCGCGAGTGCCCTGTGTGCGAGACGCGCTTCACCACGTACGAGGTGGTGGAGGAGCACCCCCTCCAGGTTTTGAAGCGGAGTGGAGCCGCGGAGGACTTCGATCGCGAGAAGCTGCTCAAGAGCATAAAGGTAGCGTGTGTCAGGCGTCCGGTGTCGCCGTCTGACATCGAGGTTACGGTCGAGCACATAGAAGAGGACCTTTCCCGTGAGGTGGGGGTGGAGATGGAAAGCGCCCGGATCGGTGAACTCGTGATGGGGGTGCTGCAGAGGTTGGACCGGGTGGCGTACGTCCGCTACGCCTCGGTCTACCGGGATTTCCAGGACACAGGGGAGTTCCGGGACGCTGTGGATGAATTGGACAGCCGGCAGGATCGGGAGTTGCTATCGCTGAACCAGGTCGAACTCCCCCTGCCCTGACGCCATCTCAGGAGGAGAGTTAGAGGGTGCGCCACAACACCAGAGGCGAGATGCCCTTTCTAGATCACCTGGAGGAGCTTCGCTGGCGCATTTTCAAAGCTGGCGGTGCACTCATCCTAGCCGCAATCCTGGGCTTTGTTGTCGTTCACTACCTGAACGTCACGCAGATCTTGATTCGGCCCGCGCTCCTGTTTCTTCCGGACGGGAGGTTGTCGGTCTTCGATCCGCTCACTCCGTTCTTCTTCGAGATCAGGCTCGCGATCATTCTCGGGCTTATTGGCTCGTTCCCGATCATCCTGTTCGAGATTTGGTCGTTTCTGTCGCCTGCGCTCGAGAGACGGGAGAAACGGATCATCATTCCCGCCCTCTACATGGGTATGGGGTTGTTCGCTTTCGGGGTGGGGCTTGCGTACTTCGTGGCGTTGCCGATCACGCTCAAGTTCCTCTACGGCTTTCAGACGGATACCGCGTCTTGGTTGATCGGCATGAACGAGTACCTCTCGTTCGTGATCCGTCTCCTGCTCAGCTTTGGGATCATCTTCGAACTTCCTGTGGTCATAATGATCCTGGCGTCGCTCGGTCTGGTGACCCCAAAATTCCTGCGGGCGAAGCGTCGCCATGCGATTGTCATCACGACTGTGGTGGCAGCCTTTTTGAGTCCCGGCGATGCCATGACGGTCACGTTTCTGATGATGTTCCCGCTGATAATCCTGTACGAGGTAAGCATCGTGTTGGCTGCGTTCGTACGGAAGAGGCCGAGGGAGGAGGAAGATCCTGTAATCCAGCCTCCGACTGAGCCTCCAGAGGGGGTAGAGGAGGCCGAATGAGTGCGCGCCCATGGGGCGCGGTGGTGCTGACCTTAGCGGTCTGGATGGGTTCGCCAAGGGAGGGAACTGCGCAGGTGGCTGACTCAGTTTCCGCGCGCCTCATGGAATCGCTCCGTCGGCTGGACCGCCCGCCCGGGGCGGATACCGGCGCTGTCACGGATTCCCTCGCTGTGATCGCCTTCCAGGTGGCCAGCCGACCGGGCCAGGCCCAGGTGCTCTCAGCTACGGACTCTGTAATGGCGGCGATTTTGGGGCTTTCCGGATACGAATCGACCCAATATCACGGGACTGCCGCGGACTACGACGCCACGGCCAGGCTGCTCGTCATCCAAGGGGACTCTACCAAGCGCGCGGGCATCGACCGGCAAGGTACCCAGCTTACTGCCGATTCGGTGATCCGTTACGACGAGAAAAACGGGTTGATCCGGGCCGAGGGTCTCCCGCTATTCAGTCCTGCCGAGGGTGACCCGGTCCAGAGCCGCCGCATCCTTTACGACGTCGCCGCCCAACGGGGGAGCTTCATCGGTGCCAGGACCGAATATAGTCAGGGCGCCACCTGGTTCGTTACCGGCGACCTACCGTCGGTCATGCCGTCCGTTGTCTACGGAGAGCACACCGACTTCACGTCGTGCGACCTCACCGTTCCCCATTACCATTTTGCTGCCGACGAGATAAAGATCGTTGCCGGCAACATCCTGGTTGCACGGCCGGTGCGCCTATACTTCGCGGACGTTCCGGTGGCCTGGCTTCCCTTTTTCGCCCAGAGCCTAGGGACAGGGCGGGCCAGCGGGCTGCTCACCCCGCGTTTTGGCGTCAATGACATCGTCCGCACTTCGAGGGGCTACCGTCGGCGTGTGAGCAACGTTGGCTTCTATTGGGCCATGAGCGACTACACGGATGCGACCTTGGCTCTAGACTGGTTCAGCGGCAATTTCACGTCGCTCACCGGTAGTTTCCGCTACAACTGGCTGCGCCAGTTCTTAAAGGGGAGCGTGAACCTTCGCCGATACTGGCGCGACGAGGGTGGCAGCGAGCTCGCGTTCGACACCAACCACGATTGGCAAATGGACGAGCGCACGAATCTGCGCTTGTCGGCGCGCTACACGTCATCCACGGACTTCGTACGCCGGAACAGCTTCAACCCACTCGAGGTTACCCAGTCGATCAACTCCATGGGTGGGATCGATCGCCGCTACAACTGGGGCAACCTCTCCGTGTCCGGGACCCGCGATCAGTATCTGTCCGACGACCGGGTTGAGATGACTCTGCCCGCACTCCAACTCAACCTCGCCACGATCACGCTGTTTCGAGCACCAGCTTTGCGAGCCAAGTGGTACAACAACGTTACTTGGTCCGGAGGCCTGCAGGGGCAGCGCAGAACGACCGATCGGTCACTCGTGGTGGGGGAATCGATCACGGCCGCCAACCGGGATGTTCGCAACCTGACCGGCGGAGCACGCTCCAGCCTCGGCCTGGGGAATCTGTCCCTTTCGCAAAGGGTGAGCATCGAGCGATCCTCGGTCCTTCAGCTGCCGGTAGGTTCTCTGAATTCATCCCTCGGATTGTCTCCGTCGGGGCGGATCCTCTTGCCGACGACGGCCACCGCACCGGCCTACGCATTGGACCCGACACAGACGCTTGCTGATGTCGCCCAGACCAACGTGACTTGGGGCACGTCGATAGGTTATCAGCAAACACTGATCGGGTCCACCACGTTCACTCCGTCGCTTTCGGTATCGGGAAGGGCCAGCCGATCCGACACCATCGATGTGGCTCGCGACCGCTTCGTGTCGGCACCGACCCGTCTCGCCTTTGGTGCCAGCCTCAAGTCGGATCTGTTCGGTTTCTTCCCCGGTGTCGGGCCGTTCGAGGCCATTCGACACAAGCTCTCCCCAGGGATCGATTTCTCGTATTCTCCATCGGTCACATCCAACGCGCTCCAAGCGCGTCTCTTCGGTCGATTGGCGATTCTGCCCCGAAAGGAGATAGCGTTCAGCCTAAATCAGACCTTCGAGGCGAAGCGGAAGGAGGCTCCGGATGATTCGGACGCAGTTGCCCGTTCCGCGCTCACTCGGGTCCCGGCGATACCTAATGACACCGCCGGGGGTTTTTCCACGGGAGCCCTTTCCACTGAAGGTCTCGCACGTGCACCGCGTGCTGACATTGTCACGTTGTTGGCCCTTCGCACGAGCGCGGTGCAATACGATTTCGTGGAGGCCGATTCGCTGGGCTTCTTGCTCGGCTTCAGGACCACGCGGATCGAGAACCAGATCAGTTCCTCATTGCTGCGAGGGATCTCGATTTCGATGAGCCATGACCTGTTCGCCGACACCACGGTTGCCATCCCGGGTGGCGGGACAGAGACCAAGCGTCGTTTCGCCCCCCGCCTGGCTGACGTGAACCTGGGTTTCTCGCTGAACGGTCGCTCTGCGCTTTTCCGGGGCTTCGGTCTGTTCGGGAGGGCGGACTCGGTAACCACGTCCACGAACGAGAGTGAGCCGGAGGAGGATCCGGCCCTAGAAGCCGCGCCGGCCATCGACGAGGCCAGCATCATCCCAGGCGTGTACCGGCGTAGCACGGCTGTAGCAGCCGACAGGCGCCCTAATGCCGATGTGGGCAGCTGGAGCGCGGGGTTCTCCTATTCGTTGGCCCGCCCACGCGACGTCTCGCGCTCACCCAGCCAGATGCTCTCGGTGTCGTTTACTTTGAAGCCGACGACGCTCTGGGACCTGAGCTGGCGCACGTCGTACGATCTGGAGCGGGGGGGCTTCAATGATCACGTGATCGCGCTCACCCGCGACATACACGACTGGCAGGCCCGCTTCGACTTCGTCCAGACCGCTACTGGCAACTGGGCGTTCCGCTTCGATGTGTCGCTCAAGGCCAACTCGGATTTCAGGTTCGATTACCGGCAGCGCAGTACAAACATCACCGACCTCCGGTAGGTGTGCGCCAGGCTGTCCATCCCGCCCCGCTCCTGCTGTCCTCTCCGAACAGCCAGGACATCTGAACTTGCCCCCAACGATGGTTGTGCGCTGGTGTTTTGGTAGGGCCCAATCGTATCTCGCAACCCCATGTGCCGCTCTCACTTGGGGGTTAGCACCTCCGTACGTTTGGCTGTCGCTGCACCGTCCCGTGGGTGTATGTTCGAATCATGCTCCCAGTCCTCGAGGCGGTTCCCAACTTCAGTGAGGGCAAGGACCTCGACTGGGTCCGGGCGGTGGTTGAAGTAATCACCCTCGCCGGAGCAGACGTGCTGGACTGGTCGGCAGATTCCCATCACAACCGTTCTGTGGTCACTTTCATCGGAGATCCCCAGACGGTGGAGGCCGCGGCAGTGGCGGCAGCCGTGTTTTCCCTCGAGCACCTGGATCTCCGCGAGCATCGTGGCGTGCACCCGCGGGTGGGGGTGCTCGACGTCCTTCCTTTCGTCCCCTTGCAGGGTCTAACGCTCTCAGATGCGGTGGACAGCGCCCACCGGGTAGGGGCCAAACTGGCCGAACTAGGTCTCCCGGTCTACTTCTATGGTGGCGCCTCTTCTCCTCCTGGTCGCCGGCTTGCGGAGATCCGCCCAGGGGGTTTCGAATCCCTACGGGACAAATTCCCGGAGGGCCGCGAGCCCGATCTGTCCGCAGGTCGAACAGACGCCCACCCTACGGCTGGGGTCACCTGCGTGGGTGCGCGCGAGGCCTTGCTTGCGTGGAATCTTTATGTCGAGGGGGTGGAATTCGATCGCGTGCGCGCCTTAGCGGATGAGGCACGGGAATTGGGGGGTGGGTTCGCGTCGCTCCGGGTTCTCGCCCTGGAGCTGGAGCCCGGCGGCCGGATTCAGTTTTCCATGAACCTTGAGGATATGGAGCGCACATCGCCGTTCGACGTTTTCCGCTACGTGGAGGAGCGGTTACAGAGCTGGGGTGGCCGGATCGCGGGTACCGAGGTGATCGGCATGATCCCTGACCCACTTGTGCTTCCGGCCGCCGCCGACAGATTACATCTGCTTGACAGCCTCCCCTCTCGGTTGCTCTCGGCGCGCCTTGCCCGGTACGTCTCGGAGCAGACAGTTGATTCCCCTGACGAAGAGCGATAGCAGGGCAGGGAATTCCCCAGCTCTGGAGCGGGAGCCTTCGGATCGCACATACAAACTGATAAAAATTAATTCTTATCACGATCACGCCTAAACACGCTTCTCTGACAGCCCCAATTTTATCTGTCGGCTGTGCGGGGCTCATCTTGGGGTCGGAAAAATGGATAAAGACGCTGTGAAGGTTGTAAGGCTTTTGTCTGCGCTGGAGTTCTACGACTGCCTCTTCTCCTTGGACATCAATTTCGCTGACGTCACCGAGCGGCTCCGGGCCCTCCGGTAGCCGGCGGGTCTGTCTGTCCATGTTGCTACGTTCCCTGACCTTATCGGGAGGGGGGCCGTGAGAGACTCCGCTGCTCTTACTGCCGCCGTGCGCGAAGGGCCGCCAGCGTTGGCGTCCATCCAGGCGCCGGTCGGAGACCGTATCGACCAGGTAATGGACGAAATTCGGCGGATTGTGGTCACCGACTTCGCCCTGATCGAAGAGGTGAAAGAGTACCTCCTTCTTGTGCGCGGCAAGCTTTTCCGCCCGACTGCACTGCTTCTTTCCAGCGAGATCGGTAGTTCCGCCCACCCGCGAGCAGTCACGCTGGCGGCAGTTGTCGAGTTGGTACACCTGGCCACGCTCGTGCATGACGACGCCGTCGATCACTCGGTTCTGCGGCGAGGTCTCCCCACCGTGAATGCGCTCTGGACCCATCAGATCGCCATCATCATGGGAGACTACCTCTACAGCCGTTCAGTCACCGAGCTCGCTCAGTTGGGGGATCTAGAAGCGGTGCAGGTGCTGGCCCGCGCCGCGAACGAGATGAGCATAGGCGAAATGCGGCAGCTCACCGCTTATGACGCGCTGGCTTTTTCGGAGGAGGACTACTCCCAGCTCATCTCAGCCAAGACTGCATCCCTCATGTCAGCGGCTTGTGAGCTCGGAGCCCTGGCGGGAATGTCGCAATACCGCGTGCCGATGGCCCAGTTTGGTCACCACCTGGGGATGGCCTTTCAAATTGCTGATGACCTACTCGACTACACGGGGAGCGAGGCGGTCACCGGCAAGCCCAGCGGCCACGACCTGCGGGAGCGCAAGGTTACCCTACCGCTTGTGAGCGCTCTGTCCCGGGCAACGGAGACCGAGGTCCGTGAGATCCGGCAGTTCTTCACACGGGTCGACCCCTTGGACGAAGAGATCGGCCGGATCATGGACATCGTCGAGGAGCGGGGCGGACTGGATTACACCAGGGTGCGGGCGGCTGAGTACGCGGAGCGGGCGGAAGCGGTGTTGGAAGGACTGGAGGCGGGCGCCGCCGTGGAAGCCTTGCGTGGTGCCGTGAGCTACGCCGTGGGTCGAAGCCGGTGAGTCGCCGCGTTCCTGGCGTAGAAGGGAACATTTGTGGTGCAGAGGCTGTATGCTAATCGATACCCGATGGCGCAGCGCCGTTAGGTTCAGTTGGGCCCTTTTATTGGGGTTTTTCCTCGGTGGGCTCTTCACCAAGCTCACCGTGACGTTCCTGCCGGACAGCGCGGCGCGGACGTTCCTGACGACCTCTGTCGACATGTCGTTCGGACCGCTCTCGATGGACTTGGTTGCGTTCGCATTGACGGCTGGTCCGTTGGTGATAAGCCTCAACGTGCTAACGTTGGTCGGGGTCTTTCTGGTTGCTCTGATAGCACGTTCCTGGATATAGACGACATCCACGGCAACGGGCATAAGGCGCGGTAACCGCGCCAAGGAGGGTAGTCAGATGTTCGGTGGCATGGGCATGGGAGAGATGGTTCTGATCTTCCTTGTTGTGCTCCTGCTCTTCGGTGCCAAGCGGTTGCCGGAGATCGGTTCTGCGCTGGGCAAGGGGATTCGTGAGTTCAAGGGTTCGGTCCGTGAAATCGAAGGGGAGTTGAAGGCGGCGGATAGGCCGCGCTACACTCCTACGCCTCGGGAGCCCGAACCACCCAGGCGCATAGAAGGGACGAGCACCCCTCCAGCCACGACGGGTGCTCCCACTTCTTCCTCCACGACCAGCGTTCCCGCTGCTCCTTCTACGGCCAGCGCCCCAAGTTCCACAGAAAAGCTGCCGGCAGATGCTCCGAAGGGCTGAGCTGCGGTAGCGCTAATCTCCTAAAGGAAGAAAAGCGGGCCGGAGCTTTTTCGCTCCGGCCCGCTTTCTTCTTGCCTGTGCTCTGGTCTTCTACTAAAAGCCCAACAGGTTCGGGGAGTACGGCGTCTGATTCGAGTCATCTACGGGTGTGAGTACCTCTGCGCGCCGATCGACGATTTCGGCCGCGGTCCTCAGACCCTGAATCCAGTCCTGGAGGCGCTGCTGCTGGATGAGTCCGGCCAGTGCCTGCCGCTGCTCCTGCTTCTGCGCCAACCACAGGGTCGAGTCGGCCGGCGTCTGGTCTATCTTCTCCATCACGAAGACGTTCTGCTGCGTAGGGACGGGGTCGCTCACGCTGCCCTTAGCAAGACCGAACGCGGTTCCAATCGCGGCGTTCATCTGCCCCAAGTCGGGGACAAAATCCTGCCGGGTGAATGGACCCGGGGTGCGCACCTGTAGCCCCATTTCGGTGGCAGCGTCCGAGAGGGTTACGCCTGACTTGACCCGCTCGACCAAGCGCTGGCCCTCCGCAGTCCCCACTGTGAGTTTTTTCTCTATCAGCAGTACGGAACGGATGGTGCGTTTTGCCTCGTCGAGAGGTGTCACACCTCCAGGCGTGCTTGAGACGAGCTCTAGCGCATAAAAGGACTGGTCGTTTTCGAAGACCTCGCTCACGTCTCCCGGCAAGGCTTCCTGGAAAGCCCAATCGGCACCGTCCGATGACATGCCGACTCCGGGGAGGAACGGGAAGGCGTCATTTAGTTCGGCGGTCCCAACCTCGAACCCCATGATCCGGCCGACCTCCTCGAGGGTGAGGTCCTCGGCCAGTTTATCAGTTGAGTCTGCCAGCATGAGGATGGCGTCCTCCGACTCCTCGGTGCGCGTGATTGGCACCAGGATGTGTTTGGCGGTCACGCTGTCCGCAGTGCGGTTCGACACTAGCAGCAGGTGGTACCCGAAACTGGTCTGCAGCGGGCCCGTCGCTCTTCCCACTGGCGCGGAGAAGGCGGCTGTGTCGAACACCGGTGTCATCGTGCCGCGTCCGAAGGTTCCGAGGTCCTGGAAGGTCACCGGCCGCAGGGCAGCCGCTTCGCGGTTTCCCACCGAGTCGAAGCTGGCGCCCGCGTGGATCTCGTCCAAGAGAGTCGCGGCCCGCAGGTTCGCGGTTGTGCTATCGGCGTTGGTCGGGGCCCGGGGCATTACGATTAGCTTTACCGAAGCGCGGGCGGGCACCTCGAATTCGTCCTGGTGGTCCCTCCAATACCTCTCCATTTCCGCGTCTGTGACGGTGACCGAATCGTCCGGAACGCGCTGTGCCGGGTTGAGCGGTACGAAGCGGACCAGTGTGGTTTCGTGCACATCACGGTACTGCTCCCATAGCTCGGAGTCCGTGATAAAGACTCCGGTCGCCACTTGGCGACTGAGCTTTCGCTGCAGGAGCACGTCGCGATAGTATGCCTCGAGTTCCGGAAAAAGCTGGGGATCGGCGGAGTTGGTAAGGAATTGCTGGTACTTGACCAGATCAAAATTGCCTTCGGTCAGGAACGCGGGGTTCTCCCGGAACTCGGGGGGCGGCTGGAAGCGGGCCGCCTGCCGGATCTCCTCGTCGGTCACGTCGATGCCGCGGCGGTCGAGTTCTTGCAGCATCAGGATCCTATCCACCAGCTGGTTCCAGGCGGCCTGCTCGAGCTCGCGGTTCTGTTGGGTGCTAATGGGATCCGCCTGAGCGATCTGTGTCTGGTCGTACAAGTTGCGGTAGGTACCCATGTAGGCTTCGTACTGCACTGGGGTGCCGTTCACCCGCCCGATGTCGCCCATGGAGCCAGAGGTGCGACCGGTGGCGTCCATTCCCCAATCGAATAGCATTAGTCCCACGAATGCTATTGCCGTGACCAGCATGATCCACTTCGTGTTTTCCCGCATCTGACGCATCATATTCGTGCGGCTCCTCTGGCCCTGACTACACCTCTTTTGGGGTTCCGTGTGACGACCCGTCACAGACCCCGACGTTTTCTTTCGAACCCAAAAAAGTAACCGGGGGGAGCCTCCCCCTCAACTGAAGGGTACGCACGCCCTTAGCCGACTCGGAAGTGCACGTTTAACAACGGATTACCGGCAAAGAGTACCTCATTGCCGCGTTGACACCTTTTCAAGCGTGTGCTTATCTTCACGGCTGTTCCCACCAGGACATATCCGTCCCTTTCCCCCCCCTTTTCCAGGAGTTTTCAGTGGCCGATTCCGTGGAGAAGGAGATCCACGAACTGCGCACCCTCTTCTGGTCTGAGCGAGACCCGGAAGGCCGCGTGTTTGCCCCGCTCGCCGATGCTTACCGCCGCCAGGGAGATTTGGACCAGGCGCTCGAGCTTCTGCACGATGGGCTAGACCGCCACTCCGATTTTGTACCGGCGTTGGTCGTGGCCGGTTGGGTGCGTCGGGATCGGGGGGAGACGGAGGCCGCCGCTGCAGCGTTCGAGGCCGCGCTTGAGCTGGACGAGGAGAATGCCGAAGCGCTCAGGGGGGTCGGGGAGCTTGCGGCAGCGCGCGGGGACCGACCAGCGGCGCTGGAGTTTTTCCAAAGGCTCGTCGACTTGGAGCCGAGCGACCGTGAGGTCGTCACGCGCTTGCGCGAGATCGAGATCGAACAGGGGGAGGAAACGACCCCCCAGCTCGAGGTCAAGGTCGAGTCGGTCCCACCCGCCGCGTTCCCGGAATCGCCTCCGACACAGCTACCTTTCACCGCCCAGCCGGACACGCTACGGAGCGAGGATGAGGATGGCCCTCTCACCCGTACCATGGCGGACTTGTACGCCCGCCAGGGACACCACTCCCACGCGCTCCGAGTCTACCACCACCTGCTGGAGCAGACGCCCGACGACCCCGGACTGAAGGAACTGGTCGACGCGATGGCGGCGCCGCCGGCGGGTCGAGACACTGGTGGAGTGGTGGCTCCGCCTCGCCCCACCGACGGGGAAATGGAAACGCTGGCCCGGGATTGGACTGGGGGTTCCCGTGAGACGAGCGATTTGAGCGCGCCGTTAGCCTTGAAGGAACGGCCCGCGCAGCCCACGCCTCCCCCCTCTGGTATATCAGTCCGCGATTATTTCCGAGCCCTCCTCGATTGGGAGCCCGCATCCCTTGAAAAAGGGGGGGAGGACAGCCTGGTGGTTCCGATCGAGGCACTCGCGCCTGAGGTCGTCGATACTGCTACGCTGGCCCCCGACCCCCACGACGGGTCTGGACGGGACGAGCTTGGTAGCCAGATCGAACGCCTTCCCTAGGAGAAGACTGATCGTGCGCATCGCGGTACTCCATGGTCCCAACCTCCGGACGCTCGGCCAGCGCGAGCCAGCGGTGTACGGGCACGAAACGCTTGAAGAGATCGAGGATCAGATCCGCGTTCTCGGCCACGATCTGAACGTAGAGGTGGAATTTTTCCAGTCCAACACCGAAGGCTCTCTCCTTGACTTCATCGAGGCGGCGTCGGAGCGCGTGGCGGGTTTCGTGATCAACGCCGGTGCCTTGACCCATACCAGCATAGCGCTCCGTGACTGCCTGGTCGGTGTGGGTCTCCCGTTTGTCGAAGTTCACCTTTCGAACACATCCTCGCGCGAGGATTTTCGGCGAGGCTCGTTCCTGGCATCGGTCGCTGGAGGGGTGGTGTATGGATTCGGCCCTGAAAGCTATCTTCTTGGCCTCCGTGGCCTGGTGGCCTTGGTCGAGAAGAGCAGCGAAAAGACTTGAACTAACACATCATGGGGAGCACTGCCGACTTTCGTAATGGCTTGGTTTTAGAGATCGACGGAGTTCTCTGGCAGATCACGTATTTCCAGCACGTGAAGCCCGGTAAGGGAGGGGCCTTTGTGCGCACCAAGCTCAAGAACGTGCACACCGGTGCGGTTGTGGAGAGGACATACAGGGCCGGAGAAAAGGTGGTTGAGGTGCGCCTGGAGCGGCGCCCGGTCACGTTCAGCTATACCGACGGTGTGTTGTTTCACTTCATGGACGTCCAGACCTTCGAGATGATTCCCATTTCTTCCGAAGTGATCGGGGCCGGCCAGCTCCGCTACCTGAAGGAGAACATGGACTGCGAGGGACTAGTACATAACGATCGGGTCATCGCCGTGGATCTTCCGTTCTTTGTCGAACTGGAGGTGGTGGAGACCGATCCGGGTGTGCGCGGTGACACCGCACAAGGTGGCACCAAGCCGGCCAAGCTCGAGACCGGCGCCGTTGTGCAGGTGCCACTCTTCATCGAGGAAGGGGATGTTCTCAAGGTGGATCGCAGGGAGGACAAGTACCTCACTCGGGTCACTGGATGATCGAGCTGGGTTTTTTTGAGGGCTTGATTAAGGCCCTCGACGAGAGTTCCCTGGACTCGATCGAAATCGAGCGGGGCGGTACCCGCATCCGGCTCTCGAAGACTGCGCCACCCGCATCCCCTGCGACGGAGGAACGCACTTGGTCGGATGCTTCCCCGCCAGCCGAAACGGAGTCGGCAGGGATGTCTCCAGAGGAGCCGGCTTCCAGCAATCTTGTGGATGTGAAGTCCCCCATGGTGGGGACCTTCTACCGCTCGGCCGCTCCCGATGCCCCGGCCTATGTCGAGCGAGGGACGCGGGTGAAAAAAGGCGACACCCTCTGCATCATCGAGGCGATGAAGCTTATGAACGAGTTGGAGAGCGAAGTCGATGGAGTGGTCGCCGAAATCTGCATCGAGAACGCGGTACCCATCGAATATGGCCAGGTCCTTTTTCGGATCGATCCCGGACCGTGAGGTCCGTTGGACCGCGACCCCTCCTTCCAAGACGCGTCCGGTGCCCAGTTGAGCCGGGCGCGTTTCCACTAGTAGGAATCGATTGTTCAAGAAAATTCTGATTGCCAACCGGGGTGAAATCGCCCTTCGGATCATCCGGGCCTGCCACGAGCTCGGAGTGAAGACCGTGGTAGTGTACTCGGAAGCCGACCGGGAGTCGCTTCACGTCCGCTTCGCGGACGAAGACGTGTGCATTGGTCCCGCGCCTGCTCGCGAAAGCTATCTGAACATCCCCCGCATCATCGCCGCCGCCGAGGTGACCGGCGCCGATGCGATCCACCCGGGCTACGGGTTCCTCGCTGAGAACGCCGAATTCAGCGAGATCTGCGCCCTCTCCGGGATAGTCTTCATTGGTCCCAACCCCGAACAAATTCGTGCCATGGGCGATAAGGCCACCGCGCGGCGCACGATGATCGAGCACGGGGTGCCCACGGTGCCGGGGACTGCGGACGTCGTGACGGATCCCGATGCAGCGCGGGCTGCTGCTGAGGAGATAGGCTTTCCCATCATGATCAAGGCGTCGGCCGGGGGGGGTGGGAAGGGGATGCGGATAGCGCGTGACCGCGAAACCTTTCCCGAGCTGCTGCAGCAAGCCCAGACCGAAGCCCAGGCGTCTTTCGGCGACTTAGGGGTTTACCTGGAACGGATGCTTGAGCACCCGCGCCATGTGGAGTTCCAAGTATTCGGGGATCACGAAGGTCGTATCCTACACCTAGGGGAGCGGGACTGCTCGGTTCAGCGGAGGCATCAGAAAATGATCGAGGAGGCGCCCTCGCCCGGGATGACTCCCGGGCTCCGCAAGCGCATGGGCGCCGCCGCGATCAAGGCAGCCGCGGCCATCCAATACGTGGGAGCGGGCACGGTTGAGTTTCTGCTCGATGAAAGGGGAAAGTTCTTTTTCATCGAAATGAATACCCGCATCCAGGTGGAACATCCAGTGACAGAGGTTACCATGAGCCTGGACCTGGTGAAGGAGCAGATCATGGTAGCGGCGAGAGAGCCAATTTCTTTTTCCAAGCAACAGCTGGACCACCGTGGGTGGGCGATCGAGTTTCGCATCAACGCCGAAGATCCAGATCGTAATTTCGCCCCATCACCGGGAACAATCAGCACGTTCCATACCCCCGGGGGTCCGGGGGTGCGGCTGGACACGCACGTCTACTCAGGCTATGCCGTGCCGCCTCAGTACGACTCCCTGCTAGCCAAGCTAATCGTGTTTGGAAACAGTCGTGAGGAGGCACTTTCCCGTGCCCGCAACGCACTCGGATCGTTCGTGATTGAGGGTGTCCACACCACCCTTCCGTTGCTAGCCGAGGTGGTGAGGGACGAGCGTTTTGTGAAGGGTGACGTAGACACCAGCTTTCTTGACCGCTTCATGGCTGAGCGGATCGTGCGGAGCCGAGCGCAGGCAGAGGCCGGATCGTGAACGCTACTGTCTTCTTCACCCTCCAAGAGGTGGATGGCGCCGTCCTGCAGGATCACACGGCGGTTGTGATCGACGTGTTGCGCGCCTCCAGCACGATCGTCGCAGCGTTGGCCGCCGGGGCGCAGGCTATCTATCCAGTGGTGTCGACTGAGGAAGCCATAAAGCTCGCCACGTCGCTCGGCCGGGAGGACGCGCTCCTGGCTGGGGAGCGACGAGGCCTCAAGGTGGAGGGTTTCGACCTCGGCAACTCCCCACGGGAATTCACTCCCGAGATGGTGGGCGGGAAGCGCGTGGTCATGACCACGACCAACGGCACACGGGCGCTCCTGGCGGTTGACGGCGCAGAACATGTTCTGGTCGCCTCTTTCCTGAACCTGTCGGCGGTTGCTGCGGCGTGCGCCGATGCGGAGCGACTGGCCGTGGTTTGCGCCGGACGCGAGGGTCGCTTCTCGATCGACGATACTTTGTGCGCAGGGATGCTGCTCAGCAGGCTGAAAGAGCGTTTGGGGGGAACACTAGAGGTTGAGGACGCCGGACGCTCGGCCCTTGCGTTGGCTGAAGCCTTTGGGGTCGACGATGCACTCCTTGCGGATTCCGCGGCCGGGCGCTCGCTCGCGGAGGTTGGCATGTTGGACGACGTGGCCTGGTGTGGGCGGGTAGATGTCGAGGAGTTGGTGCCCAAGCTCAAGGAGCGGATTATTCAACGGGCTGACGGTGGCGGATCGTAAGAAGCCCCAGTCCAATGAGGGCTCCAGAGGCGGTCCCGGGCTCGGGAGCGACCAACGCCAGGAGCTGCTCGCTCTGGCTCTACTGGCCCTTGCCCTGTTCCTCCTGTTTGCGCTGGTGCCAGTTTCGGCTCTGGGACCGAGGGTCGAGGGGATATTTCCTTCTGGCAACGCGATGGGGCGTGTGGGGGCGGTGACCGCCGATGGCCTGTGGGCCGCGGTGGGTGCCGCGGCCGTGCTGATCCCTGCTTTGCTAATGCTCGGGGGCTTGAGGGCCCTGGGATGGCTCGGGCGCGAGAGCGTACTCCGGTTCGGCGCGCTCGGCATCGGACTCCTCCTCTTCGTTCCGCCCGGACTCTACGTTCTGGCGCCGAATTCGCAGTGCGACGGTTGGCTTGGGAGGGCGTTGGGCGGGCTCCTCGTGAGTGCGCTCAGTTGGCTCGGTAGCCTTCTTCTCCTGTCGGTGCTCATGGTGGCCTTGTCCGTCGTTACACTGGGCTGGCGGCCGATACGTGCTGTCGGTCAGGGAGTAGCGTTGGGGGGAGGGGTTGTGGGGCGAGGAATGGGCTTCCTAGTGGGTCGCTGGGCACGGTGGCGGTCCGAGCGCACGCGCCGCGCGGAGGAAGCCGCGGTCCTGTGGACAGAGGCGAACATCGCGCCGATTGAGCCGTTCGAGCGCGAGACTGGCGATGAGGGGCTGGAGCCGGGCCACCCAGGTTCTACGCCGGACGTGAGCAGCCACTCGCACAAGAGCGATGCGCCGACCGGGTCGCCAGCTCAGGCGGAGGCATCCGATCCGTTCGCGGACCGCGCCGACAAGCGTACGCTCGAGACCACCCTTCCCCCGATCGACCTGCTTACTCCAGGGGCGCGCGTAGATCGGTCCCATATGGACGAGGAATTAGACCGCCTCGGTCAGGTGCTCGTGGAAAAACTCCGCACCTTCAACGTCGAGAGTCATATCGGCGGTCGCACCACTGGACCCGTGGTGACTCAGTTCGAGGTGGTGCCCGCGCCGGGCGTAAAGGTGAACCGGATCGCCAACCTGGACGCGGACCTAGCGCTCGCCATGAAGGCCCAGAGCATCCGGATCGTGGCCCCGATTCCAGGCAAGGGTGCAGTGGGGGTGGAGATTCCGAACCCAGAAGCCGCCGTGGTGCAGCTCCGCGAGATCTTGGAGGCCAAGGAGTTCCGCGGTGCGCGGGGTGATCTGCCCCTCGCGCTGGGTAAGGATCTGACAGGCAGGGCGTATGTGGCCGATCTCGCCAAGATGCCGCACGTTTTGATCGCCGGTGCTACGGGCTCCGGGAAGTCGGTGTGCATAAACACGGTCATAACGAGCCTCGTCTATCGGCACACGCCCGAGACGCTGCGTCTCCTGATGATTGACCCCAAGATGGTCGAGTTGTCCACGTATGCCGAGCTGCCGCACCTGCGCCATCCGGTGGTGACTGATCCGCGCGACGCAGCGGGCGTACTGAAGTGGGCAGTGCTCGAGATGGAGCGGCGCTATCAGTTGTTCTCCGCTAACCACGTTCGTTCGATCACCGAATTCAATCAGAAAATCGAGGCCGGTGTTGTGCTGCGCCGGGTGCAGGTCGAGGGGGAGGAGGGCGACGAGGATCGCGGTATCTACGACGATGGTGTGCTACCCTACATCGTGGTTGTCGTGGACGAGCTCGCGGACCTGATGATGACCGTGCAGAGCGAGGTGGAGAAGCCGCTATCTCAATTAGCCCAGAAGGCTCGCGCAATCGGTATCCACCTGATCGTCGCTACCCAGCGTCCATCGGTGAATGTCATCACAGGGCTGATCAAGGCCAACTTTCCGACCCGCGCGGCATTCCGGGTAGCGTCGAAGACGGACAGCCGGACTATCCTGGACCAGAACGGCTCAGAGGCACTCCTCGGCAACGGCGACATGCTCTTTCTTCCCCCCGCCAAGAGCGAACCCGCGCGCATTCAGGGGGCGTTCATCTCCACAGAGGACACGGAGACACTGATCAACTGGTATCAGCAGCGGCGCGAGGCACTGGATCCCGCAGCGGTGGCCCCAGTAGCTGTGCGATCAGAAGAGGACATCCTCGAAGAGGTGCGCACGAGTGAGCAGCTCGACGCAGCTGACGCGGAGGAAATATCCGGCGACTGGGATGAGCTGTTCCGCGATGCCGCGGAGGTGTGCATCCAACACAACCAGGGATCCACCTCGCTGCTCCAGCGGCGCCTCAAGATCGGATACGGACGCGCCGCACGCATCGTGGATCAACTGCACGAGGCAGGAGTGGTGGGGCCGCCGGACGGATCCAAGTCTCGCGAGGTACTGATGAGTTTGAGCGAAATTGAGGGGATGTTTCCGGGGACCTGATGAGCTGGCCGATTAGAAAGACTCTATCGGGTCAGCGTGGTCACCGGCTCACCGCAGATCGAGGCATCGAGGACCTGCATGGGATGCGTGAGCGGCAGCTGCTTGCGCATCCGGTTGAGGCTCGCACGGATCTGCAGGAGACATCCCGCGTTGCCGGTCACTAGGAGCTGGGCGCCGGTTTCCAGCACGTTAAGGGCCTTGCGCTCGCCGAGTCGCGCCGCCGGCTCTGCCTCGATTAGGTTGTAGATGCCCGCCGAGCCACAGCAGATCTCGGATTCTCGAATCTCGCGCAGCGTAAGCCCTGGGATCGTTCGCAGCACTTCGCGCGGCGCGGCGCGGATCTTCTGCCCGTGAGCGAGGTGGCAGGGGTCGTGATACGCCGCGATTAGCGGAAGTGGATGCCGGATGGCCGCTGGACCGAGCTCGTGAACGAGCTCAGATGCGTCACGAACCTTGACCGCGAAGTTTTGTGCCCGCCCAGCGTGCGTGGGGTCGTCCCGGAGCAAGTACCCGTAGTCTTTCATAGCCGATCCGCAGCCGGCGACATTCGCCACTACGTTCTCTACCCCCGCAGCCTCGAAGGTGTCGATAGTCCGGCGCGCGAACGTCATAGCCTCCTGTTCACGCCCGGCATGTAGGGAGAGGGCGCCACAGCAGCCCTGGCCGTGAGGCGCGACCACTTCGCACCCTTCCGCGGCCAGCACTCGGGCGGTGGCCGCGTTCACGTGCGGGAAGAAGACGCGCTGTACGCATCCCGTCAGCATTGCCACGCGTCGGCGCCGCTTGCCGTGGGGAGGAATTAGAACGGGGAGGGGGGGCGAGTGGGGGGGTGGTTCGGGGGTGAGCCCTTCCATCGCCCGCAGCCGGGCGGGCAACAGCTCGCGGAGCCGGCTCTTTCGAAAGGCCGATTGGATTCCCAAGGCCTGGTACGTACGCAGGGTGCTGGCGAGGGCTCGCAGACGCGTGGGATATGGTAAGAAACGGAAAAGCAGTTTCCGGAAGATGCGGTCGTAGCGCGTTCGTTCGTAACGGCGCTCCACCTGTTGTCGGGTGGCTGCGATCAGCTTCTCGTATTGCACCCCGCTTGGACACGAAGTGACACAGGAGAGGCAACCAAGACAGAGGTCGAAGTGACGCACCATGGCGTCGGTCAGCGACTCCCCCTCCAATCCCTCCCGCATCAGGTAGATCCGACCCCGCGGGGAGTCCATCTCCTCGCCGAAGAGGAGGTAGGTCGGGCAGGAAGGGAGGCAGAACCCACAATGCACGCAGTCGTCCATCAGGTCCTGCGCGGGGGGGTGTTGCGCGTCGAAGGCGGGGACGTCCCGTGCCACTGTCAGATTCTCCCTACGAAGCGCCCGGGGTTCAGCACTCCCGCGGGGTCGAATTGTTCCTTGACCTTCCGCATCAGCGGGAGGGCATCGCCTACCGATCCCCACGTATCGATCCGTCGCTTGACCTCAACCGGGGCTTCGAGCACAACCACGCTCCCCTCGTGTGCAAAGTTCCTCAGATCAGTGACCATTTCCACCACTTGGGAGGTTTCGTCAACGGATAGGCCCACGAGCAGCACGCCGTTGCCGATCTGGCCCCGCACCCGGGTCGTCATCCGACATCGCTTCGCTGCCTCGTTCACCCGTTTGAGCACATCGGGCAGCTCAGCTGGGAGACAGGTAACCTTGAGTGTCACAGGAGCGTCCTCCGGGGAAGACTCGGCCAAGTCTCGCCACCGCTCCATCGCCGCCTCTCCCCTGAATACCGATGGGTCCCGGTCTCCCTGAAGGAGACCTGCTGCGGTTTTAGCCTGCGCTTCGGCGCCCGGCTCGATCCCCTCGAACAGAATTCCGATCTGCCCGATCGTGTCCTTGTCTGCCAACAGATTGATGGCGGAGGGCACGAGGGAAGAGCGGAGGATCCGCCTGAGGGCGGCCCCCACTGCTTCCGCGTCTCCTACGTCCGTCTTGACGAGGCGCGACGTGGCCGGCCGAGGGTGCAAACGGAAGGTAGCGCCGACGATGACCCCGAGCGTGCCGAGCGAGCCGGTGAACAACTTGCCCAGGTCATAGCCCGCTACGTTCTTCACCACCTTCCCGCCTGATTTCGCCACCGTGCCGTCTGCGAGCACGATGGTGATCCCGATCAGGAGATCGCGGACCGTCCCGTACCGGAATCGCCGCGGGCCCGAGGCATTGGCTGCAATCAGGCCGCCGAGGGTGCTATCGGTGTCCTCGGGATCAAGTGCGAGCATCTGTCCTGCACCCTCAAGGTGCGTCTGAAGCGAGTCGAGGGTCATCCCCGCCTCCGCGCTCACCACGAGGTCTCCCTCCGAGTGCTCGATCATTCGGTCGAGCCGCCGGGTGTTGAGCACGAGATCAAGGGATGTCGGTGGATTCCCCCAGCCGCGCTTTGTGCCTGATCCGGCTGGCGCGACGCTCCATCTAGAGCTGCCGGCAAGCCGAAGTAGTTCGCTCACTTCCCCGACTGAACCTGGGGTGGCGACGAACCGGGGTCGGACCCCATCCAGGGTATCGCCCGCGACGGCGGTGCGTGCATGGTCGTTGCCGACGATGGCTCGTAGCTCGGCGAGTCTGGTCAAAAAATTTCCGCCAGGCCGGCCGTCTGGAGGGGGTGCGGCCGGTGCGGCCCCGGCACCTCTCCACAGAGTCGGGGGGTAGGAAAGATCTTTCCCGGATTGCACACTCCATTAGGGTCGAACGCGCACCGAAGACGCTGCATGGTATCGAGATCGTCCACTGTGAACATCTTCGGCATGTCGTCCTTCTTGTCTGTGCCCACGCCGTGCTCACCGGTGATCGAGCCGCCCTGCGCAATACAGATCCTTAGGATCTCGGTGGCCACCGTCTCCGCTCGCTCGGCCTCCCCCTTGGCCGCGTCGTCGTAGAGCACAAGCGGGTGCAGGTTGCCGTCGCCCGCGTGAAAGACGTTCGCTACCCGAAGGCCGTGATCTGTCGCCAACGCGCTGATCTTGCGCAGCACAACGGGAAGCGCGGTGCGGGGGATCACCCCGTCTTGGACGTAGTAGGCAGGGCTGATGCGCCCCATGGCCGCGAAGGCAGCCTTCCGACCCTTCCAGATTCGCGTCCGCTCATCAGCGTCCAGTGCGATCCTGAGTTCACTGGCTCCGTTGCTCCGGCAGATGCCTTCGACCTCCCGGAACTGGTGCTCCACTTCCGCGGCCGGACCGTCCAACTCAACGATCAGAATGGCCCCGGCCCCAAGCGGATACCCGGCCTTCACTGTCGCTTCCGCTGCCTGGATAGCCAGCGTGTCCATCATCTCGACGGCGGCTGGGATGATTCCCGCTGCGATGATTCCCGATACCGCGCCGCCTGCTTCGTCCGGTGAGGAGAAGGCGGCCAGCATGGTCTGCACCGTCTCGGGCTGGCGCAGGATCCTCAGGGTGACCAGCGTCGCTATTCCCAGCGTCCCCTCCGAACCGACGAAGGCGCCCATCAAATCGTATCCAGGCGGATCCGCGGTCTTCCCGCCGAGGTGCACCCGTCCGCCGTCCGGAAGTACCACCTCCAATCCGGTGACGTGGTTGGTGGTGAATCCGTACTTTAGGCAGTGTGCGCCGCCCGAGTTCTCGGCGACGTTCCCGCCGATCGAGCAGACGAGCTGGCTGGACGGATCGGGCGCGTAGTAATACCCCTCCGGGGCCACCTCCGTCGTCACCGAGAGATTGGTCACGCCGGGCTCCACGACGACCCGCTGATTGGGGATATCGACTTCCACGATACGGTTCATGCGGGCAGTCACGATGAGCATCCCGTCTTCTACCGGGAGCGCCCCCCCCGAAAGACCCGTCCCCGACCCGCGTGCCACAAAGGGGATCCGTTCTTGGTGACATAGCCTTACCACTGCCTCGATCTGCTCCACGTTCTCCGGGAGGAGCACGAGGGAGGGGATCACCCGATGCGAGGCCAAGCCGTCGCACTCGTAAGTGCGCAGCTGTGCTCGTTCCGACACCACCCCCCCGGCGCCGAGGATAGCTACCATGCGCTCGATGAGTTCCGCGCGGCTCAAGGATGTTTCTCCGCGTTCGTGTGTCTCGCTCCGTTTCATTGCGTTGCCGCCATGGCGATACACTACGCGCGACCCATAAGGCCAGGAGTGGGGACGCGCTGCTCGGCGGGGTATGTCAGGCCATCGAGCTTGTTGCCCGTGGCTGCTCGGGCGGTCAATGCTGCTTGCGTGTACCTCAGGTTAACTGAGGGTCGAATCCCTCAGTGATAATGTCCGTGTGTTTCCGACCAAACCGCTCCCGGCCGCGGCGGCGGTGGTCGGTCGTTGCCCACGAGGCTCCCGATTACGCCGACCGCGAGCAGCAGGGCCGCGATCGACAACAAGAAAATTGTGACCGGACTAAGCTTAGCCTTGGTGGTGCCCTTTTGTCGCTGTCGCGTACGCCGCCGCTGCTTCTTGGTAGACATGGGGCCTCCTCACGGCCGCGGTGTCCGATGGCCACTGTTCGCTCCCCCAACATTGCGCCCGGATGCGGACGCGCAAGGCCTCCCGCCCTAGATTGAACTGCGCCTGTGGTGGAGGGTAGGGCAGATTATGCTTTATAACCCACTTTCCCGGGCTATTCTGCTCAGTTTTGTAGTTGCCCCGGTGAGCGCTCTGAGTCAGAGCATCGACGCTTTCGCGCTGTTGGAGTCGGCGGGTCGGGTGTACCAGGCTTCCACAGGCATGTGTGCGGACTTCAAGCAGGTGCTCTCGGTGCCGCTGCTCGGAGAGGACGTCAAGGGCGAGGGGCGGCTGTGCGCTCGCCAGCCGGGTTTGTTCTCGATGCGCTTTACCGAGCCCCGTGGGGACGTGCTCCTGGCGGACGGTACCTGGTTCTGGGTGTATCGGCCGAGCTCCGAGCCCCGGCAGGTGCTCAGATCCGCGCTCGCGACCGGACCCCGAGGCGTGGATTTCTACAGCGAGTTTCTTGACGCACCGAGGGACAAGTACCGGGCCGAATACCGAGGAGAAGACACGATCGCTGGGAATGCTGTGCACCGGATCGCGCTCACACCGTCGCATCCGGCTCCCTATCGTTCGGCGGTACTTTGGGTCGAGTCTACCGCAGCACTACTGCGCAGGGTGGAGATCACCGAGGAGAACGGATCGGTCCGCACGGTAACGCTGGGCGCGGTAGACGTGAGCCCGCATCTCGGGGCGGACACCTTCCGCTTTACCCCGCCCATAGGCGCGCGGGTCATCACAAGGTGAAGGGATCACTTCCGTGACATCTACCGAGAGGCGGAGGGACCTCCCCGTCTTTCCTCTCTCCCCCGACCCTATTCGTTCCGATGTGGATCGGGGCGCCCAGGCGGTCCGCCTCGATCTCGAACCCGTCGGTTCCTACGGGGGTCCCCGGATCGCGCTGGTGACGCTCGGGTGCGACAAGAACACGGTCGACTCTGAGCGGATCATGGCCGCCCTCATCGGACACGGCGCCCGGGTATCGAGTGATCCTGAGGGCGCGGATGTTGTCATCATCAACACGTGCGGGTTCATCCAGGAAGCCAAAGAACAATCCCTAGAGACGATCCTCGAGGCGTGTAGGATGAAGGAGCAGGGCGAGGTCCAAGCGGTCGTTGCGGTGGGCTGCATGGTAGAGCGCTACCGCCAGGAGCTGGAGGTCGAGATTCCCGAAGTGGATCTGTGTCTTGGGCTGACGGGGCTCTCGCGGCTGGTTCCGGAGCTGCGCGGCCGTGGCCTCCTCCCAGAGACGTTCGTCCCGCTCATGGAACAGCCGCTCCGGGTACTCGCGACGGAGACTGCCCACACCTCGTTCCTCAAGATCAGCGAGGGGTGCGACCATACCTGTGCCTTCTGTGCGATTCCACTTATGCGCGGGCTGCACCGTTCCGCTTCGGTGGAGGAACTGGTGGGGGAGGCGGCGGCCATGGCGGGTCAAGGTGTGTGCGAGATCAACGTGGTGAGCCAGGACACAACCTGGTACGGACGTGACCTTCGCCGCCGTGACCCGTGCGCACCGCTGCTTCCCGACCTGCTCGATGCGCTGCTCGATCGCACCGGTATCGATTGGTACCGCCTCTTCTACATGTACCCGTCGGGCATCACGCAGGGGATCGTCGAGGTGCTGGCCGAAGCTTCCGGGAGGACGCATGGGTCGCGCATCCTTCCTTACCTCGACATGCCACTCCAGCACGGCAGCGACCGCATTCTCGCGGCGATGCGGCGACCCGAGCGGCAGGATACCATCCGCGAGCGGGTGGGCTGGCTGCGCGACGCGATTCCGGATTTGACCCTCCGCACCACGGTGATTGTGGGTTTCCCCGGCGAGACCGAGAGGGACTTCCGTGAAATGCTCGAGCTGCTCGAGGAGATCCGCTTCGAACGGGTGGGTGCGTTCGCCTATTCTCCCGAGGAAGATACTCCGGCGGCGACCATGGCCGAACAGGTTACCGAGGGCGTGCGGCGTGAGCGGTTGGAGGAACTGTTAGACCTGCAACGGGTGGTTTCGCTCGAGAAGAACCTGGATCTGGTCGGGTCAGTACAGACCGCCCTTGTAGACCGCGTGGTAGATGACGACCCCGAATTCGCCCTACTCGGTCACACCGAGGGTCAGGCGATCGACGTGGACGGGGTCACTTGGATCCAGTCGGAGGGAACGGAAGGAGTGCGTCCTGGCGAGTTCGTACGTCTCGAGATCGTGGACGTGGGCGAGTACGATCTGACCGCAAGGTTGGTGGTGTGAAGGAGCCAGTGGCCCACGGTCAGGTCGAGCTGTGGCGGCGCGCGCTGGCTGTGATCCCGGGTGGGGTGAACTCGCCGGTCCGATCGTTCCACGGTGTTGGCTCCACCCCGTTCTTTGCAGCACGGGGCGAGGGGCCGTTCCTTTGGGACACCGAAGGACGACGTTACATCGATTACGTTTTGTCCTGGGGGCCGCTGATCCTGGGCCACGCTCCTACGGCAGTGATCTCGGCGCTCGCGGAGCAAATCGGCCGGGGCACTAGCTATGGTGCTCCCACGGCCGTCGAAGTTGAGTTGGCCGAGCGCATCGTCCGTCTGATGCCTGCGGTCGAGGTGGTGCGGTTGGTCAACAGCGGGACCGAAGCGACGATGAGCGCGCTGCGACTCGCGCGGGCCGTCACCGGTCGCGAAAAGCTGCTCAAGTTCACGGGCTGCTATCACGGCCACGCCGACGCGTTCCTCGTGTCCGCTGGCAGTGGTGTCGCCACGCTCGGCTTACCAGATTCTCCCGGGGTGACCAGGGGGGCTGCCGGGGACACCGTCGTGGTGCCTTTCAACGACCTGGACGCAGTTCGAGACGCCTTCCAGCGGCAGGGCGACGGGCTGGCAGCGGTCTTCGTCGAGCCGGTGATCGGCAACGCCGGTCTGATCGAGCCGTTGGACGGCTTCCTAGAAGAACTCCGGAAAATAACGCAACAGTACGGTGCTCTGCTCGTGTTCGACGAAGTGATGACCGGCTTCCGGGTGGCGCTCGGAGGTGCCCAGGCGCGCTACCGTGTCACTCCTGACCTCACCTCAATAGGGAAGGTGATCGGAGGCGGGCTCCCGGTAGGTGCTTACGGAGGGCGCCGGGAGCTGATGGAGCAGGTGGCGCCAGCGGGTCCTGTCTATCAGGCGGGCACGCTTTCTGGCAATCCGCTGGCCACGGTCGCGGGCAATGCCCAACTCGCCTGGCTCGAGGTGCACGATCCGTTCGCGCGGTTGGAGGAGTTGGCCGAGAAGGTCTCCCACGGGATCGCTGCTGCGGTGCGTGCCGCCGGTATCCCGGCGGTGGGGACCGCGGTGGGCTCGATGTTCGGCGTGTTCTTCCGCGAAGAGTTGCCCCGTTCGTTCGAGGAGGTGAAGACCTCGGATGTGAAGGCGTTCGCACGTTTCCACCGGGGGATGCTCGAGCGGGGGGTATTTTTGGCTCCGTCCCCCTTTGAAGCGGGGTTTGTGTCGACCGTGCACGGAGAGGAAGAGGTGGCGACCACGCTGGCGGCGGCAGTGGAGGCGGCGCAGGAGGCGGCGCAGGGGTGACGTGGGTAGACGTGTGGCGGGCCCAACTCGACTGGAGGATCGGGTGGGAATGCGAGCGGTGATCCTGGTGTGGGCTATCGCCCTCTTCGGCGCCTCTCCAGGCGGCGCGCAGGAGTTCGCCGACTTTGACTACGAGAACCTGGCGTTCCGCGGGGTCGGACTGGAATGGGGATACCTCTGGCCCGACAAGGTCGAGCCGACTCCCTCCTACGGCGTCCGCGCTGACCTGGGGTATCTCGGACCGGGGATCCGCATCACCCCCTCGATCACCTATTGGTCGTCACGAATGACGCGACCTGAGGTAGCGCAGCTGGAAGATCGGGTGGACAGCTTGATCGTTCGGCAGCAGGGGTCCGGGGCGCCCTCGGTGGCGCTGGGCCCGATCGATTGGTCGGACGTGGCGCTTGCTCTGGACGCGCACGTGGTGTGGCGGGTGCCTTACGGATTCCTCACTTTTGCTGGCGTCGGCGCTTCGGTGCATTTCCTGAACGGCGAAGGGGAGGCGATTGCTGACACCTTCGTCGAGGATCTACTGGATTCCGTCTCGGCGGGCCTGGGGCTTCACGTGGGGGTCGAATATCCGGTGAATCGTAACATCAGGTTTTACACGACGGGGCGGCTGGAACTTCTCGAGGACGTCCGCTACTCAACCATTCGGGCGGGGCTTCAGTTCCACTGGGGTGGTCCCGCTGCAGGCGAAGAGAGCTCGCGATGAGCCTTCCGCGGCGACCCGTTCGGGTCGGCGTCTTGGGTACAGGGGCGGTCAGCCAGATCGTGCACCTGCCCATACTCTCGGACCGGGCCGATGTCGAGGTGGTGGCGGTGTCCGACACCGACGTACCCAAGGCCAATGCGATCGCCGCGCGCTTTAACGTCAAGCGCGTGGTCACCGATCAGGAACTGCTTGAGGGCGACCTAGTCGACAGCGTGGTCATCTCGACCCCCAACCATCTGCACGAGGCGCAGGCTTTGTCGGCCCTCAAGGCAGGGAAGCACGTTCTGGTCGAGCGGCCCCTGGCGCTCACCGCGCGCGGCGTGAACCGGCTTCTCAAGGCCGCACGCAAGGCAGGGCGGGTAGTCATGGCGGGCATGAGCCACCGGTACCGCCCCGACGTAGCGGCGCTGGCGTCGTTCGTGGCCGGAGGGGAACTGGGCAAGGTATATCAGGTGCGTGGCAGCTGGCTCAACAGGAAGCTCCACTTGAACCGGCCCACCTGGCGCCAGAACCGGGAGTTCTCAGGTGGGGGTGCCCTCATGGACCTCGGGGTTCCGGCCCTCGACATGTGCTTCTACATGGTCGGTTATCCGCAGATCCGTCGGGTCTGCGCGGTCACGTCAATGGGAGATTACGAGGTAGAGGATGCCGCGATGGTGATCGCGAGTACGGATGAGGGTTTGGTTATCACGGCCGAAGTGAGCTGGAGCTTTTTCGGCAGCGAGGACCGTCAGTTCTTCCGGGTGATGGGGAGCGAGGGTTCGGGGTCACTCCCACCCCTCCAGGTATACAAGCAGCTCGGCGGCCGACCGCTCGAGGTGACGCCTCACCAGCCGGTTCCGCGCGGGGTCGAGAACCCCTATCACGCAGCGTACCGCCAGGAACTGGACTTGTACGTCAGCGCCATCGCTGGCGAGCGGGACGTCCCTCCGCTGGAGGAGCATCACGCGCTGATGACGGTGATTGAGGCCGCCTACCGTTCTGCCGCCAACGGTCGGGAGGTCACCCTCTGATCTCGCCGCACTCCCGCGCGCTTGTCCCAACGGTTTTGTCTAGAAGGCTCGCGTTATCGGGCTTGGTCGTGCTCTTGTGCGCGGCAGCTCCCCCGGTTAGGCAGGTGGTTTCCCCTGCGGTGCAGCCGCGCGACACTCTCGATCCAGCGGTGTCCCCACAGATTTTTCTGGTCACCATAGGGCCCGGAGAGCAGGTGTGGGAGCGCTTCGGCCACAACGCTATCTGGGTCCGCGATCCCAATGCGGGAACGGACGTCGCGTACAACTGGGGGATGTTCAGCTTCGATCAGGAAGGCTTCCTACTCCGGCTGCTGCGCGGGACCATGCTCTATTGGATGGCCCCGTCACCCATCGAGCAGATGACCGAGTCTTATGTAGCCGCGAACCGTTCCATCGGGGTGCAAGAGCTGGCACTTACAGCGGACCAGAAGGTCGAGCTGCAGCGGACGCTTGCCCTCAACGCCCGCCCGGAGAACGCCTACTACCGGTACGACTACTATCGAGACAACTGCTCCACACGTGTGCGCGATGCGTTGGACAGGGTGTTGGACGGTCGGGTGCGAGCCGCGCTGGAGGGGGTGCCCACGGGGGCGACCTACCGCTTCCACACGCTCCGGTTACTCGAGGGCATGCCGCTCATGTACGCCGGTATCCAGGTTGTACTATCTCGGAAGGCCGACCTCGAAATCGACCGATGGGAAGAGGGCTTCATCCCTGTCAAACTCATGGAGGCGTTGCGCGATGTGTGGGTTCCGGATGGTAGCGGTGGCGAGACCCCGCTGGTGATCACCGAGCACGAGCTGTACCGCTCGACCGGTCCGCCCGAACCCACGACGGTTCCAGGTCAAGTGCTTGGATACCTAGTGCTGGGCGTTAGCATCGCGGTCGCGCTCCTCCTGCTGTCGGCCCGTCCTAATGGCTGGGCGCGGGTCTCGCTCGTGTTGGTGGCCGGAGGCTGGAGCCTGATCGCAGGGACCGTGGGGGTCGTGCTGCTGGGTGCCTGGTTATTCACCGACCACGTGTTCTGGTACCCGAATGCGAACGTGCTCCTGTTCAATCCCTTCCTACTGGTACTGGGGGTGCTGGTCCTCCCCCTGTTGGTGCGGGCGGAGCCGCTTCGCTGGGCGGTGACAATGGGAGTCATCGTCGCGGGGATGTCGCTTCTGGGAGTCGCCGTGAAGGTGTTTTCTGGGGTGGATCAACAGAACGGAGAAATCCTGGCCTTGACCCTGCCCCCTAACCTCGCGCTGCTGGGTGCGCTCCTCCGGTTGCGTGCATCTGCACGGGCTACGTCGCCGCCGTGATCGGTGTTCCGCCGGCTCCCTGCTGGTAGGTGGGGACACAGCGTCCGCAGCGCGCGCTGGTGCCCCTCGCCTCCGGGGTTTTGCTTGCGGCGGCCACTCCGCCCGCTCCGTCGCCGCTTCTTCCGTTCGTCGCGCTCGTTCCGCTTGCCGTGTATCTCATGGGTACGCGAACGGAAGCACGGGCTGCCCTCGCAGCGATCCGTGCTGGCATGCTGGCCGGGGCGGTGCAGCACAGCTGGGGGCTGCGGTGGCTGCCTTTCACGCTGACCGCCGTGGCGGGGCCGGCGGTGGGATGGCTTGTCTTTGCCGCGGTCCTCGGTCTTCTCGCAGGGGCCACCGGCGCGGCGGCCTGGGGAACGCACCGGTTGCTCACCGGACGGCGCCCGCTTCCTGTTGCGCTAGCGCTTCCCATCACCTGGACAGCGCTTGAATGGGGGCTTGCCCACCTTCCGTTCGGGCTCGCGTTTCCGTGGTCTCCCCTCGGGCTCGGTCTAGCTCGCTGGCCCGAAATGTTGGGGCCCGCGGAGTTGATCGGTGTGGGTGGTGTGACTGCGTGGCTCGCGTGCGTCAACGGCCTCTTGGCTGTATCCGTAAATCGTGCCTCGGTCTCCCTCCGTGCGCGGGGCGCGGGTATGGCGCTCGTCCCCGGGGCGGCCGCGCTGCTCGTCGGTGTGCTGCCTGTGACGTGGGGGTTCACGCGTGCCTCGACCCTAAGTGGTGAGGTCGCACCTCCGCCGGTGGGCAGGGTCACTGCCGTGGCGCTCGCTGTGCCGCCTGGCGTCGCCGATCTGGACTGGACGGCGACCGCCGTCGACGCTGCCGAGCGTGCACTCGGTGGTCTGGCGGAGGGCCCGACAGACCTGGTGGTCCTCCCAGAGATGACCGTCGCGGTGGACCCGGCCTCCCCAACGGGTGAATCCCAGGTGGAACGCCTCCGCGACCGGGCGGCGCAGCTGGGTGTTCCCTTACTCGTTGGCACCTTGGGTGTGGAGGACGGTCGTCAGTTCAACTCGGCGGTCCTGCTTTCCGGGGACGGAATCGGTGCGTTCAGGGCCGACAAGCGCCACCTGGTGCCGGGAGTGGAGCGGGCGGCGGTGGTCCGTGCACCCTGGCTAGCCCCAGTCGGATCCGGGGGATACTCTCCGGGGGACCGCTGGCCAGTCGCCACGGTCGGGCCTCTCCGCGTGGGTGTTCTACTGTGTTACGAGGTGGCGTTCGGTGAGGACGCGCGCGCCCTGGTCCGGAATGGAGCGAACGCGCTCGCGGCGCTTACCAGCGACGCCTGGTTTGGGGGTGGGTCGGGTGCCCGCGGGGCAGGAATCGCGCAGCAGATGGCGCACCTGGCAGTGCGTGTCGTGGAGACCCGCGTAGGTGCGGTCCGGGCCTCCAACGGCGGTCCGGCTGCCCTGTTTGGCCTGGCTGGGCGCGAGGAAGGTCGTGCGGCGCCGGGGCTGGTGGTGGGGGCTGTCCACGCTGTGCCGCGCCAGACCCTGTTCGTGCGCACAGGGGACCTGGCTGGTCCGCTCTCTGCGTTCACGCTGCTACTGCTTCTGGCCTTGAGGTGCCGTGCCCGGCACCGGTGAAGATCTTCCCATTCCGGTACTCACCAACTGGAAGACCTGGCGAATCGCCCTTACATTTCCCTAGTTATGGCTCCCCGCTAGCGGGCGCTGCCACAGGGCGGGGACTTCAGGGAGAGGGCCCGAGGCCCGCTTCGCATCTGAGGAGAAGGGTTATGAAGCAGGGCATCCATCCCGAGATGAAGAAGGCGACCATCGCCTGTGCGTGTGGAAATCGGATCGAGACACTGTCGACCAAGGACGAGATTCATGTCGAGATCTGTTCCGTGTGCCATCCCTTTTATACCGGCAAGCAGCGCCTCGTTGACACCGCAGGGCGCGTCGAACGTTTCAAGCGCAAATACGAGACTGCGGATAGCTGAGCCCCGCGAGGCTATGGGAGTATATGACCGGCCGGGATTCATCCCGGCCGTTTTCGTTTCCACTCTGCGATCGTTGCGCAGGTTATTGCCTACTTACTCGGACGGGCTCATAACGTGAGCACAGGGTTGCTAGACGAGCGGCTTGAACAGCGCATGTCCGAGGTCGAGGACCGGTTCGCTCAGCTCGACGAACAGCTGAGCGATCCTGCCGTGCACCGCGACCAGGACAGACTCAGGACCCTGGGCCAGGAGCGATCTGTGCTAGAGCCGGTGGTGCGCGCCGCCGCCGAGCTACGCGAGGTTGTGCGCTACCTGAAGCATGTGCGAGAGGTGCTCGAGGACGACGATTTGGAACTGCGTGAGTTGGCACAGGATGAGGTGACCGAACTCGAGCAGAGATTCGAAGATCTCGCCCTGCGGGTGCGCGAGCTCTTCCTTCCGAAGGACCCCATGGAGGACCGGCCCGCAGTGGTGGAGGTGCGTGCCGGCAGTGGTGGCGACGAGGCGGGGCTGTTCGCCTCCGATCTCATGCGCATGTACATGCGCTACGCTGAACGGCAGGGCTGGTCGGTGGAATTGATGAGCGTCTCGGAGGGGATCCCAGGGTCGATCAAGGAGACGATCTTCATTGTTCGTGGGCGTGGCGTCTACGGGAAACTCCGGTGGGAATCGGGTGTGCACCGTGTCCAGCGGGTGCCTGTAACCGAGAGCCAAGGCCGCATTCACACTTCGGCGGCCTCAGTCGCCGTGTTACCCGAGGCGGAGGAGGTCGACGTTCATATCGACGAGAGCGACCTGCGCATCGACGTATTCCGCTCGTCGGGCCCGGGCGGGCAGTCGGTGAACACCACCGATTCGGCTGTGCGCATCACCCATCTGCCCAGTGGTTTGGTGGTGAGCTGCCAGGATGAGAAATCGCAGCACAAGAACAAGGCGAAGGGACTCAAGGTACTGCGTAGCCGTCTGCTCGACCTCAAGATCGCCGAACTGGAGGCGGTGCGGGCACGTGAGCGGAAGACCCAGATCGGGACCGGTGACCGTTCAGCTAAGATCCGCACCTACAACTTTCCCCAGGGCCGTGTCACGGACCATCGGATCGGGCTCACTCTGCATCAGTTGCCGGCTGTCATGGGAGGAGAGATGGACGAGCTGATTACGGCTCTTCAACAGGCCGAACAGGAGGAGAGGCTCGAGGGTGCGGTTTCGTGAAGGAGTCCTGGACGGTGTTGGGGATGATCCTGTGGAGCGCGAGCTACCTGGCCGAGAGAGGGGTGGAGCACGGTCGTCTTGACGCCGAGCACCTGCTCGCTCATGCCCTTGGTGCGACACGTCTCCAGCTCTACCTCCAGTTCGACCGGCCTCTGGATGCGGGGGAACTGGCAACGTTCAAGCCACTCCTGCTCCGGAGGGCGAGAAGGGAGCCCCTCCAGTACGTGACGGGCCGGGCTGCGTTCAGGGAACTGGACTTGGCCGTGGACCGGCGCGTGCTCATTCCCAGGCCTGAGACAGAGATGCTGGTCGAGGCCGTGCTCGAATGGGCGCGCTCCGGGGTACGCGGGTGTGACTCGAGGGGAGCCGACCTTGACGGGGTAGACCTAGGGACCGGAAGCGGCTGCATCGCGCTGTCGTTGTTGGCGGAGGGGCCCTTCCGGCGGGTGGTGGCAACCGATGCCTACGAGGAAGCCCTGGACGTTGCGGTCGCCAACGCCTGTCGCGTGGGGTTGGCCGAGCGGTTGGAGACGCGGCTGGGCCCTCTCTGGGACCCGCTTGCCCCCGGGGAGCGCTTCGACGTGGTAGCGTCAAACCCGCCCTATGTCGCAGATGCCGAAGCTGCTCAGCTGGAGCCTGAGGTGCGCGACTGGGAGCCGGCCACTGCACTATTCTCCGGGACCCATGGTCTCGACGTATTGGAAGCGATCGTAGCTGGTGCCGGACAACGTCTCCGCCCGGGGGGCTTGCTTGCGCTCGAGGTCGGCCTGGGTCAGGCGGCTTCGGTCGCCGGGTATGTGCGTGCCGCGGGTGGCTTCGGGGAGCCCCGCATCTTGCGTGACCTGGTCGGGCGGCCACGCATCGTCCTCGCGGAACAGGTGTAGGTTGTCGAGTACTCTGACCGCTGCGCCCGTCGGGCGTCGCTGCCTCCATGGAAAGGAAGAGTGACAGTGGGACACATAACGAAGGCGAAGGAGCTAGGAAACGCGCTCGGGCGGACCGACGAATACCAGGCTGTCAAGCGGTCCATCGAGGTAGCCGACGGCGACCGTGAGCTGGTTGCTCTACGCAAGGAGCTCGAGGGGCTTGAGGGCCGCATCCAGGCGAGCCTGAAGGCTGGGGAGGAGCCTGACGCGGATACGAGAGGGGAGTACGAGGGAGCCGTCGGTCGGTTGCAAGCCAGCGCGACCTACCAGCGTCTGGTCTCGGCACAGAGCAACTTTGACAAGCTGATGGCCAAGGTGAACCAGGCCATCGCTCAGGGGATGGAGGAGGGTGTGAAGAGTCGGATCATCCTAGCGTGATGCTACACGACCCAGGTAGCGTAGCCTCCTCGACCTACCTTGCGAGTCCGGGTAAGGCGGAGCCTTCTCGCGGACTCGGGTGTCGTAATACTCTGCGTTGGACCGGCCAGCGAGGTGGCAATCTGTCTCACTCCTATTCGGTTTGATGTGGGAGGGCAAGGTCATCAACATCATTAACGTTGTCATGGCGCTGCTCACTACCGCCACTATCGTACAGCGGGTTCTGTTGGTTCAGTGCCGTGTCTCCGGGGTTTCCCCGGAGCCAGTTTTCTGTTTCGCGGCAGCGCCTGCGGGCTGCTGCCACGCCGTCACCTGAGGAAGCGAGGTAACCGTGAAGGTTCGTTCCGAAGCCCGTCCCGCCACCGGAAAGCTCGGTGTGCTAACCCCCGGCTTGGGCGCCGTGGCGAGTACCTTCGTCGCGGGCGTCGAGGCGGTACGGAGGGGGTTGGCTAGTCCGATCGGTTCGCTCACCCAGATGCAGACCATCCGCTTGGGGAAGCGCACCGAGGATCGCTCTCCTCTGTTGAAGGATTTCGTACCTTTGGCCGGTCTAGAAGACCTGGTCTTCGGCGCCTGGGATCCCGTTCCGGACAACGGCTACCAGAGCGCCCTCAAGGCGGGTGTGCTCGACAGGCACGAGCATGTAAATCCGCTCAAGGATTTTCTCGAGCGGATTAAGCCGATGCCGGCTGTCTTCGACGCGCATTACGTGAAAAAGCTCGAGGGGACCAACGTGAAAAAGGGCAAGAGTAAACGCGATCTCGCCGAGCAGATCCGCGAAGATATTAGGCGCTTCAAGAGTGAGAACGGTGCGAACCGGCTGGTTATGGTGTGGTGCGGGTCGACTGAGATCTTCATCCGGCCGGGGCGCGCTCACGAAACTTTGGCTTCGTTCGAGAAGGCGATGCAAGAGAATGACGAAAGCATCGCGCCCAGCATGCTTTACGCCTACGCAGCTATCATGGAGGGTATTCCTTACGCGAACGGCGCGCCCAATCTATCGGCAGATTTTCCGGCTCTCGAGCAGCTCGCGATCGACCAGGGAGTCCCGATCGTAGGCAAAGATTTCAAGACCGGCCAGACGCTGATCAAGACGGTACTAGCGCCCGCCTTCAAGGCGCGCATGCTCGGACTCAACGGCTGGTACAGCACGAACATCCTAGGCAATCGGGACGGCGAGGTCCTAGATGACCCGGAATCATTTAAAACCAAGGAAGAGTCGAAGCTCGGCGTGCTCGAGCACGTTCTCCAACCCGCCATGTATCCCGACCTCTACGGTGAGATTCACCACAAGGTGAGGATCAACTACTACCCTCCCCGCGGGGACAACAAGGAGGGATGGGACAACATCGACCTTTTCGGATGGCTGGGCTATCCGATGCAGATCAAGGTGAATTTTCTGTGCCGTGACTCGATCCTTGCAGCGCCCATCGTGCTAGATTTGGCGCTGTTATTAGACCTAGCGCATCGCTCCGGGATGAAAGGGATCCAGGAGTGGCTCTCGTTCTTTTTCAAGACCCCGCAGACCGTCCCGGGCCTCTATCCGGAGCACGACCTTTTCATACAGCACATGAAACTCAAGAACACGCTACGCTGGGTGGCCGGTGAGGAGCAGATTACCCACCTGGGCGACGATTACGACAACGACTTGGTCGGATAGGGTGGAGGACGGCCTCTTCCTCGTCCTCGAGGGTGTCGAAGGAGCCGGCAAGACCACCCAGGTCCGGCTGCTCGAGGAGTGGCTCAAGGGGCTGGGGCTCGATGTCACGGCCGCGCGTGAGCCTGGTGGCACCGCCCTTGGGGAGGCGGTCCGGGCGGTGCTCCTAGACCGGTCGGAGCTGGAGGTGCCACCCGAGAGCGAGCTGCTTTTGGTGCTGGCCGCACGCGCCGCTTTCGTGAAGGATGTTGTGCTTCCAGCGCGTGCTCGCGGCGACGTGGTAGTCGCGGACCGGTTCTCACTCTCGACGTTCGCTTACCAGGCGTATGGGCGTGGTATCGAGCTGGAAACGGTGCGGCGTCTCGACGCCTTCGCGCGAGCTGGGTTGGAGCCTGACCTCACTCTTCTGTTGGACCTGCCCCCAGAAGAAGGGGTGCGGCGACAGCGGACCGCGGGGAAGGGGTGCGATCGCATAGAGCAGGCTGGTAAGGCGTTCCACGCACGCGTCGCGACGGGCTATCGGGCTCTGGCGGCGTCGGGGGACCACCGTATTTGCGTCATCGACGCGGTGGGTACCACTGATGCAGTCCACGGACTGGTGCGAGCGGCGCTCCGGGAGGCGTTTCCCGGAACGTTCCGGATTCTAACGGGCTAGCATACGGCGGACAGGGCCTGGAGAGGCGGGCTCGGTAACGAGGCAGTCGGAGGCGCCATGAGGTTCACCCGCTCTACCTTCGTTCCCGCGGCGGTGCTTGTGACGGCGGTCTTCACTGGCGGCTGGTTCCTCCAGCAAGGGGTCGCGCATGGGCAGAACGTCTACTTCCAGGCGCGCCTGTTCCAAGAGGTCGTGGATCGCATCTCCTCTGACTACGTGGAGGAGCTTGCGAAGGACTCCCTCTACCAGTCTGCCGTCACCGGGCTGATCAGGGACCTCAACGACCCCAACAGCTCGTTCATGGAGGTGGCGGACTACGAGAACCTCCGCATCCGTACGCAGGGGGATTACGGCGGGGTCGGGCTAGAGATCACGGAACGCAATGGGTACGTCACCGTGGTTGCACCTATTCCTGGGACGCCGGGCGCGCGCGCTGGCATCCGTCCCGGTGACCAGTTCGTTGAGATCGAAGGGAGGGCCGCACAAGGCTGGGATGACGATCAGGCGGTGGAGCTACTCCGAGGTGAGTCCGGGACAGAAGTAAGCGTTAAGGTGAAACGGCTCGGGGTGGACCATCCCATTCCTTTCACGCTCAAGCGCGAGCGCATCCACCTCAAGTCCGTGCCCTTCGCATTGTACTTAGTCCCGGGAATCGCCTACGTACCCCTCCAAGTGGTGCGCGAGACGTCTTCCGAGGAAGTGCGTGCCGCGCTCGATTCATTGGAGGACGCCGGACCACTCAGAGGTCTTGTATTAGACCTGCGCGGTAACCCGGGTGGACTCTTGGAGCAGGGAATTGCGGTATCCGACCTGTTCCTCGCCGAGGGCGCGGTGATCGTAGAGACGCGCGGACGGGCCTCGGATCAGACCGAGGCGTTCAGCGCCTCCAGCGGTGACCGCTTACCCGGTGTCCCCATGGTTGTGCTCGTGGATGAATACAGCGCCAGCGCTTCGGAGATCATATCGGGCGCACTCCAGGACCACGATCGCGCGCTTGTTGCGGGAATGCCTAGCTACGGAAAGGGTTCGGTCCAAACGCTCTTTAGGTTGAGCGGGGGCAACGTGCTCAGGCTCACCACGGCTCGCTGGTTCACGCCGGCGGGCCGCTCTATCGACAAGCCCCATGATGACCAGATCGCTGCACGCGAGACAGGCACGCTGACTCTGAACGGTGCCTTGACTACGCCACCCGTACTGGAGGGGCGACCCACGCTGCAGTCTAAGGGTGGGCGCACATTGTACGGAGGCGGAGGAATCACCCCGGACGTGGTGGTGTTGGCTGACACCCTCACCACGGAGGAACAGACTGCGGTGCGGAGCCTGTACCGGAAAGCGGGGGCGCTCGAGGTTTCGATCTTCAACTTCGCGGTGAGCTTCATTCAGGCTCACCCCTCGTTACAGCCGGACTTTCAGATTACCGATCTAGACCTGAGCCGACTCTATGACAGCATAGATGACAACATACGGAGTGAGATCGACAACATTAACTTCATGAAGGCGTCCCGCTACATCCGGTACGACCTTGAGCGGAAGATCGCTCTCCAGAAATGGGGGCAGGTCACCGAGTTCCGCCGTCGCGTGCCCTACGATCTCCAACTTAAATCCGCACTGGATGTGCTAGGGCGCTCCGACTCGCCCGAGTCCCTTTTCCGGGTGGCCGGGCGGGCGTCAGGAGAGCCTTCCGTGGAATCCTCGGGCGCTCACTGATCGTGCTTGTCCAGGTTAGGATGTCGGGGGTGGTGGCGTATGCCGCCACCCCCGGTTGTCGTCTCGGTACCACCGTCACCTCATGGCCCACGCAAGCATGTTGCCGCACTCACGGCTCCGGCCACGGCGACTTAGCCGAACCATAGGAGCGTAACCGAGGGTGGCGTTTGTAGACTTAGCGGTCGTCGAGATCACGGCAGGGACGGGAGGCTCCGGGTTGGAGGCCTTCCGTCGTGAGAAGTACGTCGCCAGGGGCGGCCCGTCCGGGGGTGACGGGGGCCGGGGCGGTCACGTGATTCTCGAGGTGGACCCACAGCTGGCGACCCTCCTAGACTTCTCCTATCAAAAGAAGTGCCGGGCCGAGCGTGGTGAGCACGGCCAGAACAAGAACAAGACGGGGCGAGACGGCGAAGACCTGCTGCTCAAGGTGCCTCCCGGCACCATCGTGCGTGATCAGGACACGTGCGAGGTGCTCGCGCAGCTGATCGAGCCAGGCCAGCGGGTGATTGCTGCTCGAGGGGGGCGAGGTGGACGAGGTAACGCGAGCTTCGCCACCGCGACCCTTCAGGCACCCACGCGCTGGGAGCCGGGCGAGGAAGGCGAACACCGGGTGGTGGAGCTGGAACTCAAGCTCATTGCCGATGTCGGGCTCGTGGGGGAGCCGAACGCGGGTAAATCCACTCTTCTGGCAGCGGTAAGCGACGCGCACCCGCGCATCGCCGACTATCCTTTCACCACCCTCCAACCCAACCTCGGAGTGGTGGCGCTCCCCGACTTCCGCAGCTTTGTGGTTGCTGACATTCCGGGCATCATCGAGGGGGCGCACGAGGGCAGGGGCCTCGGGCACCAGTTCCTCCGGCACGTGGAGCGGACCCGCACGCTGGCTGTGCTGGTTCCGGTAGACAGCCCCGATCCGCAGGCTGAGTACGATCTCCTCCGCGGAGAGCTCGCGAGTTACTCAGCCGCGCTCGCCCAGATCCCACACTGTCTGATCATGACCAAGACGGACTTACTTGGGCCAGGGGACGCGCCCCCTACCGTGGCAGCGCCACAGGCATGGGCGACTTTCACCGTTTCGGCGGTGGCGCACCAGGGACTTGGCCCTCTGCTGGAGGATCTCTGGGTCCGTACCCGTGAAGTCATCCGCGAGGAGGTCCTCGAGGAGGGGTGGTGGACTTCCTGACCGGTAGGACCTGGCTATCCGCTACGCGCACGTTCGTCGCGGTCTCCTCGCTTGAGATAGAAGGGTGGGGGGTGCAGTCGGTTGGTGCGCGGTTCGCCCTGAAGAGCTGATGGTTTCTGCTGCGTCCACGGTTCCGGTTCGCTCTGTGTACGTGCACGCGCCCTTCTGTGCACGTCGTTGCCAGTACTGCGACTTCGCTGTAAAGGTTCGGCAGGTCGGCGATGTGGACGGCTGGACGGCTGCGCTCGCTGGCGAGCTACGTGCGGTGAGTCGGGACGGGCGCTTTCCGCTTGCTCCCGCGCTCGGCACGCTATACGTCGGAGGAGGAACGCCTTCGCTGCTCGGGCCCGACTGTATGGGGGCGCTGGCACGTCTTCTCGGACCCGGCCGACTTGCCGATCCGGCGCTCGAGTGGACTGCAGAAGCCAATCCGGAGAGCTTCTCACCCGAAGTGGCCACCGCTTGGCGTGCTGCCGGCGTAAATCGCGTGAGCTTGGGCGTGCAGAGTTTTACGGAGTCCGCGCTCCGATGGATGGGGCGTCTCCACGGGCCGGCCGGCGCGCGGCGGGCTGTCGAGATTGCTCGCCGTGCCGGTCTAGACGACCTGAGCGTGGATTTGATTTTCGCCCTTCCCGACGAGGCTAACAGAGTCTGGAAGGCGGATCTCGACGCCGTTCTTGCGCTGGAGCCGCCCCATGTGAGCCTTTACGGACTCACCGTGGAAGTGGGTACCCCGCTGGGGAAGAGCGTGGCGGAGGGGCGGGTCCGGGTCGCGTCGGAAGAGCGCTACCGTGAAGAGTACCTCTACGCTGTCGAGTGCCTCACTGCCGAGGGATATGTACACTACGAGGTATCCAATTTTGCTCGGTCCGGTCACGATTCACAGCACAACCGCGTTTACTGGGGGGGAGCGGCGTATTTGGGGATCGGGAACGGCGCCCATAGCTTCTCCGAGCCACTGCGGCGCTGGAACCTGCGAGACTGGGACGACTATGCGCGCGTGGCGGCCACGGGGGAACTCCCGGTGGCGAGCCAAGAAATGGTGGGCGCAGCAGCCCGCCAGCTGGAGCGGGTGTGGCTATGGCTACGCACGGACCATGGCGTGCCTTGGGACCAGCTGAACGGACCGGCACGCCGCGTCGTCCGGCGCTGGCTCAAGACTGGCTTGGCCCTAAGGTCCGACGAGGACGGGCGGGAGCACCTGCGTCTCACCCCCGCTGGCTGGCTCCTCCTAGACCGGCTTGCGGTGGATCTGGACCAAGCCCTTGGGGGTGTGCCCGAGGAGCGTGACCAGGAGTCCTCCCGGGGGTATTATCTTTAATCGTCTGAGTTCGTCTTAATCGGTGGGGTCATTGAACAGCTCCCCCGGAGTCCCGGGATTGCGCGGGAGCCTGGCGTTCGGACTAGACCCTTCCACGTACCCGCGTGCGGACCACGTACGAGCGCGGCTTTTTCGGCCCGGAGGCCTGGCAGTGATCGACGGATTCTGCTGACATGAACGGCGCAAACGATCAGGAACGGCAGGGTGGCTTGAGCGTGGGGTCGGAGCTCTCCGCGCGGGAGCGCCAGGTCCTCGACGCGGTGGTCCGCACCTATGTCGACACCGCTGAGCCTGCCGGGAGCCGCACGGTCTCACGCAAATTTGAACTGGGTGTGTCTGCGGCCACCGTCCGGAACACGATGAGCGACCTGGAAGACAGGGGTTACCTCTTTCACCCCCACGCGTCCGCCGGGCGGGTCCCGACCGATCTCGCATACCGCTTCTTCGTGGACCAGATGATTCGCCCGGCTACGCTTAGCGACCTGGAGCGGAAGGCTCTGTTGCGGGAGCTGGATTCTGTGGCTGCCTCCGCATCTGCGGTCGAGCGCCTGGTGCGGCGGGCCACTCGTGCCCTGTCGGTGTTATCGGCGGAGCTCGGGCTCGCGATCACGCCCCGTTTGCGCGAGGCCGTGCTCGAGAAACTCGATCTGATTCACGTGTCCTCGGAAAAAGTCCTCATGGTTGCCACCCTCGGTGGCGGGATTGCCCGCACCGTCTACGTGGACTTGCCCGGCGAAGTGCCGCAGGACACGCTTACCAACGTTGCTGCTGCGCTGAACGAGAGGTTGGCCGGCCTGTCTCTGGAGCAGATCCAGCGGAGCCTGCCCAACCGCCTCCGGGACGCGCGCACCGACGACGCTCCCGCCGACGAGCTCATCAACATCTTCATGCAGGCGGGCGCCGATCTGCTCGATCCCGTGACCATGGACGGTCCCGACATCCACCTCGGGAGGACCAGCGTGCTCGCGGCGCAGCCCGAATTCCGGGAGGGTCAGCGGCTCAAAGACCTGATCGAATTGACCGAACGCCGCGAGCTACTCGCGTCCGTCCTGGGGAGTCGCGAGCACCCCGGTGGTCTTCAGATCACGATCGGTGGCGAGCACGGCTCACAAGCACTCACAGATTTCACCCTAGTCACTGCGGAATACCGGGTCGGGAGCCTCAAGGGCGTGATCGGTGTGATCGGTCCAACCCGTATGCCGTACGAAAAGGTCATCGCGATCGTGGACTACACGTCCTCGCTGGTGAACCGCATCCTGGCGTCCTGACAAAACGCCGAACACTCCCGGGTTAGATGACCGACTATTATCAGTTGCTGGGCGTGGCGCGCGACGCTTCCGCCGCCGACATCAAGAAGGCTTACCGTCAGGTCGCCCTCAAATTCCATCCCGATCGGAACGAGGGGTCAAAGGAATCAGAGGAGCGCTTCAAAGAGGTGACGCGTGCCTACGAGGTGCTGCGTGATCCCGACCAAAGGAGTGTCTACGACCGATATGGCGAGGAGGGCTTAGCGCGCGCCGCCGGTGGCGCGCAGGGTTTCGGTTTCTCTGACCCGCTCGAAGTCTTCATGCGCGACTTCGGCGGGTTCGGTGGTCTCGGCGACCTCTTTGGCGGGCAGGGGCGCCGCGGCCATGGACCAGAGCGTGGACAGAGCCTCAAGGTGCGCCTCCGCCTCACGCTGGCGGAGGTTGTGAAGGGTGCCAAGCGGACTCTCAAGGTGCAGGCGCTCGACGTGTGCGGGCGGTGCACGGGCAGCGGTGCCGAGCCTGGCACCGACGCTAACACGTGCGCGACCTGCGGTGGTACAGGTGAGGAGCAGGTGGTTCAGCGTTCTGTGTTCGGTCAGCTGGTTAGTGTGCAGCCGTGTCGAGCCTGCCGCGGCCAGGGACAGGTGATCGACAACCCCTGCAAGTACTGTCACGGGGAAGGCAGGGAGCGGGGCGAGAGCGAGGTGGAGGTGGAAATCCCGCCGGGGGTTAGCTCCGAAAACTACATTACCCTGCGCGGCCGTGGGAACGCCGGACCCCGGGGGGGATCCCGTGGCGACTTGCTCGTGCTCCTCGAGGTAGAGGATGATCCGCGCTTCGTCCGTGACGGCGGCGAGCTGCTGTACGAGTTGCCCGTGACAGTCGGCCAGGCGGCGCTCGGGGACGAGATCGAGGTGCCCACCGTGGACGGGGTGGCGCGGTTGCGTGTCCCCGCGGGAACCCAGAACGGCGAGCTCCTCCGGTTGCGTGGGCAGGGGTTGCCGGAGTTAGGTACCGCTCGCCGCGGCGACCAAGTCGTGCGCGTGGTAGTGTGGGTTCCGGACCGACTCTCTCCCGATCAGGAAAGCATTTACCGGCAGCTCAAGACGGTAGAGGATCCAGCCCCCGAACGGATCGCCGACGCCGACCGAGGGGGCTTTTGGTCCCGCGTGAAGGAAGCGTTCCGGGCTGGGTGAGCGGGGGCCTCCGGTGAGCCCTCTTGGGACTGGCCCACGTGGGGGTCGCTGGCTCGAGTTGCGTGCACGATGTGAAACGTCGCAGCACGAGGCCGGGGACAGGTCGCCGATTGACCGGGCAGAACTGGCGGATGCGCTGGTGGGGCTAGGGGGTCGCGCGGTAGAGGAACGCGACGGCTGGTTCGTCACCCACCTACCCGAGTCGCCCGACTCCGACGCATTCATGGAGAGCGTAGCGCCTCGACTGGGCCGTGCCCTCGGCACTCCGGTGACAGTCGCGTTCGGCTGGTGCGACGTGGAGGACTGGGCTGAGACGTGGAAGCGAGGGCTCCGGCCGCGTCGGCTCACACACCGGCTCTGGGTCACCCCCTCCTGGGGGTCCGTCGGCCCTGGGCCAGAGGAAATCGTGGTGGTGGTGGACCCCGGGATGGCTTTCGGCACCGCCGAGCACGGCACCACCCGTGGGGTGCTCCGGTTGCTCGACCGCGTGCTTGTCAGGGGCGACAGGGTCATAGACGTGGGGTCCGGCTCAGCCATTCTGGCGGTTGCCGCAGCGCTGCTCGGCGCGCGGGAGGTAGTGGCCGTTGAGGGTGATCCGGTAGCCTTCGATTACGCACGCGAGAACATCGAGCGCAACGGCGTGTGCGATCGTGTGCGCTGGGTCGAGGCGTGGGCCGACTCGGGCATGTTGCGTACCTTCGGCCCCGTCGACGGGATCGTCTCAAACATCGAAAGTGCAGCGTTGCGAAGGCTCATTGGGGGGTGTAGGGACACGCTTCGTCCGGGTGGCTGGATAATCCTCTCAGGGATCCAGGCTGACGAGTGGGAGTTGTTCGCGCTCGACGTGGTGCACTCGGGCTTCGTCCTCGAGGCGGAGGATGCGGACGGCGAGTGGCGCTCTGGGTGGTTCACACGTCCGGTGTTGGGCTGAGTCCTGCCCGGCTGGCGGTGTGCCGCGACGTCGAGTGCCAGGGCCCGCGCCACGGGTCCAGCACCCGAAAGAGGTTGGGCCGCGCCTCGGGCGTAGGGAGTGGGACGTCCGGTCCCAAGGCCCTACCGCCATCCTTCACTTGGTGCACCAGCTAGTCGAGGGACAGCGCGGGAGCGGGATGGTGGGCGAGGGTTTGCATGATCTTCTCCGTCGGATGCCAGCGTGGGTGTGCCCCAGGGTCGTGCTCGTGGTGGAGCGGGCCCATGGGACGGAGGGGGGTGCATTGCATCGTCCGACCTGGCCGGGCAGTTTCCCTTCCGGTTCCCAACCGTCCCAGCGGGTATAGCTCGCGCAAGGAGCCTCGTTTGTCCGATCCCAACTGCCTGTTCTGTCGGATCGTCCGCGGTGAAATTCCCGCCACGATCGTGTATCAGGACGACCAATTAGTGGCGTTCCGAGACATCAACCCGCAGGCGCCTACCCACATCCTCATCATCCCGCACGAGCACGTGGCGACCCTGAACGAGCTGGTTCCATCTCAAGGGAAATTGATGGGGCACATGCATCTGCTTGCCCAAGCCTTGGCGCGAGCCGAAGGGATCGCGGAGAGCGGTTGGCGGGTGGTTATTAATTGCGGAGCCGATGCAGGGCAGTCGGTTTTTCACGTGCACATGCACGTGCTTGGCGGTCGCTCTTTCGGGTGGCCGCCCGGGTAGCAGAGTGTGATCCTCCCGGTTAACTTTTCAGCGATGGCCGAAGCCCTCAAGACCCGCATCCAGTCCGATCTCAATCGCGCCCGCAAGGACCGCGACCGGGGACGGGCCCTGGTCCTTTCCACTACCCTGTCCGAACTCAAGAACCGGGAGATTGAACTCGGGCGGGAAGCCAGCGATAACGACGCTATCCTCGTCCTCACTCGTGGCATCAAGCAGCGTCGGGAATCCGCCGTGCAGATGCGCTCGGGCGCGCGCCCCGATCTCGCTGATAACGAGGACGCCCAGGCCGAGATCCTGAAAGAGTACCTGCCCGAAGCCATTTCCGAGGACCAGGTGCGGTTGATGATCCGCGAGGTGATCGCGGAAGGCAATGACAAAATGGGCGCGGTGATGGGTCGCCTCATGCCGCGGCTCAAGGGGCGATTCGATGGCAGGGAAGCGAGCCGCCTCGTACAGGACGAGCTCGCGCAGTGACCGGGGGGGAGGGGCTCGGCCGGAGAGCCCGGGCTGTGAGCGGTGGTATCTTCACGACCGGCGCAGGCCTTTGGGCCAGCGCTCGTCTCGCTTCCAAGGCATGGTGTGCACGCTTGAGGTGGGGGGTGACCGTGGTCGGGGTCGGGTGAGGCGATGATTCCGGACGTGCAGGTAGAGGAAGTCCGTGCCCACGCGGACCTAGTGGATGTTATTGGGGATCTGGTGCCGCTCAAGAAATCGGGGAAGGAATTCAAGGCTAACTGCCCTTTCCACGAGGAGCGCACCCCGAGTTTTTACGTAGTCCCCGCCAAGGGCTTCTACAAGTGCTTCGGGTGTGACGAGTCTGGCGACGTCTTCTCGTTTGTCATGAAGCGGCTCGGACTCGATTTCGTCGAGGCAGTGCGGTACGTGGCTGCGCGTTCCGGGGTCGAGATCCAAGAGGTGAGTCGGGGTCAGGACGCTGAGGAAGACCCGTACCGAACGCACTTCGAAGCTAACTCCTTTGCCCGGGATTTCTTCCGCAGCATGCTGTTGGATCCCCGCATCGGGACGGACGCGCGCAACTACCTCAGCCACCGAGGAATCGATGAGGCCACCGCCGAACGTTTCGGTCTGGGCTATGCCCCCGACGAGTGGCGGTCCCTTCGTGACGCCGCTGCGAAGCTCGGCATCACGGACGATCTACTAGTCAAGGTCGGCCTTCTCACGACGAGCGAAAAGTCGCCCGAACCGTACGACCGTTTCCGCCACAGGATCATGTTCCCGATCGAGGGGCTGACGGGCCGGGTGGTCGCGTTCGGTGGGCGCATTCTCGGGAGTGGGGGGGCGCTTCGCCGCAGCGGGAAGGACCCTGCCAAGTACGTCAACACCTCTGAGACTCCCATCTATCACAAAGGGGAGGTGCTTTATGGGATGTCGTGGGCGAAGCACGCCATTCGCAAAGAGGGTTCGGCCTTGGTGGTGGAGGGCTACATGGACACGGTGAGTCTCGCGGCGGCTGGGTTCGAGAACGTGGTCGCTCCGCTGGGCACGTCGTTCACTGAGGCGCAGGGCGCCCTGCTGGCCCGCTACACCAAGCGTGTTTTGCTTCTCTTCGACAGCGACGAGGCTGGACTCAAAGCGACTTTCCGTGGCGGCGACGTTCTGTTGTCGCACGGCCTCCAGCCAGCTGTGGTTACGTTGCCGCAGGGTGAGGACCCGGACACCATGGTCCAAAAAGAAGGAGCCCAGGGACTGCGCCACTATCTGGACCAAGCGGTCGACGTGCTCGATCGCAAGCTCCAGATGCTCCAGGAGCATGATTTCTTTTCATCGATCGAGAAGACCCGCCGCGCCCTGGACAAGCTCCTCCCTACGCTGCGGGCAGCCGCCGATCCAGCCCTGCGGGACATGTATGTCTCTCGGGTCGCAGAGCGGACCGGTGTACGACGGGAAACGCTCGAGGTAGAACTATCGAGGCAGGGACCGCGCCGGGCCACGATGCCGTCCAAGGCGGTCGCCAACCGCAGGCGGCACCGGGGGGTGCCGTCGTCTACGTCCTCGATCCCCTCGATGGGAGCGGAGCGGGCCATCCTACTGATCCTCGCAAGGGATCGTGAGCGCCGTCATGAGCGGATGGAGTCACTCCTTCGCCACCTGGGTCCGGAGGACTTCACGGACCCGGCGTGGCGGGCCATCTTCCAGGCGTTCCTCGAAGAGGCTGAGCTGGATCATCCCCCCGAAGGAATGGAGCCTGAGGCCGCGCGCCGCCTGGAAGGCCTTCTCGATGACCGGGCGGAGCTGCTCCATGCTGAGCGGACGTTCGGCGATGCTCTAACCCAAGTGCGCCTCACCACGCATCAGCGGCGGGTTTGCGAACTGGACCAGCGCATGGGCGAGGCCGAAAGCGAGGCCGAGAAGCAGGCGCTGGCGGAGGAGAAAGCCAATGTGGCCCGAGAGGGCCGCGAGATCGGGGTAGGATGGTCGCATGCCGCACGCCGGTTGGGGTCGGAATCCAGGAATTCAACGGAAAGGATGGGATGAGCCAAACAACCAAGACAGCACTGAAGGAGCTGCAGCGCCTCGACGGAGAGATCCGGGTGGCAGAGGAACGGGTCGCCGCTTTCGGTCCCCTGCTCGACGATGTGGAGGGTCCTGTCGTCCAGCTCGACACCGAGGCCGGTGTCACCAGGGCGCGCTTCCAAGAGATGAAGCTCGACGAGCGACGGCACGAGCTGGCTGCCGAAGAGAAGCACACTCGCAGCAAGATTCTGCAGGAGAGGTTGCTTACGGTGCGAAACGTGCGAGAGGAGGCTGCGGTCACGGCGGAGCTCAACATGGTGAGGCGTACACTGGAAGGAGAGGAACAGGATGCCATGACCCTGCTCGACCAGATCAGCAAGCTGGAGATCCGGTTGGAGGAACAGGAGGCAAGCCTCGTGGCAGCTCGGGCAGATGTTGAACCCCGACGTCAGGAGCTGATCAAGGAGCGCGAAGAGGTCGGCACGGAAGTTGCGGAGATGAAGCGGCGCCGGGAGGAATTCGCGACCAAGATGAACCCTCGGGAGCTCCAGCTCTATCAGGATATCCGGGGTCCCACCGGTCGGCAGGCTGTGGCTGAACTCACCCCCGACGGTGCTTGCGGACACTGCTTCAGCGTGATGCCGCTCCAGATCCAGAATGAGGTGCGCCACGGCGATGAGTTGGTCCGGTGCGAGGCCTGCGGGGTCATCCTCGCTGCTTCAGAACCGGAAGGTGACGGGGGGTGAACCCCACCGGCGTCACGCGCTCCCTCCAGGGCGTGCCGCCCCTGTGGATTCTTCCCGAGTCGCCTGATCCAGGACAGGTGGCTGCACTTTCAGGTGAGCTGGGTCTGCCGGTGGCATTGTGTGCGCTGCTGGTACAGCGCGGGTTCTCGGGTGCCGACAGCGCCCGCTGTTTCCTCCGCCCGCTCCTCGAGCATCTCCACTGTCCCGATACTCTGGCCGACGGTCCCAAAGCGGCCCAGCGGATCCTATCCGCGATCGCTGACGGCGAGACCATCCTGGTACACGGCGACTACGACGTGGACGGCGTGTGCGCAACGGCCCTCTACACTGTCTGGTTGCGCGCCCTGGGGGGATGTAACATCACGCCTTTCGTGCCGCACCGGCTTAAAGACGGATACGATTTCGGCGCTGCGGGACTCTCTGCTGCCCGTGCGGCCGGCGCCCGGCTGATCCTCACGGCCGATTGTGGTGTGCTCGCCCACGAGTGGATCGGCCTGGCGATGGCCGATGGCATCGACGTAGTCGTTACCGATCACCATGTGCCGGGCCCGACGCTCCCTCCCGCGGTGGCGGTGGTGAACCCCTCCCGCGAAGATTGTCCTTACCCGGAGAAGGGGTTGTGTGGCACCGGGGTGGCCTGGAAGCTGTGCTGGCTGGTGGCGGAAGCGGCTGGGGTTTCGAGCGATGGGCTGCTCCCCCACCTTGATCTGGTGGCGCTCGCTACTGTGGCCGACTTGGTCCCGCTCAAGGGAGAGAACCGCGGCCTCGTGCGCTATGGACTTCGCGCGCTGGCCCACACGTCGAAGCCGGGCCTGCGCGCGCTACTCAAGGTCACCGGCCTTGAAGAGAAATCGATTGAAGCAGGTAGGGTTGGCTTCGTTCTGGCTCCCCGCATCAACGCGGCGGGCCGCATGGGTGATGCGGGCCGGGCACTTCGCCTTCTGCTCACGGAGGACCCGGCGGAAGGCGATCAGTTAGCCCAGCTCTTGGACGAAGAGAATCGGGTGCGCCAGGTTGAGGATCGCCGCACGCTCGAACAAGCCCTCGAGCTGCTGTCGGAAAACTTCCAGCCGGAGCGTGACTACGGGGTTGTGCTGGCCGCTGAGGGGTGGCACCCGGGGGTGATTGGCATCGCAGCCTCGCGCGTGGTGGAACGCATCCATCGACCTGTCGTTATGGTGGCGCTCGACGGTGAGCACGGCAGGGGGAGCGCCCGGTCCATCCCTGGTTTTCACCTGCACGAAGCGGTCACCGCCTGTTCAGCGCATCTGGATCGCTTCGGAGGACATGCCCAGGCTGCGGGGATGGACGTGACGGTCGCTCAGCTGCCGGCCTTCCGGGCGGCCTTCCAAGCAGAGGCCCGTCGACGCCTGGAGGGTCACGATCTTCGCCCCCGCTTGCGCATCGACCTGGAATTGCCCGACGAACCAGTGGACCTGCGTGTCCTTGAGTTGCTCCAGTACTGCGAACCGCACGGGATCGGTAACCCTCGCCCGGTTTTTCTGCTGCGCGGGGCGGAGGCGTTTGCTGCGAAGGAAGTGGGCCAAGGACACCTCCGCGTCGGCCTCTTGAAGGGAGCCGTGCGGCTCCAGGGGATCGGTTTCGGTCTGGCCTCCCGCCATCCCGCGAGCTCAATCAGCGACCGACGAGTAGACGTCGTGTTTCAGCTCGTGATCGACCGTTGGAAGGGAGTCCCTCGGGTGCAGGCGCGCGTGCTGGACCTGCGGCCGGCCGATGGCGACCCGGTACGCGCTACTGGTCGTGCTTCTTGAGGATTATCGCAGGGCGGTGGGGAGGACGGCGCATCAAGGCTCCCGGGGGAACACGCGTGCGCCCCACGCCCGACCGGGTGCGTGAGGCGTGGATGTCCGCATTGGGGGGGCGGCTTGATGGCCTCACCGTTCTCGACCTGTTCGCGGGGTCCGGGGCCCTCGGTCTCGAGGCGCTGTCGCGGGGTGCTGCGCACGCTACGTTCGTCGAAATCGCCAGGGCCGGCTTCAAGATCCTGGAAGGCAACGTCCGGCTATTGGAGGCCGGCGGGCAGACGGCCGTGGTCAAGGCCGACGCGTTCAAGTACGTGTGTCGGCTCGAGGTCGGAGCCTTCGACCTGGTTCTGGCGGACCCGCCCTACGGCAGGGGCCACGCCGCTGCCCTGCTCAGGCACTTCAGGGAGGTCCCCTTTGCGCGGGAGCTCTGGATCGAGCATCGTAAGGGAGAGCAACTTCCCGAGTTGCCAGGTATTCGGCACCGCTATTACGGGGACACGACCCTGACTACGGCATCCGTAGAGGCGGCCGGCGACGAACCTCCGACCAGCGAGTAGGCATGACCTCTTCTTCTCCGATAGTCGCCATCTATCCGGGATCCTTCGATCCTATCACGCTCGGGCACGAGGACGTGACACGGAGAACGCTGCGGGTGGCAGACCGGCTAGTGATCGCGGTGGCCCACAGAGCAACTCACACCAAAGAGCCTCTGTTCAGCGTGGATGAGCGAGTCGACCTCCTTCGGGAGGTGTTCGCCGGAGAGCCGCGGGTGGAGTGCACTAGCTTCGAGGGGCTCCTGGTGGAATTCGCCCGCGCGCGCTCCGCACGCTTCATCGTCCGAGGGCTTCGGGCCGTCTCGGATTTCGAGTACGAATTTCAGATGGCCCAGATGAACCAGGAGTTGTGGCCGGAGGCCGAGACGCTCTTCCTCACGCCCGACGTACGCTACTCTTTTCTGTCGGCGTCGCTCGTGCGCGAGGTGGCGCGCCTGGGCGGAGATGTGTCCCGTTTCGTCTCCCCTAGTGTTTTGGAACGATTGAAGGCCAAGAGTGGAGCCGGGCGCTAGGGGCGGGGTGGCCTTGGCCTTCCAGGCGGGCCTGCGTGCCCGGGCCCAGGCGCGCCCTCGCACCATCGTTTTTCCAGAGGGTGATGAGCCCCGTACGATCGAAGCCGTGAGCGAAGTCATACGCGAGCGACTGCTGCGGCCGGTACTGCTCGGGCAGACGGACGCTGTGAAGGACGCGCTGGCCGCCGTCGGTTGCGACCCAACTAGCGTTTCGGTTGTGGACCCTAACTCTGACACGGACCGTTACGCCCTCGAGTTGCTCGAGCTCCGTCGCTCTAGCGGGCTGACCGACGACGAAGCCCGTTATCAGGCGCAGGCACGGGCGCGCGATCCCCTGTTCCAGGCCGCCCTCATGGTGCGCAAGGGAGAGGCCGACGGGTCGGTGGCAGGGGCAGTCCACACCACCGGTGAGGTGCTACGGGCCGCGATCAAGTGCGTTGGCCCGGCCGCCGGGATCCGCACCGTCTCCTCTTCAATTTATATGGTCGTGCAAGATTTCCGCGGCCGGGGGGAAGAGGTGATCAGTTTTACCGACGCTGGGGTCGTCCCTGAGCCTACTCCCCAGCAACTCTCCGACATTGCATTCGCCGCGGTTAGTACCCGCGCGCTGGTGGTGGGTGACGAACCACGAGTGGCGTTTCTCTCGTACTCGACCCGCGGGAGCGCCCGTGGTGCGGGCGTCGATCGAGTTGTCGAGGGGCTCCGCCTGTTCCGGGAACGGGCTCCAGACATTCCCTCAGACGGCGAGCTGCAAGTGGACGCGGCCCTCGTAGAGGCGGTCGCGCGGCACAAGGCGCCTGACTCAGCCGTGGCCGGTCTCGCAAATATTTTGGTCTTTCCGGACTTGGGCGCCGCCAACATCGGCTACAAGCTCGTGGAGCGGCTGGCTGCTGCTGCTGCTGTGGGCCCGATCGTCCAGGGGCTCGCTAAGCCTTTGAATGACGTCTCCCGTGGGGCCTCTGTCGAGGCCATCGTAGAGGCCGCGTGCGTCACGGCGCTGATGGCGGAATAGTTCCGGATCTTCCCCGCAGGTAGAGGGTCTTCCTGGAGTCTGCGGGTTCGGAGAACCTCGTGTGTTCCTACCCCGCACATCACTTTCAATTCCAACACGGGTGATCGCGGGCTGTCGGGATCGCTAGAGACGGCTCCAGTCCAGGTGTCGGAAGGAACGATCAAGGAGACCCCGATGGGCTTTCAAATGGAGAGGTTGGGTGAGGTGACGGTGGTCGACGTCGAAGGTCAGTTGATCGTGGGGAACCGTCAGAAGCTCAAGGAGAAGGTCCTGGAGCAGCTAGAGGGCGGCGATCGCAAGTTCGTTATCGACTTCTCTAACACGGGGTATATCGACTCGTCTGGGTTGGGCGTCCTTGTCAGCCTCTCCAAGAAGATTCGTGAGCAGGGCGGAGAGCTTCGCCTTGCCGGTCTGAACGAGGACCTGCGTACCCTTTTCGAGCTCACCAAGCTCGACACGCTCTTCAAGATCGCCAATTCTCGGCGGGAGGCGATGGTGGATCTGTAGGCCGCCGCGGCATGAATACGAAACTGATTCTCGAACTTCCGAACGACCTGCGGGAGATTGAGCACGCGGTCGAATTCGTGATGCAGCGTTGCACTACCTGCCAAATGCAGGGGCGCAAGCTGAAGCTCAACCTGGGGGTGAGCCTGACCGAAGCCCTCTCCAACGCCATGTTGTACGGGAACGACAAAGACTCGCGCAAGCGAGTTAGGATCGAGGTGATCGTTGGGGAGCACGAGATCAAAGCCCGGGTCACGGACGAAGGCGCGGGTTTCGACCCGGGAGGGATTCCCGACCCGACCTCCCCAGACCATCTCGAGAAGTGCAGCGGCCGCGGCCTCTTCCTGATGCGCGAGCTGATGGATGAGGTCCACTTCAATGAGAGCGGGAATCAAGTTACGCTGGTGATCCGGAGCGACACGGACGACGATGAGGCGGGAGGGGAGGCCGACGAGGCATGAGCGGCGAAGAAGCGCCTCTCAGGCCCCCGCTTCCCGAACCGGTCAGGATCGCCCTGGACGAGTTCAGGGGTAGGTTTGGCCTGGATGTGCACCTCTGGACTACTCAGAACGGCGGTGGGCGTGTGCAAGTCTATCCTGACGATTGCACGACGGAATCCGCTTCCATTAGCACAGCCGCAGTTCGGACGGTTACCCCCCGGAATGGACCCCAGTTCGAACTGGAGGTCCGCCCGCCCGCTGGAGCGCACGCAAAATATGAGGGCAACGCCGAAGCGGTGGCCTCGGTGCTGCATTCGGTGTTGGAGCGGACGTACGACTTCGCCCACGAAATCCGCTTCTTCACCAACGAGTTGTCGGAGCGGTATGAGGAGATCAACCTCCTCTACTCGATCAGCGAGACGCTGGGGTCGATCCTTCGTCTGGACGAGGCGGCGCGCGTCATCCTGGGCGAAGTCTGCGACGTGCTGGGGGCGCGCAGGGGCTCGATCTGGGTTTTTCACCCGGAGCATCACACTCTTAACCTCACCGCAGAAGTGGGAGAGGATGGTCTGGTAGGTCCTCTCAGCGCCGCCGACCGGGACGCGGTCACTGTCCAGGTGTTCCAGGAGGGGCGCGCACGGATAGTCGCGCGAGATGGCCGAGGCGAACCCACCTCGCTACCTGGGGCAGCTGTCGAGCCTGAGACTTTCCTATCTGTGCCCATTCGGTACACGCCGCCGGCGGGCGAAGCGCGCACGGTCGGGGTGATTAATATGATTGGCCGCATCCACGGCGGCCCATTCAGCGCCAGCGACCAGAAGCTGCTGTCCGCCATCGCCAGCCAGGTGGGTGCCGCGCTCGAAAACAACCGTCTCATTCAAGAAAGCCTCCAGCAGGAGCGTGTGACCCACGAGATGGAGCTGGCGCACAATCTTCAGATGAAGCTACTCCCGGTGGCGGCCAACTTCGACACCGCTAGAGTGGCAGCGCGGGTCGAACCAGCGCAGTTGGTGGGGGGTGATTTCTATCATCTGCTCAAGCTCCCCGCCGGCCGCATCGGGGTGATGGTGGGGGACGTATCGAGCCACGGTTTCCCCGCTGCCCTGATCATGGCCTTGGCGATCAGCGCTGCTACCATCTATGCCTCGGAGTTCTCCACACCGGCCAAGGTCCTTCGGCACCTGGACGACGCGCTGAGCGATGAGCTCGAGAGCACCGAGATGTATCTCACGTTGTTCTATGCGGTTCTGGATCCGGTCGAGAAACGACTGATGTTCGCGAATGCGGGTCACCCCCACGCGTTCATCGTGCACGGGGACGGCAACACCACCCGGCTCGATGCCACCGACCCACCAGTGGGCTTCGCAGGTTCCGATGCTTATGGCCAGGAAGATGTGTCTTGGGATCCGGCGACTGATCTCTTGTTTTGCTTTACCGACGGACTGCCGGACTCGCTCGACCCCCATGGTATCGAGAGCGGGGAAGGACGAGTGGTGCGTGAAGTGGTTGAGAATCGCGACCGTACACCCGGAGATATCGTCGAGGCTCTTTTTCAGCTCACGGCCCAGTCACGTTTGGGCATTCCGCCCGACGACCGTACTGCGCTGGTCCTCAAGAGCTGACAGCCCCCGGGTCCCGCGGTTTTTACCTCCCGACCTGAACCGACCGTGCGAGCCAACAAGTCACTGGGCCAGAACTTTCTGGTGGACCCGAACTTCCAACGGAAGATCGTGGAGGCTCTGGGAGTTGACACTGAGGACGAGGTGCTGGAAATCGGATCCGGGCGCGGAGCACTCACGTGTCACCTGGTGGGGCGGGTACGTCGCCTGGTGCTGGTCGAGCTCGACGATCGACTGGTGGCTGACCTGCGTGATCGCTGGGGCGCCCGCCCCGATGTTCTCATCGTCCATGCCGACGCGCTGAGCTTGGACCTGGGCCCGCTCGCCACCAGCCCTGAGACGCTCAAGGTGGTGGGCAACATCCCGTACAACATCACCTCCCCCCTCCTTTTCCGCCTACTCGAGCGCCCTCGACCGGCGGAAATCTTGGTCATGGTCCAGCGCGAGGTAGCGGATCGCATATTGGCAGATCCGGGAACCGCTGCGTACGGAGCTCTCGCCGTCGGTGTGCGGAGTGTGGCCGACGTGGAGAAGGTGCTCCAGGTCCCGAGGCAGGCCTTCCGACCGGTGCCAGGCGTGGATTCGACCGTGATCCGCATGACCCCCCATGCCCCGCCACGACTCTCAGAGGTCGAGGAGGCCGATCTCCGCGCCGTGGTACGGGCCGTCTTCCAATGGCGCCGGAAGCAGCTCCAGAAGATCCTGAGAGACCATCCGGATCTACTCGTGGAGAAGGACGCCCTGGGCCCTCTTGCGAATGCGATCGGGATGGAACTGACCGTGCGGCCTGAGGTGCTTTCTAGCGACGCGTTCATCGCTCTGTCCAGGGCTCTCGGGGCGCGTCCCTGAACGTTGGATGGAAGGGGCGCATTGACGGCTCACCCCCATTAGTTCCATTCTGTGAACGAATTCACAAGGGCCTTTTCCTTACTCGGTGGCTCGTGCCGGAACGGGCCTTCACAGCGGGATTAAGACTGGACCGCGTGCGCCTAAACATTTCTGAATCGACGGTTCGTCGTCTCTCCTTTTACTTGCGTATCCTGGAGAAAACAGGAGACGCGGGCGTAGATACTCTATCCAGCGAAGAGCTCGCCGAGCGGACTGGCACCACCGCTGCGCAGGTCCGTAAGGACCTGTCCCTGTTCGGCTCCTTCGGCAAGCGCGGGCTCGGCTACGCGGTCCCGCAACTGGCCTCGGAGCTAAGGGAAATCCTCGGTTTGGACCGGACCTGGCGGGTGGCGTTGGTCGGAGGGGGTCGCATCGGCTCAGCTCTTTTTGAATACGGAGGATTCCGGCACCGGGGCTTCGAGATCGTCGCCGTGTTGGATGCGGACCCTGCCAAGGTGGGTACCATATGGGGTGACGTGGTCTTGAGCGATATATCGAACCTCGAGGCGGTTCTGCGAGCGGAATCCGTGGACATCGTGGTCCTTACGATTCCGGCCGAGGCGGTGCCAGACGTGCTGGACCGCGTGGTGGCAGGGGGGGTACGGGGCATCCTCAATTTCGCTCCCGTGCAACTCCGCGTTCCCTCAGACGTTACCGTCAAGGACGTGCATATGGTCATGGAGCTGGAGGCTCTCTCTTTCGCCCTCAGCCAGACCGGGGGGGAATGAGATTCGATTTTCTCGGCGGCTCTCTGGTTCACCGGAGGTTCGCACGGCCAGGGAGCCTTCACCGGCCTTGCTCGTGTCCCCTTCGAACGATCCCTTACCGTTGGGATTGAGGTGAACGGCGTGGTTCGCACTGTGGCCGACCTGCCGCTGGCCCGCTCCATCCGGGTCGGGCGCATCCTGATCCACGCCCTCGAGGCGGGCCTCCAACGACTGGATGGCGGTGCCATGTTCGGAGTCGTGCCCAAGCCGCTCTGGGAGCGGCGTATCCCGGCCGACGAACGAAACCGCATCCCGCTTGCGCTCCGCTGCCTGTTGATCGAGGCTCCCGGGGCGCTTGTGCTCGTGGATACGGGCATCGGCAACAAGGGGGACGCACGCTTCCATGACATCTATGGGGTCGAGAACGGTGGGGATCCGACTCGCCTAGAGGACGCGCTCCGTGCCGTCGGCTTTGCTCCGGATGAAATCACGTTGGTGCTTTCCACCCACCTCCACTTCGACCACGCCGGTGGCAACACGATGCGGGACGGTGGGGGCCACATCGTACCGGCGTTTCCCCGGGCACGCTATCTGGTTAACGAGCGCGAGCTCGAGTTCGCGAGCCGTGACAACGAACGCATCCGTGCGAGCTACCCACCAGACAACTTCGAGCCCATCTTGGCAGCTGGCCTCCAGGATTTGGTGGATGGAGAAGCATTGATCACTGAGGGGGTTAGCGTGCTGCCCACGCCTGGCCACGTTCCCTTCCACCAATCGGTGCTGGTCGAGAGTGATGGGGAGACGGCCTGTTTCCTAGCCGATGTCTGCCCTACGTCCGCGCATCTGGCGCTGTCCTGGGTCATGGGCTACGACCTCGAACCCCTCGTAACCCTCGAGTCCAAGCGTGCGCTGTGGGCACGCGCCCGGCAGGAGGAGTGGCTGCTCGTCTTTGAGCACGATCCATGTGTGCCGTGGGGCAGGCTGGACGCGGCCAAAGAGCGCCCGACGCTCGTGCCGGTGGAGCCGGAGACCGTCGTGGGCCCGCCTGCCTCCTGAGGCGAAGGGGACACCATGGAGGATCACTCGAAGATGCCGGTCATCATTATCGCCGCCATGGTGGATCTGGATGTGGAAACGGGGCTAGCCGCGCTATGCCTAGGTGATGGCAACGTGGTCGTGCTTTCCGTCGCGGAGATGCAGGTAGGTGGTGCCCGGCGCTGAGCCGGGCTCAAAGGCCATGGATGCCACCCGCGTTTGGCGCAGCGCCAACGGCAGGATCCGACTGGGTTTTCGGCTACTCTTGTTCCTCACTCTCGGCTCGGTGGTGGCCACTTGTGCCGGGTTGTTATCGCCCCGTGTGCTCCCCTGGTCGGCCGCGCCCACCCTATTGGGGGCGTTACTTGCGGGCTGGGGCTTACTGGCGCTCGAGGGTCGCCCCCCTGCTGCGCTGGGCTTTCGACTGGACCGAGGTGCCGTGCACGGCCTGGTCGTGGGACTGGTCCTCGGGGTGGTACTGGGTCTGCTTGCTGTGGGGCTGATCGCTGCGGCTGGCGGCGTGCGCTGGCACGTCGACGGGGGTGACGCCGGCGACTGGCTCTCGGCCGGCCTGGCGAGCCTATGGATACTCGCGTTGCCCGCTGCCGCCGAGGAGGCGATGCTGCGCGGCTACCCCCTCCAAGCTCTGGCCGAGGCGTGGGGCGCGGGGTGGGGGCTCGTCGTCACCTCGATCGTGTTTGCGCTCCTGCACCTGCCCAATCCGGGGGTGGGGTGGGTGGGGCTCGCGAACATCACTGGCGCGGGTCTTTTCTTAGGGGCGCTCTTCCTGCGCACTGGGAGCCTCTGGTGGGCCACCGGAGCGCACCTAGGGTGGAACTGGTCGCACGCGTTTCTGACCGACCTCTCGGTGAGTGGCCTGGAGCTCTTGGACGCCCCGCTGGTAGAGCCGGTTCTATCCGGCCCGGCCTGGTTGAGCGGTGGTGGATTCGGACCCGAAGGCAGCGTGCTGACCACCGTTGCGGTGTTCGCGGCAGCTGCCTGGACTTGGCGCGGTGGGCGTTGGTCGGTGTCAGAGGGGGGTTGAATGGAGATCCTGGCGCAGATTTCAGGTACGCCATGGAAACGCTTGGCGTGGGGCGAGTGTGACTCGCCGCTCAGGTGGGCGGAATCGTACGTGCCACTCTCGAGTACGTGGTCGCTTACGCGCTCGGGCGCGAGCAGTTCGGCCAGCCGATTGCGCGCTTAGGGGGGGATCCAGGAGAAGCTGGCCGAAATGTCCGATCGCGTGGCTGTGACCCGGGTGTTCACCCACGCGGCGGGCGTGATGATGGCGGGGGTGGCTTGCCGCCGGGGGTCCGATTCGTTCGCTGTGTGCGCTGCCATGGCCGAGCTCGCCGCGAGCGAGGCGGCCCTCTGGGTCGCGGACGAGGCCGTTCAGGTGTTCGACGGGTATGGCTACATGCGCGATTATCTGATCGAGAAACTGATACGGGACGCCAAGGGGCCCGAAGTATTCGAGGGTACGAGCGAGATGCTGAGACTGGTGATCGCCCGAGAGCTATTGTACGACCATCCATTCACCAAGGACTGCCGAGCCCCATGATCTACGAGTATCTCCAGACTGCGGACCCCGACCTGTACGAGACGATTCGGAACGAGGCCATCCGTCAGTCTTCCCAGCTCGAGTTGATCGCCAGCGAGAATTTCGTGTCTCGCGCGGTGTTGGACGCTCTCGGGACCGTGTTCACCAACAAGTACGCCGAGGGTCTTCCGGGCAAGCGATATTACGGCGGGTGCGAGTGGGTGGACGTGGCCGAGGACCTGGCCCGAGGCCGGGCCAAGGAACTGTTCGGTGCCGACCACGCTAACGTCCAGCCTCACTCGGGGGCGCAGGCCAACATGGCTGCCTATCTGGCGTTCCTGAAGCCCGGTGATCCCATTCTCGGCATGAACCTGAGCCATGGCGGCCACCTCACCCACGGTTCGTCGGTGAATTTCTCGGGCATCCTGTTCAAGGTGTCCGCCTACGGAGTCAGGGAGTCGGACGGGCGCATCGACTACGACGCGCTCAGGGAACAGGCTTTGCGTGAGCGGCCGAAGATGATCATCGCTGGAGCGAGTGCGTATCCGCGGGTGATTGACTTCGCCGTCTTCGGCGAGATCGCACGTGAGGCCGGGGCCCTGCTGGTGACGGACATGGCGCACATCGCGGGGCTGGTCGGGGCGGGCGTACATCCGAGCCCGGTCCCCCACTCGGACGTGGTTACCACCACCACGCACAAGACTCTACGTGGTCCGAGGGCCGGGCTCATCCTGTGTCGGGAGCAGCACGCCAAAGCGATCGACAAGTCGGTATTCCCAGGCATCCAGGGAGGGCCTCTGATGCACGTGATCGCGGCCAAGGCGGTCGCGCTCAAGGAGGCGCAGAGCCCCGGATTCCATGCATACGCCAACCAAATCGTGACGAACGCTCGCGCCCTGGCCGATGGACTCATCGAGCATGGTTTTCAGCTGGTGAGCGGCGGCACCGACAATCATCTCGTCCTAGTGGATCTGCGTGGGAGTCACGATGATTTGACCGGCAAGGATGCCGAGGCGGCGCTCGAGCGGGCTGGCATCACCGTGAACAAGAACACGGTACCGGGGGAAACGCGCTCTCCCTTCGTTACATCGGGGCTCCGCATCGGCACCCCCGCGCTGACCACTCGCGGAATGGAGGTCGCAGAGATGGCCGCCATAGCCGGGTGGATCGGCGAAGTGCTCGAAGTGCCTACCGACGAAGCGCGCATCCGAAGCGTGAGAGGGCGCGTGGAGGAACTGTGCGAGGTGTTCCCGCTCTATCCGGAGCTGACCGCCGAGCTCTGAGGAAAGCGCTCCCGCTGCGTTCTTGGAGCAGGGCGAGGACTGGCGTGCGCCACACCAGATCGTAACATTCAGGCCATGACGGACCTGCAGTTTGCCGAGGATACCCTCCTCCAGTTGCAGGAGAAGAACCCGCGCTTCCACGGGAAGGCGTACCTCTTCCTCCTGTCAGCGCTCCATCACGTGATGGAGACGCTGGAGCAGCCGCGGCACATAAGTGGTCGGGAACTCGCGAGCGGCGCGAGGGAGCTCGCGATCGATCGCTACGGTCCCATGGCCCGCACGGTTCTGGAGCACTGGGGCATCCACTCCACCCAGGATCTGGGCGACATAGTGTTCGCGCTCGTGGACTGTGGGGTTCTAGTCAAGCAAGAGGATGATCGGAAAGATGATTTCCGGGACGTCTTCGATTTCGAGGAGGCCTTCGAGCGGGGGTACCCCTGGGGCGCCAAGCCCTGAGGGCTTCTGGTCCAGCCACGCACGGAGTGATGGTTTTCACCTCCACCCGCCGGTGACCGTCCGCGTCCGTCCTTTCGCCCGTGGGCTTGTGCACGCTGCCACCGGAGAGGAGTCGTCCGCCTTCGACCGTTACGCCGCCGTCGAACTGGACCTGCCCACTGCCACCTTGATGGAGTGTGCGGGACGCAGTGCCGCCGAGGTTGTGCAGTGCCTCTATCCCTGCGGCGAGGTCGTGGCCGTCGTTGGCACCGGCAACAACGGAGGTGACGCGCTGGTGGCTCTCCGCACCCTCGCGGCGTGGGGCCGTCGCGTGCGGGCGTTGGTCGTCGCCGAGCGCCCACAACCCGAGTCCCTTCTGCACGGCTGGAACGTGCAGGTGCTTAACGATGACGCTCCTGGAGATGCCGCGTGGGAGATGCTCGCCGGCGCCGACGTGCTGATCGACGGCATGCTCGGCACGGGCGTGAAGGGAGCACCGCGCACGCGTCAGGAGCGTGTAATCCAGGCGGTAAACGCTGCAGATGCATTCGTGGTGGCGCTGGACGTGCCGTCGGGCGTTGATTCGGCTACAGGCGCGGTGCCGGGCGGGGCCGTGAGCGCCGACGTCACGATTGCCTTCGGCTGGCCCAAGCTCGGGACCCTGGCGGGGGAGGGCAGGGCGCTCCGCGGCAGGCTGGTCGTGGTGGAAATCGGATTACCCCCCCTTCCGGACGGCCGTTTCGGTGCGGCGTTGATCACGCCCGCGTGGGCAGCGTTGGCTCGTCCCAGGAGGGACCTTGAGACACACAAATATCGCGTGGGGACGGTGCTGGTGGTCGCCGGCCGACCGGGAATGGCAGGTGCAGCCGTGCTCGCCGCCCGCGCCGCTCTCCGCACGGGTGCGGGTCTCGTGTATGTGGCGTCGGCGCCGGAGAACCGGGTGGTCCTCCAGGCGGCTGCTCCCGAGGCCATCTTTGTCGACGCTTCTGACCAGGACGCGGTCGCCCAGAGGGCGGCCGTGGTAGACGCGGTCGCGGTGGGGCCGGGAATCGGCACCGACCCAAAGGGCGAGCGGGTGCTCGCGGCCGTGTTACATGCTGGCTCCCAGCCGCTCGTGCTGGACGCGGATGCCCTCACCCTGCTGGCTACGGGTAGACCCCGTTCGCTTGCTGAAGTGGTGGCGGCCCGGCCCTCGCTTGTGACCCCCCACGCCGGAGAGATGCAGCGCATCACGCGTTACACCCGTAAGGAGATCCTAGCGCGGCGGGTCGAGGTTGCGCGCGATGCCGCGACCGAGCTGGGATGCACCGTTCTGCTCAAGGGTTTGCCGTCATTGGTCGCTTCACCAGGAGAGCCCGTGCTGCTCGACTCTGTGGGCACGTCCGACCTTGCCACCGGCGGGATGGGAGACGTGCTGACCGGTACCGCGGGAGGGCTGCTGGCGCGCGGGCTCACACCACGCACGGCGGGCGCACTCGCGCTGCACGGGAGCGGCCGCGCCGCGGTGCGGGCGGGAAGAGGGGAGGGGGTTCTGCCCGTGGACGTGGTTACGCACCTGCCCGACGCGCTCAATGAGATTGGACCGGGGGAGAGCGAGCTCAACCTTCCCTTCGTCGTGCTTGACCTTGACGCGGCTCGGTAGTTGGTGAATTCCGGGTCCAAGCGAGCCCGGGCACAGTCCCCGCGTGCAATGCGGCTGGGGCCGGGTGCCGAGTTCGATGTGATCCGCTCCATGCTGGGTGACGATACCGAGCTGCCAGCGGGTGTGCTGGTCGGCCCCGGGGACGACTGCGCGGTGCTGGAGTCGGGAGACAGCCCGTGGGCTGTGACGGTGGACATGAGTATCGAAGGCGTGCACTTCCGGCGCGACTGGTTGGCATCGCACGAAATTGGCTGGCGGTCGGCAGCCGTGGCGCTCTCCGACCTGGCCGCCGTGGCGGCGGAGCCGGTGGCGCTGCTCGTGTCGCTAGCGCTGCCCCCTGAGGACGCCCGCGCCAGTACGGGCCCTGGGCTCCAGCGGGGCATCGCGGAAGCAGGTACGTCTGTCGGGGCAAGGATCGTGGGTGGTGATGTTACGACCGCGCCCGGCCCGCTCACGCTCGACTTGGTGGCGATCGGGCGTGTGCGGCGGCCGCTCCTGCGTGATGGCGGGTGTGTTGGGGACGAACTGTGGGTGACCGGATTCCTTGGGGGTGCGGGCGCGGCGGTGGCCACCTGGGAGCGCGGGGGCGAGCCGTCGGCGGCGCACCGTCAGGCGTTCGCGCGGCCCGAGCCACGGGTAAAGGAAGCGCAATGGCTGTTCGGTACCGGTCGGGTGCACGCGCTCATCGATCTTTCGGATGGCCTCGCGGGGGATGCGGGGCACATCGCCACTGCGTCTGGGTGCCGTGCACTTCTGTCCGGGTCCCGGGTGCCGGTAGCGGATGGCGTCGAGGACGTGACCGGAGGTGCAGCTGCGGCGCTCCGACTCGCCCTTTCGGCGGGTGACGACTATGAGCTCTGCGTGGCTGCCGAACCCGGTGCCCTAGGCCCGCTCCGTGAAGAGTTCCAGGAGCGCTTCCACCTTCCGCTCACCCGGGTGGGCCGCCTGGAGGATGGAGAGGGTGTGACCCTAGAGGGCGACGAAAGCGGTCCGATTCCGTTAGAGGGCGGATTCAACCACTTCGAACGGCAGCTGCGGTGATTAGAGCGTTCTGGGTGGCATTGGTCGGAGGAACGGTCACCGCGATCCTGGCCACGCAAATCTTGGTTGCGAACTGGCTTGGCCTCACCAAGACCCTCGGGAAGATCTGTCAGCGCAATCCTACCTGGTCGTCTCGGATCATCTTGTGGGCCTCCGGGGTGAAGGTGGAGTGGGAGGGAATCGAGCGACTTCGCGGTCAGGGCCCTCGCGTCCTGGTGTCGAACCACGAATCTTGGTTCGACCCAATTGCGCTGACCGCCAACCTCCCCGGGGAATACCGGTTCGCGATCAAGAAGGAACTTGAAAAGGTCCCGCTCTGGGGCGCTGCCTGGCAGGCGTGCGGGCACATTTCCGTGGACCGCTATAATCGCCAGGCCGCTATCCAGTCGATGGACCGTGCGCGCCAGATCAGCGGGGAGAATGCCGACACGCTGATCGTTTTTTTTCCCGAGGGTACGAGGTCGCCCACCGGCGCCCTCCAGCGTTTCAAGAAGGGGGCGTTTGTGTTGGCGCTTCAGTTGGGCGCGCCGGTGATTCCGGTAGCCGTGATCGGGGGTCGCCAGATCATGGCCAAGAACAGAATGAGGATCCGTTCCGGGAGGATCAAGGTGGTGGTTGGGGAGCCGATCGCGGTCGCGGGTATGACATTCGACGATCGCCACGTACTGGTCGAGGGCGCCCGGGCTGCGATCGCGGCTCTCAGGGGAGGTGAGGGCCCCACGGACCCGCCGGACCGTGGAGGCTGTCAGGGGAATGACCGGTACGCGGACGACCGGGGCTAGAATTCATCAGAGGAGGTGACGTGTCGGTGATTGTGAATGTGCGGGCTCGGGAGATCCTGGATTCTCGGGGCAATCCTACCGTGGAAGCCGAGGTGATCCTAGAGTCAGGTGCGCACGGGCGGGCCGCCGCCCCGAGCGGTGCGTCGACCGGTGCGCACGAAGTGATGGAACTGCGTGACGGTGACGAGAAGCGTTTCGGTGGCAAAGGCGTCCTCGCGGCGGTCACGCACGTGGAAACGGTGATCAGGGACGCAGTGTGCGGATTGGATGCGCGCGCACAGTCCGACGTGGACCGCACCCTGATCGATCTGGACGGCACCCGCAACAAGGGAAAACTGGGTTCCAACGCTATCCTCGCGGTCTCCATGGCCGTGGCCTATGCCGCCGCGAATGCGGACCACGTTCCGCTTTGGAAGCACTTGGGTGCGAGCGATAGCCACGTTCTTCCGGTGCCGATGATGAACATTCTGAACGGTGGCGCCCACGCTCCCAACAACGTGGACATCCAGGAGTTCATGGTGATGCCGCTCGCCTTCGATAACTTCAGCGACGGGCTGCGCTGCGGAGTCGAGATCTTCCACGCCTTGAAGAAAGTGCTCTCTGACAAGGGAAAGAACACTGCGGTAGGTGACGAAGGTGGATTTGCCCCGGATCTGGCGAGTAACGAGGAGGCGGTGGAGGTGGTGCTGACCGCGATCGAGCGCGCCGGCTACCGTCCCGGCGAGGACGTGATGCTCGCTATCGACGCCGCGGCCACCGAATTATACGAAGACGGGGAGTATGTCTTCCGTTGGTCGACCGCTGAACGGCGGGACGCCAAGGCGATGATCGAGTTTTGGGAGGAATGGACCCTGAAATATCCGATTCGCTCGCTGGAAGACCCGCTCGACGAAAACGACTGGGCCGGATGGAAGGCGCTCACGGACCGGGTCGGAAAGCGGTTGCAGATCGTCGGGGACGACTTGTTCGTCACCAACCCCGAACGGCTGGCCCGGGGCATCCGCGACGGTGCCGCCAACGCGATTCTGGTCAAGCCGAACCAGATCGGCACCCTGACCGAGACGCTTGAGGCGATGCGGCTCGCGGAGGAGGCAGGGTATCGGTCGGTGGTGTCGCATCGCTCGGGTGAGACCGAAGACACCTTCATTGCTGACCTGGCGGTGGCGATGGGAGCCGGGCAGATCAAGACGGGGAGCGCGAGTCGAACCGACCGGGTAGCGAAGTACAACGAGCTCCTGCGCATAGAGGAGGAATTGGGCGAGTTTGGGGAATATCCAGGCAAAGCGCTGTGGGACGGTTGACGAAACTTCTGTTTCCGGGAGTGTTGCTGGTGGCGGCTTATTACGCCGTTTTCGGAGGCGAATACTCTCTTTTGGACGTGCGCCGGACGCACGCGGAACTGGCGGTGGCGGCGGTGGAGCTAGATCGGCTTCGGGCAGCCAACGATTCGCTGAGGGCCCTAGTCGATTCGCTGGAGACCGACCCTGCCATGCTCGAGCGGCTCGCTCGGGAGCGCTTCGGCCTGATCCGAGACGGTGAGGTGCTCTATCGCTTTGCCCCGGCAGAAAGCCAGGACACCGGTTCCAACGGACCCTAGCTGGACCCTTTCAACGAGCTTTCCCCGGCTCCTGTCGTAGCCGGGCCGCTCCCTTGGTAGGGTGGGGTAGGGGGGCTGTGACATAATACCCAGGGCAGGTTGACACCCCCTGGAGCCCCGGGCAGTTTTGGGCCCTCCTGCCGGAGTAGCTCAGTCGGTCAGAGCAGCGGAATCATAATCCGCGTGTCGGGGGTTCGAGTCCCTCCTCCGGCATCGTTGTAGGACAACGAGTTGTGGCCTAACCTTGCTCGAACCGATACCTCTTCGGGGAGCAGCGCCTCAGTAAGTCAGCAGGCTTTCCGCTAGAGCTTGGAGTTGGTCGGCCAGAATATGCCGGTCGGTCCCAAGCGTTCTTCCCGTTGCAAGTTCTTCATCTGTGATCAGGCCGCGGGCCATGTATTCTTCCAGAATGGGCCGCGCGCGGGTTTCATATTCTGCTGCCAATTTTTGCGACTCCCCTAGGTGCTCTGCCTTGCCAAGGTCCATGTCTGCTTCGTAGTGCCCGGCACGCACGTCGGCGCTCAATCGCAGCGTAATCCTTTTCATTTCGGTGTGGAGCATTCGTTTCTCGTAGACTTCCGACGCACCGCGAATCCTTATTGAGCCGGTCGTGTGCCTCGCTCAGAGCAGTTGCGCCAGATCTTGATCCAACCTTTCGGCTGCCCCCGAAACCAACGTTATCGGTACGCGGGTGTGCTCAGTGGCTAGGTAGTATACAGGCTCCCCGTCGCCGTCCGACAGCAGCAACTCAGTATGACCAAGGGAGTTTCCGGCGGCGTCGACGTACTCGATTCGTGCCACCTCGCGGAGTGCCCCGCGGTCGATGGATGGCTCGTACCTGCTGACCCAGAGTTGTCCGAGCCGTTCCATGAAGTTCGCGAACGTCTGGTCAGGCCGACCGAAAGGTGCGTCGGTAGGTGTCCACGACGGAGACCCGGAAGACCCAGTTGAAGATTTGTTCATGGTACGCTCTCCCCGTTCCGTCCGCACTGTTACCGCAGCGACTGCGTCCAAGGTGAAGGCGTGGAGTCGGGTTTCCGAATAAACCTGCTCGGCGCTGACCAACGAACCCAGCGCCGCGCCCTGTAGCACGTACGCCCGCCCGCTTGCCGCGTCCCTCACGTAACGGTCGTTGGTGCCGAACACGGTCGTGCCTAGGAGAAGTTCGTGGGTTTCCCGGTCCGCCTGCACGACTAAGCTTTCTAGGCTTCCGTCGAGTCCGTATTCCTCTTCGCGCTCTGCGTTCAGCATGCCAAGGTTGCGCAGAATTCGAGGAGCCGCGAGCAGCGCCAGCAGACCATCGGCGCCCTGGCCGACCAGGAACTCAGTGGTTGTGTCGTTGGCCGCGGAGACGCTGTCCCCTAAGACCGAGCGTGTGACGCTGCCCCACAGATACGGGCCTTCGTCCTCCCGTCGTTCTATGGCCACGCGCTTGTCCGCTGCCTCGTATACGATCGACGAGATCTTGTCCATGTCCACGGTCCAGAGCGTCAGAGACCCGGGTGACAGCACCGTGTCCCCTCGAGTCCAGGTCTGGTATGCGAGCCCGAGTGACGCGACCAGGAGGATGGTGTAGGCCAATACGGACTTCACGACCGTAGTCCTCTCCGGTGACGGCGGCGATACACACCGAGCAGGCCACCTCCGAGAACCAGCATTGGAGCGCCTATAATCGTGGCGTAGAACCAGGCGATGTTCTCGGCCTTCGTGTGCACTATCGGCACGTCTGCCTCGGACTCCGTAGCTCCGGCGAATGTTTCCTCGCGCCCGAGCCACTTGATGCCGTCGCCTACCAGCATGGCGTTGGGCGCTATGCTGGCGAGGACCGCGTCCGCGAACAGCGACGAGCTCGCGAACACCAAGGCTCGCATAGGCCCGGGCTCTGTAACCAGTGGGTTCGATGCTGCTGCCACCTCCCCCTCTACGGCCGCCACCAGTTTGTAGGGCTGCTGTTGCTCGCTGGGATCATCAAAGCGGTAGTCCCCACTCAGATCGGCGAAGGTCGTCTGCAATGAGCTGACCACAAAGCGTCGGGTGGCTGCCGCTCCCTCGACGGTATCGAGGTACCCCGGACTGACGAGGAGAACGACGGTATTCGTGGGGGCCCGGGCGAGCGAGGTCACCGATTCGTGAGAGGTGAAGTTGTTGGTGATGATCAGCCGCCGGTCCGAGAGGTCGCCGCGCTGCTGGAGATGCCGCTGCTCGTCGGCGAGCGGGGTCGCCACATAGCGGACTCCGAGCCGCTGCTCTAGTGGGCCCATCGTGAATGTGCCCTCGGGGTCGAGTGCGAGAAGCAGCGCACCTCCGCGTGCGAGGAAGCGTTCCAGCGACGCCATCTCCGCCTCAAAGAAAGGCCGGCGCGGGCCTAACACCATCACCATCGCCGCATCGGCTGGCACGTCCTGCCCAAGACCATCCCCGAGACCGAGGTCGACTACCTCGTAGCTCAGGAACCTCAGGATCTCGCTCAATACCTCCACCCGCCCCAGTGGCGCTCCCTCTGACAGACCCGCACCGGAAGAATCGTTCAGCTCTCCGTGTCCCGTCGTGAGGTAGACCTTACGGTATCCGCGCAGGAGCGGGAGCAGGTTCGCCTGCACCTGACGGTCCAAGGTGCGCAGGGTGGATCTCGTCTGTCTCAAATCGGTGCCCACCACCATGCGCTGCGACTGGTCACCACGGACGAACACGAGAGTGCCGTCGTCAAACACTTCGTAGCGCTCTGCGAGGCGGGGTGATTGGAGCCGGTCGTACGATTCGATGCGCAGACGGTCAGTGGCGTCCGCCAGACCGTTGAGATAGGCCAGTACCTCGTCCTTGACCGGATTCACGTCTGGGAAGAACAGCATCGCGGTGATCGGCTCGTCCAAGCTTAAGATTATCCCCTTGGTGGCAGCCCCAGGGCTCGACGTCTTGAAGTAGCTCAAGTCCAGCACCTCGTCGCGCGCTGAGGCGACGTACCCAAGCAACATTAGGGTCGCTCCCGCCAGCGCCACGACGAGTCCTGATCGCGCCATTTCCACCACCCGGAACGCTTCCACGCCCGCTGCTGCATCGCGGGCCTGGCGGTGCCTACCGAGTGCGAGCTGGGCCCCGAGCGTAGGCAGTAGCGAGACAAACAGTAGCGTGACCCACAGCACCTCGAGGGGGATGCGGTAGCGTGCGCGGGCAGTTTCGTCGGCGAAGGTGAGTCCCAGCCAACGTATGCCGTCGTCGCTGGAAAACAGGTATCCGATCAGGGCCAGGATGCAGCCTGCGTATGCGAGCAGTAGCCACCGCTCGACCTGCCGTGCCTCTCCTTCGGAAGATCGCCAGGAAACCGCGCGTAGTGCCGTGCTCGCCAGAACGACGAGCGTTCCTAGGCCGGACAGAAAGGCGCGTGCGAGGCTGACCTCTGCGAAGATGCGCTCGCCGGCAAAAATCGAAATCAGACCGCCGGCGAGCAGCCAGCCGAGCCACCAGGGCGCCGCCCGCCTCATTGCCACCGCCGCGCGTCCAGGGTCCTGGTCGCAAGCAGGAGAAAGAAGTACGTGACCCCGAGGTAGTACACGACGTCGCGAAGGTGCAGTACTCCGACCTGGAAGCCGCTGAAGTGCCTGCCGTGTATCGCCAGCCCGGCGAAGACCTCTGCGAACGGCTGACCCACGACCATGGCCAGAGGCCAGAGCAGGAACATGCTCCCGGTGAGCGCCCCCCCAGTCACGGCCGCGGCCAGTGAATTTCGCGTCAAGACCGATGCGAAGAGGCCGATCGCGAGCACCGCTCCGCCTAGCAGGAGAACGCCCAAGTAGCCGACGGCGATGTGGCCCCACGACACCTTGCCGTTAACCAGCACCAGCAGGGGCAGATAGAGCGTGGCGAGGGTGATGCCCGCGAGGAATGCGAACGCTGCGAAGAACTTGCCAAGCACGATGTCCCGGTCGCGTACCGGCGAGGTGTGCAGAAGAACGATGCTCCCGCTCTGGCGCTCCTCCGTAAGCAACCGAATGGAGATGACGACGGCGGCGATGGCCACAAGGCCACTGACGTTGAAGAAGAAACGGGAGAGCACGTCGGCCGACAGCCGTGCGCCCGCCGCGGGTCCCAACGCCTCGGCGTAGAACAGCAATCCGGACAGTAGCAGCACGACTGCGGCCACCACGTAGCCTAGCGGCGCCTTGAAGTAGGCGCTCAGTTCACGCCGCAGGATTACCGCTATCGCGCGCACGCTCTGCTCCTCTCACAAGGTCCAGGAAAACGCTCTCCAGCTTCTCCCGGCTCCGTTCAAGTCGGGTTACCTCAAACCCTTGTTCAACCAAGATACGGCAGATCTCGGATCGCTTATCCTCTCCGGACTCAACGTGGATCGAGGCACCACCCTCCTGGGGCACGGCCATTGCCTTGATCTCCAGCACGCCTTCTATAGAGCGTAGCGCGGCGATCGCGGCGGCCACCGGGGGCATCGCGGCGACGTCCGCATCTAACTCTAGTTCACGCCCACCGTCCGGAAGTCGAATCGCCACCTCACTTCGAAACGTATCTAGCCAGCGTGCCGCAAGCTCAGCTTCCGATCCGGACGCGATGATTTTGCCACCGTCCAAAAATAGCAACTTATCGCAGGTCTGGCTGATCTCGGGAAGGTTGTGGCTGGACACCAGTATGGTGTGGTGATCCCGGAGGGCGCCGAGTAGCGCGCGCATCTCGGCGATCTGAGCGGGGTCGAGGTCGTGGGCTGGTTCGTCTAGGATGAGCAATTCAGGCTCGTGAATCACGGCCTGTGCGAGACCGACACGCTGTCGATAACCTGCCGAAAGGTGGCGGATGATCTCACGCGACACGTCCTTGAGGCCCATGAGTTCCTCGACGTCGCCGACTCGCCGCTCCACGTCTGCCGGTGCCATGCCGTGTAGGCGACCAGCGAAGCGCAGATAGTTACCGACTGCCATGTCGGGGTAGAGGGGCGGTTGTTCGGGAAGGAAACCCACGAGGCGTCGCACCGCGATGGGATCGCGGATCGCATCGGAGCCGTTCACGATCAGAGATCCGGCGGAGGGGCGCAGATCGCCAGCCAGAATGCGCAACGCGGTGGTCTTTCCAGCGCCGTTCAGTCCCAGGAACCCCACCGTGTCGCCCCGACCGATCTCGAACGAAACCGGGCCGAGCGCTCGCTTGCCACCAAAGTACTTCGCTAGCCCAGACGCACTTATCATAGTGATGCACGCCGTTCGCAAGGCCTCGTCCACAGTAGTTCGTGGGAGACGGGCGATTGGTCATCGAATTCAGCTGCTTGTCGGCAAGATACGGTATCCAAGACGGTGCGTCGGTCAAGGGGCGCCACGGTTACGCGGTCGCTGACCTCCCTCCTATACCTTACGTCCGCACAGTGTACCGTTCCCCCCGACACGACTTCACTCATATAATCGTAGGCTGTCAGCTTCTTTCGGGCGGCCGCGATTCTGCCCTCCTCGCTCAGCCCAAGGAGCCATCTTTTCTTGTGACTATCAGGCAATTGGAGATGCCGCATCTGGCCCTCGTGCCGCACATCGCCTTGGTCGGCTTGTCGCTATCCGTGTTATGTATGGCGGCTGTCCAGCCGCTCCGCGCTCAGTCTGAGGGGGCTGGTCCGTCCGCTGAGCCCGTGACCGATTTCGTGGCAGTGCAGCGTTCCAAGGTGTACGGTGCGACCCGAGTCTCGAACCGGATCGTCATAGATGGCACTCTTGACGAGCCGGCCTGGGGACGGGCGGTCGTGGGAGGCGATTTCTATCAGACTGATCCGCAGACCGGGGTGCTCGCGACCGAGCAAACCTATTTCCGGATCCTCTACGACAAGGACCAGATCTACGTTTCGGTCGTGGCACACCAGCGGGACCCGACCATCATCAGCGAGCTGAAACGTGAGTTTGCGGCGACCGATGGCGACGTGATCATCCTCTTTTTCGACACCTTCGACGACGACCGGAACGGTTTCGCGTTCGCGACGAACCCCGGCGCTGCTATGCGCGATTGGCAGATTTCGGGAGGAACCCCGAACGAAAACTGGGACGGCATCTACGAGGTAGCGGTTCAGATCACCGAATTGGGATGGACGGCCGAGTTCGCGATTCCGTTCAAGACCCTTCGCTTCGACGACACGAACAACACCCAGACCTGGGGCTTCAACATCCAGCGCATAATGCGGAACCGGAACGAATGGGTGCAGTGGTCCCCGGCTCCGCGTCCGTTCCGGATCTTCGAGGCGTCCATTGCTGGCACGCTCACGGGCATTGAGGGCGTCCGTCAGGGAAGCAATCTCAAGATCAAGCCGTTCGTGGTTGCAAATCGGCAGGAGAGCGGCACCCCGGTTCCGGGGCAGAAGAATTTCGACAGCGGCGTCGACGTTAAGTACGGGATCACCTCGGGCCTCACCCTCGACCTTACCGTAAACACGGACTTCTCCCAGGTGGAAGTGGACCAGCAGCAGGTCAACCTTACCCGCTTCGGCCTGTTCTTCCCTGAGAAACGGGAGTTCTTCCTGGAGAACCTTGGCGTGTTCGATGTGTGCGGTAACGCCGGTGGAGGTGGAGGTGGAGGTGGAGGTGGAGGTGGAGGTAGGGGTAGGGGTGGTGGTGGTGGTGGTCGCGGTGGCCGCGGTGGCGGTGGCCGCTGCGGTGCGGAGCGCGACCTCGTGCCGTTCTTCAGCCGTCGTATCGGTCTCTCCGAAGACGGGCCGCTCTCGATGCGCGGGGGCGCCCGCGTCACCGGTAAACTGGCTGGTTTCGACGTGGGCTTCCTGGGCATGAACGTCGGTGGCGAGAGTGACGAGCCCGACAATAACTGGATGGTCAGTAGACTGCGGCGTGACCTGCTCACGAATTCGCAGGTGGGCGGTTTCTTATTCTACCGGAGGGCCGACGGTGAGGGGGACTGGAACCGCACGATGGGCGTCGACGGAAATTTCAATTTCTTTCAGCAGCGCCTCAACCTGTCGGGCGCCGTCATGCGTGCCGAGACGCCTACCACGACCGGCGACAATCTCGCGACCACCATACAGGTCACGTATCGGGATCGCGTCTTCAACGGCAGCAGCAGTTTCGTGTCTATCGACGATGATTTTCACAACGACTTCGGTTTTACGCCCCGGCTCGGCATCCGGAAGTTCGTAAACAACTTTGTGTTCACACCGCGGTTCTCGGGCATCATTCTCGAGTACAACCCACTTATTCGCTTACGCCAGACCCTAGACAGTTCGAACCGATTGGTGACTAGTTTCAACGCGCTTGGCAACAGACTGACGTTTAGGGACGGGGCCAACTTCGTGATGTTCCGCAACTGGAAGTTCGAGCGGCTAGACGAGCCTTTCGAGATCCAGGGACAGACGATTCCAGTCGGAGACTACCATTTCAATGAGTGGAATTTACGCTTCTCGAGCTCGCGAGCACGGCGTGTGAACGTGAACGCCGGATATCGGGTGGGAGGTTTTTTCGATGGGCACAAGAAGGAGATTAATGGCGGCATAGGGCTGAACCTCAGCGCTGGTTTCCAAGCCAGGGCTGATTGGGGACGTAACATCGTAGATTTCGCGGATGGCGGTTTCACGACGGATCTGATCGGGGTGCGCGCCGCGGTCGCATTTTCTCCCAAGATGTTTCTTGAGGCGTTCGTTCAGTACAACACCGCCGCTGAGACGATCTCCTCGAATGTCCGCTACCGGTTCATCCATCATCCATTGAGTGACTTCTTCATCGTATACACTGAGGTGCGGCCTACCGCGGGCAACGATGAGACACTCAGGAACGTGAACTTGAAGCTGACGCATCTGCTCAATTTCTGATTCCATGTTGGCCCCCGGTCACCGAAAGCCTAGCCGATGGCGTCATCGCTCCCCATGTTGACCGCCCCGCTCATTCGTTCCCGGGAGGTTTCCCACCGTGAATGACCGCGTCACCACTCTGCTGGGCGGCCGGCGTGAGCGCTTGGGACAGGTGGTGGGCCGCTATCTCGCCCCTTCCCGCGCGCCCAGCGCTCCCCCACACGTGCGCCGACACCTCATGGAGGAGGCCACCGATCTGTACTGGGACGAGCTCGAATGGGAGCATATCACCCACGACGCAGGGGGCGACAAGATCGAGAGGGCGTTTCCCGGGTTGCTCGCGTTCGTGCGCGGGCTGCTGCTGCGGGAGTCGGTCCCCGGTGGCGAGGGCGCCTGTCCTCGGCCCGAGGTGGTCGAGGAATTGCTGCAGTTCCTCGCGACGCGGGTGCTCGACCTGGACGGGCTCATTTCGGCAGGAGAGGTCGACGGCGATCCCGAGAAAGTGCGGTTCGAGTTGGACATGACCGATCGACTTCTTGACCTGGTACTGTACCACTGGCTCGATCTGACTCCGCAGGAGACCGCCCGCGCCGAGGCGGTTCGCTCCGTGCACTGACGTGTGGCACGTCGGCTTCCGGCCGGGCCATCCCTACTTGGCCGGGGCCCCGTCACTGGTGGCCCACCGTGGGGGTGCGAAGCTCGCCCCCGAGAACACGATGGTCGCTTTCCAACAGGCGATCGATGCCTGGCGCGCAGACATCCTCGAGATGGACGTGCGCCTGAGCGCCGACGGCCAGGTGATCGTGATCCACGACGCCACGGTGGACCGCACCACCGATGGCGCGGGATGGGTACATGACCTTTCGTGGGCGGCCCTGCGCGAGTTGGATGCGGGTTATCGCTTCGTTGCTCTCGATGGGACGGCGAGCTTTCGTGGGCGGGGTGTTCGTATCCCTCGTTTCGAGGAAGTGCTTGAGGCATTCCCGCGCTCGCGCCTCAACGTGGAGAGTAAGAGTCCCGAGACCGCAAGGCCGTTGGTCGAGCTGATCCGGCGGCACGGCGCGACCCACCGAGTGCTGATCGCCGCTCAATACGAACGCACCCGTCGGGCTGCGCGCGGGTACCAAGGCCCGTGGGGGGCGTCGAGCGGTCAGGTGGCCAGGCTGCGCCTCCTGCCCCTCGGGTACACGCCTATGGCGGACATCATCCAGGTCTGTGAGTGGTGGAACGGGATCCGGATCGTCACGCCATCGTTCCTGGCTCGGGCCCACAGACGGAACCTTCCCGTGCAGGTGTGGACTGTGGACGATCCGGTGGCGATGCGAAGGCTGTTGAGTTGGGGGGTCGATGGCATCCAGAGCGACCGCCCGGATCTGTTGTCCAGCGTTCTCTCCGAAGTCGCGAATAGGCCACTCGCACCGGGGGTTTCCCCACGGTGAAGGACGGTCGGGACGTGACGGACCTGCCCGCTCGCGTCGGCGCACGGATGTCTGCGGGAGGGCACCTGGTGACGGGGGAACGCGTGGTCGTTGCGGTTTCGGGAGGGCTGGACTCGATGGTGCTCTTGCACCTCCTTCGGTTCGCGTCCGGGCTCCCGCGTCTCCAGCTGGTCGCGGCGCATTTCGATCACCGGATGCGTCCTGAGAGCGGAGAGGATGCTCTCTGGGTAAGAGACCTGGCCCGAGAATGGGGGGTGCAGGTGGAGGTGGGTGCTGCGGAGGTGTCCCTGAGCTCTGAGGAGGCTGCTCGGGGAGCACGCTACGCCTTTCTCGAGGCAGTGCGGGTCCGGACTGGTGCACGCTGGATCCTGACGGCGCATCACGCAGACGACCAGGCGGAGACTGTCCTTTTCCGGATCGCCCGCGGCACGGGACTCGCGGGGTTGCGCGGAATTCCCACGCGTCGTGGGGTCATCCTCCGCCCCCTTCTTTCCTTCTGGCGGGAGGAGCTGGAGGCTTACGTGGCCGCCGCGGGCCTCATTCCTCGGGTCGATTCCACGAACGAGGAACGGTGCTTCGCGCGCAACGTGCTCCGCCTCGACGTGCTCCCCCAGCTGGAAGCCGCCGTGGCCCCGGGGGCGCGCATGGCGCTCGTGCGGCTCGCACGCCTGGCGGTCCGCGAAGAGCGCGCATGGCGCACCCTTTTAGCGGGGTTGGTCGAAGGGGCGATCCTAGAGCGTTCAGTGGACCGAATCGTGGTCGCCCGCTCGGTGCTGCTCGGATATCCTTCGGCGATGCGCGCGCGCGTGCTTCGTGCCCTCGTCCGCCGCCTGGGATCCAGTCTCGATGAAGCTGGAACCCGGGCGGCGGTGGAGTTTGCCAGGTCGGGAGTGAGCGGCCGTAGCCACTCCCTTCCCCGAGGGTTCATGCTCTCGCGGGAATTCGACCGCTTAGTTATCGCGCGTGTGATCGTGCGTGGACCCAACGAGATTCTCGAGATTGGCACCGCGGAATCGGGAGAGGGATGGTTTCAGGTGGATGGACGCCGCACTGCAGCCCGGTGGTCAATCGAGGTGTTGTCCCCCGAATTTCTGTTGGAACGCGAGGCCTTCGCGCTGGCGCGCCTCGCTTTTCCCCTTTGCTTCCGGACCTGGCGGCCAGGAGATCGGATCCGCCTGCCCTACGGATCGAAGAAACTGAAGAAATTGTTGAGCGAGGCTCGTATCCCCGTGAGTGAGCGCGGACAGGTACCTGTGCTCGTCGATGGAGCGGAGCGGGTGCTTTGGCTTCCAGGAGTAGCCCGCGCGTCGGGGACGGAGCCGGTTCCGGGGGAGGAGAGGTTCCACATCGGGATCAGGGATGAGGGTCGCGCCTGAAGGTGCCGTGCAGCTTGGTGGGCAGGAGCTCCGACGCATCATCTATATGGAGAAGCAGGTTCGCGGGCGCGTCGATGCTCATAGGTGAGGAAATTCCCACGACCTACAGCGCCGAAGACGACCTTCTGATGCCGGGTCTGTTCAAGGGCTCGTTCGTCTTTCTCGCAGACTTGGTGCACCGCACCTACTGGCCCCTGTGGGTGGATTTCCTGGTCGCCTCAAGCTACGGTACTACGGTACCGGGCAGGCCTCTAGCGGTCACGTGCGCCTCCTCTATTGCGAGCCTATGAGCAGCCGTGAGGGCAGGATTTGTCCTCCCGCGGGTAGACTAGAGAATGGCTGATATGGACCCCCCAAGGAACGACCCGTCGGGACGATGGTCCCGTAACTCTAAGACCCTCGCCCTGTGGGTTCTCATAGTCCTCATGTCCGTACTCGCGGCGCAGTTCCTGCGGGGGCAGGAGGAGAGGGCGACGGACTTCACGTATACCGAGTTCCGGCAGCAGCTCGATGCCGACAACATCCACAAGGTGACGGTCATCGACCAACGCCGGATGACGGGTGAGCTGCGATCTCCCGTGTCCCGCGGCGGACAGGATAGGGTGTCCTTCCAGACCGCCCTCCCGGGCGACCTGTCGCCCGCGCTCGAAGAGAAGCTCCTGAGCCAGGGTGTGGTGGTCGAGGGCAAGCGCGACGTAGCGGGATGGGGTACGATCCTGCTCGGTGCGCTCCCCTGGCTGCTCTTCATAGCGTTCTGGATCTGGATCTTTCGCACCATGCAAAGCGGGGGCAACCGAGCGTTTCAGTTCGGACGCTCCAAGGCCAAGCTCATCAGCCCCGAAGCCCCTAAGGTGACCTTCGCGGACGTGGCAGGCGCCGACGAGGCCAAGGAGGAGCTCGAAGAGATCATCGAGTTCCTCAAGGATCCGCAGCAGTTCGCTCGCCTAGGGGGGCGCCTTCCCAAGGGCGTTCTGTTGGTGGGCCCTCCAGGAACCGGGAAGACCTTGCTCGCGCGTGCCGTGGCCGGACAGGCTGGGCGGCCCTTTTTCCAGATGTCCGGCTCCGATTTCGTCGAAATGTTCGTCGGCGTGGGTGCCTCGCGGGTGCGGGACCTCTTCGAGCAGGGCAAGGCCCACGCTCCCTGCATCATCTTTATCGACGAGATCGATGCGGTGGGGCGTCACCGCGGTGCCGGCCTGGGCGGCGGCCACGACGAGCGCGAGCAGACCCTGAATGCGCTGCTGGTCGAGATGGACGGATTCGAGACCAACGAGGGTGTGATCCTGATCGCCGCAACCAACCGTCCTGATGTTCTCGATCCCGCTCTCCTCCGGCCCGGCCGTTTCGACAGGCAGGTAGTGGTGGACTTGCCCGACGTGAAAGGCCGCGAGGCGATCCTGCGCGTGCATGCCAAGAAGCTCCCGCTTGCCGACGACGTCAAGCTGGGTATTGTCGCGCGCGGCACGCCGGGGTTGTCGGGGGCCGATCTCGCGAACATCTGCAACGAGTCCGCGCTCCTGGCCGCGCGCCGCGGCGGGGATCGCGTGACCATGGACGATTTCGAGCAGGCCAAAGATAAGATCATGCTCGGCACCGAGCGGCGGAGCCTGGTTTTGACCGAGAAGGAACGTCGTCTGACCGCCTATCACGAGGCTGGGCACGCTGTAATCGGGCTGTGTGTGCCGGGGATGGATCCCCTGCACAAGGTGACCATCGTTCCCCGCGGCCGTGCTCTCGGCATCACGGCGAGTTTCCCTGAGGAGGACCGCCATTCCTATACCAAGGAGTGGCTCGAAGGGCAGCTGACCATGCTTTACGGTGGCCGTGTCGCCGAAGAGATGATCTTCGGCATGGAGCGCGTTACTACGGGTGCCGGCAACGACATCGAGCGGGCTACTGAGATGGCACGGCGCATGGTTACTCGTTTCGGTATGAGCGAAAGGATCGGTCTCATGGCGGTTGGCGAATCGGACCACGAAGTATTCCTGGGACGGGAGCTTAGTACGCGGCGCGACATTAGCGAGCACACGTCTCAACTGGTTGACCAAGAGGTCAAGCGCTTCTTGGACGAGGCGCACGACCGTGCTCGCACAGTTATCGATGAACAACGGGACTTGCTCGACCGGATCGCGCAGTCGCTCCTAGACCGTGAGACCCTTGACCGGGATGAGATCGCTCTAATCGGCAAGGGAGAGGAGCTGGCCCCCCTGGAGACGGTAGAGCCCGAGGGGCTCGGCGCCGAGACGGATGCCCCGCCGGTACGCACTCCCAGGGAAACTAAGATCCCACTCCGGCCGTTGCCTCCCGACCCCGCGGTCTCCTGATCGATGGAAGACCCCGGCCACTGATGGGGACTAGGCGGGCGGTAGCGGGGGAGGTTGCGACGCGCTAGTGGAATCGGTCTGGGAGCAGCTACGATTCTTCCGCCCAAGCTGGTGGGACCTGATCGAGATCGGCGTCGTGTCAGTGCTTTTCTATCGACTGCTCCTCCTGATCCACCGAACGCGGGCCATGCAGATGCTCTTGGGCATCGTCCTGCTGGCGGGGATCTACCTGGTGGCCCAGCGCCTCGACCTGATCCTCATCCGCACCCTGCTCGCGTACCTGTTCCAGTACGGGTCCATCGCGGCGTTGGTCGTATTTCAGCCTGAGCTGCGCTCCGCATTGGCCCGCTTGGGCCGGAGCCGCATGTTCAGGGTGTTTTCGAGGTTCGAGGACAGCGCGATCGTGGACGAGGTGCTAAGGGCCGTGGAGCAGCTCGCTCGCTCCAGGACCGGCGCCATCATTGCCATTGAAGGCGGGGTTGCGCTGGACGAATTCGCGACCACCGGAAGCAACGTGGACGCTCGGGTCACCGCAGAAATGCTGAGGACCATCTTCACCCCCCGTTCGCCCCTACACGATGGCGGGGTGATCATCAAGGGCAACCATATCAGGACTGCCGGGGCGATCTTCCCGCTGACCCAACGTTCCTTGCCAGAGAAGAACCTGGGCACACGCCACCGGGCCGCGATCGGCCTCAGCGAAGAGACCGACGCAGTGGTAATCGTGGTGAGCGAGGAGACGTCCCGCGTGTCGGTTGCCCGGCAGGGTCTCCTGGACCGGGACGTGACTACGGAGCGCCTCCGCGAGATCCTCACGGTGACGAGGCCAGAGGTAGGAATCGCTGAGCCGGCCCCCGCGCTTTGATGCAGGGGTCCCGGGGGGGGGACCTCGGCGGACCCATGTTGACCCACCGCCCATGACGGTAGCTTACGCGGATCGCCTCAGGGAAAGCCTCTCCCGGGTGAGGGAGACAATCGCGGTCGCGACGCTCGCAGCCGGGCGTGAGCCTTCCACGGTGCGTATCGTGGCGGTGACCAAGGGTCATCCGCCCGATGCGGTGCGCGCGGTCCTCCAACTGGGTCTCTCCGATGTGGGGGAAAACCGGGTCGAGGAGCTGGAGGGGAAGGTGGCCCTGTTGGGACAGGAAGGACTGCGCTGGCACATGGTTGGGCACGTGCAGGGACGGAAAGCTCGTGGTGTCGTTGGGCTGGCTGACATGATCCATTCGGTCGACTCGGTTCGCCTGGCGGAGCGCCTCGCCCGAGCTGGCGTGGATCGCGGGCGGAATGTGGCAATCCTTGCCCAGGTCAACACCTCGGGGGAGGGTGGCAAGCAGGGACTCCCACACGCAGGAGCAGAGGAGGCCGTGCTCGCGATGGCCGAGCTTCCGGGGCTCTCCTTGGAAGGGCTCATGACGATGGCGCCGCTGACCGACGAAACGCGGGTGTTGAGCGCGACCTTCGCGCGGCTACGCGAGCTGCGTGATCGGTTGGTAGCGCGATCGGACCAGATAGGGGGTGAGCTGTCGATGGGGATGACCAATGACCTGGCGGTGGCAGTCCGGGAAGGCAGCACGATGGTTCGGATCGGTACTGCCCTTTTCGGTGAACGGGACGCCTGAGCCCCTAGGAGCGCACCGTGCCATACCCTAGTGCTCACTTCGGTGAGCGTAGTGGAACAGAATCCGTTCCTTCGCAGCCGTCGTTTCCCGAGCTCGAACTGAACGTGCTGTCCTATTGGCAGTCCGACGGGACGTTCGAGGCTAGCGTTGAATTGCGCGATGCGGGCGCGCAGGGCACGAATGAGTTCGTATTCTACGACGGCCCCCCATTCGCAAACGGGCTCCCGCATTACGGCCATCTCCTGACCGGTTACGTCAAGGATGTCGTTCCCCGCTATCAAACGATGCGCGGCAGGAGGGTTGAGCGGCGCTTTGGCTGGGATTGCCACGGACTTCCCGCGGAGTTCGAGGCCGAAAAGCAGTTGGGTATATCTCACAAGGTAGAAATCGAGGCGATGGGAGTGGCTCGGTTCAACGACGCCTGCCGAGCCTCAGTGCTGCAGTACACTACTGAGTGGCAGGATTATGTCACGCGACAGGCGCGCTGGGTCGACTTCGACAGTGACTACAAGACCCTTGATCTCGATTATATGGAGAGTGTCTTGTGGGCCTTCAAGAGCCTGTGGGACAAGGGTTTAGTATACGAAGGCTTCCGAGTGTTGTGGTACTGCTGGCGATGCGAGACCCCGCTGTCAAACACCGAAACCAAAATGGACGACGTGTACCGGGACCGTCAGGATCCGGCGGTAACCCTCGGTTTGCGGCTGCGGTCGGAGATTCCGGAGCTTGAAGGTGTCGAGGCGCTCGTTTGGACGACCACACCGTGGACGCTTCCTTCCAATCTCGCCGCCGCTGTGCATCCTGACGTTGAGTACGTGGTCGTCGAAGCACGAGGCAGGCGCTATCTGCTGGCCGATGCGCGTCTAGATGCCTACGTCCGCGAACTCGGTGAGACGCCACCCGTGTTGGCGCGGTTCAAGGGTTCTGAGTTGGTCGGTACTCGTTACGATCCGGTGTTCGAATTTTTCGCGGGCCGTCAACGGGAGGCCCACCAGATCCTTCTAGCCGATTTCGTAACAACAGAGGATGGCACCGGTATCGTCCACGTAGCCCCTGCCTACGGAGAGGAGGACAAGGAGGTCGCAGATGCGGCAGGTATCGAACCGGTCACTCCGGTCGACTCCCGCGGCGAGTTTGATTCCCAGGTGCCGCCCTACGAGGGCCTTCAGGTGTTCGAGGCCAACAAGGCGGTTATAAAGGACCTTAAGGCGTCCGGTGCTCTGCTGCGCCACGAGACGTACGACCACTCCTATCCGCATTGCTGGCGATGCGACAACCCTCTCATCCAGCGTGCCGTAAATTCGTGGTTCGTCGCGGTCACCCGTTTTCGGGACCGCATGGTCGAGCTTAACCAGCAGATCACATGGGTTCCCGAGCACATCCGTGACGGGCAGTTCGGCAAATGGATGGAGAACGCGCGTGACTGGTCGATATCGCGCAGTCGCTACTGGGGTTCTCCCGTTCCGGTGTGGGCGTCCGACGACCCCGCTTACCCGCGTCTCGATGTGTATGGTTCACTGGACGAGATACAGCGCGATTTCGGAGTTCGACCTACCGACCTACATCGGCCGCACATCGACGAGTTGACACGCCCAAACCCCGACGATCCAACTGGCCATTCGATCATGCGGCGAGTACCCGACGTACTCGACTGCTGGTTCGAATCAGGTTCGATGCCCTTCGCCCAGGTGCACTACCCCTTCGAGAATCGAGATTGGTTCGAGCACCACTATCCGGGGGACTTCATCGTCGAATACAACGGGCAAACCCGCGGCTGGTTTTACACGCTGCACGTGCTTGCCACGGCCCTGTTCGACCGGCCTGCCTTCCGAGCTTGCCTAGCCCACGGCATCGTGCTCGGGAACGACGGACAGAAGATGTCCAAGTCGCGCAGTAACTATCCGGACGTGAGGGAGGTGTTCGATCGCGATGGATCGGATGCCATGCGTTGGTTTCTGATGGCGAGTCCGAATTTACGCGGCGGCGATCTGGTCGTCACTGAGGTCGACATTCGCAAGGGTGTCCGCCAAGCTCTTCTCCCGCTTTGGAACTCCTACTATTTCTTGGCGCTCTATGCGAATGCGGAGGACATCGAGGGCAAGATCCGCACGGATTCGCAGCATGTCCTGGATCGTTACATCCTGGCTAAGACACACGAATTGGTTAGGGATGTCGAAGCTCAGCTTGACGCTTACGATATAGCGGGCGCTGCGGCTACGGTGCGGGACTTCCTCGAAGTTCTGACCAATTGGTATGTTCGGCGTTCCCGCGACCGGTTTTGGGCTGGGGACTGTGACGCCATCGACACGCTTCACACGGTGCTCGAGGTGACCTGCCGGGTCACGGCACCACTGCTTCCGCTGACCACGGAGACGATTTGGCGCGGCCTCACGGGTGGACGGTCCGTCCATCTGGCCGACTGGCCGCTAGTAGGTGCGCTACCCAACGATGCCGAGCTGGTCGACACTATGGATCGGGTACGTCAGGTGTGCTCCTCCGCTCTGGCGCTCCGCACCACAAACAAATTGCGCGTGCGCCTGCCGCTGTCTCTGCTCCGGGTTGTGGCTGTCGACGCCCAGCGGCTTGCCGACTTTACAGATGTGATCAGGGACGAAGTCAACGTGAAGGAGGTAGACTTCACTGACGACGTTGCTGCCCACGGGCGCTTTGAGGTGGTTGTCAACGCCAGCGTCGCTGGACCTCGTCTCGGCAAGGACGTGCAGACCGCGATCCGTGCGGTCAAGGCTGGGGAGTGGACCAGAACACTGGATGGTCGAATGGTCGCGGGAGGCCTAGAGCTGCTTGAAGGCGAGTACGAGAGCAAATTGGTATCGCGTGATCCGGGGGCGACTGCCGAGCTTCCATCCAGTTCGGGACTAGTGCTATTGGATACCACCGTCACGCCGGAGCTCGCTGCTGAGGGGATCGCACGCGACCTTGTCCGCACGGTGCAGCAGGCTCGCAGGGAGGCGGGTCTGGACGTCTCCGATCACATCGCGCTCACGATCGAGGGTCCGGGTCCAGCGGTGGCAGCTTTTCAGACGCACGAACGCTTCGTCGCGGCAGAGACACTAGCGGATGGAGTTACGTATGGGGCTGTGCAGAACGGATTCCCAGGCACAGTAGGTGACGGCATCCAGGTCACGGTGAACCTGGTTAGAATCGGTCCGGATGTCGCACTTGATGACGATTGATAGGGCAGCCGCGGAGGGATGGCACAGGGAGATAGAGGTGGATCCGGACGGGGCGGGAGAGCGGCTAGACGTGTTCGTGGCCGCAGCCCTGGAGCTCTCCCGGACGCGGGTGCACAAGCTCCTCGAGGAGGGTCGGGTGCTCCTGGACGGGCGGCTTGCTCGCAAGTCTGAGTCCCTCTCCCAGGGCCAGCGCCTCCAGATCAATGTGCCGGAACCCACGCCGCTCTCGCTCACAGCCGAGGCGATCCCGCTACATATAGTCTATCAGGACGAAGTCCTGCTCGTAGTGGATAAGCCGGCTGGCATGGTCGTGCATCCCTCGGCTGGCCACCCCGGAGGGACGCTTGTCAACGCTCTCCTCCACCATGTTCGTGACCTCTCGGGGATTGGGGGTGCACTCCGACCCGGCATTGTCCACCGTTTGGACAAAGGCACCTCCGGGCTGATGGTTGTGGCCAAGAGCGACCTCGCCCACCAGGCGCTCTCGGATGAGCTTCGGCACCGCAAAGTTCGCCGTCTCTACCAGGTAGCCAGCTGGGGACATCTCGACGAGTCGCCCCTATGTGTAGACGCTCCCATCGCTCGGGATCCCAATCACCGCAAGCGCATGGCGGTGGTGGAAGGTGGCCGTCGAGCGGTCAGCCGGGTCAGGGTCAAGGAGAGGTGGCGTGCGGCGGACCTGCTGGATGTCACCCTCGAGACCGGTCGCACCCACCAGATCCGGGTCCACTTGGCTCACCGGGGTCACCCGGTGGTCGGTGACGGAGTCTATGGGGGGGGATGGGAGCGGGGGATGGGAGGCCCCGACCGGGGCTGGGCCAAGGAGTTGGCACGCCGCGTCACTCGCCCGTTCCTCCACTCGATGGAGCTCGCTTTCGAGCACCCGGTGACTCGCGAGCGGATGAGTTTCCACTCTCCACTTCCGCCGGAGTTGGCGGAAGGAGCTCGGTGGGCCTGTGAGAGCAGCGGGGGGGTGGTGACCTGAAGGGGTTTCTTCCCCCCCCGATCCCGGAGGATACTTCAAATTTATCCCCGGGAGGAGTGAGCCGTGTCGACGCCATGGTCATGATCGAGTTCGATCCCAAATTCACGTTCGACACGTTCGTCATTGGCCCAGCCAATCGGTTTGCGGCTGTGGCGGCGCGCCGTTCGGCGGACTCGCCGGCGATTTCCTGCAACCCGCTCGTCATCTATCCGGTGTCGGGTCTCCAGGAGTGATGCGCGCGCGGGGGGCCGCCGTCGCCCTTTCCGCGCCACTCGTTCTCCTGGCGATCGTGGCGGCCGACCCCACCGTCCAGAGTTCCTGGCGTGAGATCGGAAGCGGACCTGTGCGCGTTCGTTTCATTCCCGAAGACTCTCTACAGGCCGAACGGGCACTCACGTTTCTCCTGGGCCAGCCGAGGATGCCAGCGCTCCCGCCGGGCCTGCCACGGGAGGCGGTAGCGTACCTGGCTCCCGACGAGGCTGCGTTCGCAGAGCTAACAGGTGGCCGTATCCCGGATTGGGGTGCCGGCGTCGCGATCCCGGACGAACACGCGTTGGTAGTGCCCGCGTACGCGTCACGGCGGTCGTCGCTCGGAGCGAGGAACGCCGTACTCCGCCACGAATGGGCGCACCTCGCGTTGCATTCGCATCTGGAGGGGATACAGGTGCCACGCTGGTTCGACGAAGGCTACGCGCTGTGGGCCGAGGGCGGGTTCGATGTGAGCGAGGCATGGAGACTTCGTATCCTGCTCGCACTCGGGCGAGCGCCGCCGCTCGACTCCCTCACCCTGGATTGGCCGCGCGATCTGGCGTCGGCGGAGGCAGCCTACCTGCTGTCCGGATCCGCCCTGGCCTATCTCGTGGAGGAGAGCGGTGAGCGGGGCGTCAGCTTGTTACTGGAAAGGTGGCGCGAGGGGGGATCCTTCGATGCTGCCCTGGCCGGCACGTACGGGGTCACGCTGGGCCAGCTTGAGGATGATTGGCGCGCTTGGGTTAGGCGCCGTTTCGGCTGGCTGCTCGTCCTCTCACATTCGGTAGTTCTGTGGACGTCGCTAGGGCTATTGCTGATGTTGGCCACCCTGGCCCGACGGCGCTGGAACCGGGCGCGCATGGCCGAATTGCGCGCCGGCGAGCCGGTGGAACGACCGGCCTATTGGATGGCGGAGGATGCCCAAGACGGCTGAAGGACTCGCTCACCTTGATCGCACCCGACGAGCCCGGTAGGATTGGCGTATGGCTCGCAAGACTTCCCCCGCACCCAAGAGCACTCCCGCCTCGCTGCGCTTCTCCACCGTGAACGTGGTGCTCGGAGGCGCGGGCCTGCTCGTCCTCGGGATCGGATACATGCTGCTAGCCCGGGGCTCCATCACCCTGGCCCCGATCCTCCTTGTGCTCGGCTACGTGGTGCTGGTACCGCTGGCGCTGATCCTCTAGACGCCCCACCACCGAACTGCTCCGGCCCACCCTCCAAAGCATATGTTTTCGTTGATGCTGCGGCCTCTGTGGTTGGACTTGGATGTTCTCACCCTAGCTAGACGATGTCCTCGAGCGGGCGACTCGTGTGGACGAGCTCGTGATCCCGGTCGACAGTAAAAAGATGGACGTCGGCGACGCCGAAGAGCACGTGTCGCGACTGGACACGCTCCTCAACTACATCCAGGTCAGTCTCGAGAGCGTCCGCAGCCAGAATGCGATGGTGAACGCGGTGCTTAAGAAGACGGGGCAGCTGATCTGGCCGGCCCACGCGCCATGGCAGAAAGGCCGCGCCAGCGGGGGCGGCTGCTCTCCCGCGGTCTCGGTACCCGTGCTCTAACTCCACCGCCGCTACCTAACCTGTGCTCCTACAAGGCGGCTGATCGTATACTCTTTTCCAGGCGGGGTAGACTAAGAGTTGCAAGGTAAGTCATCATAACGGGACTGCATGAATAACAGCTCAGGAGGGAGATGGTATGATATGGCCAGCTCTGATGGCTTTCGCTAGGCCTTGGCAGGCGGCACCTGCCGTCCACTGTTTCGTCTGCTGTGCTCTGGCCTGTGTGACACTTTCGTCGTGTGCTGCTAGCGCTCCTCCTCCCCCTGTCCGCCCCGCTAGGCCATCGCTCCCTCGGTTTGCCACCTCAGTGACAGAGCTTAGGCAGCGGATGGAATCACGTCCAGATTCTGTTGAATTCCCGGAGGGCGTTTGGTCAATCAGCGCGGAGCAGGAGCGAGGTGGTGAGCAGACCTCGACCCCTGACTTCAGCAGTGTCCTTGTAGTTAAGGATCCATCCGATCCACGGAAATTTATCGAACTCCAGATCTCGGATTCCTCTAGCAGCCCTGAGATCACCGCGACCTTTTCGGCTCTCGTTCAGCCTGGTGTCTTCGCCTCTGAGCAGTTTGAGCTTGAGGGAGGCACCTCCTCTACCTACCGCTTCCAAGCGGAAAGCTGGACTCGATTTGTCGGGGCGAGAACCGAGGTCGCCCGGGGCCGCTCGATGCTCATTAGGCTCATCTATGACCGAGTCTGGCCTTTACAGCCATCGCAAAGAGACAGTGCCACCTTCGCGGTGCTCGAGTTAGGCAGGGAGTCCGGGGTATATCCTGACAGGCCCGCAGTCGTTCAGGGATCAGGGTTCGTGTTGCCTTCGGGTCGGGCTGTGGCCACTAATCATCACGTGGTAGAGGGTGCCTCTCGCGTCGAAGTGCGCACAGAAGGTGGTGAATGGGTCGAAGTGCAGGTGGCGCGTGCGGATGTCGCCAACGATCTCGCCATTTTGGTGATCCCTCCGGATACCGTTCTTGTTACAGCCGACCAACCGCCCTATAGCATCAGGATAGGTAGAGAGGCCGCCCTTGGGGCGGAGGTCCACGCCCTCGGTTTCCCGATGACAGGCTTTTTCGGCTCTAATAGAAGCTTTACCAGCGGGGCCGTCAGCGCACTGGTGGGTTTGGACGATGACCCGAGGCTCTTGCAAGTAACCGCCCCCATTCAGCCTGGGACCAGCGGTGGCCCGCTTGTGGATTCTCGGGGCAGAATCATGGGGGTCGCTGTTTCGACCGCGAACACTTCGTTATTCCTGCACAGCGCTAGCGTTGTGCCGCAGAACGCGAACTTTGCGATGAAAATTGATTACTTGTTGCCCTTGGCCGGCGACGATTTTGGCAGCTTCGGGGAGGCGACGAGTATCGGAGTGAAGGGAAGCGAGGTAGCTGCCCGTATCGGGCCATGGGTGGTTCAGGTTCGCGCAAGTCGATAGCGCCCAACGACCCCGTATTCCCCTTTAGCCCAAGGGATCTGTCAAGAGCGCCTTGCTTTTCCCCAGGCTAGCCCGGTAGCGTTCCCCTCATGAGACACGACCCCGCTTTGCCCTGGTACCGCCAACTCCACTGGCAAGTCCTCATCGCCATGGGCCTTGGGGCTTGCACCGGTTTTGTCTTTGGCGAAAGCGGTGCTGAACTCGTCGGGTGGATTGGCGACCTGTTCATGAAGCTTCTGCGCATGATCATCGTCCCTCTAGTGCTAACGTCGATCATCTCTGGCGTGGCGTCAGTCGGAGGCGGGCGAGCTCTAGGGCGACTCTTCGGGAAGACGCTCGGTTATTACATGCTTTCAAGCTCCCTGGCCGTGATGGTGGGTCTTTTCTTCGTGAATCTTATAAGTCCGGGGGTCGGAGCTAACATAACAGAGGCGACAGCCGCAGAGTTGCCCGCGTTAGACACGCCGACTTCACCGGTAGCATTGCTGCTCAATATCGTCCCGGAGAACGTGATCGAAGCGGCTGCAACCGCGGACATGCTGGCTCTCATTTTCTTCTGCATCGTTTTTGGAGCGGCGATTACGACACTTCCTGAGCGTTCACAACGCGTTGTAATTGACCTCTTCGACGCGCTGTTCCATACGATGATGAAAGTGACTTCGGGGATCATCAAATTCTTGCCGATCGGAGTGTTCGCCCTAATAGCGCGTATGGTCGGTACAACGGGCTTCGATGCATTTCGATCCCTCGCACTGTACGCGTTTACGCTCACTTCAGCTCTTACGATCCACATGTTCATCACGCTTCCCGTCCTTCTAATCATCCTGGGACGGATCTCGCCCCGCATTCACTTCGCGAATATGCGTGAGCCACTGCTGATTGCGTTCTCCACGAGCTCGTCAGGCGCGACGTTGCCGGTCACGATCAATAGCGTAGAGAAGAACGTGGGCGTGTCGAATAAAGTGTCCTCTTTCGTCCTACCCATGGGAGCCACTGTCAACATGGATGGGACGGCGGTTTTTGAGTGCCTTGGTGCACTCTTTATCGCTCAAGTGCTAGGCTTCGACCTCACGATCATGCAACAAGCGGTTGTCGTACTGACCGCGCTCATGGCTTCGATCGGAGCTGCTTCGGTGCCATCCGCCGGACTCGTAGTAATTTTCATCGTGCTAGAGGCGATTGGGTTAACAGGCCCAGATGTAAACGTGATCGTCGGCTCTATGCTTGCGATTGATCGCCCGTTAGACATGTACCGGACTGCGGTGAACATCTTCAGTGACTCCTGTGGAGCTGCCGTCATCGCGCGCTCTGAAGGCGAGACTGACGTGGACATGGAGATTAGGTCGGCGGTGGCCGCCGGCTGATGACAGGAGCGCTTGTCATGTGGCTGTCTAGGGAACGGCTAGATCCAGCGGTCCTGCATCGAGTTCCACGATCTGTCCCGGGGACAAGTACGTGGTGGCCCGGCATTTCCTGTTCGGCAGGCTGTCCCCTAGTAGTCCAACTCTGTTCTCCAGGGTGAGATTCAGCGCCAGGTTTCCGAAGGCCATGGCTACGATGGAACAGAGGGCGTCGGGATCCCCGGAGCACGCCAGCTAAATGAGTCGCTTATTCATCGTGTTGATCTGCTTCCCGTAGTTGAATTGGGATGAAATCAGCTTGATGGCTTCCGATAGCTTGTTACCGATCCCCCCGAACTTATTGTGCTCGAACTGGTCGGTCCCATCTGTGTATAAGGTCATCGCCTATGTGATATACGACGTTACCCCCGACGATCAGCGATTCGTGGTGCTGCGGAGGGATGACGAGGATACAAGCACCGAGGTCGTCTTCGTCATAAACTGGTTTGAGGAGCTGAAGGCTCGAGTGCAGAACTGATGTTGGACGACACGACTGAGGACCTACCGACCATCAACTGGGTGGCAAAATGAATGTTCGAGATGGATCTGATAAAGAAGGTTTCACTGCGGAAGGATCCACGGATTCGCGAAAGAAGGGTCCGGGCGTGAGGCTGGCGTTCTTCGCCTTGGTCGCACTGATAGTTGTCGCAGCGGTTGCCGTTGTCTGTTTGTCCGTGACCCCCTCTTTCGAGACCGCTGCGATCGACTCGGACGCACAAAAAGCTAGCTACGGAATCGGCCTCCGCATGGGTAGCCAGTTGGCTCTCGCGGATGACATGCTCGATCGGGCGGCGTTCATGCGTGGGTTCGAAGACGCGCTGGGGGGTGAAGGACCGGACATCGAGCTAAATGAGCTTACCTCGGTCACCCAATCCTTCATCGCCGACATGCAGGCGTCCGCCGAGGCGGCGGGTATGCGTATGGGAGAGGAAAACGCGGCGGCAGGTACGGCCTATCTGGCCGAGAACGCGGCCCGTGACGGGGTCCTGACCACAGACAGTGGTATGCAGTACGAAGTGCTACGCACTGGCGAGGGGCCCAGCCCGACGCTTGACCAGAGCGTTCGGCTCCACTACATGGGGACGCTCATCGACGGTACCGAATTCGACAGCTCCTACGAGGGCGAGCCAGTCGTGTTCGGCGTCGGGCAGCTAATTACAGGTTTCACCGAGGCTCTTACTCTGATGCAGGCAGGGAGTCACTTCCGAGTCGTGCTCCCGCCCGACATCGCATACGGCCCCAGTGGCAGCGGTGGTGGGATCGGGCCGAATGCGACTCTGATTTTCGAGATCGAGTTGCTCGAGATCATGGAGTAGTCGTATCAGACTCCGGTTCTCCTTATCCACCGGGAGTGCCCCAAATTCATACGGTGTTATACGTTCCGTAACCGGAGCATCTGCTCCGGACCGTCAATCCATCGGAGCATGGCATTGAAGCTTACTACATTGCATGTGGACAAGCCCTGGGGTCACGAGGTCATATGGGCCGACACCGAACTGTACGTGGGCAAGATTCTCCATGTGAATGCCGGCGAGGCTCTCTCGCTTCAGTATCACAGGGAGAAGGACGAGACACTCTATGTTCTCTCCGGCTACGTTCGGATGGAGGCCGGCCCCTCCCCCGAGGACCTGGAGGTGGTAGAGCTCCGAGCCGGTGACGCGATGCGGCTGAGACCTGGGATCGTGCATCGTATGGAGGCCCTCGAGGAGAGCGACGTGCTAGAAGTCTCGACTCCTCACCTGGATGACCTCGTGCGTCTTGCTGACCGGTATGGTCGCATCAGCAGCCACGGATGATCGGAAGCGCGCCGCGGAAGCGGTGGGGCGGAACCGAAAACCTGTGACGGATCTCGTGTTGGCGGCGCTGACTGCGCTCACAGTAGCGTGTAGTGGTCCCCAGGTCGCCGATACGCTGGTGGTGAGCGACGACCCGGAGCTGCGGAGCGTCGCGAGCGAGCTGCTCCTCGATCTGGCGCAGCGGTCCGGTATGGACCTTAGAGCGCCGGTCCGGCTGGCGAGACGCTCCCGGGATGAGCTGGTTGGGTACCTTACCGCCCAACTCGATCGGGAACTGCCGCCGGATGAGGCTCGTATGATCGGCGACAGCTACTGGCTCCTAGGGCTGATGCCCGCTGAGATTGACCTGCGCGAGCTACTGTTAGCGGTCTACACCGAACAGGTGGCGGGCTTCTACGACCCGGACTCGACAGCGCTCTTCGTCATGGACGACCAGCCGGCGGAGGAGCTTCGCACGGTATTGATCCACGAGCTTGTTCACGCGGTCCAGGACCAATCCGTGGACCTCAGCGACCTCACTGCCCGTGAACGGGGAAACGATCGGCAGGCTGCGGCCCAGGCGGCCATAGAGGGCCATGCTACCCTGGTGATGCTCGAGTACCTTACCGAGAAGATGCAGGGCCGCGCCGTCGACCTGACCGAGGTCCCCGATTTTGCGGCGCAGGTGCGCCCCGCCCTCCAGTCCTTGAGCGCCCAGTATCCCGCCCTGATGAAGGCGCCCCGAGTCATCCAAGAGTCATTGCTTTTCCCGTACTTTGAGGGCGCTGGTTTCGTGCAACGCCTTTGGCACGAAGCGGGAGGAAGGCCCTCGCCTCTCGGTCCCGTGCTGCCGCAGTCGACTGAACAGGTAATGGCGACAGGTGCCATGCTGTTGGCAGAGCGGGACGAGCCGACTGAGCTGGTGCTGGAGGTCGGAGGGAAGAGTCGGTATTCGAACACGCTCGGGCAGATGGAGACCCGTGTCCTGCTAGCGGACGTTGCCGGTGGTGATCCGACCAACGCTGCAGAGGGGTGGGATGGAGATCGCTTCACCCTGGTGTATGGGGACGATGGTCCCGCGCTGGCATGGGTGACGGTGTGGGACGACACCGCTGCTCGAGACCGCTTCGTGGCGACGCTCAGGCCCGCCCTCGGCAATTTTCCTCGACCGGCTACCCTGGAGACCACGGTGATCGAAAGTCGGCCTGGAGCGATCCTCCGGGTGGGCTCCGTGCCAACCTTCTCTACAGTCTTGCCCGAGGGGGGAAGATTTTGAGCGTTCGCCGCACTGGTGTGCACGCCGCCGACCATGAAGCCACGGTCATCGTCTGCGCTGGAGACGGCACCCTCGATTATCCAGTAATGGTGGGGCCTGGGCTGCTGTCCGCTCTTCCAGCTCTCCTCCGTGAGCACGCTCCTGCCCACCGATACGGTCTGATCGCCGACACTACGGTAGCGGAGCTTTACGGCTCCCGAGTCCGTGAAGAGCTGGAGCACTCCGGGACCAAATGTGACCTGATCACCTTCCCGCCGGGAGAGGCCAGCAAGACCCGCTCGAGTTGGACCGACCTCACCGACGCTCTGTTGGCCACGGGGATGGGTAGGGACGGCGCCGTCTTGGCCCTCGGGGGCGGTGTCACTGGTGACCTTGCGGGTTTCGTCGCCGCCACCTACCTGAGGGGTGTCCCGGTGGTGCAGATACCGACGAGTCTGGTCGCCATGGTGGATGCGGCTGTGGGTGGAAAGACCGGCGTGGACGTCCCGGCGGGCAAGAACTTAGTGGGGGCCTTCTCCCCACCCCGCCTGGTCGTCGCCGATACGGCAACCATCGGGAGCCTGCCCCGTACCGAGCGTGCGCAGGGCCTCGTGGAGGCTGTTAAGCACGGCGCGATTGTGGACGCCAGCTATCTGGACGTCCTGGAAGCCGATCTACCGGCTCTGTTAGATGGCGATGCGGATGTCACGACTCGGGCGGTGCTTCGTTCGGTTGCGATCAAGGCACAAGTGGTCAGCGAGGATGAGCGAGAGACAGGGTTGCGGGAGATACTCAACTTCGGTCACACCTTGGGACACGCCCTTGAAGCCGCCGCCGACTACGCTCTTCCGCATGGCACTGCGGTCGGGATGGGTATGGTGCTGGAAGCTCGGCTGGGAGAGTCCCTGGGTGTGACCCGATCGGGGACGGCCGATCACCTGGCAAGTATCGTGGTGCAACTTGGGCTGCCGCTTTCACCCAAATCCCCTACCGGGAGGGATGCCATCCTAGGATTCGTCCGTTCGGACAAGAAGGCTCGCCAGGGGCGTGCCCGATACGTTCTACTTGAGGTGCTCGGCAGGGTCGCGCGGGCTGAGGGATGGAGCCGGGAGATCCCTGATCAGGAGGTGGAGAGTATACTCGAGGATTGGGCCAGCCGCGGGAAAATGCCATGACGCTGATCGGATGCGTAGAGGGATCCAGCGTCGCCTCCGTTCTCGCTGTCCGAGCTACCTAGGATCCTGAAGGTCCCTTCCTCCTCTTCCGCGGTCGAGCGCTCACCTACGGATAGGTGTACAGCAGAGCGGAGACCCCGGCTGTCTTCCTATACGACCTGGGGATCGAGGTCGGCGACCACGTTGCGCTGGTTCTCCCCGCGTGCCCCGAGTTCGTGATCTCGATGTTTGCGGCCGCCAATCTTGGTGCCACGATCATGCCCCTGAATCCTCGACTCAGCACTCCTTAACTTCAATATGGGATCCGCGATTCTGAAGCGGAGTGTGCGAGCACGATCCGGAGTGCCGGAGCGATGAGGTGCTATCACCGCCAGCCCGCAGAGAGGTCCAGATCGTTCGACGAAGAGGGTATTTTCTGACGAAGGACCTTGTGACCGCGGAGGAGGAGAAAGACTTTTTCCCCTTGGTAGGACGCTGGAAGGAAGTTATCATGCAGCCTGGCTTCAACGTGTACCCACGGGGAGTCGAGGATCTGCTCTAGGTTCATCCCACGGTCTGGGAAGCGGCAATAGTGGGCGTCTCCGAGCTGGTGTCGGGTGACCCTAGCCGACTATCAAGATCACGGACTTGGTTCGTTTCCTCGACCGTTTCCCGCTTAAGGGCACGGGGAATGTCCGTCGTGTCGACTCGCCCGCACTATAAAAGCGGATCAGCAGGGTAGACGCGCCTGACGGGTCGCCTACGCAGTATGTGTAGGGCGACCGCCGCGGAGGCACTTCCGGAATGGTCCGGAGCGCCTGACCCGGAGGCCCTGCTGGCCTCCCGGTCGTCGGGAGGCTTCCCCGACCCCCTCCACGACTGCGGTCGTGGGCCGGGTGGGGAGGTCTTGCGGCACGACATCACAGCGCTGCGAGGCGAAAAAACGGTATGAATATGCATCTCACCAAGGTGCCCCACATGGGTTCCTCGGATCCACTTCAGGTGGCTCCTAACGCGGCCCTCCTCATCGACTTCGACAACGTCACGATGGGGATGCGTAGCGACCTCTCCAAAGAACTAAAGGCCCTCCTCGATTCAGATATTATCAAGGGCAAGGTCACGGTCCAAAGGGCTTACGCGGACTGGCGCCGTTATCCCCAGTACATCGTGCCCCTGTCCGAAGCTTCCATCGATCTGATCTTCGCTCCCGCGTACGGAAGCAACAAGAAGAACGCCACCGACATCCGGATGGCCATCGACGGCCTCGAGCTGATATTCATCCGCCCCGAGATCGGGACCTACATTTTGCTCACTGGCGACAGCGATTTCTCGAGCCTGGTGCTCAAACTCAAGGAATACGGTAAGTACGTAATCGGCGTGGGGATCCAGGAGTCCAGCTCTGACATCCTGGTCCAGAACTGCGACGAGTATTACAGCTACACGAGTCTTTCGGGGCTCCGCAAGACGACCGATTCGGATCACCAGCCGGTGGATCCTTGGATGCTGGTCGAGCGCGCGGTCGCACAGATGGTGGCCAAAGACGATGTTATGCGTTCCGATCGGCTCAAACAGGTGATGGTCGAGATCGATCCGGGCTTCGACGAGGGAGATTACGGTTTCAGCAAGTTCAGCCGCTTCCTAGCCGAGGCGTCGTCGAGGGACCTGATACAAATCAAGAAGCTCGACAACGGTCAGCACAACGTGGCGCCAGCCAAGGGTGGCGGCGCGCAAAAAATCGAGGAAGAGCGGAAGGAGGAGCCGCGGAGTCGCGGCCGTACCAGGGGAAGCGGACGGGACGGCTCTGAAGGCCGATCGCGAGCCCGGGAGCGTGCACCAGGTACCCGACACCGTGGCGCCCAGGGAGCCGAAGCACCCGCTTCCGACGGGCCTCCGCTTCGGGAGGCTTACGATCTAGTACGCCGTGTGCTCGAGCGTATGATGGCGGATGGCAGGAAAGGCGTGCGCGATTCTGATGTCAAGCGGAAAATGCTTGAGTTGGACGCCGACTTCGACGAAGCCAAGCTCGGTTTCAGCAAGTTCAGCTTGTTCCTCCGTCAGGCATCCGATCACGAAGTGATTGATCTGCACAAGCGCGAGAGTGGCAATTACGAGGTGTCGCTCCGGACTGTGGAGGACCGTGGAGGTTCACCGCCCCAGCGAGATCCACCAAGTGCTGGCTCTGTGCCGGCACCCGAGTCAGATCCAGATCCCGAACCAAAGGAATCTGCCCTCGCCGCGCTTGGCCGGCGTTTTGGGCTGCGGCTGGGACCCCTGGGCTCCCGCGAAGAGCCGCCACCATCTCCGGTGGGTCCGGGTCCATCCCCCGCGCCGGACGTTACATCGGTGCCCTCGACACCTCCCGTTGCCCACTTCGACCCCTCTGCCCTGGGACTCCCTACCAATACCGACGCACAGGTGCGGTACCTAGCCAACAGGTACAAGGGTGTCGGAGAGAAAACGGCGGAGAAGCTGGTTGAGGAATTCGGGGAAAACCTCTTCACCGTGCTGCAAGAGGACCCCCAGCGGGTACGGGATCTGATCCCGCCAGCGCGTGCCGAGAATGTGCTCGAGCAATGGAAGACGGACTTCGATCGCCGTACCGGACACGGAGGCGAGAAAACGCCCGATCAAAGTCCACGGGGTCCCAGATATCGATCCAATAAGGACCAGCGCGGCCCACGAGGGGGCGGGGGAGAGGGCCGGCAGAGAGAATCTGGGGAGGCACGCCGTGGCCGTGGGGGGAGGGGACGGGATGGGGAGAGTGGCCCCGACGAGGCTCGGAGGGAACAACCAGAAAGCTCTGGTGAGGGTCCTCCAGAAACGCGTTCGCAGTCTATTACTCAGGCTCCGGTGGTGGACGGCGAAGCTTATCCTCACGTGTCCACTCCGGTGCCCTCCGGACCCGGAGAGCGGGCCGAATCTCAGGAATCTTTCCAGGATGAGCCGCCGGCCCCCGCGGTGCCTTCTGTTCCTGCTGCATCGGGGAGCGGTCCCGCTGACGTCGCCACGGGATCGCAGTCAGGAGACGAGCTAGAGGGGCTCGAGCCTTCACGTCTCCACACACGGACCAGTCGAAGGGGCGGTCGCCGCTGATCGTGGCGTGTCGCACGTCCGTGCGTCCCGCGTTATGGACACCCGAGGAAAAACCGTTGGGAACGGCGTTCTTCGCCCGGGAGGCGGAGCTAGTCGCGCGGGAGCTGTTGGGCGCACGCCTCGTTTCCAACCTTGGTGGGGTGAAGACTGCCGGCGTGATCGTAGAGACCGAAGCCTACGGGGGGGGTGACGACCCCGCTTCCCACGCGGCCACTCAGGTTGGCCGGACGGAGCGTAACGCTGCCATGTTCGGTCCTGCCGGCCGGGCATACATCTACCGAGCTTATGGGATGCACTGGTGCGCGAACGTGGTCACGGGTCGGCAAGGCGATCCGCAGGCCGTATTGCTGCGTGGACTGGATCCCCTGGTGGGAGAGCAGGAGATGGCGCGGCGTCGGGGGCGAACCGAAGCCTTGGCGTCAGGGCCTGGACGTCTCTGCCAGGCCCTCGATATTGGGGGCCTGCTGTACGGCCACGATCTTTCCTGTCCTCCCCTCCAGCTGCGTCGGGGATGGACCGTTCCGGATTCCGGAGTGGGAGTATCAGGACGAATCGGGGTGCGGGATGCATCCGATTGGCCTCTCCGTTTCTTCGTGAAGGGCAACCCAGGTGTGTCCAGGTAGCGACGTGGACTTGGGTCACGTGCGCGCGAGATTGCCCGCTCCCGACCGCCTACCACGCAGGCTCGGCGTCTGGAGTGCAGCCGCGGTCCTAGTGGGGTCCACGATCGGTAGCGGCATCTTTCGAGTGCCTAGTACGGTGGCGGAGCAGGTTGGCTCGGTCGGGGTGATCGCGACACTGTGGGTCGTCGGCGCGTTCGTGGTGCTATTCGGCGCGCTAACGATCGCTGAATTGGCGGTCTTATTCCCACGCTCTGGTGGGATCTACGTTTTCCTGCGCGAAGCATACGGCCCACTCCCCGCTTTCCTGTTCGGTTGGACCGAGTTGCTCGTGATCCGTCCGTCCGCTCTGGGGGCGATCGCGATCCTATTCGCGGAATACATGGGGGAGTTCGTTCCCTTGGGTCCCGTGACGGTCCGCGTGGTCGCGGCCGGTGCCATCTTGCTGTTGGCGGCCACGAACATCCGTTCGCTCTCCTGGGGTGCCGCCGTGCAGAACGCTTCTACGGTTGCCAAGGTGGCGGCTCTCACCGGGCTCGCCTTGTTGGCCTTCGTGCTGGGTGACGGGAGCCGAGGCGCGTTCGCCGAGCCCATATCCTTCGCTCCGATCTCGTGGGGGGGGTTTGGGCTCGCCTTGGTCGCCGTGATGTGGGCGTACGACGGCTGGGCGGACCTGACCTTTCTCGGAGGGGAGGTGCGGGAGCCGACCCGCACGTTGCCGCGAGCATTGCTGGGGGGGACCGCTGCAATCGTGGTGATCTACCTTGTGGTCAACGCGGCATACTTGTTCCTGCTTTCAGTCAGCGATATGGGTAATCGCCCGTTGGTTGCCGCGGACGCGGCGCGTGCCATTTTGGGCGGAGCAGGGGCGTCGGTAGTCGCCGCCATGGTGATGGTGTCGGCTTTTGGCGCTCTCAATGGCGCCACTATGACCGGACCACGGATCTTTTTCGCGATGGCGGGTGATGGCCTCTTCTTCCGGCCGGTCGCCACAGTGCACGCTCGGTATCGCACTCCGTGGGTGGCCATCCTACTGGCGGCGTTCCTCGGCGTCGGGTACGTATCGGTTCGTTCCTTCGAGCAGCTCGCCGATTCGTTCATCCTGGGGATCTGGCCCTTCTATGCGCTGACTGTGGGAGCCGTGTTCGTGCTGCGGCGTAAACGGCCGGAGCTAGAGCGTCCCTACCGAGCTCTGGGTTATCCATGGGTGCCGCTCGTTTTTCTGCTCGCGTCGCTGGCCATGTTGCTGAACGCGCTTGTCGAGCAACCGGCGTCGACCATGTACGGGTTCGGGATAATCCTGCTGGGTATTCCCGTGTTCTACGCTTGGCGTTCACTAAGGGAAAAGGGACCTTGAAGATGGCCAGGGCCTCCTTCGCGAGGACGCTCAAGCAGCCCAAGATGTCTGCACTGCTAATCCTCGGCTTTTCGTCGGGACTACCGCTCTTCTTGACGAGCCGAACGCTCCAGGCGTGGATGACCGTGGAGGGTGTCGATCTGACCTCGATCGGGATGTTCAGCCTGGTTGCGTTGCCCTATTCGTTGAAGGTGTTTTGGGCGCCCGTGGTGGACCGTTTCACATTTCCGTTTCTGGGCCGTCGACGGTCCTGGCTTATGCTCACCCAGCTGGGCCTACTCCTCGCGATCGCCGCTATGGCGCTCCATGATCCACGTCAAGGGCTCCAGCTCCTTGCTTTCAACGCGCTGATGATTGCCCTGTTCAGTGCTACGCAGGACATAGCGTTCGACGCATACAAGGTCGATGTGAGCGACACGGAAGCCGAGACTGGCATGGCCGCCGCAGTGGGGGTGTTCGGTTACCGTATCGCGTTACTCGTGACCGGCGCGTTAGCGTTCGTGCTGGCGGACCACATGGCGTGGCCTACCGTCTATATGTTGATGGCGGTGTTTATGGTCCTGGGGATCACGGCCACGCTGCTAGCTCCGGAACCAGGGACCCCAAGCGCACTTCCCGCGTCCCTTTCGGACGCTGTCCGCCTCCCGTTCCGGGATTTCTTCGTCCGCTCTGGCTCGGGGCGTGCCGTTCTTATCATCAGCTTCGTGATCTTCTTTAGGTATGGCGACGCGCTTGCTCAAAACATGGTCACCCCGTTCCTGCTCCAGATTGGGTACACGTCAAGCGACATCGGTGCAGTACAGGGTGGTCTTGGACTCGGAGCGACGATCGCGGGAGTCTTGCTCGGGGGGGGAGTAGTGATGCGTCTCGGCATCGGCTGGTCTCTGCTTGTCCTGGGACTCATCCAGGCGCTCAGTAACCTTGTCTACTACGGTCTCGCCTTAATCCCCGACCACTATCCTCTGATGGTTAGTGCGATCTTTATCGAGAATCTTTCGGGTGGTCTCGGCACGGCGGCCTTCGTAGCTTTTCTGATGAGCCTGTGCAGTCACGCGTTTTCGGCGACACAATACGCCCTTCTGTCTAGCTTGAACGCAGTCAGTCGTGACCTTCTGGTTGCGCCATCGGGGGCGGTCGCAGAATCGACCGGGTGGCCAGTGTTTTTCCTGCTCACTCTCGTGGCCGCGGTGCCGGGTATGGCTATACTGCTGGTGCTCCGACCGTGGCGCGATCGTGCTGGAATGGTAGCCAAGTAGATCGCCGTCGGTTGATCGGCTGAGCGGTGTGCGTCACTCCGCTGCTGCGGTCAGCGATCGGACGGGTCTCTCTCTTCCGCCGCAGGTGAAGGTTTCTCAAGCGCGAAAATATAGACCGCTTCGCGTCCCCGTCTGTCGGCCATACGCCCCAGCACGAAATCTGCCCCGATCTGGTGGATCTCCAGGATCGATGGTGTAGTTACCTCACCCAGGTAGCGGCCCTGGGGATCTAACACAGTCCAACTCTTCCCTGAGCCTATGTCGAACCATTGGTAATTGCGGACCCACAGATTGCCGACGTCATCGACTATGATGCGGTCGAGCACGGGGAACGTGTCGGCGAACGTGGAGGCGGCAAGGGTCGTCTCCATGGTGGCCTCCTGGGGGGTGAGCCGCACCTGGTAGGTCACGGCCTGGCGATAAGAACTAATGTCCGATTGCAGGACCTTAGTGCCAGGACGATCGAGTCGAATTATCCGTAGGGTCATGCCATCCGGTGCGACCTCGCGAAGTTCGTATATATCTCCGGTGCCGTACCAAACAGTAGAATCGGCTGCTGCGGCCACTCCCGTCGGTCCGAAGATGTACCCGCCGCGGTCTTCGAACAGGACTGCCTCATCGTCAAAATCACCCAAGGAGTTCAACAGTTTGCCGTCCAGTCCGTGGCGAAGCAGGCGAGCCTTCCTGCGGCCCACACCGGAGGCAGTCGAGTCCCTGGGGTGCCTGGCTCGGAAGAGCATCGTCCCGTCTTCGAACACGCCGAGCGGCTCTGGTGACGGCTCCAGATCGTCCGGTGGCGAGGCGAGGGCAGCCGTTCGCACACGCTGGCCGAGGCTGTCGAAGACCGACAGGGACCCATCGGTCTGGTAGACCAGGATGGAATCAGGGGCAATCTCGTACACACGCAGTGGTCCGGCAGTCACAGGGTCGCCTACGTCGATCGTACGGACGTGGTAGCCCCTCCCGTCGTACAGGCGCACGTCACCCATCCCGGTGTTCGCCACCACGATTCCTCCGTTTCGGAGTCGGTTGGACTGGGAGACCTTATAGAGCTGGTGGGTGGGATCCCCGACCATGTTGCCTACTTGGATGGCGGGATTGTTGGCGAGCGTCCATTTCTCTTCACGCGTCCAGTCGGGCCGGGTGTGGTCGTTTGCTACGATCCTGATTCCGGCGCTGTCCGAGACGGTCATGCCTGAGCGGGAGGGTTCCCCCGAGCAGGCGGTAAAGAGCAGCGCGAACGCGATCAGATGCATCTTCATGCGCAACCTCACCGCAAAACGTGTACGATCGGGCCACCCTTCCAGGATAGGATCTACCACGACCCCTACCCGTGGAGTTGCCTGGCGTTTCGCACATGTAGGGTCCCGCACAGTGGGGCGTGCTTGAGGATCTACGAGATGTGATCGGGGACGGCTTGCCGTGTCGCAAGCGATCGTGGGGGTGGGCTGGCGTCCCCACGGTGAGCAGGTGGGGAAGACAGGTAAGACCGTTTCCCCGAAACTCTACTTCGCGATCGGAGTCTAGGGAGCGATTTAGCACCTGGCGGGCATGCGAACGGCTGGTACGATCGTCGCGATCAACGAGGACGTGGGTGCCCCCATCTTCAAGGTCGCGGACTACGGCATCATGGGTGACTTGTCCGAGGAGATTCGGGATCTCCACAGGGGTTGATCAGCGCAGACGTGGCCGCGGCAGCCCCCCCAGCAACGGCACGGGGTCCCGCTCGTGGCCCCATCGCCATAGCTCGAAATGGAGATGTGGACCCGTGACGTCACCGGTGGCACCGCTGAGGCCCACCACGTCGTGCCCCTCCACGATGTCACCGGCCCTGACTCGGATTTCAGACAAGTGGGCGTACACGGTGACTACACCTCCGCCGTGGTCCATCCACACCACGTTTCCGTAGCTGCCCTGCATGCCGGCGAAGCGCACGCGACCCGGAGCCATGGCGTGGACGGCCGTGCCTGAGGGTACACCAATGTCGACTCCCCGGTGGACCTCCGGGAGCAGGCTTCTCCAGCGGAGCCCAAAGCCTGACGTCAGCGGTCCGTCCACTGGCCAGCGCGGGATGGTGCAGCCTGCGATCGCGAGAAGCGCTAACAGGCCCGCGATTCGCCCCCTCATCGGGCCTCGACACGAGGGCTGTCGTTGCCTGGGACCGGTAGTCGAAACAGGAGGACGGTCACCGGGCTGCCTGCGGAGATCGCTTCGACCCCCTCGGGCACCACAGCGAATCCGTCGGCTTGCGCCAGTCCCTTCACCAGACCCGATCCCTGCGGACCGGTGGGCATGGCCACCAGAGGCCCGTCCTTCGTTTCGATCCGCACGCGGGGGAAATGCGTGAGCGACGCGCCACCAGCCAAACGGTGACCTGCTACCGCCGTTACAGCCGGAAGTTCGGTGCTGTAATGGCCACCCAGCCGAAGCAGCGCGGCACGGGCGAAAAGCTGAAAGGTGACGAAGGCGGAGGCCGGGTTACCAGGGAGCCCGAGGACGGGAAGAGCACTACCGGTTTCCCGAGGAAGGAGGCCTGCGGAGAAAGGGCTCCCCGGGCGCATGCGTACGCGCCAAAATTCAAACGCGAGTCCCACATTAGCGAGCACTTCGCGGAACAGATCCGTCCTTCCCATCGATGCACCGCCAACGGTGACAAGGAGGTCGATGTCCATGGAGCATGCTTCCTCGATTCGCTCGCTTACGGCGGCCACATCATCACGGACTGGTCCCAGACTGACCGCGTCGCTTCCGCATTCGGCCGCTGCGGCGAGGAGTAGCGGTCCGTTGCTATCCGGTATGCCCCGGCCCGCTTGTACGTCGTCGAACTGATCAGGTCCCCGTAGCTCGTCACCGCTCGTGAGCACGGCGATGCGTGGCCTCTTGTGCACACGCACGACCGCCAAACCGGTCGCGGCGGCCGCAGCCAAGCCTCCCGGTCCCAGCGTTTCCCCGGCCTCCAACAGCCGATCGCCGGGTCGCATGTCCTGGCCGCCCCGCCTCACGTTACGTCCACGGTCGCGTTCGGACCGGACCCGCAGTCGTCCAGCCTGCTCCTCTCCGTCCGTGTCCTCCACTCGCACCACCGAATCTGCGCCTTCCGGTAACGGACCGCCCGTCATAATGCGGACCGCGTCTCCGGGTCCGAGCGTGCCGTCCCACTGGATCCCGGCGCGCGTCTCTCCGACCACGCGCATCTCCACGGGACGGTCGGGTAGTGCGCCGATGACGTCCACGCCCCGCACGGCGTAGCCATCCATCGCGCTATTGTCCCAGGGGGGCAGGGTTACGGTTGCGCTGATCGGGGCGGCCAGAGCTCGGTTCAGCGCCTGTACTAGAGGCACTTCTTCAGAGGGGAGCGGGGACACTAGGGCGAGTACTCTCGCCCTAGCCTCGTCCACGCCGAGCCAGTCGGCAGGCGGCCGCTTAGGCCAGCTCATCGGTCGCGGGAGGCTATCCGACTCAGAAGCGGTACCCGAGGGCGATCGAGACACTGTTGGCGTTCGCCCACTCCGAAGTGCCCACGTCGCCAAAACCCCGCTGGACCAGCCGGAACCCGTTGGGCGCGTCGAGCTTCCACATCCGCAGGCCGGCGTCTACACGAACTATCCACGGGCCTTTCACGAACCAGCGCATGCCACCGCCTAAGAGGCCCAGAAAAGAGTTCCCAAACTCGAACCGGTCGTCCACTGCGAGGTCCAGCTCGACGGAGCTCACCTCGGCCATGTCCCGCACGATGCCGGCTCCAGCGAAAAAGAAGGGATTGAGGTTATGCCAGGTGCGCTGACCGGTGAGGCTAAGTTTGAAACGGACATCCGCTGAGAGAAGCTGGACATCCGCTGACCCGATCGTTCGGAATCCTCCCAGCCAGCTTGGGTCTACGATGTCCCGGGTCGTAGGGATCCAGCTTACCACCCCTTCCACGGATAGCGGTCCCGAGAGTTCTAGCCCGTATCGGACTTCGGTCATCTGTCCGGGGCCGGGCCCATACCCGAATTGTCCGGTGCCCGGGCTGATACGTCCACCAGATGCGCTGACTTCCTGGCGGGTCTCGAAGAACCGGTATGGGGATGGGATGGTCTGACCGGTCGCGGCGCTCCGGGAGGAGATGAGGAGAACGACCGCCGTGGCGACGATTCTGTGGACGGACATGGGCTCTGAGATCGGGAGTAGGCGCTCGGGGAGCGGCGGCACAGCACCGGTCTCGCCGGGGTGGTAGCCACCGGCGCGTTGACGCTCTCCACGCACCCGGTCACATTTCAGGGTCGGACGACACGCCCCGGCGCCTTTCGGGGCCTCGTCTTCAACCCCCTAATGCTTGGTTCGTTTCCGCCCATGACCAACCGCTCGAGCGGCATTGGCCACGTCTTTCTCTTCGTTGTCCTGGTTCCTGCGTGGGCGGGGCCCAATAATTCGGATGGAGGCGATGAGGGAATTCACAGACCAGTCAGGTGAAATCTGGACAGCTGCGGTGCGGGAGCGGAAGGGCCCCGACTACAAGGGGCGTTACTATTTCTGGCTCGAGCCCCGCGCCGGAGGCGAGGGAATGGCCCTGTTTGACCTGCGCTGGAACAGCGAGTCCACCGCTCGGCGAACTCTCGGTACGATGTCGGAAGTGGAGCTTCGCCGCCGCCTCCGCTCGGCTCTGAGACGGGAGTCCGTCCGGGCTCGCCGCTGATTGATCAGCCGGCCCCTGCTGGGATTCTAACTCTCTGTCCGATTTGGAGGCGCCTAGGATCGAGGTTCGGATTGGCCGTGATCAGACCGTTCAACGACACACCGTAGGTGCGTGCGATAACTGAGAAATTCTCGCCCGCCCTCACTCTATGGGTCTGAACGTCCACCAGCGCAGCGCTAGGAAGGAGTAGCTCGGTTCCCGGCATGAGGCGCCGTGGCGACAGGCGGGGGTTTGCCGCCGTCAAAGCGCCCAGGGTGATCCCGTAACGACGGGCGATCACCGTGAGGTTCTCTCCCGGCCGGACGGTGTGCGTGGATACCGTTACGGGGGCAGGCAGCGGTGTCGGAGGTATTGCTATTCCGGGCGCGGAGATTGTGAAGGGCCGTTCGAAGGAGGCTAGGCGTATGCCGATGCGGTCTTCGATACGCTTTGCTCCCCCCGTGGACGACACGTCATTCGCCAGGATGCTGAACAGGATGCGTTCGCCGTTCGCGGAACGGACCATCCCCGAAAGGGAGGACACGTTCTTGATGGTGCCGGTCTTCGCCCTCAGGTTGCCTGCCGCTGGCGTTCGATACATCCGTCGTAACTCGCGTGGGTTGCCGGCCTCTGGGAGCGTTTCCCAATAGAGATTCCAAAGGGATGTCTGGGCCATGTGTTTAATGACGTCCACGAAGACCGCGGGGCTGACCCGACTGAGCTCGGATAGGCCGGAACCATCGTGGATGATCACGCCCACCGTATCGGTCTTCACCTCATCGGCGAGGAATCTGCGCACCACTTCCGAGCCGGCCGCGAACGAGCCCTCGCCCGTGACCATCCGGCCGATCGTTTTTAGGGTGAGGTCGGCGAACAGGTTGTGGCTCTTCTTGTTCACGATCTTCAGGTACTCGAGCAGCGGCGGGGACTGGTGCGCCGCGATGATCCGGGGCCCTTTGCGCTTCGTATCCAGCGCCGGTGCCCAGAGCGAGCGTGCCGTCACGGGGGACGATGCCACGTCGGCGATCGTACGCACATCCCCAGTCACGTGGATGCCTCGTTTCTCGAGCACGCTCCGGAATACGCTTGCGGTGAAGCGTGGCGGGTCGAACACGGTAATTCGACGCCACACGTCGCGGCCGGTCGGGGAAAGGGAGCCGTAGACGGAGATGCTCTGGGACGGGTCCTCACGGCTAACACGCACCCGCCCGCCCCTCCCCCCCGTGAGCGCTGTTACCTCTATCGGCAAATTGGCGCCATCCGGGATCGTGTGGATCGTCGGTCGCTTTCCTCTCACCGACGGCACCACGCGCAGCGTGACCACGTTTTCGTCGAACGAAAGGGACGAGCTGGGCGCGGCGAACGCATCGTTCAGGTCGTCGGGGTCCCACCCTTCCCCCAGCAGCGGACCGCTGAAGAAGGTCCCATCTCCGACCACGTCTCCCTCGACCACGTAGACTCCCGCGTCTTGGAGCGAGTCGGCCAACGCTTCGAGGAGGTCGACTCCCATGAATCTACCCGAGAAACCCGGGTCTCCGGTTCCATATAGCACCAGGTCTCCCTTCAGACACCCTTTATCGATGGGTCCGTCCGCCAATAGAAAGGTCTGGTAACGGAAGTCGGGGCCGAGGTATTGGAGAGCGGCCGCTGTGGTGAGGAGTTTCAGGTTGGACGCGGGGGCCAACAGGTCGCGCGCACCCTTGTCGTACAGGGTGTCGCCGGTTTCGAGCGAAAGGGCGAAAACGCCGTACCGCGCAGACCTCCGGCCGTAGGATTCGACCACAGTCCGCAGTTGTGCGCGTAGTTGCCGGACACTCTCGTCCAATGGGGTCTCATTGAGGGTATCGCCGACGGTTGCTGCTGCTGCCGTGAACGACAGCAGCAGCACCGCCACCCGAAGTAGGTGGCGGCCCCGGGTCCGGTGGTGTTCGCTCTTCCGCTCGGTCATCGCAGCGAGTATTTGAAGGAGCCTTGCGGGCGAGTATCACCCTGCCTACAAGTTTTGTTCAGGAGCCATAGGGTGCAAGGACCGTACTAGGTTACAGTTGGGCACAATGCTTTGACGACCTGGGAACCCTGTTTCAATCCGCCCACAATCCTTCAAGGGGGTCTTGTCCGGGAAGGGGAAGGATCACGCCGGGGTTCATGAGGCCATCGGGGTCCAGTCTCTCCTTGACTTCCCGAAAAACCGACACCAGCTCAGGGGACCAAATGCGGTCGACGAACGGGGCTCTCACCCGCCCGTCTCCGTGTTCGCCGCTGAGCGTACCCCCCAGGCCGACCACGAGCGCCACCGTTTCCTCCAGAATGGTCCGTACCCGAGTCCGCCGATCCAGAGCCCGTAGGTCCATGAGCGGGTTCACATGGATGTTTCCGTCCCCGGCGTGACCAAATATGACGGCCTCGGTCCCGGCTCGCTCGAGGATGTCACTCACACCCCTGAGGTAATTGGGGACCGCTGCCACGGGAACCACCGAGTCCTCGATGAATTGAGTGGACCGGCGCCCGCGCTCCGCGGTGCGAGCGATCAAGGGGCTCGCCGCGTGGCGTATTTTCCAGAGCCGCTCCTGCCCCTCTTCGTCGGTGGCGGCCACCGAGCCCACCCCTTCTTCGTCCGCCCAGCGTTTGAGGATCGCTAGACCCGACTCCACCTGGCCCGGGTCGCCCTCAACCTCCAGCAGGACCACCGCGGCAGCGCCTTGAGCCGCATCACGTACGAGAGGATCGACTGCGAGTCCCGCCATGTCTAGCAGGCGGCGTCCGAACAGCTCGCAAGCGGAGGCGTTAGCCTCCGCCGCTGCGGAGGAGGCGGATGGGATTGAATCGAGGAAAGGGAGTCCAACGAGCAGCACGCCACGCTCCTCGGGTTGGGGAGTCAGGCGCAGGGTTGCTCCGACGACGATGCCGAGTGTCCCCTCACTACCGACCATCAACTGGAGCGCGTCACCGCCGGGGAGAAATCGATCGAGGGCGTAGCCACTCGAGTTCTTACGGACCCGAGGCCACCCGTGGTCCTGGACCGTTCCCCCCAGGCGGGCAGACAGGTCGGCCGCGAGTTCACGACTCCAGGTCGGGGCCGTGTCAGGCCCAGCTTCTATACTACTCCGGCTGCCGTCGGGCCACACGACGTCCAGAGCCGCCAACCATTCCCGGGTCGCCCCGTGTCGGAAGGAGCGCGCGCCGGCGGCATTGTTGGCCACCATGCCACCGATCGTACAGCGTTCTGCGCTGGAGGGCAGGGGAGGAAAGGCGAGTCCAGCACGAGAGGCTACCCTGGCGACGGTAGCGGCGCCGGCGCCGGCACCGCAGCGGAGAGTGCCAGTGGTCAGGTCTACGTTTCCGATCTCCCCGAGACCGGGAACTAGGTCCACTGCGAGCCACGCCCCGACGTTCCCAGCCGGCAATCCGCTGGCCCCGCCGCGCGGTACGACTGGCGTACCTTGGCGGGCCGCCCAGGTGATCAGCGTCTGTACGTCCTCAGCGTCGGAGGGCACGGCCACCGCGGTGGGTCGAATGCTGAAGGGTCCTGCGGAGACGGAGTGGGCCGCGAGAGTGGCTGGGTCGGCTCGAAAGGATCCGCGGAATGCCGGGGGTCGTGCGAGCGAGGCAGCGCTCGCGCGCTGACCCGTGGCGGCCACCTTCAGGCCTGGGCCGCCTCGCCGCGGTCGCACTGGGCGCAGTAGCCGGTGAGTTCCACCCGGCAGCCGGTCACGCGGAAATGTCCGGCCTGACCATCCAGCGGAACCAACTCGGCGGACGGGGGACGTCCGGGCACATCAGCGATTCCCCCGCAGGCTAGGCAGTGGGCGTGGAGATGGGGTTCGGTGCGTCCGTCGTAGCGGGCTGAGGTCTCTGCGTAGGTGAGTTTCCGGGCGAGTCCGCACCCGACCAGCGTTTCGAGGCTTTTGTAGACCGTGGCCAGGGATATGCCTGGTAACTCGCTGCGCACACGCAGAAAGACTTCTTCCGCGGTGGGGTGGATGTCCGTTCCGTGGAGGAAACGGTACACCGCAGTACGCTGGGCGGTACAGCGCTGGCCTCGAGCTTCTAGGACCCGGCGCAGATCCCGCTCAATGTCATCCACCGATGTTTCAATTTCCCCTAAATTCACGATGTGCTCCAGCTTCGCAACCCAGTAAGAAACCTCAACAGGATAGGAGAAAACATGAGTGCGCGTCAACTGCTTCAGGACTGCGGATTTGTGATTCTCCACCGCTTCTCTGGAACTCGGCGATGACTCCCGGTGTGGAGCCGCTGCTCACCCTCGAGCCCGTCATCGAAGCGGTGCGGGAAGGCGTGGAGGGTGCAGGCTGGCTCCTCTCCGGACTGCAGAAGACCACCAGTCACGAATTCGCTGGCCGCTGGGAGGGAGAGACTTCGCGCAGTGCTTACCTGTTCTTCCATCGCCCGGGCGATCCTGATGGCGTGAGCATCGACGTCTTCTTGGACGAGACGTCGGGTGGCATGAAGGGGGATCTGGCGTTGGTCATGGATGGGGCGTCACCGGCCTGGGTTGGGGACCCACGCGGAGCGTTGACCGAGGCCGCCGCAGCGGCCCGGATACAGCTGCCGGGTGGTTATCCCGCCCCGCTATCTATCCGGGTACGGTTGGATGACTCCGACCAACAGGTGAATGACGGAACGGTGGAGCTGCGCGTTAAATTTCGTATCCTCCAGGTGGCCCTCCGCTCGGGTTACTCCGCGGTCACGGCTCTGGCTGCGACCGCGGTGCACGGGTTCGAGCGCCTGCTTGAGGATCCTGCCCTACACTGCTACACAGGGGGCCAGTAGCCTGGCACCTGTGACCCGGCTTGCCGACCCTCAGGTCGGCGACCTACCCTGGACCCCTTTCCCGATCTACCCATGCTAAGGATGGCCATGAGCACCGAGCCCAGTGCGCTGGATGACCTGCTTCAGGAAGGGCGCCGTTTCCCCGTTCCGGAGGCGTTTCTGGAAGGGGCCCCGCACGTGTCTGATGCGAGTGTTTACGCCGAGGCGGAGAGTGATTTCGAGGCGTACTGGGAGGGCTGGGCGGAGGAGCTGGATTGGTATGAAAGATGGGACCAGGTGCTGGACTGGCAGCCACCACGAGTCAAGTGGTTCGTCGGCGGCAAGCTAAACGTCTGTCACAACTGCGTGGACCGGCATCTGAAGGGGTCCAGGCGCAACAAGGCCGCCCTGATCTGGGAGGGGGAGCCAGGGGACGTCCGGGTGCTGACCTACCACGACCTTCACCGGCTAGTGGCGAAGTTTGCCAATGTGCTGAAACAGCTGGGGGTAGAGAAGGGCGACCGGGTTGCGATCTACCTGCCCATGATTCCGGAGGCGGCGATTGCGATGTTAGCCTGCGCTCGCATCGGTGCGGTCCATTCGGTGGTGTTCGGGGGCTTCAGCCCCGATTCCCTGGCGGACCGGATCAACGACGCCGAGGCCAAGGTGGTGATCACGGCTGACGTCGGGCACCGGCGTGGGGGCCTCGTTCCGCTCAAGTCAAACGTCGACCGGGCGGTCGTGAACACGCCGTCCATCGAGCACGTGATCGTGGTTGCGCGTGGTGCTGGCATCGCGGAGGATGTGGATGTGGGGATGCAGGCTGGCCGGGACCAGTGGTACCACGATCTTATGCGGGACGTCAGGGGTGGTGTGCCCTGTGAACCGATGGATGCGGAGGACTTACTCTACATCCTCTACACTTCGGGTACTACAGGGAAGCCGAAAGGTGTGGTTCACACGACGGGGGGGTACCTCACCCAGGTATATGCTACGACCAAGTGGGTTTTCGATCTCAAGGAGGAGGACCGATACTGGTGCACGGCAGACGTCGGATGGGTGACCGGGCACAGCTACGTGGTGTACGGTCCTCTCGCGAACGGCGCCACGGTCTTCATGTACGAAGGTGCTCCGGATTGGCCGGACCGCAGCCGCCTATGGCAGCTGTGTGAGAAGTACGGCATTACCGTCTTCTACACGGCCCCCACCGCCATACGGGCCTTCATGCGCTGGGGCGAGGCCCTACCTAAACAGCATAACCTTTCCGATCTCAGGCTACTTGGGACGGTGGGTGAGCCGATCAATCCCGAAGCGTGGATGTGGTACCACAGGGTGATCGGTGGGGAGCGCTGTCCAATCGTCGACACTTGGTGGCAGACCGAGACCGGGGCGATCATGATTACCCCCGTTCCCGGTGTCACCGAGACTAAGCCCGGCACCGCTACCCGGCCCTTTCCGGGTATCCAGGCCCAGATTTTGAACGATGACGGCGACGAAGTACGCGCCGGCTACCTGGCGATCACACGTCCGTGGCCATCGATGCTCCGTACCGTATGGCGGGACGAAGAGCGCTACCGACAAACGTACTGGTCCAAGTGGAAGGACGTCTATTTCCCAGGGGACGGTGCCAAACTGGACGAGGATGATCACTTTTGGATCCTCGGCCGTGTAGACGATGTGCTTAACGTTGCGGGGCACCGCATCGGCACGATGGAGGTTGAGAGCGCGCTGGTCGATGACAAAAGGGTCGCCGAGGCTGCTGTAGTGGGGAAGAGCCACGAGATCAAAGGGCAGGCCATCGCTGCCTTCGTGACTCTCAAGGAAGGAATCGATTCGAGCGACCAGGTGGCCTCCGAGCTTAAGGCGCACGTGGTCGAAAAAATCGGTGCCATCGCTCGCCCGGAGGCGATCATATTTACCGCCGACCTCCCCAAAACCCGCTCTGGCAAGATCATGCGCAGGCTCCTCAAAGACATCGCCGAAGGACGGGCCGTGGGCGACACGACCACGCTTGCCGATCCGGAGGTGGTGCGGAAGCTCAAGGATCGATACGAGGACGAGGAGTAACGCGATTCGAGCCCAATAAACGCATGTGGACCAGGTGACGGAGGTGACGACTCGCACGCTGCAGGGATGCGGGGAATGTCTAGCCACAGCGGGTACAGATGACACAGGGGGTGCTCGGGACGGGGAGGGGGAGTTGACACCTCTCTCCGGTGACGGATAAACTTTCCCATGGAATCAGCGGTCATCCGACCGGCACACAGCGCCTGCCCTTCCCGAGGCCCCTAAGGGGTCAGGGGGAGGGGCGGGCGCTTTGCATAGAGGCTCACCGGGGGCGACGGATCCCGATACGACAGAGGGCGGGAAGACATGGCCGAGGCACAGCGAAGGGCAGTGCGGATCATAGATTCCGAGCGTGAGGGTAAGTCGATGCCGGCGTCGGCGCGCATCGTAAAGGAAGCCCTCACCTTCGACGACGTGTTGCTGGTCCCCGGGCACTCGCTTGTCCATCCGAAGGATACCGACCTTTGGTCGCGCGTGACGCGAGGGGTTGAGGTTCGCATACCGTTCCTGTCCGCAGCCATGGATACGGTCACCGAATCGCGGATGGCCATCCAGATGGCGCGCGAGGGCGGTCTCGGCTTCATCCACAAGAACATGCCGGTGGGGCAGCAGGCGGAAGAGGTGGACCGGGTCAAGCGTTCCGAGAGCGGAATGATCATGAATCCGATCACCCTGGGTGTCTCGGCATCGCTCCGTCAGGCGCTCGCTCTCATGACACGTTTTTCCATTAGCGGAGTGCCGATAGTTGAGGAAGACGGGTGCCTGGTAGGCATCATCACTAATCGTGACCTGCAGTTCGAGACCGACCTTGATCTTCCCGTCCGCGATGTGATGACGAGCGAAAAATTGGTCACCGCGCCGGTGGGCACCACCTTGGACGACGCCGAGCGTGTGCTCCATCAGCACCGTATCGAGAAACTCCCAGTAGTTGATGAGAGCGGTCACCTCAGGGGTCTCATCACTGTCAAGGACATCTTCAAGCGCCGCCAGTACCCCCACGCGTGCAAGGACGAACACGGCCGCCTGCGGGTGGGTGCCGCCATCGGCGCTTCAGGTGACGACCTGGAGCGGGCTCGCGTCTTGGCGGATGCGGGAGTGGACGTGCTGGTGATAGACACCGCCCATGGTCACTCGGAGGGCGTGCTCAGGGCGGTTGCGCGGATGCGAGAGGAGCTTCCCAACGTGCAGCTCGTGGCTGGTAACGTCGGCACGGCGAACGGGGCTTCGGCGCTGGCCGAGCTCGGCGTGGATGCGATTAAGGTGGGTGTGGGGCCTGGTTCTATCTGCACGACGCGGGTGGTTACGGGTGTGGGACTCCCGCAGCTCACGGCCGTGATGGATGCGGTGGACGGCGCGGCTGGCAGGGTTCCGGTGATCTCGGACGGCGGCGTCAAGTTCTCGGGCGACATAGTAAAAGCACTGGCCGCTGGTGCCGAGACCGTGATGATGGGCTCGATGTTCGCGGGCACCGACGAGGCCCCCGGTGAGGCTTTCCTGCTTGAGGGACGACGTTTCAAGACGGTGCGTGGGATGGGTTCGCTTTCGGCTATGGAGGAGGGTTCTGCGGATCGCTACTTCCAGGACGAGGGCCGCAAGCTCGTTCCCGAGGGGATAGAGGCTCGTGTACCCTACAAGGGGCCAGTGTCCGACGTGATCTTTCAGCTTGCAGGAGGCCTGAGGAGTGGGATGGGGTACTGCGGTGCGGCCACCCTTGAGGAGCTCCGGGAAAGTGCCAGCTTCGTTCGGCAGACCTCGGCTGGACTTCGGGAATCCCACCCGCACGACGTCAGGATCACACGAGAAGCGCCCAACTACCACCTCTAGGGCTTCTCTTTTCCTTGTAGGCCCCTCGAACTTCTTCGCCCTTACCTTTTGTGACACAGTTATTTACAGTACCTATAGCTTGTAATGTAGTATCTCGGGAGGGTATCTTCCGGGTACCTACTATCATTATTATAATGGGTGATATACTGGGTAATATTCTTGGGCGGATATGGCGAAGCTGAACGACAATAAGGTATCCAACCTGACGTGGGACGAGTCCAAGCGTACGGCGTCAGGAAGGATCCCAATGTTCCAGCAGCATAACGATCCAGAAGTCGGCGGACTGCACGTACGCGTATACCCGCCGAAGGTAGGCACTGGCCGATCCAACAAGGTTTTCTACTTGAAGTACGGACCGTCTGTGGACAGGCGCATTTACCGGATCGGGGCATGGGGAGAGTGGACGCTCGCCGACGCCAGGGACGAAGCTAGAAAGATCCGTAAGGGTTTCTACGACCGTGGCATTGATCCCAATCGAGCGAAGCAGAAACGGATTCAGGATGCCAAAGAACGTCTAACTGTGGGAGAGCTCGTTGAGGCATATTTTCAGGAGAAGGCACCTGCGTGGGCCGATAGCTACAGGAGCAATAATCGGGGCCACGCGAAGCACCTTGTAGCTGCTTGTGGGGGCCAGTATGCAGAGGGGTTAACCAAGGACGACGTGGCACCGATCTTCCTGCGGATCAAGCAGGACGCTCCCGCACAAGCTCGCCTGTTCCGGGGTTTCGGTAAGGGAATGTTTGACTGGGCTGTGGACTGGGGGCGTGTGCCGGAGATGCCCAACCCTTTCGTACTAGAGAGGGGGAATTCATCCGCCAAGAGTCAGTACAAGATCGAACGACGAGCCCGGAAACGGCACCTTGAATACAAGAAGGGTGAGGCCACACAACTCTTCGATCTACTCGGAGATTACGACAGCCGTGGTCGGTCTGTCGCTCACAGCTACCGGACCATCGTCAAACTCTATTTGCTGACCGGCTGGCGGAGTACGGAGCTCCGGGAAGCCCGTTACGAGCACATCGACCACGATCAACGGACCATTCGTAATGCGGACCCGAAGGGTGGCGAGCTTAACGCCTACACCACACCTCTCACGGCGATGGCCTACGCGCTTCTGGAGAGTCTTGGCGACGATTGTATCCGTCTCAGGAAAGGTCCGATTTTCCCGGGTCAGACTCGCGACGAGCAGGGGAATATCAAACCCCTCACGGCTTGGCATCGCTGGAACAAGTTGATCTGCAAGGACGGAAGAATGCCGGTTTGCCCCACGGAGGGACACATAACGATGCACGACCTTCGACGGAGTGCCGTCATCTACTTGCAAGCGATGTCCTTCACGGTAGAAGAGAGGACAATTTTCAAGGGATCCAAGGATTCCGGCCTTGCCGAAGGGTCTTACAGCCAAATCGATAGGTTGGACATCCGCCGGCGTTGTTGTGAGGCAATTGAGGCTCGTATACGTGACATCGAAAACGGAAATGAGACGAGCATGTTCGACAAGAAGAAGACGTACACCATGCAATGGAGGACGCGCAAGAAGGCCTCAGGAGAGGCTCGTACCCGTGACATCGAAAACGGAAATGAGACGAGC
>DEAG01000009.1:0-21974 GCA_002346665.1 Gemmatimonadales bacterium UBA2988
CCTCTACATCGGATCCCGCGACCTAGTCGACAAGGCCGGGGAGTTTCTATCGGACAGCTCATAATTATGAGCTGTCTTCAGAACGCCACCGGGAAAGTACGACTGGCGGTGACGCTGATAACTCCCGTGGCATCGAGCTACGCCTAGCTACCCACTGTTTTACGCGTCAGATTAGGATAGTGTGTTGCAAGAGCATCTTTTACGGAAGGTGACCCAATGAAGAAGCTCCGAAGATTCCTTAGAGTGGGGTCTTGTCTTTCGAAGATTGTCGTCGTCGCAGGATGTGCGAGCGCTACGTTCGTACCGACCCGGAGCGTGTATCCTTCCAAGGGCAGGTACTGCGAGATCGAGGTGTTCAGTTCTGCGGCTCCAGATCGGGAGTACGAGGAGATAGGAATCGTTGAAGGGGAGGGAAACTTTTGGAAGGCGAAATTGGAGGACGTGTTACCCAAACTCTTAGAGGAGGGGTGCTTGGCTGGAGGTGACGCCATCATCATGCAGTCGAATGACATTTTCTCAGATACGACGGAGGGGATTCGGACCCAGCGCATCTCCGCGACCGTGATCCGGTGGAAGGCCGATTAGCGGCACTAGAACCCAGCCGCGTGTCCATCCTTCCGTACGTCGGACGATGCGGCCCAACCCCTTCCGAGTTTCACGACCATCTGTGAGCCACCTAAAGCACTCCCGCTTTCCACCTCATGGCCAAGCGCTCCTAGTCGCTTACGCACCTCCTCACGGATCGGACTCTCGAAGGATACGCGCCTACCTCTATAGTGCTGAAACCGCGCGGCATCATTAGCTTCTTGGGGGTCCATCCCGAAGAGGATCATATTCAGAAAAACCTGCACATGCCCTTGGGGCTGCATCTCCCCCCCCATCACACCGAACGCCATCCAGGGCTCTTCGGCCTCCGGCGTGATCTTAGTAGCAAAGGCCGGTACCAGCGTGTGGAAAGGCCGCTTTCCAGGTGCGACCGTGTTGGGGTGCTCTTCCTCAAGAGTGAATCCGGCACCTCTGTTCTGTAGGATGAACCCTGTGCCCGGGACGCTTACACCCGAACCGAAGTAGCCGTACACGCTGTTGATGAAGGAGACCATGTTACCGTCCGCATCGGCCACCGCGAGATAGATCGTTTCGCTCTCGGTAAAAGCCTCTCCCGGTTCAACTCGCTCGGCTGCGACCGTCGGATCGAGGAGAGACCGGCGGGCGTCAATATATTCGTCGGTCAAGAGATCATCGACCGATATGCGCATGTAGTCGGGGTCCCCGATGTGACCAGCCAGATCGGCGTACGCGATTTTCTTTGCCTCGATTAAATGATGCAGATACTCCACCGAGTTGTGACCCATTGACTTGAGGTCGATGTCCTCCAAGAGCCGCAACATCTGTAATGCAGCCACCCCCTGTCCGGGTGGCGGCAACTCATAGAGTTTGTAGTCGCCATGTTCGACGCCTACGGGATCTACCCACTCGACTCTCACCTTCTTCAAATCATCGTAGGTCAGGAATCCTCCGAGATCACGCAGCACATCCACGAGGTGGCGGCCAAGAGCCCCATCGTAGAACACCGAGGGTCCGTGCTCGGCTACTTGCCGAAAGCTCGAAGCTAGCTCGGGGTTCTGAAACCACTCTCCCGCCTCCGGAGACCGGCCTCCATCAATAAGGAATGTCCTAGTCGCACCGGCATCCTTGGAGAGTTTCCCGACCTGGTCCGACCAATTGCTCGCAATAATCGGCGAAACAGGGAATCCCTCTTCTGCAAGTCGAATAGCCGGCTGGAGTACCTCTGCGAGTGTCAACTTTCCATACCGATCGACTAGGGCTGCCCAACCGGCGAGCGCCCCTGGCACCGTAACGGATTCGGGCCCGTTGCCAGGGGCGTCGTCATGACCGCGTCGGATGATTTCCTCTCGTGTCATTAGCGTACCCGCAGGACCCGCTGAATTCATCCCGACCAAGCGCTGTTCCTGCTCTGACCAAAGAATGGCAAACATGTCGCCACCCATCCCGGTCATGTGCGGTTCGGTCAGGTTCAAGACTGCTGCTGCCGCAACGGCGGCGTCGATCGCGTTTCCCCCCGTTCGTAGGATTTCGAGTCCAGTGCTTGTCGCGAGAGGTTGGCTCGTAGCGACTATGCTGTTCGGGGCATAAACGGTGGACCGACCAGAGTTGGTTGCCGGACTCAGCGTCGGTTGCTGAGTCCGGCAGCCGACTCTATCCTCTCGTCCACCTTCGTCACTAATGCAGCTGCCATTTCGTTCATCCATAATCAGGTGAGGCAAGGGTTTACTCACGACTGTATAAACCGTCTTGGGTTCATCGGATATTTGGTGACCAAAGTGTCGTGGGCTCAGATTGATCCTCTAGGCGACGGTACTAGCATCCTTCGAGGTCGGCTAGGGGAACATGGCAGATCGACTACAGCCCTCACGAACAAGGAGAAGCGACATCAGGACTTGGACGATGGCACAGCTATTCCGCACCGGCGGCCGCTCGGTGTTGGTTGCGGTGGCCGCGTTTGCCGCGCTCACTGCGTGTTCGCACCCCCCGGAGACACCGGCCATCGACGACGACGACATCGCTGGTATCGTGACGAGGGAGGGCGAACCGGAGGCTGGGGTTTGGGTGATCGCGGAGACGGCTGAGCTTTCGACAAGGTTCGCCAAAATCGTCGTAACCGACGATCGAGGACGTTATGTGATCCCCGACTTGCCTGAAGCGAGCTACGACGTGTGGGTACGCGGCTACGGACTCGTGGATTCGAAGAAACTTCGAACCTCACCAGGCACGATCCGCGACCTGGTCGCGGTGGTGGCGCCCGACGCACGGGCAGCTGCGGAGTACTATCCGGCTGGGTACTGGCTGTCGCTGCTTCATGTGCCTGAGGAGCACGAGTTTCCCGGGACCGGAGACGAAGGGAACGGTATCTCGCCGAACATCCGGAACCAGGCCCAGCTTCTAAGACTCGTGAAATCGGGTAGCTGCACGGCCTGCCATCAGCTTGGCACCATGGGTACCCGGGTGATCCCGGAGGCGCTAGGTGACTTGGAATCATCGGTGGCCGCATGGGACCGGCGGATCCGATCGGGACAAGCTGGGGCGGGAATGAGTGCGGGTCTCGACCGGATGGGTCGGCAGGCGATGCTGGGAATGTTCGCGGACTGGACCGACCGAATTGCAGCGGGCGATACGCCACCGACCCCGCCCCGCCCAAGCGGCGTGGAGCGCAACGTGGTTGTCACGTTGTGGGACTGGGCAGATCCGAAGGCGTACCTCCACGACGAGGCCTCTACAGACAGGCGAAACCCCACGGTCAACGCGAACGGACCCATCTACGGGGCGCTGGAAGCAAGCGCAGACTACCTGCCCGTGCTGAATCCGATGAGCCATACCGCGAGCCAGGTCCCTCTGACTGTCCGTGACCCGAGCACACGGCCCGCGTCGAGTCCAGTAATGCTCGAGCCCTCTCCCTATTGGGGCGATGAGGTCATATGGACGAGCAAGAACAACGTGCACAACCCCATGCTTGACCAGAGGGGCCGAGTCTGGCTCACGTCCACCGTGCGTCCTCCGGACAATCCGGATTTTTGCCGCGAGGGTTCGGACCACCCTTCGGCGAAAATCTTCCCGACGGCCCGGGCTCGGCGCCATCTGGCGCTCTACGATCCAGAAACTGAGGAGCTTACGCACATCAGCACCTGCTACAGTACGCACCACCTAATGTTTGCAGAGGACGAAAACAACACGCTATGGACGAGTGGCGGTGGACAGGTTGTGGGCTGGCTGAACACCAGGATGTTCGACGAAACCGGTGACGAGGAAGCTTCGCAGGGCTGGACCGCGCTCATTCTCGACACCAACGGCAATGGTACTCGGGACGACTACGTGGAGCCGGACCAAGCGATCGATCCCACAAGGGACAAAAGGATCGTGGCCGGCTTCTACTCCGTAGCGCCTGCTCCCGACGGTTCGGTGTGGGCGACGTCGCTGGGGTATCCGGGTGCGGTCGTCCGATTGGATCCGGGTTCGAACCCGCCAGCGACGGCACTGGCCGAGCTGTACCAGCTGCCGCTGGACCCCTCGGGAGCACCGATCGAAGGGTTTTCGCCGCGAGGCGGAGACGTAGACCGTAACGGGGTGATGTGGGCAGCGCTCGCCAGTGGGCACATGGCCAGCTTCGACCGAAGCAAGTGCACTGGACCACTCAACGGACCCACGGCCACGGGCCAGCACTGTCCTGAGGGATGGACCTTCTATCAGGAACCGTTGCCACAGATCCAGGGCGTGACCTCCCCGGGAAGCGCCGAGGCGAGTTACTACACTTGGATCGATCAGTTCAACACGTCGGGGCTCGGCGAGAACGTGCCGATCAACACGGGCAATGCCTCCGAAGGGCTGCTGGCCCTCGTGGATGGGGATTGGGTCGTTATGCGCGTGCCTTATCCGCTCGGCTTCTACACCAAGTGGATGGACGGCCGCATCGACGATCCGGAAGCGGGTTGGAAGGGGAGGGGCCTATGGGCGACTGTGAGCACGCGGGCGCCGTTTCACATGGAAGGCGGCAAGGGCACATCCAGCAAGGTCATGAAATTCCAACTCCGGCCCGACCCGCTGGCGAGGTGAGGCTTGCACGTCGCTGACTTAGGGATGGTGCTCACAGTCAGCGGTGGAGGTTGGTGGTCGGGAGCACGCTGAAGGAGGATTTGTTGCGGGCGAGGTTCACGGGTATCAGCTGAAGGCTGTGCAGCTCATAAGCGATGGTGAATATCCCGATGCTGAGGACGTGCGGGCGATCAAGGAGAGGCGCACTGACAATGTTGAAAAGGGAGACGACAATGAACGTCCGCCGCCTAGAGAGGGTCGCCGCCGTTCTAGTTGCTATTGTCCTGTCGATGTCGGTCCAGATGGCGCATGCCCAGTCGGTTGAGGACTTGGACATTCCCTTCGAGAAATTCGTGCTCGACAATGGACTTACGCTCATCGTGCACGAAGACCGCAAGGCGCCCATCGTGGCGGTCAACGTCTGGTATCACGTCGGGTCGAAAAATGAGCGCCTTGGAAAGACCGGCTTCGCTCATCTCTTTGAGCACTTGATGTTCAATGGGAGCGAGAATTATGACGACGACTATTTCAAGGTTCTCGAACCACTCGGTGCCACCGTCCTGAACGGCACCACGAGCAACGACCGCACCAACTATTTTCAGAACGTTCCCACGTCAGCCCTGGATGTTGTGCTCTGGATGGAGTCAGACCGCATGGGCCACCTCACCGGAGTGATCGACCAGGAAAAGCTTGACGAGCAACGTGGTGTCGTCCAAAACGAAAAACGTCAGGGCGAGAACCAGCCGTACGGACAGGTATCCAACCTAATCCTTGAGAACACATATCCCGCGGGTCACCCGTATTCGTGGAGCGTAATCGGATCGATGGAAGATCTGGATGCGGCTTCACTCGAGGATGTGCACGAATGGTTTGGCGCGTACTACGGCGCGGCAAATGCGGTCATTGTCCTCGCTGGTGATATCGATGGCGAGACGGCGCGGCAGAAGGTAGAACTGTACTTCGGTGACATTCCCGCTGGACCGCCTGTCACGAAGCAGGATGTTTGGGTCGCCCCGCGTACTGGCTCCCACAGGATGACCATGGAGGATCGGGTCCCTCAGGCCCGGGTCTACAAGGTATGGAACGTGCCGGAGTGGGGTTCGGAGGAGGTGATCAAGCTGGGTCTGGTCAGCCGTGTGCTCGCGTCCGGGAAAACCTCGCGGCTCAACGAGCGTCTAGTTTATAACGAGCAGGTGGCGTCGAGCGTCAGCGCGAGGGTGCGGGAGCGTGAGCTCGGAAGCCACTTTACGGTCACCGTGACAGCGATGCCCGGCCAGGACCTTCATGCCATAGAAGTAGCCTTGGACGAGGAGCTGGAGCGCCTGCTCTTAGAGGGCCCGACCGAGGACGAGTTGGCCATCGCTCAGACGCAGTACCGAGCGAGCTTCATTCGAGGGGTCGAGCGGATAGGTGGTTTTGGTGGCAAGTCCGATGTCTTGGCTATGAACGAGGTTTTCGCCGGCGATCCTGGGTACTACGAGACCCGACTCCGGGTGAGCGCAGAAGCGCAACCGGAGGACGTTCGCCAGACCGCCGTCGATTGGCTTAGCGACGGCGCGTTCGTGCTCGAGGTGCATCCGTATTCAGCGGGTCTAGTCGTGGCGTCCGACGTCGACCGTTCGCGCCTGCCCAAGGCAGGGACACCCCCGGCGGCCGATTTTCCTGAGATTGAGCGTGCCAGGATGTCTAACGGACTCGAGGTCGTGTTCGCGCGTCGAGATGCGGTCCCCGTGGTGGATTTCCGGATGATGGTAGATGCTGGATCGGCCTCCGATGCCTGGAGTGCCCCGGGTACCGCCCGCCTTGCCGTGAGGATGCTCGAAGAGGGTACCGATTCGCGGACGGCGCTCGAAATCAGCGACGAGCTTCAGCGGCTTGGGGCGAGGCTCGGCGCGAGAACGAGCCTTGATGTGTCGAACGTCACCTTGTCAGCGCTTCGGGAAAATCTCGACCAGTCCGTGGATCTCTTTGCTGACGTGATTCTGAATCCATCCTTTTCCCAGGGCGACTTTAAGCGGCTGCAACGACAGTCGCTCGCAGAAATCCAACAGGAGTCGATTCAGCCCAGGGCGGTGGCCAGTAGAGTGCTGCCCAAGCTCATGTATGGCGAAGGCCATCCGTACGCGCTGTCGCTCACAGGATCAGGAACCGCCGAAAGCGTGGGTGCGCTGACGACGGACGACCTCCAGCGCTTTCACAGCACGTGGTTCAAGCCGAACAACGCCCAGTTGCTCGTTGTGGGTAACACAACTATGGATGAGGTCATGGTGCTCGCCGAGGGTGCGTTCGGCGGTTGGGAGCCAGGCGACGTACCAGACCAGATGCTACCCACAGTGGGGCGGCAATCGGGTCAAACGGTCTACATCATGGACCGGCCTGAGGCGATCCAGTCCGAGATTTTTGCTGGGTTCCTGATACCGCCCAGGTCCGACCTCGACGACCTTGCGGTCTCCACGATGAATTCCGTCCTTGGCGGTGATTTTACGGCGCGCGTGAACATGAACCTGCGAGAGGACAAGCATTGGTCATACGGTGCCGGCACGCAGATTGTCGAGGTGCGCGGCCAGCGGCCCTTTTTGGTCCGGGCGCCGGTACAGAGCGACAAGACCACCGAATCTATGCAAGAGGTGGTGAACGAGCTGCGAGGCATCGTTGGGGATCGACCCGTGACGTCCGAGGAACGTGACCGGGTGATTAGCAGCAGCACGCTCACGTTACCCGGGAGATGGGAGACCAATGGTGCGGTCCTCGCGTCCATTGCCGAACTGGAGCAATTCGGGCTGCCGGACGATCATTTCGACACGCTGGCCGACCGGATCAGAGGCATGACGGTCGAGCAGCTCAACGCTGCGGCTCAAAGGGTGATCCAACCGGAGGGGGTGATTTGGTTAGTCGTGGGTGACAAGGACTCGATCGAAGAGGGCCTGCGTGGACTCAAACTCGGGCCGGTCTACGAGATTGACGCCGACGGCAACGTGATGGGACAGTTGTGAGGTAGGGATCCAGGGTACTGTCAACTTGATCGCAAAACGTCCAGCAGCCAGGATTGGGCAAGGTGGTTTCACATTGTACACGATCTCCCTACACGTTCGTGATTTGCGCTAGCCAGAGTTCTACAACGAGGGATCTTTGATGAGCATGAGGGTACAGGTTCTCAGCACGTTTTGAAATTAAGATCGGGCCAAGCAGCTGTCTGACTCGAAGTGTGCCACCGTGGTCTTGGCGATCGCCGCGGTAGGCGCCGTTATTGCTGTTTCTCCGCTCACCGCTCAGCAAGAGGGCCCTGTTGCGCCAGTCCCCGTGGTGACGGGGAGACTGAATGAAGCCCCCCGCCCTCATGCGCAGGCCGTCCGCGCCACGGGGAGCATCCAGATCGACGGCCTCCTGGATGAGGCATCTTGGGGTGAGGCGTTCGTAATCGATCAGTTCGTCCAGTTGCGCCCCTCTCCGGGAGCGTCCGTATCGGAGCACACTGAAGTGAGGCTTCTCTACGACGACGAGAACTTCTACGTCGGTGCCGAACTCTACGACTCGAACCCCTCAGGGATCGTTCGCAGCCCTCTACAGCGTGACAATACCACTCGTGATGGGGCCACCTTCGCTATCGCGCTCGACACTTTCCTGGACGGTAGGAACGGTGTGGTATTCTTCTTCAATCCCGGGGGCGTCATCCGGGATGCCCAGACGGCGGAAGACGGCCGGGTAAGAAATATCGCCTGGAACAGTGCAGCGAATGTGAAAACGCGTGTCCACGATCGCGGGTGGACGGTGGAGTTGTTGATTCCCTGGACTTCATTACGCTTTGATGGTAGCCGCGAAGAACAGGTTTGGGGGATGAACCTTTTTCGGCGAATCTGTCGCAAGAACGAAGAGGCCATGTGGGCCCCTGTGGACCGAGGGTGGACCCTGTACAACGTATCTCGGTCGGGAACTCTGGGGGGGCTAGATGGCATCCAGCCCGGTCGGAACCTGTCGGTGAAGCCCTACGTGATCTCCTCTCGTGCTACCGGACTCCTCCGACCGAAGACGGAATCGAATTTCGATGGCGGGGCTGATATCAAATACGGAATCACGTCCGGCATGACCCTCGATCTGTCGCTCAACACCGACTTCTCGCAGGTGGAGGCTGACAGACCGCAGGTGAACCTGAGCCGCTTCTCGCTCTTCTTTCCGGAGCGCCGCGAATTTTTCCTGGAATATGCGTCCCTCTTCGAGTTCGGCGATCAGTCGACCCGGGGACAGCGCGGTGGCGGGTCCAGTCGCGACCTCACCCTCTTCCACTCGCGCCGCATCGGCCTCTCGTCCACCCGGGCTCCGCTGCCCATCCTCGGAGGAGGCCGGATCACCGGCACGGCCGGACCCCTCAGGATCGGGCTGCTCAACATGCAGACCAGCCGTGATAGCGCTGTTGCCGCTGAGAATTTCAGCGTAGCTCGGGTCCGTGGGGGCCTCCACCCCAACCTCACAGCCGGTGCGATCGTGGTGAATCGTACCACCACCACAGGTGTGAAGGCGGACAACCGAAGCTATGGAATCGACGCCGACTTCACTGCCCTGAACGACTACCTTTTGGTGCGAGCCTATCTGGCTGCTACCGAGGGAACCGAGTCGGACGGAGCCTCAGTCGACCGGGCCTACGCCGGTCGTCTTTCGGTCTCGTGGGATGACCCTCTCTGGGATATCGGCGCGATGTACCGGCAGATCGACGAGGATTTCACCCCGGGGGCTGGGTTCGTCAGACGTCGGGGTATACGCCACGTCTACTCGACGGTGGGTATCAGTCCGCAGGTCTTCTGGGGGGTCGTCGAGGAACTGAATCCCTCCGTCGTGACGCACCACTTCACAGCGCTAGGCGGAGAGCTTGAGACACGTGAGATCGGCGGTGGAATGCAGGTCGGTTTCCGGGACGGATCACGCGCATCCTTCGACTTCACCGACCGGTTCGAACGGATTCATGAACCTTTCTCGGTCGGGGGAGCTACGGTGCCCGCCGGGGAACACGACTTCCGCGAGGGGTCCGTCTCCTATGGTTCGAGCGGAGGTCGTGCGCTTTCCGGACGGGTGAGCGTGGGAGGAGGCGGATTTTACAGCGGTAACCGCTTCACGATCAGTGGCAGCGTGTTGGGCAGATTGGGTGGCGACCACGCGACTGTTGGCATCGCAGCAGAGCACAATCGCATCGACCTACCGGGTCAGCAGGCTGTCGACGCCGCGGTCTACAGCGCCGGCTTTCAGTATTTCTTCTCTACGAGCCTGCTCACCACTGGGCTGATCCAGTAGGACGAGACCGCTCAGGAGTTGCTCACCGACCTGAGGCTCAACTGGATCCATGCGCCTCTATCCGATCTGTATCTTGTGCTGACTGAACGCCGCGACACCAAGGCCCAGCAGGTGCTCGAGCGACTGTTGACCCTCAAGGTCACCCGGCTTTTCCAGTTCTGAGTTCGGGAGCCTCGAGCCGCACCGGCTTTTTCTCACGCACGCCGTATCCACCGACAATGGAGCTGCTGTTAGGGCTCAGATCGGAATCCAAGTGCCTGAACACCCACTTCCGGAATAACGGGGACTATTGCCCTGGTTCTGGCGTGGAGCCGTTCGAAGCCGCTGCGATGCGATGAAGCTGGTGGTCCGACGAAGTCTCAGGGGACGATTTCGTATCGGTAGGCCGTGGCTCCGGTTCTGAAAAGAACTTCAAACGTCTCGCTTTCTCCCGAGGGAGGAGCCGGGACTACCAAGGTCTCGCTTCCCAGCGGTTCGGTCTCGTAGTAGAACGCAAATCGGAGACGAACGGGCGTCCCGGCCTCCGCCTTGTTCCCGACGACCTGAGCTTGGATCCTAGTCGCCGATCCGAACGGTCGCATCTGAAGTTTCTCCACGTGCACGACCGCTGAGTCGACGCGCTCCAATCCCTGAAGTGCAGCTTGTTGATTACCCGTCTCAAGGTGTGCTCGCGCAGCAATGAGCCCGACGTTCTTGCCGAGGGGGTCCAACTCGATCAACCGATCCCCCGCGCGGGTCAACGAATTCCAATCCTCAGCTGCAAACAAAGCGTTTACGTAGTTGAACCACGCGTCTCGCGAGTCCGGCCTCAGCTGAGTCAGTCGTCCGAACGCCTCGCCTGCGCGGTCAAAAATCTCTGCGCGAAAGAGGGCTACGCCGAGATTGAAGAGTTCGGTGGACCCGAGGTCAGCCTCGGAGAGTAGGAGGGCATAGATCTCGGCGGCCTCTTCCATCCGTGCCTGGCCCGTGAGCGCGGCAGCCAGGTCGATCCGTATTTGAACGTTCGTGGGGTCGCGCAGGATCTGGGCCCGCAAGAGCGGTTCGGCCTCAGCGAATCGCTTCACGAAGAGGAGGACCTGAGCGAGGCTCTCCTCCGTACTTATTTTCTCCTCCGCTCGGGCCTGTAGCGCGGCATCGTCCAGCAAAAAAGTAGCGGGCAATTTTTCGAGGCCTGCCAGCGCCAGCTCGTAGGTCGTGATTGCTTCCTCGTACACGCCCTCTCTGGCCAGCAGGCTCGCGAGATTACGATGCGCATCGGACCGGAGGTCGTACATCGTGATGGCCTCGCCCCAGGCCTTGGTAGCTACCTCGACGTTCCCGGAATCGTAGGCCTGAACGCCTCGGTTGAACGCTTCTCCCCACGCGGCTCTGCGCTCAGGTTCGACGAAGAGCTCGTAGGCGGGATAGATGCGCTGCGCCTGGGCTAACATTCTGTCCGCCTCGTCGTACTCCCCGAGTCGGGACAACGCTATACCGACCAGGAGATAGTGAATCGGATTTGCCGGGTCGGAGTCCAAGCCGTTCTGCGCGACCTCGAGCGCTCGATCCACTATTCCTCGCGAGAGGAGGAGTGTCGCAGTCTGTGAAAAGCGCGTTCGGGTGGGAGGGGTGCCAGGCTCGTAGACGATCCCTGTCGGCGAGACGACGGGTCCTGTGGGACCCCTTTGGACCCCGGCACAAGCGCTGAGGAAGAGGACCAGTACTAACGTGAGGGTCGCTCTGCCCAGCCGCCTCATTCGGTTGCTTCTGCGAATGGAATCCGAGGACCGATCACTTGCATTATGGAACAGAAACGGAGAGACCTGCACGCACGTCTACCACGGGAAGTTGATCGTGAATATTGCGGACATGGGCATGGGACGACCCTCTAGGCGGGCTGGCCTGAAGGACACGACCTCGCTGAACAGGTTCAGCGCGATGTCATCCAGGTCCGACCGTCCACTCGATCCTACGATCTCGGCCCATTCGACCGAGCCCGACGCGCTGACCCAGAGCGCCACGCTGACGGATCCAGTGGCCTGGTTATCGACATCCTCTCGCGGGGAGGTGCGCCTCATGTAGGTTCCCACCGCTAGCGGGTTTCGGACCAGCAACCAGCTGGAGGACGCCTCCAAAGTGACGTTGGGACGAAGGGCGGACAGTCGTTCGAGGTCCAGGGCGCTTAATCCCTGCAAGGTCGCATACTCGTCCGGGTAATCTTCACCGGCACCCATGTCACCGCTGATGGTAGTGGAGTCGCTGGTGGGAGCTTCGCCGACACCCTCGAACCCTAGGGTCTCGATCGTGGGGACATAGCGGGCGCCGCTAACCAGGCGGTTGCGGAGGTCCTCTTCGAGATCCAGCAGGTCCTCACGCGTCATTCCGGGCTGTTCTGGTGCTTCGGGTGTGAGCGGGGCCGAACCCTCCCGTAGCGGCACCGGCATCGTGCCGGGCGTCAGGTCGGGCCCGACCGGCAGGTCATAAAACGAGACATACGTAGGCGGCTCCAGGTCCATCGCAAGATCGGGCATCGGAGCGGGCCCAGCCCCTGTTGGCCAGAACGCGAACATGGATGCATGCGCTGCTGTCGCGGCCATCATCGACCAGCCCATCCGCGTGTTCCACTGTTCTCTGGCCAGGTCCCTGGACTGGGTAGCCGGGCGGCTCTGTGGATTTGGCTCCCCTGGTGTTGCCCCCATCAACGGCCCCCATTCGTGTGCGGCATAATTCCGCGGCTCAGAATATCGATGGTGGAGAAGCACTAGACCCCATGACCATCTACATTATCAGGGGGCCGGCGGGGAATACAACAGGGTCGGGGTCGGAGGGCCCACCTGGTGCTTGTGAGGTGCTTCCTCCGCGCGGTAGGATGGGCAGGTCGGCAGCCTTCGTCGCTCGGTGCCGGAGACCTGTAATGAAGAGCCTATTAGCGCCCACTGGGGCGATCCTGTCGATAGTTGCACTCATAGCCTGGCTATTCTTGAGCGAGCCTCCCGGGGGATCCGATAGAGGGGCACAGTCCATCGATGCTTACCTCACGGACCTCGAGCAGGAGCGAGCGGGAGGTTCGGCGGTTCCTTGCGCGGTACCGCTCACCTGGCGGATCGCTACGGTCGACGATCGGTTCGGGATCACCGCCGAGCAGGCGAGCGTGGCGGTTCAGCGGGCGGCCGAGCTGTGGGAGCTTGCGATAGGCCTCGATCTTTTCTCTAACGACGCCACCGCCGGTTTGCCCATCAGCTTCGTCTACGACGATCGGCAGGAGAATATTGAGAAACAGAGGGGCCTTGAAAAAGAGTTTGAGGAGGATGGCCGGAGGCTCAATCGAGAGCGTTCGGAACTGAGGGACCGGCGGGCCCAATATGTGGACAGTGAGACGGCGTATCGGGAACGCGTGGAAGAATTCTACCGGTTGGCCTCCGATCACAACGCCACCGTACGAGACTGGAATGAGCGAGGCGGTGCTCCGGAGGCCATCCTCCAGGGGTTAATGCGGGTCGAGGAAAAACTTCAGGAGGAGCGCCGGGAGTTGAACGAGCATGAACAGGAGTTGGAAGGCTTGCGCACATCACTCTTGGACGGAGATGAGCGCCTCAGGCGGGAACTCGACGAGCACAGGGGCAGAGGTGTGGAGTTGGAAAGGATGTTTCCGCTGACCCGCGTTGAGGCGGGGCTCTACCTGGAAACGGTGCAGAGGCAGAATGGGCGCGTCGTCGCGATCCAACGTGGTATCGATATCTACCGGTTTGACAGCTTTGACGACCTGCAGTTCCTAGTGGCCCATGAGCTGGGACACGCCCTCGGGCTCGGGCATTCGACAGTTCTCGGCGCGTTGATGAGTGCAGAACATGACGGGGGCGGACCATTTACGGGCCGCGGCGTCCAGCCGGGCGACGTCGAACTCCTCAGATCTAGGTGTCCCGAGTTGTAGCGGAACATCCAATCCTGTCTTATGGCCCTTCTTCAACCTTGATCGCGAAACGCGTTGCGCCAACCCGCCGCGCCACGTCCACAAACTGGACCACGCGACCGTGGGGGACCGCCCTGTCCGCGCTGATGATCATGGGCAGATCAGGACTCCTCCGGAACGCGAGGGACAACTCTTCCTGAAGGTTGGCCTCGAGTACGTTGCGCTCGTTCAAAAGTATGCGGCCGTCGCGAAGAATAGTGAGGGTAAGAGGGTTCTGGTTAACTTCCTCGAGCGTCGTGGCTCGGGGAAGCTCCACTCTCATGGCCTGGGCAACGATGTAAGTGGATACCACCATCAATACCACGAGCAACACCAGCACGACGTCCACCAAAGGAGTGATGTTGATTTCCGTGATCAGAGGGTGCCTGTGGACGCGAGAAGAAGGCTGGGTAGGCACGGAGTACCTCTTTAGGACGAGATGGCGGCGGTGGACGCCTTGGTGGAACTAGGTCTAATGCTCTTGCTGTAGGCCAAGACCAAGCTCATCAAGGCCCGCGCGTTGTCTTCGATGTCGTTTGCGCGCTTGGTGAATAGGTTATAGGCGACCACCGCGGGTAGGGCAACGGCGATGCCAAGAGCGGTGGCGATCAATGCTTGCGCGATCCCGCTCATGACCGAGCCGATCGCGGCGCCTGAGGTATTACCGAGTTCCTGAAACGCGTTGACCACGCCGAGCACCGTGCCTAGTAACCCGACGAAGGGAGCGTTGTTGCCCACCGTCCCCAGGAACGCCAAGCCCTGGTCCAATTCCAACCGCTGTTCACGGATCGCCGCTTCCAGGACTTCACCCATCGCTTCGGGGCCGTCATCGAACCACTCCAGAGTCCGAAGAAGAGCGACGGATTCGAATCCATGAGTCTTCTTCAAGAGGGTGCGTACCGCGCCGAGATCTTCCGTACGTAGCGTATCCTCCAGATCTCTAGAGAATGGGACCATCCTCAGGCGCCGGAGGCGAAAAAAAACAGCACGCTCGATGATCGTACCGACAGAAAACAGCGAAAGTACTAGGAGCAGCCAGAGCACCCACTCGGGTCCTACGGCAGTAATTTCAATAAGTCGATCGATCACAACAGGTCCTCCTGGTAAGAGCGTCTGAGTCGGTCACGGTCCCTCTCGCGGCCGACGACGCGGTCGGTCAACCTACCTACCCCGCGTCTCTATTGCATTCTCGTGATGTGGGGCCCCGCCCTGCGCTTCTCCCCTCCTGTGTGCGGCCAGGGCCGCACCGAAGATCGTGATGAGCACGCTCTTGAGCGCCATGCCGGGGAGGAACGGCACCAGGCCCAGATCTATCGCCACTCGCAGATTCGAGCCGGTGACCCACGTGAGTTGGCCCACCCCACACGTGAAAACCACGAACTGGGCGGCGACAACACCCAAGACGAGGATCCACAGGCGTTCGCGGCGGCTGGCGTGCCCGATCACAAAAGCTGCCAGGGGGAAGGCCAGCAGATACCCTCCGGTGGGTCCCATCAGCCAGGGCAATCCGCCGTTACCGTTCGCGAACACCGGTGCGCCCATCGCACCGATCACCAGGTAGCTGGCGATGGCTACGCCTCCCCTCACCGGACCCAGTAACATGCCGACCGCGAGAACGGCAAGGTCCTGGAGTGTGACGGGAACCGGAGTGCCGGGAATCGGGACCGCAAGCTGAGCACTCACTGTGACCACGGCGGTCACCGCCAGGACCACCCCGACCCTGCCGAACCACTTTGCGATCTCCTGGCCTTCCCGTGCGACTACCCAGGGGGGAAGATCGAGTCTTTGCGGCGCTGCCATATTTTCTCCCGCGATAGGGGCTGCGTGAAGGACGGTCTGCTCAGAGAACCTGCGCAAGACTGTACAGTATAAGTCCCACCAACCCGCCGACCACGGTGCCGTTGATTCGGATGAACTGGAGGTCCTTCCCGACCAGCAGTTCGATCCTATTCGACGTGGCGTCCGCGTCCCATTGTTCGACGGTGTGTTCGATCAGCTGAGCTGTTTCAGTCCGATAGGGTTCGAGGGCGTGGCCCAATGAGTCGACGATTACGCGATCGATTCTATCGAGCAGATCCTGATCGGCAAGGGCGGCGTCGGCCAACTTCAGGATCGCCCTCTCCACAGCCAGGGGGTCGGCAGCCCCTCTCCGGTGGCGCAGGGCTTCCTTGGTTTCCAGCCAGACCGTGGTGGCGAATTCGAGCATCACCGGGTGGGAGAGGGCGGACTCCTTGATGGCTTCCGCACGCTCTATCATGTCCGGAGAGGTTCGGAGGTTCTCGATCAACTGTGAAAACGATTCGTCAAAACGTGCCCTCAGGACATGATCGGGGTCTTCGGCCGCTCCCTGGAGTGTCCGTTCGATCGCACCGACGATCCGGTCGTGGATCCTTTCGTCGACGGATTCGGGAACCCACCATGGGCTCTCCGCGCGCACGCGATCCCGGATGATCGATTCATTCTCGGCCGTGGCGCGCAGTGCGAGCCGGAGCGTCTCGTCGACGAATTCGCTGTATTTCACGTCGGTCCGGCCGGCGGCGAGGATCTTACCGAGGATTGGCGCCACCCGAACCGAGCGCATGCTTGCTGCTAGTCCCCGTTCGATGCTTTTGCTCATCTCCTCGTCGTTGAGCGTCTCTGCCACGGCACTGACACCTGATGCGACTGGCTGCGCGATCTGGCGCGCGTGCTCCGGATCGGCCAGCCATTCCACCAGTTTTATTCCTGGTTGCGTGCCTGCCAAGCGTGCGGCGATGACCTCGGGAGTGAGGAAATTAGTTTGGATGAAGTGTCCGAGGCTGCGCCCGAAGCGGTTCTTTTGCAAAGGGATGATAGCGGTGTGCGGAATGGGAATCCCGAGGGGGTGACGGAAGAGCGCGGTCACAGAGAACCACTCGACCAGACCCCCGATCAAGGCAGCCTGCGCGGTAGCGCCCACGTACCCGAGCCAAGGCCAGTCTGCGGCGAAAGCGTGGGCCAGACCCCACACTCCAGCGGACGCCACAAGCAGTCCTGAGGCTGAGCGCTGCATTCGTGCTAGTCGGGTCGTGCGTTCCGCGTTATCCGTTGGGTCGGTGGGTGTCAGCACTCCGTCCTCATTTTTTGACCTCTCTGCGGAGGGTCAGCGGGTTCCGGGCGGAATCGCGGAAGAAGGAAGGGAACGACTGAACCGCGAGGTTTGTGGCGTAGGGGCTAGTCAGTCCCGCGACGTCACGCTGCCCTCGCAGCGCAGGCCGTTCGTGCAGCGCGCCGAGCCTCCGGGGCGACATACGCAGCGACGAAGGCGCACAGTTGCGTCCACACCCCTCTCATCGATCCGCTCCTCGACCAAGTCCGCGAGGACTTTGATGAAGCGGGGATGAACGTGCGGGATCGGAACGCGATAGAAGGCGAGGCCGCGCGCCTCGGAAATCTCCCGCAAATCGTGGTCCAACTCCATCAGCGTCTCCGACTGCTCGTGCATGAAACTCCCGGCGACCACGACGACACGGTCCGCGTCCAATTCTTCGATCACCTGCTCGACGTCCGGCTTCGTCCACTCGATGGGACGGTTGGTATGGTTTTGATAGCCGATGTGGTAGCGCTCCACTCTGAGGCCACCCGCGACACCCGCGCACGATTCTTCGACGTAGCGGTCATAGCGGCTCCCCCCTTCGAGGTATTGCACCGGAGTTCCATGGATAGAAAACAGAAGAGCAGTGCGCGGATCGTGCAGGTCGACTCCCCACGAGTCGCAGGATTCGTTGACGTGGTCGGTGTGGAAGGGTAGGTAGTCGGGGTGTAGGTGCCAGCCACCGATCTCTAGCACGCCTGCCCGCCAGCCAGCTGCGTGGGCGCCGTGCTCGAGTGTAGCCAAGGCAGCCACTGTCGTAGAGGGTCCACAGAGCGGGTAGACAGGCAGTGCGACCAACCGTTCTGCTCCTTCATTTAGAGTGTCGCGCACGACCTCTGCCGGGAAGGGAGGAGTGAACTGGAAAGCTACACGACAGGTCGCCTCGCGACCGCGCTGTTGGAGTTCTTCCTCTAGCGCAACGGCTTGCTCGCGCGCCTGGAGGTTGAGCGGCGAGCCTCCAATCTCGCGATAGACCTGTACCAGCTCGGGTGCGCGTGCTGCGGCCATCTCCAGGCTCCGTGCCTGCTGGCTTGGTTCTATGGCATTGCCTTCTAGGGGCGCGTTCGCCCGGAAGATCAGCTCTAGGAACGTGGTCACGTTATCTAGGGTCGGGTTCTCAGGCTCCCCGAAGTTAAGCAGCACGACCCCGACTCTCACGCGGTTACCTCCGCCTGCGCGCTATGGGTGCGCGCTTCCTCTAGGTCGAAGTTCTGGACCGCGTTCACAACCGCGGCGATCACTCTGTGATCTGTTTCAGGGTGGATGCCGTGGCCGAGGTTGAACACGTGGCCGTTGCGGCCTCCGGCACGGAGGAGCACCTCCCGGGTCTTGCCGATTGCGACCTCCGCGCCGGCCAGTAGGGCGAGGGGATCCAGGTTTCCCTGAATTGCCCGGTCGTACCCGATGCGCCGCCACGCGTCATCGAGGGGCAAGCGCCAGTCTACTGAGATAGCGTCCCCGCCGGCCTCCGTGACCGCTTCCAAGAGGGTTGGATTGCCGCCGAAGTAGTGGATGACCGGGACCCCGGCCTCTCGCACGCGCTCGATTAGCCGACGACTCCACGGGAGCACGCTGTCGCGGTAGTCTTCCAGGGAGAGACTCCCTGCCCAGGAATCGAACACCTGCACCGCTGCGGCGCCGGCCTCGTGCTGCGCGATGCAAAACTCTGCCAGGTGGTTGGACCAGTAAGCGGCCAGGCGCTCCCATGCCTTCGGTTCCTCCCAGAGGAAGCGTTTGACCTCGCTCAGGTCACGCGAGCGTGGTCCGCCCACGAGGTAGGAACACAGTGTGAAGGGTGCACCGACGAAGCCTAGCACAGGGACGTCGAGTTTTTCCACCAGAATGCGGATCGCATCCAGGTTGAACTTGAGCGCTTCCCGGGGCTCGAAGGGCGGGAGCGCGTCCACGTCCGCGGCTGAGCGGATTGGGCGATCGACGACCGGCCCCACTCCCTTCTGCAGTTCGAGTTCGAACCCTGCGGCCAGGAAAGGCGTGGCTAGGTCGTTATAGAGCACCGCCGCATCCAGAGGATAGTAGTCCAGCGGCAGCGCCGTGATCTCCGCGGAGGCTTCGGGATCTTTGAGGACCTCGAAGAAGGGTCGTCCCTCGCGCAGACTCCGGTACCGTGGCAAGGAGCGGCCCGCCTGTCGCATCAGCCAGATGGGGGTGCGATCCACGGGTTCGCGACGTAGGGCCTGAAGCAAGCGGTTGTTCACGTATGGGCTGAGTGCAGAGTGGGGGAGGGACTGCGGTCACTGTAGGCGGACATTGCGCTGATAGGCTTGGCTTAACGGGAGGTTCCGCTACGCTACTAAAGTGCGTTCCTTTTCCCGGGGGGCACTACGTGTGCTACACTCGGAAGGATGGTTGCTATTTCCATCATTCCGGAGTCCCGATCATGCCCCGCGCTTTCGGTGTTCTCGTTTGTGCCCTGCCCCTCACAGCGTGCATGGTCCAATAAGGATGAGACCCAGGCAGGCGCGACTACACAAGGCCCGCTCTAGTATCCCGCTGACCGGCGTGATCGGGCGGGTAACTGAGGCTGCCGATGCGGAGAGCGCTCAGGCTGCGGGACACGACTCGCTCCTGAGGTAGCCCGGTCGGGTCAGACTGCCCGAGGTTTTCGTACATGCGATGTTCACCGATCGTGATGGTATTGTTTCTGGCAGCGTGTTGGACCGATGCGCCGGCCGCTGACGAGGCTTCCGAGGAAGGGGCGGTCGCCGCTTCCCCGACTACCGGTATGGTTACGATTGCCAACGTCTTCGATCCTGCCAGTGTGCAGCCTGGCGACACGGTGCTGGGACTCAGGGTCGAGTCCAAGAACATGGAGCAGGTGTCAGAGGACTCGCTCTGGATCGGGGAGGTCGTGTTCGCGGGCGACCTCGTGGTTCAGGGTGTGTATCAATATCACCCTGACTGGCCCCAAGTCACCACGCCGTGCTTTCACGTGATTGATGCCGGGTCGGTGGCCCGTGTCCCGCGCTTTGCCCCGGACGACCGGATCGCCGAAGACGGGAAGATTTGGTTTTGCTTCGTCGACCCGGACGTCGCGCTGGATCTCCTCGGCACTCCGGAGCAACCGCGCGAGGCGGTGATCGCAGTGGACTACTATCGGGCGCGGCGCGATGTCGCAGACACGTTCGACACCGCTGAACTGATGGAGGCGATCGATTTGGGCCCGGCGGCCTATGCGACGCTGCGCGAGCGGTGATAACGGTGACGCGGCCGGACGGGCTGCATTCGGTCGGTGCGCTCGAGTTAGGGTGCCTGCGCAGCGGCGTAGGCTGCAAGCGCCATCATGTCGTTTTCATCGAGGTTCGCCACAACGCTCTTCATCAGTGGTGACCATGCGCCGGCGCGAGCGCCGTGCTTGAAGTCGAACAGTTGCCGCATAAGGTAGCTTGCTGCCCGCCCTGCGATCGGCGGTACTGGCCCAAGGCCACGCAGGTCATTTCCGTGACAAATCCCGCAGGCCGTCGTCTTTCCGGCTCCCGTCATCACGAGGCTCTCACCACGGGCGAGGGTCCCGGGCGGAACGTAGGCAACGAACCCGGAAATTGGGTCGCGCAGCGCGGTGCGAGCCGTGTCCTCCGGGACCTCTACGATGCGCGATCCGATCGGTTCGGTGCCTTCGGCGGGGACCCACATACTACCTGCGACCCTGGTCTTGGGCACGGTCGTCGTCTCGACCACCCTGATCCACTTCTGGTAAGGGAACGAAGCGAAGTAGGCCGCTGAAGTTGCCATTTCTTCCGGCGTCATCGCCTGGGCGAGTCGCACCATTGCGGCGGGCGGCCCCATGCGAGGCTCGGAGCTCTTTCGGGCACCGCTCTTGAAGTCTTTCAGTTGCTGGATGATATACGCAGCCGGTAGCCCAGCTACCGGCCCGTTCTCCGGGCGGCCCTGGCCGTTGGGGTAGTGGCAGAGCGCACAGGCGCGCACGTCCGGCTGCCTACCATTCGCCACCACCTCCGGCATCTTGGGGTGGGTTTCCGGACGCCAGTCGCTCGGGCCGAATCCGTTCCTGATTTGTGCGCGCGTGAAGGTCAGGTTCGTCCCCGGGAGGTGTAACGGCGTCGTGTCCGGGGCCGGAGTTGTGGCCTGAGCGCCGCCGCCAGCCAGCGCGGGCGGATTGGTCGGATAGGCCCATGCGGGTGGGGTGGGGTCTTGATCTTGTGCGGATACGCTGGCCACGCCGGCTATCACGGTCAACCCGATCAGAGCTGTGAGCTCACGCTTCATAGACGTTTCTCCTGACCATGTGCCCTACTGCACGGGAGAGGCCCGCTCAGGGACGGTTGCCTAGGCTTTTGCATTGAGGTCCGGGCCGAGGTACCCGCTGGGGCACCGCGTGGTCCGCCGTAAGCGTTGCCCCCCCACTCGGCGTACCTCTACCTTCGATTCCTTGCATCGGCGCGTTTCAGCTCGACCACTACCCTTAATCCCGACCATGGCTGAAGCTAAAGATTTGATGGACAAGATCGTGTCGCTCTCCAAGCGGCGTGGCTACATCTTCCAATCCTCTGAGATCTACGGAGGGACCGGTTCCGTTTGGGACTACGGTCCGCTGGGGGTCGAGCTCAAGCGTAACGTCAAAGATCTCTGGTGGAGTGCGATGGTCCACCAGCGCGACGACGTCGAGGGGCTGGATGCGGCCATCCTGATGCACCCGCGCGTCTGGGAGGCGTCCGGTCACGTGGACGGATTCTCGGATCCGTTGATCGAGTGCGAGAACTGCCACCGGCGCTTCCGGGCTGATCTCCCCGAAGTCCAGGACGGACAGTGCCCAGTTTGCGGCACCAAGGATGCATTCGGCGAGTCTCGACAATTCAACCTCATGTTCAAGACGTTCATGGGGCCGGTCGAGGATTCCTCGGCTGTGACCTACCTTCGCCCGGAGACCGCCCAGGGTTCGTACGTGAACTTTCTGAACATCCAACAGGCTGCTCGCCAGAAGGTGCCCTTTGGGATCGCCCAGATCGGCAAGGCTTTCCGAAACGAAATCACCCCTGGAAATTTCGTATTTCGCACGCGCGAGTTCGAGCA
>DEAG01000009.1:22352-52405 GCA_002346665.1 Gemmatimonadales bacterium UBA2988
GCTCGCCTAGAGTGGCACGTGTCGCTGGGGATCCAGAAGGACAAACTCCGCTTCCACGAGCATGGCCCTGATGAGCTGGCGCACTACGCCAAAAGGGCGTTCGACATCGAGTACGAATATCCGTTCGGGTGGAAAGAATTCGAGGGTATCCACAACCGTACCGACTTCGACCTCTCGCGCCATCAGGAGTATTCGGGCAAGCGTCTCGAGTACATCGACCCTGGGACGAACAAACGGTTCGTGCCGTACGTAGTGGAGACCGCGGTCGGTGTCGACCGTACCATGCTGGTAGCCTTGATAGATGGCTACCGTGAGGAGTCAGTCGAGGGGGAAGAGCGGGTTGTCCTAGGTCTTGACCCGAAGCTCGCCCCGATCAAGGTGGCGGTCTTTCCACTGGTGAAGAAAGACGGGCTACCTGAGCGGGCCGCTAATCTCCACGCTGCGCTCAAGAAGAACTCAGTCCCTTCCTTTTACGACGCGGCTGGTTCGATCGGTCGCCGCTATCGCCGTCAGGACGAGGCCGGCACGCCATGGTGCGTCACCGTAGACGGACAGACCGCCGAGGATGGGAGCGTCACGATCCGGGACCGGGACAACCTCGAGCAGGTCAGGGTGGACGAGGGCAGGGCGCTCGACTGGGTGCGCGAACGGCTGTGAGGTCGTGCGCGACCGAGGTCGTGCGAACCCGTTCGCGATGAAGTTCGCGACCTTCCGAGCCACTGCCGAGAGGGTGTACGGGGGAATTCCCGAGCGATTCAAGACAGGCATCGACGGTCTGATTGTGTCGCGCGACGCGGTGCCTAACCCCGATCTTCCCGATGTCTACACGTTGGGCGAGTGTCTCACGGAGAGCTGGCCATCCGATTGGCAGGGGCCGGACACTATCCGCTCATCGGTCGTGCTCTACTGGGGCTCGTTCATGAGCCTTTCCGAGCAGGACCGTGAGTTCGATTGGGACGATGAGATCTGGGAGACCCTCACTCACGAGCTCCGTCACCACCTAGAGTCCCTGGCCGACGAAGATCAACTCGACGAGGTCGACTATGCCGTGGGCCAGGGGTTTAATCGCGCGGAAGGGTTGGCGTTCGACCCCTGGTACTATCAGAGGGGTGAACCCGAAGGCGTAGGCACCTATCGCGTGGAGGAGCACGTATTCCTGGAGCAGAAATGGTCGGTCCAGCGCTTCGAAACTGTGGACAAGATCCCGTTCCAGTGGCGTGGCCGGCATTGGCTAGTAAGGCGGCCTGAGCAGCTCGGTGATATTCACTTCGTCTGGGTTCACGGTGTGACGGATTCGCCAGAAATTATCGAGCTGGTGCTGGTACGGCATCGCTTGTGGTGGGAGATCGTGACCGGATTTCTCCGCAGTGTCCGAATCGAAGTGCTGGAATCCGAAGCAGACGGCGAGAAGCGCTAGCTGTTAGGTTTGATGTAGATGCCCCCCCACGACGCCTTCGCCCGTTTCACGCCGTACGAGCTTTCGTTTCCAGACCTGAGCCAAGCGCGAGCACACTTCGATGCCATTCGCAGCGAGGCTGATGCACGTAAGGTGGAGGTGCGCGATCCATCGGCCTTCGTCATGCTGGCGGCGACTGGGCAGGCCTTACGCGAGATCCGTAGTGCGGAGGATGATCCCGCGTTGATCCGGCAGTACGGATTGCTGCTCTTTCACTCCTTCCACTTTTGCGAGGAGGGTGAGGCGCTGTATCTGGTCGAAGCCGGCACACTCCGGGATCTGCTCGACAAGGACCCTGATACCTCGGGATGGACACCTTCGTTTGGAGAAACCGCCGGACATGCGGCTGGTTACGTTCAGTTGCCCCAGCACCTCGTATGGGTGCGCTCAGAGGATGGCGCGCCGCCCGAGTCGCTAGACGGGTTCTTCTGGGTGCGGAGCGGCGCCGACCACTGCGGGTTCTTACTTGCACTCGGGATGCGGGGCGAACGGCCCGGATTTTCGGTGGTGGATTTCTCCGACCTGCCACTGAATGAGGCTTGCGATTGGAGCAGTCTGCAGGCTCGGGAAGAGGGAGGTGATTTTTCCTCTTCCATCCCTGGATCCGAGCTGGAGGGTCTCTACGAACTGCGCTCTGTGGGCGAGGTGCTCAAGCTGGCGTCGCGTGTTCTGTGGAGGATCGAGTGCGGGGAAGGAGGTTCGCACGGAGTCCGTCCCGTGGAGTCCGGCGGCAGCGGTCCTCGGGCGAGCGAGCTCGCGTCCAGAAGGATCGGGCGTCCTTCGGGCGCAGGCTGATGCCCCGCGAGTCGAAGCGGGCACGCCGCGGGCGTGCCGTGCGCGTATACGACCTCCTGGCTGGGACCTATCCGGATGCCCACTGCGAACTGGACTATGCAGACGCGTATCAACTCTCGGTGGCCACGATCCTGTCAGCCCAGACAACGGACCAGCGTGTAAACCTGGTCACGCCGATCCTCTTCCTACGCTACCCGAGCGTGTCTGCGCTGGCGGCTGCGCGCCAGGCCGACGTCGAGGATATCATCCGCTCGACCGGTTTCTTCCGGAACAAGTCCAAAAGCATCATTGGGTTCGCACGGGGGGTCATGGCAGAGCATGACGGGGAAGTTCCTCGTACACTCGCGGAGCTGGTAGCGCTTCCTGGAGTAGGTAGGAAGACCGCCAACGTGATTCTCGGCAACGCGTTTGGGATCGAAGAAGGCGTGGTGGTAGACACGCACGTGAAGCGGCTCTCGGGCCGGCTCGGGTTGACCATTCAGGATGAGCCGGCCAAGGTCGAGCAGGACCTAATGGCGCTCTTCTCGAGGGAGCGTTGGACAATGCTCTCCCACCTCCTGATCTGGCATGGCCGCCGGGTTTGCAATGCCCGGCGACCGCGCTGCCAGGAATGCCTCGTGGCGAGGCTCTGCCCGTCTTCTCAGGTGTAGGAACCACCTCACGGACGCAGGTGTCTTCTTGGAGTTGACCATGCCTAATCGTGCGGATGCCCTGGCGCTGGTGGAGCAGTGGGTAACGAACGTCAACCTCAGGAAGCATATGCTTGCGGTCGAGGCCGCGGTGCGGCACTACGCGCGCTTGTGGGGGCGTGACGAAGAGACCTGGGGCCTCGCCGGCCTGCTCCATGACATGGACTGGGAAAAACACCCCGAGGAGCATCCTCTCAAAGCTGTGGCCGAGCTCAGAGATGGCGGCTACCCGGACGAAGTGATCCACGCCATCCTAGCACATCGTGCGGATTTCACAGGCGTGCAACCGGAGACAGAACTCGACCGCGTCCTGTTTGCGTGCGATGAGCTGGCTGGGCTCGTACATGCCACGTGCTTGGTGCGTCCGACCGGCATAGATGACCTCACGCCCAAGTCTGTCACCAAGAAGCTCAAGGACAAGGCTTTCGCTGCCGGAGTAAACCGTGAGGACGTCGCTAAGGGCCTGGAGCTGATCGGGCTCGAGCGCAGCCAACACATTCAGAACGTGATCGACGGCATGCGGGTTTGCTCCGCGGAGTTGGGCATCCGGGGGGTGGACGTGGGTGGCGCCGCTCCTCCGTGAACGAGACCATCGCACTCGGTGCGCTGGCCATGCTGGTTGCGGTGAGTTCCACAGGATCATCCCTACGATTCCTGGTGCAGGTGGAGGTCGTGAGCGGCGACCCGCGGAGCGCCACGGTCGTTGCGGCCATAGATACCTCGAACCGGCCCGTCGAGGTCTTCCTCAGCTACTTGGTCCGAATCGCGTGCTAGCTACGAGACGCGCTGAACTCGAGCTGTCCAGCGCTTGCTGTGCGCCCCGGGTTTGGACACATTTTGGCTGCCCTCGACCCTTCCCGGAGAACACTTCCGCATGAGCCTCGGCGGACCGTCCGCGCGTGCCTAGACGCGACGATCTACAAAGCGTCCTCATACTCGGCTCCGGCCCAATCGTTATCGGCCAGGCCTGTGAGTTCGACTATTCCGGAACCCAGGCCGTGCGAGCCCTCCGTGAGGATGGGTATCGCGTCATCCTGGTGAACTCTAATCCCGCCACCATCATGACCGATCCGGACATCGCGGATCGGACCTACATTGAGCCGCTCACTCCGGAGTGGGTCGAGCGGGTGATCGAGCGCGAGCGTCCCTCTGCGCTGCTGCCAACCATGGGGGGGCAGACCGCCCTCAACCTTGCGATGGACCTCCACAAACGCGGCGTGCTCGAGCGCTACGGGGTAGAGCTGATCGGTGCTGAAGCTCGCTCGATCGCTATGGCCGAAAACCGCGAGGAGTTCTCCGCGGCGATGGCGAGGATCGGTCTGGATGTCGCTCATGGAGGATTTGCGAAGAGCATCGACGACGCTTACCAGATTGTCGAATCGACGGGCTATCCGGCGATAGTCCGGCCGAGTTTCACACTCGGCGGAACGGGGGGTGGCATAGCGTACAATCTGGAAGAACTCGAGGTGCAGGTACGGAAGGGCATCGACGCTTCACCCATCCAAGAGGTGCTAATTGACCGGTCGGTGATCGGGTGGAAAGAGTTCGAGCTTGAGGTTGTGCGGGACGCGGCCGACAACGTGGTCGTCGTCTGCTCGATCGAGAATTTCGATGCGATGGGGGTTCACACCGGCGATTCGGTTACGGTAGCACCTGCGCAGACGCTCACAGATGTCGAATACCAACGCATGCGTGACGCAGCGATCGCGATTATCCGCGAAATAGGTGTTGAGGCAGGAGGTTGCAACATCCAGTTCGCCGTGAACCCGGAGAACGGTGAGATGCTCGTGGTGGAGATGAATCCGCGAGTTTCGCGCTCGAGCGCTCTGGCTTCCAAGGCCACCGGATTCCCGATCGCGCGGGTGGGAGCCAAGCTAGCGGTGGGCTATCTACTCCCGGAGTTGCCGAACAACATCACGAAGACGACCCCGGCTTCGTTTGAGCCGGTGCTCGACTACGTAGTTGTCAAGTTCCCGCGCTTCGCGTTCGAGAAGTTCCCCGAGGCGGACTCTGTGCTGGGTGTGCAGATGAAGTCGGTGGGGGAGACCATGGCGATTGGTCGCACATTCCGTGCTGCGTGGCAAAAGGGACTCCGTGGTCTCGAGATCGACCGTCCGGGCTGGGTAACCGCGAAGCGTCTCGAGGACGACGGGCTTAAGGCCGATGACAGGGATACTCTACTCGCTACGCTTCGTCGGCCCACCGCGGAGCGGGTGTTCCAGCTCAAGAGGGCGATCGAGTCCCACATCACGATCCATGACATGCACGAGGCTACTTTCATCGATCCGTGGTTTCTGGACCAGCTCGTAGGGATTGTCGAGATGGAGCGTGAGTACACGGATGCCTCAGACGTAACGGGCGATCTGCTCCGGCGCATGAAGCGGGAGGGCTTCGGCGACCAGCAGCTCGCGATTATGCGGGACGAACGGGAAGAGGACGTGCGTCAGCGTCGCTGGGATCTGGGGATCCGTCCCACGTACAACGTGGTGGACACCTGTGCCGGTGAGTTTCCTGCCGAGACCCCGTACTTCTATTCGTCGTACGAAGACGAAGACGAGTCCGAAGCCGGAGGGAGGAAGGGAGCGGGTGAGAGCATCGTAATCTTGGGTAGTGGCCCCAACCGGATCGGCCAGGGTATCGAGTTCGACTATTGCTGCGTACAGGCGGTGCTTGCGCTGCGGGAGGCGGGATACTCCACGATCATGGTGAATTCTAACCCCGAAACGGTTTCCACTGACTTCGACGTTTCGGACAAGCTCTACTTCGAGCCGCTAACCCTGGAGGACACGCTTGAGATCATCCATCGAGAGCATCCCAAGGGGGTGATTGTTCAGCTCGGTGGGCAGACCCCACTCAAGCTGGCCGAGGGGCTCGAAGCGCTGGGTGCGCCCATCATCGGGACCAGCGTGGACGCGATCGACCGTGCTGAGGACCGCGAGCGCTTCGCGGAGGTGTGCCATATCGTCGGTGCCACGGTGCCGGACAATGGCGTCGCCATGAACGAAGATCAGGCCGTCAGTGTGGCGGACCGGATCGGCTACCCGGTCCTGGTGCGGCCGAGCTACGTCCTGGGTGGCCGAGCAATGCGCATTGTCTACGACCAGGCGGGCCTCAAGGACTACTTCGATACCGCGATCCGAGCCTCGCCGAACCACCCCGTGCTGATCGACCGCTTCATCGAGGACGCGTTCGAGGCCGACGTCGACGCGCTCTCAGACGGTACTGTTGTCGTCGTGGGCGGCATCATGCAGCATATCGAGGACGCTGGGGTGCACTCTGGCGACTCGGCGTGCGTCCTCCCGCCGCACCTGTTATCCGGGGACGTGCTGAGCGAGATCCGCAACCTGACCAGTCGCTTCGCGCTAGAGCTGGGCGTTGTGGGTCTCCTCAACGTGCAGTATGCGATTCGGGACAGCGTGGTCTACGTGCTCGAAGTGAACCCGCGGGGGAGCCGCACAATACCGTTCGTGAGCAAAGCGACCGGGGTCCCACTGGCACGGTTGGCCGCACGGGTGATGGCGGGGGAGGGGCTAGCGGGTCTGAACGTACCGGAGGAGCCCCCCGTGGCGGGGGTCGCAGTTAAGGAGGCTGCGTTCCCCTTCAACCGTTTTGATGTTGATGTCCTGCTGGGCCCTGAGATGCGCTCGACGGGAGAAGTCATGGGGTTCGACGATTCCTTCGGAATGGCTTTTGCCAAAGCACAGGCTGCCGTCGGTAATCACCTGCCCGAGGATGGCGGTTCCTTGGTCGTGACCGTAAACGACCCCGACAAGCTTACGGTTACGCCGATGGTCAGACGTTTTCGGGATCTAGGCTTCACGATCCTGGCCACCCGTGGCACGCACGCGTACCTGACAGACCTCGGGATCGAGTGCGAGCGGATTTTTAAGGTGGGGGAAGGACGTCCCGATATCGTCGACAAAATCGTTAGTGGTGAGGTCCATTTGCTGGTCAACACACCGTTCGGAAAGAAGTCTCAGTACGATGACTACGCGATGAGGCGTGCCGCCATCACCTACGAAGTGCCATATCTGACCACGATGTCGGCCACCAACGCGGCGTGCGACGCTCTCATCGCGCTACGCACGCGTACCCATCAGGTAACCAGCCTACAGGAGCGGGTGGAGCGGTTACGGCAGACGGTGCCGGCAAGGGAGGCCTAGGGTCCCGAGTCAGAAAGTCGTTCCAAGATTCCTTCGGGTGGGAGCGCACTGAGGCCATGACGTACCTTCCCTCAGCCTTTCTCATGCACCCGTCCTCGTCCCTGCACGACACCGGGTGGGGTCACCCCGAGCATCAGGGGCGGCTGCGTTCGCTCGCATCTGCACTGGCGGGGGACATGCCCGCGCTGCAGGGGTCGGTCGAACCGGTCCGGCCTGAGGAAGTGGGGGAGGACGCGCTGCTCCGTGTGCACACGCCTGAGCACGTGGCGTTGGTGCGGTCGGCGGTGACCGAAGCGACTGCGACTGGTTGCCCGGTCGAGTTGGACCCCGACACGCGTGTGTCGGCTGCGTCTTGGGACGCGGCGTTGGGAAGCGTGGCTGCAGCGATCACTGCGGCTCGCGGGGTGGCGCAGGGACGCTGGGCCAATGCATTCGTCGCCACCCGCCCGCCCGGTCACCACGCGAGTGCTGAGCGGGCGATGGGATTCTGCTTGTTCAATTCGGTGGCGGTGACCGCGCGGTGGCTCCAGGCTGAGGGCCTCGCAGAGCGGGTGCTGATTATCGACTGGGACGTCCACCACGGGAACGGTACACAGGATGTGTTCTGGGAGGACCCCACGGTGTTCTACCTCTCCTTACACCAATTTCCCTACTGGCCGGGCACCGGGAGTGCTGACGAACGGGGCGCGGGGAGGGGAGCAGGATGGACGCTCAACGTGCCGGTGGCGCTCCACACGTCACGTGCCGAGTATCTGTCTCTATATCATGATTCGCTGGACGTCGCGTTCACCACCGCCCGCCCTGACGCAGTACTCGTATCGGCGGGCTTCGATTGTCTGGCAGGGGATCCGTTGGGGGGGCTCCTTCTCGAGCCGGATGACCTCCACACCATGACGCGTGCGCTGACCGACCGCGCGAACCACGTCGTCGCGTGCTTGGAGGGTGGCTACGAACCGTCCCGCACCGCGCGAGCTGCTCTCTCGGTGGTGCGGGCCCTGGCCGGGCTGGGGCCGTTGCGCGAAACTTCGGGCGAGTTGACAAGCCCATGATCACGACCCGCAGCCCATCGAACGTTTTCTTCCGCCCTGCGCTGCTGCTCGCGCTGGTCGGAGCGGCTGGCGCACCCGCGCCGACTGCGGCACAGGCGCAAAACGAGCGTCCACCCGCGACGAAGGGCCCGCTAGAGTGGCATCCTGAGGCGCTCAATGCCATCGATGAGCTTAAGTCGCCCTACTGTCCTGGCTTCATGCTCGAGGTATGCCCCTCGCCGGCGGCTGCTTCGTTGCGCGATACGATTCAGACGATGGCTGAGGAAGGCCTGACGTCCGACTCGATCGTCGAACATTTGATTGCCCGCTACGGCGAGGAGTGGCGGGCGCTTCCGAAGACGCGCGGGGAGGCCTTGCTGGCCTGGGTAGTTCCTCCCCTTGCGCTCATCCTAGGGGTCATGGGCGTGGTTGTCGTGCTCAAGAGGATGCGTAGGCCGCCCGCGGGCCCAGCTCCCGCCGAGGTCTCGGAGGAAGAGCGCTCGCGGCTTGACGCGGCGCTGCGGGAGCTCGAGGCCGAAGAAGAGACGCTGTTCTAGGCTGATGCCCCGGCCGTGACTCCCGCCTCCCCGGAGCGTGCGCCGGCCCTCCTCATGTCCGAGGAGCGAGTCGCACGGGTGCAGGCGGCGCTTACCGAGGGTGGGTTCGACGGCTGGCTGCTCTTCGAGTTCGGCGGACAGAATTGGATCTCGGCTGCGCTTCTGGGTGTCGAGCACACGACGAGGCGCGCATGGGTACTGGTCCCGCGGGTAGGGGAGCCCTGCGCGCTCGTGCACGCGATCGAAGGTTCTGCTTGGCACGCCTGGCCGTTCGCGATGGAGCGCTACTCCGGTTGGCGCGAGATGGAAGAGAAGCTTGCCCGCATGCTGGCCGGGCATCGCCGATTGGCGATGGAGGTGTCTCCCCGCTCAGCCGTTCCCACTGTTGACACCGTACCGGCCGGTGCCCTCGAGCTAGTGCGCGGACTCGGCGTGGAGCCGGTCAGCTCGGCCGACCTGGTGAGCGCGTTCCACTCAGTCTGGTCACCGGTGCAACTGGACGACCACCGCCGCACTGCCGAGGTAGTCGCCGAAGTGGGAAAGGCGGCGCTCAGGGAGGCGGCTCATGCCGTCCAAAGGGGCGATCCCACCACCGAAGGGGGGCTCGCCCGTTGGATCCTCGCCCGCCTTCGCGAGGGTGGTATCACGGTGGACGCCGATACCCACGTAGCGGTGGGATCCGGGGCTGCGGACCCGCACTACACACCGGTCGGAGAAGGGGCCGTCGTTAGCTCGGGTCAGGTGTTGTTGGTTGATCTCTGGGGTCGCACGTCGGCCGATGCCGTGCACGCTGACCAGACCTGGATGGGTTTCCTAGGTTGTTCGCTGCCGGCGCGCGTTGCGGAGGTGTGGGATGCGGTCAGGGATGCGCGCGACGCTGCGGTTACTCTCCTTGAGGACCGCCATCGGGAGGGTGGTACTGTGCGCGGCTTCGAGGTTGATGACCGGGCACGTGCAGTGATCGTGGAGCGCGGCTACGGCGACTTTTTTGTCCACCGGACTGGCCACTCCATCGATACGCGTCTGCACGGCAGCGGCCCCAACCTCGACAACCTGGAGAGCCGGGACGACCGGTTGCTCGTGGAGGGGGTAGGCTTTTCGGTCGAGCCGGGCGTCTACCTACCGGGTGAGTTCGGTGTCCGGAGCGAGATTAACGTTCATTGGGGCGCGGACGGACCCGAGGTAACGCCGCGGGAGCCACAGGCTGAGATCCTCCTCCTTCTGAACGAGTGACGGGGGTCGGGGATGGGGCCGTGCCCCCGCCGGTCACTGTCGAAGTGGCGCTCCCGCTTCCGATCCCGACGACATTCACGTATGCCTCCCGTGGACGCCCCCCCCGGGAAGGCACGCGCGTGCTGGTGCCCTTCGGACGCAACCAGCGGATAGGCTGGGTGGTGGGGCCAGGGAGCGGACCTACCCCAAAGGGGCTCCGCACCCTGCTTGAGGTGTTGGACGAGGAACCCACGGTTCCCGCCGACATTCTGCGGCTGTGCCGCTGGATGGCTGAGTACTACGTCGCTCCGCTCGGCTTGGCCCTCCGAGCCGCGGTTCCCGCCGTTCTCGCGGATGTGTCGAGGGACTACCTATCCCTGAGGAGTCCAGACTGGGGGGGCACCACAACGGCGCCAAACGATTTGACCATGCGCGAGCGCCGCGTGCTCGAGGCCCTGGCAGCGACCGGCGCGCCGCGCGCCGTGCGAGTTCTTCGGCGTGTGCTAGACATGCGTTCTATCTGGCCGGAGATCCGGAGTCTTTCGGACCGTGGGCTCGTCCGCCACGTGACGGTTCCTCCCGCGCCACCCCCTGTTCTCAAGCGCCGGATCGTGCGGCTGGTCCGGTGGCTGAACGACCTTGGCGAACACGAGACTGTGTTCGGGCGGGCGCGTCGCCAGCGCCAGGCGTACGAGTGGCTAGAGGCGGCGTCCGGAACGGCGGAACTTCGTGTGCTCCTCGAGGAGGGAAGATTCAGTCGCTCGGTTGTGGCTGCGCTCGAGAAGAAGGGGATCGTTACGGTGGCCGACGAAGAGGTGCTAAGGGACCCCTTTCGGGGGCAAGACGCGGTCTCCGTGGTCGACCACACCCCCACCCATGACCAGCGCGCCGCGTTGGAGCTTCTCCTCGCTACCAGGGAAGATAAGAAGCCACGTCCGGTGCTGCTCCACGGCATCACCGGTTCGGGCAAGACGCTCGTCTACGTAGAGCTTCTGCGGCGGGAAATCGAGGGCGGCCGTACCGCGATCGTGCTGGTTCCGGAGATCTCCCTGACCCCGCAGGCCGTAAGCCGCTTCCGTGCGGCTTTCGGCGATCTGGTGGCGGTTCTCCATTCTGGACTCTCCGAAGGAGAGCGCTACGATCAGTGGCGGCAGCTGCGCGCTGGGGAGAAGCGGATCGCGGTGGGTGCCCGTTCGGCGTTGTTCGCGCCGCTCCCTGACCTTGGCGTCATCGTGGTCGACGAGGAACACGACGGAAGCTACAAGCAGTCCGAAGCACCACGGTATCACGCGCGTGACCTCGCGGTGGTCCGAGCGGGCATGGCCGGAGCGGTGTGCGTGCTCGGTAGCGCTACCCCTGCGTTGGAAACCTGGGTCAACGTCGAGCGCGGTAAGTTTGCCATCGCCCGACTCCCGGAACGGGTGGGTGGGGGGCGGCTTCCCCACGTACGAATGGTCGACCAGCGCGAGCTAAGGCGGCAGCTTGAGAAAGACCGTGTGCGCGGCGGTTCGATCCTTTCGCCGAGTCTGGTCGAGGCCGTGAGCGAGCGTCTCCGCCGTAAGGAACAGGTGATACTGCTCCTCAACCGTCGCGGTTACGCGAATTTCCTCCAATGCCGGGTGTGCGGTGACGTTCCTCGCTGCCTCCATTGTTCTGTTTCGCTCACGTTTCACCGGGTGAGCGGACGACTCCTATGTCACCATTGCAGCTATGAGGAGGCAGCCCCGGAATGTTGTGGGCGTTGCGGTAGCAAGGATCTTTCCCGCAGGGGCGTAGGCACCGAGCAAGTGGAGCGGGTCGTGGCAGAGACTTTTCCCGACGCGCGCCTCGCGCGCATGGATGTGGATACGACCAGCGGCAAGTGGGCCCATCACGCGATTCTCGGGCGGGTGGAGCGAGGCGAGGTCGACGTACTCATGGGAACCCAAATGATAGCGAAAGGCCTCGACTTCCCACGCGTAACACTTGTGGGCGTGATCAACGCGGACGTGGGTATTCATCTGCCCGACTTCCGAGCCAGCGAGCGCACGTTCCAGTTGCTCTCTCAGGTGGCCGGCCGCGCGGGGCGGAGAGTACTCGAAGGTGAAGTGATCGTGCAGACTTCGCTTCCGGAGCACTACGCGATCCAGGCGGCGCTGGCGCACGACTACGAAGGCTTCGCGGAGCGCGAGCTCACGGAACGCCGCCGCCCCGCGTATCCGCCGTGGGTGCGACTCGCCAATGTCGTATTGAGTAGTCCAGATTCGGAATCTGCAGCCGCGGCGGCGGAGCGTGCAGTGGCGTGGCTTTCGCCGCAGCTTACGCTGAACGGGCCACGCGCAGTGGAGATAATCGGGCCGGCCCCGGCCCCGATCGAGCGGCTTCACGGGCGCTGGCGCTGGCACTTCCTCCTCCGGGCCGGCGCAGTCGGGGCCCTCACCGAAGCCTGCCGGTCCCTAGTCGAGGGATTCAGTCCCGCGGGAACCGACGTGCGGCTTGCTCTCGATCGCGATCCGGTCGCTCTCTTGTGAATTTAGTTGCCGCCGGTGTCGTTGCCGACGGAATGGGCGCGGGGGTATTATCCGGCTGAAGTGTGCTCAGTTGATCCGCAAGGACCGGGGGTGATGGGGAGTATGAGCTGCCTGGCCCTGAACGCTTCTTTCGAGCCGCTCACGATCGTACCTACCCGCCGGGCTATCCGTCTCGTGCTCGACCACAAGGCGGAAATCCTGGAGGTGGACGACAAGCGCCTCTTTCGCTCCGCGACGAAACGTCTGCCGTGCCCGTCGGTGATTCGGCTCGTAAGTTATGTGCACGTCCCACGTCGCTTCCGTCGCCAGGTCACCAACACATTCTTGTTCGCTCGCGACGATTACGCCTGCCAGTACTGTGGTCGTCACCGAAGCGAGCTCAAGGGCCGCCAGTTCCTGACGAGGGACCACGTCCTCCCGGTTTCCCGCGGAGGTGAGAACGTTTGGAGCAACGTCGTTACCTCCTGTTCGCCCTGCAATAATCGGAAGGGGAACAGCCTTCTCCGGGAGGTAAGCATGAAGCTCCTCGCCACCCCTGGGGAACCCAACTACGTCCATCTGGTGTGGGCGGTGCGGCGGGTTACGCCTATCCAGGCCCGCTGGATCGGCATGTTCTACGGGAAGGATACCCTGGACGTGCTCCGGGGCAGGGATCGCTGAGAAAGAAGGCTATTCGTCCAGCCATGCGTACGGCCGCTCGTAGAACTGGCCGTACTCCCGGAGCGTGTATTCCTTCCAGCAGATCACCCACCCACCTCTGTCCTGCACGACATCGTACTGAAAACTGGGCTACTGGCTACGCTCGGCCAGGAACCAGGTTGTTCCGGAGATGGGCTCCGGCCATCTTCAGCCTTCCACAGAGGCGCTTGCTAGCTGGGCGTGGGAGCGGCTCGCCGAACACGAGGGATGACTGCGACACCATGGACCATGGATCAGCCCGTCCTACCGCCTGAATCTCCTGCCTCCTCTGACCGAACCCGGGAAGAGGCGACTCCGACACCGGTTCGCCAGGGGATCAAACCTGCCCGGCAGGATCGGTTTCGCAACGTTGAAGTCCCGTCACGTGTCTTTCAGGGGGGAGAAGAGGAGTGGGCAGTCCGCGAGAGCGGCTGGATGGCCTCGGGGCGGGGAAGCGATACCCGCGTGCCTATGGTCCTGCTCTTATTCGCCCGCAGGGCCGAGCCGGACCAGCCGATCCAGGAGATCCTCATCTCGGGGCGAGGGTTGGACGAGCTAACCGATCAGGAGTTGTCTGTGCTGCTCGGGCGATCTCGTCCCTATCGCGCTGATCAGGGCCGCAAGGAGGTGTTCCCGGACATGCGAAAGAAGGGTGGAAAGGGGCTCTGAGCGTTGCCGCTACACGGTGTTGTTAACGAAGGACCCCTCTGTGTCGTCTATCCCTGCGCAGACGGTGGTGCGGCTCAATGCGGGGCTGCGTTCGCTGCGCGCAAACCAGTTACCGATTGGGCCGGAATGAGGAGTCGCACCATGAAGATGACAGTGGGAGCCGTGCTAGCTGCTCTGTTACTCGCCCTGCCGATAGCTGCGCAGCGCCCTGGGCCCGGTTCGCCAGGTGGGCCGGGAAGGGGCCAGGTGCGGGGCGTGGGCGGTGCGCCGCCGATCGATAGGGCGATCGGTATCGTCCTAGAGCGGCGCGATTTGCTTCGGCTCTCGGGAGAGCAGGTGCAGCAGCTCGAGGCCTTGCGGACTGACATTCAGGAGGAGAATACCGATCTTCGCGATCAGATGCAGGAGCTTCGCGAGGAGGTGGCCAGGGACCGGGGCACCGTCCGGGAAAGGATGGAGGATTTCCGGGCGAAGGCTAGGGAGCTGCGCGATGGTCAGCAGGGACGTCTCGAAGACATCCTCTCCCAGGATCAGCGTGACCGGCTAGGAGAGATCATGTGGCGCTCGAGGCCGGCCCGCCTCGACGATCGCGGTCGGGGTGCACGGGGTCGTGGGTTCAGATCCGGTGCGGGGCTGTTCGGAGGTGGCGGACCGGAGATGAGAGCCTATCTCCAGGGGCTGAGGGACGGGCTGCGCCCGGGAGCGCGGTTCCGGGGAGGGCGAGGCAGGGCTGCGCTCGGCCCGGGGAGGTGACAGCTTAGTGATGACGCCCACGTAGGTGGCTCACTTCGATTCTCTCCTCGCCGATAACGATTGCAGACGTAACGGTGAAACAGGAGCGGGACCCAGATGACTCTCCTAAGGACGAGGTTGCCGGGGCTGTGGTCGATCTTGATCGCGGCTGGAGTGGCGGCTCTCCAAGCGATGCCGCTGGCGGCGCAGTTGGTGGACGGCGCCCTGGAGAGCATCACGTTGGATCAGGCCCTGGCCAGGGCGCTCGTAAGGAGTCCCACCATGGTACAGTCGGAGCTCCAGGTAGAGAACGCCGCCACGGACCGCACGGTCGCTTTCGGAGCCTTCCTCCCGTCGCTGTCGGTCAGCTCCGGGGCGTCGCTGCGAAGCCAGAACCGCTTCGACACAAACACAGACCGGATCGTCTCAGGGAGCGCCGACTCATACAATGCCGGGGTCTCCACGAGCTTGGCCCTGTTCTCTGGAGGCCGCCGGTTCGCCGACCTCGACCGGAGCCGGGCCGAATTGCTGTCGGCCCAGGCGCAGAGGGACGATCAACGTTTCCAAGTGACCTTCCAGACCAAACGCTTTTTCTTCACCGCCCTGCGCCAGGGCGAGCTGCTCGACGTGGCCAACTCGCGCCTCAGCCAGGCCGTGGAGAGCCTGGACCTGACTCGCCGCCAGGCCCAGGTGGGGGTGGCCACCAGGTCGGACACCCTGCGTGCTCGCCTGGAAATGGTGAACGCACGGCAGGCCGTGCTGGAGGCGGAAACCGCGGCTCGATCCGCGCGCTTTGCGTTGGCACGGCAGGTGGGTGGCGACCAGCCCGTGATTCCCGTTGAGCCCGACGGCCTCGAACCTGAGCCCTTGCCCATCAGTGACGAGCAGGTACTCCAGCTCGCGGAGCAAGCTGCTCCCTCGGTCCGAGCGGCCGCCGCCTCAACCAGTGCGGCAGCAGCCTCGTATTCGGCGGCCAGGACAGGGTATCTGCCGACTCTCCGACTGTCGTCAGGCTACAACTGGGCCAACACGGCGGCGTCCTTTGCGGGCGGTAGCGCGAGCTGGAGCCTGAGCCTTTCGGGAAGCTACCCGATCTTCAACGGATTCCAGCGCGAGGCGGCTATCACCCGCGCTGACAGATCGCGCACCGTGGCGCGCATCCGGGAGGAGGATACCCGCATCGAGGCGCGACAGGCCGCCGACGGAGCGCTGCGCGCCCTGGCGACCGCCGTGACCGCCATCGATATCGCGCGGGAGGCGGTCGCACTAGCCGATGAGGACCTGAGGGCGATCCGCGAGCGGTACCGGGTCGGGGTGGCCACGGCCCTCGACGTGGTGACGAGCCAGGTTGCGCTGGACCAGGCGCGGGTGAACCTGGTCGGGTCGCGCTACGACTACGTGACCGCGAAGGCGGAGCTGGAGGCGGTGCTAGGGAGAGAGTTGTGAGCGATCCCGTTATCCGTACCGAGGGCGTCAAGAAGGACTATATACTGGGGGCCGAGGTAGTGCGGGCCGTTCGCGGCATCGACCTGGTCATCCAGCGGAGTGAGTTCGTTGCCCTGATGGGTCCGTCGGGGTCGGGCAAGAGCACTTTCATGAACTTGCTTGGCTGCCTCGACACTCCTACCGAGGGCCAGTATTGGCTGAACGGGCTGCTCATCAGTGAGCAGTCGGATGACCAACTGGCTCGCGTGCGCAACCAGGAGATCGGGTTCGTCTTCCAAACCTTTAACCTGCTCCCTCGGGCTGACGCGCTCCACAACGTTGAGCTTCCGCTCATTTACGCCGGGGTTGCGGGCAAGGAGCGCCGCAGAAGAGCGCAGGACAAGCTCGAATTGGTCGGTCTGGGAGACCGCATGGGGCACCGGCCCCCGGAGTTGTCCGGGGGACAGCGGCAGCGTGTGGCGATTGCGCGCGCGCTGGTGAATGAGCCCGCCCTGCTGCTTGCGGACGAGCCGACCGGGAACCTCGACTCAGCGACCAGCGGGGGGATCTTGGAAATATTGGTCAAGCTCAACCGCGCCGGTCAGACCATCGTTCTTGTCACGCACGAGCGTGACATCGCGGCTCACGCGAGTCGCCAGCTGCACCTACGCGACGGTGTGGTCGAATCCGACTTCGTCACCGAAACTGTAGAGGCATCCCCTTGAAGACCCACCATCGGTATGCTCGGGACGTGCTGTGGCCTCTCTCGGCGCTGGTCGTATTGGGGGTTGCTGGCTGCGGCGCGAATCAGGCGGAACCTGCCGCCACGCTCCAGACCACCAACGTTGTGCGAGGTGGACTCCGCATCACCGCCGAAGCGACCGGAACGGTCGAGCCGATCCGGAAGGTGGAGGTGAAGAGCAAGGCTTCGGGCGAGGTCCTAGCGCTCTCCGTAGACGTAGGTGACCAAGTGGAGACTGGTGCTCTGCTTGCCCGCATAGACCCCCGTGACGTACGCAACAGCTTCGATCAGGCCGCGGCTGACCTCGAGGTGGCGGAGGCGCGCCTCGAGATCAGCCAAGCGCAGAACCAGCGCTCCAAGGAGCTCCTGGAAGGAGATGTGATCACCCCGCAGGAGTACGAAAACGCTCGTCTCGACCTGGCCAATGCCCAGGCGAACTTCATCAAGGCCCGGACTAACGAGAGCCTAGCCGAGCTGCGGTTGGGGGACGTCACGATCACCGCACCGCTTGCTGGGACTATCATCCAGAAGAGTGTCGAGGAGGGTCAGGTCATCCAGTCCGCGTCCGGGAACGTTTCGGGTGGCACGACCTTGTTTGTGATGGCTAACCTGCTAGAGATGCAGGTGCGCACGTTGGTTGATGAGACTGACATGGGGCAGATCCGCCAGGGAATGCTGGCCACCGTCAAGGTGGAAGCCTTCCCGGACCGAACCTTCCAGGGTTACGTGGAGAGAGTCGAGCCCCAGGCGGTGGTCCAACAGAGCGTGACCATGTTTCCGGTCATCGTCCGGCTCGACAATCGTGCTGACGTTCTCAGGCCGGGCATGAACGCGGATGTGGAAATCCTCGTCGACGAGGCCACCGACATCCTGTTGGTGTCCAACAACGCCATCGTACTGCCTCAGGATGTGGGTCCGGCTGCGCTCGTGCTTGGCTTGGACGTGGAGGAGATCGACCTTGCCACGTTCGGTGGTCGGGGGAGGAGGGGTGGTAGAGCTGCGGCGCAGGCTCTTGGTGCGTCTGAGGTAGCGGGGGGACAGGGGCGGTCGGTCGGTCGTGGTGGACCGCTACTCGACTCTCTGCGTGCGCGTATGGAGAGAGGCGCGATCAGCCAGGACTCAGCCAGGATTATCATGCAGAGGCTCCGTCGCGCCGTCCCTCGTGCCGATGTCGGTCCAGGCGCAGGCGGGGGCTTCGGAGCCGGTGGCGGAAACGCTAGGCGAGCTGGGCCTCAGGGTGGACGCGCACCGGGGAGTCAGGTCCGGCGTGCGGTTTTGTTCCTCATCAACGACGGAGGTGTTCCGGAGCCGATGGCCGTTCAGATCGGCCTGAATGACTACGACCTTACCCAAATCCTCTCCGGAGTCGAAGAGGGGGCACAGGTCGCGCTCCTCGGCGCCGCTGAGCTGCAGGCGCAGCAGCAGCAGTTCCTGGACCGGATCCGTCAGCGTACCAACCCTTTTAGGGGAGGGGGATTAGGTGGTGGTGGCGGGCGCGGCAGATGATCCCCGTCTCGACCACTAAAGCGGGGGCGTTCGCACTATCGTCGGTCAGGACAGGTGAGCAGTGCTGATCTTTGAGATCGTGATGGTGGCCATGACGGCCATCCGGGCCAACGTGATGCGCGCCGCGCTGACGACCCTAGGCATCGTCATCGGGGTGGGAGCGGTAATCACTATGGTGGCACTGGGCCAGGGGGCCCAGAACCGTGTGCAGGACCAGATTTCCCGCATGGGTACGAACGTGTTAACGATCCGACCCGGTCAGGCATCCTTCCGTGGGGTCCGGCAGGAGGATGGCCTGCGCCTGAGGGTGGACGACGCCCTGGCACTCAAGAACGATTCGACCCGCCTCCTCACGGTAGCGCCGGCAGTGAGTTCGCGCGTGCAGCTCTCCTACCTGCGCTGGAACTCGAACAATCAAGTCGTGGGGACCTGGCCAGAGTATTTCGATATCTACGATCACGAACTGGTGGCGGGCCGATTCTTCGACGAAGGGGAGGTGCAGGGCCGGCGCCGCGTTGTGGTGCTCGGGAACCACGTGAACGAGAGTCTGGGTGAGATCCCCCCCACTTTGCTGACCGGAAAGACGATTCAGATGCGCGGCCAACCCTACGAGGTGATCGGGGTGCTGGCGGAGAAGGGAGAGGCTGCATTCCTACGCCCTGACGAGCAAGTTTTCATACCGATCTCTACCGCTCAGTATCGTTTGTTTGGTGGCCGGGAGCGGCTGTCGTCCATCTATGTAGCCACGTCAACCGCGGAGCAACTCGACCAGGCGTACGGTGAGATCGACCGAATCCTGCGCCGCGCACACAAGATTCAGCCGGGTGCGAGCGCGGACTTCAACATCCGCAATGCCGCCGACCTGCTCAGCACGTTCAACGAGACCAACAGGACTTTTTCGATGCTCCTTGCTGGGATCGCCGGAGTCAGCCTTCTGGTGGGGGGGATCGGAATCATGAATATCATGCTGGTGAGCGTGACTGAGCGGACCCGGGAGATTGGTGTGCGCAAGGCAATGGGCGCGACCCGCAGGGCGATCCTCTTCCAGTTTCTGATGGAGGCACTGGTCCTGTGTGTGCTTGGTGGACTGCTCGGGGTAGGAGCGGGGGTGGGGGCCGCCCGTGTCATGAGCAACGTCGCGGGCTGGCAGACGGCCATCGCCCCGAATGTCGTCGTGGGGGCACTGGGCTTCTCGGCCTTCATCGGGCTCTTCTTCGGGATATGGCCGGCGCAGCGGGCGGCCCGGCTCGATCCCATCGACGCACTACGTCACGAGTGACCTGCTCCGTTCCAATGGAGTGGCTTTGTTGTTAGAAGGGCGTCGTTAGCGCGACAGGGTCAGTTGGAGGCGGGTGTCGTTTCTAAGCACCAGCAATGTGACCGGCTGGTCGGGTGCAGTAGCCGTGACCGTGCGCCGGAGCGCTTCTAGGTCGTCCACGTCCACGGTACCCACCCGAAGGATCACGTCGCCGGGCTTGAGGCCGGCCTCCGCTGCCGGCGTCCCCGGTGCCACCTGGACCACCCGAAGGCCACGCGCACTGCCTGAGTATTCCTCCGGACCGAGATTCGGAGGCATCAGCCGGGCGCCCGCGACACGATCGCGGCCGACTATGTAGGGAGTCATCGGCCGGAAGACAAAGTTGTCCTGGCTGTTCCCGGTCCAGGCTGGCCAACTAGGCGCGGGCCATCCGAGCCCATTCAGCCATCCGAACACGTCCATCGGATTCAAAAACGAAGAGTCCGGCTCGCCGGGGTCTGGCCTCCTAGCGTACACTTGCCGCCGTAAGTATGACACTGTCGGGACCGGCCCCATTTCGGGAAGGGGGTCGGAGCGCTCGAGCATCACGCGGCGGGCCGACTCTATGCGAATGGAGACGGGATCGGGCAGCGCCGCTGTCGGGGTCGGTCGTGGTGCTGCCCGCACGCTGATCGTTCCGTAGGCACCACGTCGGTGGACCGAGAGCTCCAGTAGATCACCGGCTCGGAGCCCGGCCTGGACAGCCCTGAGACGCTCGTTGGTCAGCGGGACGCCGTCCACCGCTATGAGGGTGTCACCCGGTGCAAGCCCGGCTCTCTGGGCTGGGCTATTCTCTGCCACGGCCAGCACGACCACCACCCGAGGACCCCCGGCGCGGACGGGCTGCATCCCCGCCAGAAAGCCGATCCAACCCGCCGCTGCCGGCCCTTCAGGGGCGGCCTGAGCCGCAACGCCAGTGCCCAGGAGGCCCAAAGCTAAGAGGAGAACGAAGCGTCGCATCACAGTTGCAAGCTCAGAACCAGCCATCCTGCTGGGCTACGCCTGAAATGCGTCGATACACTGCCTGTTGCTCTGCCTGTGCGCTGGCCAGTAAGCCGTTCAGAAACGGATCGGCGGGAGCCTGCCGCACTGCGACCTGTCCTGCCTGTACCAGGTACTCGAGGGCAGCGTAGCGCGCTGCCGGGTCTCCGGCGGATTCCTCAGTGCCCGGCTCCGTGGAGAGTTGGCGGTATCGTACCAGAGCCTCCATGTAGGCGCGTTCCGCACGTGCCACTTCCGCGAACGCACCGGCTGTGTTGCTAACACTGGCCCGCCGTGCGTCCGGGCTTTCCGTAGTGGCTGACGACCTTGCCACAAAGGTTCCGCCAGACAGCGCACCGGCCAGGAATAGGGCCACTGCAGCCACTCTCCTTGTCCAGCGGGGGGTGACGATGGCGTAGGGGAAACCCTGGCCGCGGCCGACCTTGACCAGGCCCTCTGTAGCCAGGCGCGCCTCCAGCGATTCGAAGTCTCCCTGGGGCGGTCTCATGTCCGGAAGGCGACCCAGGATGGTCGTTTGCTGGCGGAGTACCTCAAGCTCAGCGGCGCATGCTTCGCAGCTGTCGAGATGCCGGAGATCCCTGGCGGAGGGAAGGTCGTTGACCAGCCGACTCAGGGTTTCGGGGCTCAGGTGTTCCATGCACGTTCTCCTTTCTCCATCTGCGGGTTATCGCCGACTCCGCGGAGGAGTTCACGCATCTTTGCGCGGGCCTTGAAGAGTTGCGACTTCGAGGTGCCGGCTGTGACGCCCAGCACCTCGCCGATGTCGTCGTGAGTGTAGCCCTCCACGTCGTGGAGGATTAGGACCTGTCTCATTCCTTGCGGCAACTGATCGAGCGCCGCCTCGAGGCGGCGCTTGAGCAGTGCATCCCCGGAGACGGGAGGTAGCGCTGCTTCTTCCACGGCGGGCGCTTCGTACTTACGTCGTGTCTCGGCTTTGCGGGCGGCTTGGAGCGCAGAATTCACCGCGATGCGATGGAGCCACGTGGAGAAGCGAGCATCTCCCCGGAACGTCGGGAGCGCGCGGATGGCCCGGATCCATGCCTCCTGAGCGTAGTCCCGAGCCAGTTCATCATCACCGGCAATGCGACGTACGACAGCGTACACCCGGGGCGCGAAGCGCTCGTACAGCGCCCGCACCGCTCGGGCGTCGCCTTCGCACGCCCTCTGGATCAGGTGGGCTTCGTTCATCCGTCTCCGTGGTGCTGTGTCGGCCGCAACGCTTAGCTTTAGGCAAGCGCTCCCGGTGCCGTCCGGCGCGCGGCTTGTGTCCCTTTGGATGTCGGGGGGCGTCCCTGGGGTTGGCTGCCCACCGGGTCCCATTTCCACAATGCCAATTTAGCTCAGGGAGACCCACGCTGCAGTTTCTTCCCTCGTGAACATCCTGACCTCAGTTTTATCGTGCGTCCTTGCCCTGCTGTTGTTGGCGGCCGCAGTGCGTATCCGGGTCCGGCTCCGGGAGCCCCTAGTGCGGCCGTCCCTACTCGACGATGAGGCGATTCGGGCGATCGAGGCGAGCGGATCGGTCGAGATTGATGATGATCCGCTGGATCCGGCGGCGATCGAGGAGGAAGAGCGTCGCTTCTGGGAAGAGGAGGAGTGGGAGTAGCGGATAGCGTCGACGGTGCTGGGTCGATAGAGTGGGCCGATTGCCGTGGTCTACCCTGAAGGAATCTGGTGCAGTGGCTGCATTCATCTGTGTTGGAGCGGACCGTGCGTGAGCATCTGATCGAAGGTCGGTCCGTACAAGAGTACGTGATCGCAGAGCGTCCTCTGCCGACGACCGAGTGACCATCGCCCCCACTGTGTTTAGGGCCTGCGTGTTTCTTCTCTTAGTCGTGCCGGTCCTGCCCGAGGTCGGGGGCGCGCAACTGCGGCCGATCGAGCCGATTCCGTGGGATGCTCTAACTGCAGACGGACCAATGGTGCGGTTCGGGGCGGGCTACCACGTGCGGGCCCGAGCGGCGCTCGCAGGAACCCAGGGGGAGCTGACGGAGTTCGGCGTTTATGCCGGGACCTGGACGTTCGGCCGGGTAGCGGTGGAGGTCGGTGGTGTGGTGCTGCGTGTCTTCTCCGACGATTCCGTCTACGCTCCTCCGATTGCGGATGCCCGTCCCTCCACGGGGAAGCGCCGCGTCGACACCGGAGAGCAACGGCTGGGCACGATCGTGCGCTTAAATTCGCCCTCTAGTCCAGCGGACCTCGTGCTTCGCTTCGGCACACGCCTGCCTACGACCGACAACGTACAGGGGCTGGGGAGGGACCAGACCGATTTCTTCGGCAGCTTCGGCGGTCGTGCAGGCTGGGGCGTCGTTGAGGTCGCCGGCGAAGTCGGGATAGCGATCTTGAGCACTCGGCTCAGCCGTCCTGAGCAGGTCGACGCGCTCCTATACGCGGCTCGTATGGGCTGGTGGAACAGTCGCTTCCGTCTCTGGGTGGAGACGGTCGGACACCACGATACCCGCCATGCGGCGGAGCTGCGCGGGATCGAGGATCTCGCAGAGGCGCGACTGGTCGGGGAGTTCGGTGATCGGCGACGGATCCGGGTCACGCTTGTGCGCGGCTTGACCAGGGAAAGCGTTGGCCTGGGGGTTGTTGTTGAGGGTGGTGTGCGCTTCTGATAGCGGTAGCTGTCTCGCCAAGTCCGGTGTTGCCCAGGAGCTAGCTCCCGTTTGGGTCGGGAAGCACGACAGTGGCCACCACCACCGCAGTGCCCTGGCGGATAAGGACCTTCACGGCTTCGGAGCCGCGCTCTTCCAGGGTGGACCAGACCAGCCGGACGTTCCGGTGGGTGCGGCATAGAACGAGAGGATCCCATCGCCGTTCGTGGCGACGCCACTGCTTACGTGCTGCCACGATACGGTCACGGTGGCCCCCGGCACGGGGTTCTAATGTACGTGATGGCTGTTCGTTCGCTCACGGCTTCGGGCTTTGCGTGTATCCGCCGTTCCCAGCGCCGTGTGGACGCTACCCGGCGTGATATCTAGCTTCGGGGGTCCGCTCGTCCCGATTCCCGCAGGAGCCCCAAGTGCACGAGCCTCTTGGAGGGTTCTCCCCCGACACGTTTCGCCGCCGTCGGGAACTCACGCTGGCCGGTCTCGACGACGGCATGCTGATCCTTCCTGCCGGTCCTGTCCGGTACCGGTCCCGGGACACCGAGTACACCTATCGGCCGGACAGCGAGTTGTTCTACCTGAGCGGCGTCACCGAGCCCGGTGCGGTTGCTGTGCTACGCCCCGGGGAGGGGGAGCAGTTCATCCTCTTCATTCGTGAGCGCGATCCAGAGGCCGAGTTGTGGAGTGGCGAGCGGGTGGGGACCGGCCGAGCACGGGAGTTGTACGGAGCCGATGTAGTCCATCCCATCGGTGACCTGGATGGGAGGCTGGCCGAACTCCTTACTGGATCGCGCTCAATCTACTACCGATGGGGGGCGGAGCAGCACATTGATCGCCTCGTTCTCGATGCGCTGTCTCGGGGTCGAGCGCGCGGGTCACGCAGAGGGACCGGTCCCCGCGGGGTGATGGACCCGGGCGAGTTGCTCGACGAGCTCCGCATGATTAAGGACGACGAAGAGATAGAGCATATCCGTCGGGCCGCGCGTATCACGGTAGACGGTTTCCGGAAGGCTCTCGCCATCGCCGCTCCTGGGATCGGTGAGTGGGAACTGGAGGCGGTGATGGAGGGTGCTTTCCGGCGCGCTGGAGCGGATGGCGCCGGATATCAGACAATAGTGGGGGGTGGGAAGAACGCGTGCGTTCTCCACTACGTGCAGAACCGGTGCACGCTCCAAGGTGGTGAGTTGGTGCTCGTGGACGCTGGTGCCGAGGTGGGACTCTACCATGCCGACATCACTCGCACGGTTCCGGTTTCGGGGCGTTTCACCGACGAGCAACGTGCTGTCTACGAAGTAGTCGAGGCGGCCCATGCGGCAGCGGTGGCTACGGCACGTCCTGGGGCCACAATCGGTGCCGTGCATCAGGCCACGGTGGGGGTCATCACGGCTGGACTGGTGGATCTAGGAGTGCTCGAGGGTTTACCCGAGACACTCGCCGAAGAGGAAAAGCACAAGCCGTTCTATCCGCACCAGACCTCGCACTGGCTGGGTCTCGATGTCCACGATGTCGGCGATTACGTGCAGGTCGGGCGTTCCCGTACGCTGGAACCGGGGATGGTATTCACGGTCGAGCCCGGTCTTTATTTCCGGGGCGGTGGTGAAGCAGGAGCGGCACGTTTCGCGGGGATCGGTGTGCGCATCGAGGACGACTTCCTAGTGACGTCGAGTGGTTGTGACAACCTGACCGGCGCGTTGCCGACCTCCGCCGACAGTGTCGCGGAGCTTGTGGGACGAGAGTGATGAGAGACGATCGATCGCGATCTTTGCTGCTGGAGCGTCTGCGCGATCCCTCTCCGCTGGTCACCGTAGAGATCAGGCCTCCGCGCGGCGGGATGGACTCGTCGGAGGCGATCGACGTTTGGATCGACCTCCATCATTCGGTGCGTCAGTTGCTCAAAGAGGAACGATTCGTATTCGTGACCGATAACGCCGTTGGTGAGGACGAGGAGGAGAACCTGGCACACCTCACCGCCAACCTCGGGGAAGAGGTAGACCTCCGGCGGGTCGTGCCTTTCCTGACGTGCAAGCACACACTCGATTACTGCTTGATGTATGCGGCGCGGGCAGCATCGGCCGGAGTCGATGCTCTCACCGTGCTCGGGGGTGACCACTCGATCGGGCCGCCACGTACGGTCCCGCATGCTTATCAGTTGAGGGGGCTGATCCGGGAGCGGGCGAAGGATCTTGTGTTGGGTGGTTGGACCAACCCCCACCGTTCCGCGTCGGAGCAGTTGGCTTTTCTGGAATCCGAATCATTCGGGGCTGAGTTCTTCCTGACCCAGGTTGTGTCGCACCACAGCTTGCACCGGGTAGAGGCTATGCTAGAAGAAAAGGCGCGCCGTGGGTTGGATCTGCCAGGCGTCTTCGGCGTTTTCTACTATCGGAGTGCCAACCCGGCCACGCTGGAGAAGCTTGGAGAATTCTTCCCCGTCCCTGCCCAAGAGCTCACGCGTGAGTTCGGTGCCGGTGCGACCGCCGAGGAAGTCTGCGCTAGGACCATTCGGGCACTGCGGGATGCGGGGGCGGACAAGGTTTTCGTTAGCAACCTCGGCTGGCGTGGAGCGGCAGATCGGCTATACCGGATCCTGGATCGGGTCTAGCCTTTTAGCACGGCGATTGCGCTCTCCACGTTTCCCCCGGGCGTGGAGACGTGGACTCCCCGCACCTGGCTGCGCGCCGCGCTAACCACTTCGCGTGCGATCGTTATTCCTTCTGCTCGGGCGGCATCTGGGCCCTTCCGGTCTGCCTGTCGCATCCGCTCCACGACGGATGCGGGCACAACAACACCGGGCACCTCGTTAGCCAGGAACTCGGCGTTCTTCAGCGACGCTAATGGCCAGACTCCTACCAGAATAGGCAATGGCCGGTGCTTCGTCGCTTCAAGAAAACGTTCTAGCGGACCGACGTCGAAGAGCGGCTGGGTTACAGCGAAGTCGGCGCCGGCCTCCACCTTGTACATGAAGCGTTCCACTTCCCGTTCTGGATCAAGCGCGGCGGGATTGGTGGACATTCCAACCACGAACCGAGTCGGCTCTCCGATGCGGGCGTTGCCTGGATCCAGACCGTGGTTGAGCCCGGTCAATATGTTGATGAGGCCAATAGAATCTATGTCGAGAACTAGGGTCGCGTCCGGATAAGGCCCCTGGGTGGGTGGGTCTCCCGAGAGCACCAGCAAGTTCCTAACTCCCGCAGCGGCCGCTCCGAGCATGTCCGAGAGCATGCCGGGCATGTTGCGGTCGCGGCAGGTGTACTGAACCACGGGCTCGACACCCACCTCGCGCGTGAGGATAATCCCTGCTGGGACCGAGGCCATCCGGCTTCGCCCGTGGGGACTCTCGACTAGGTGGACCGCGTGGACACCAGCTTCGCGCAGACGGTGGGCGCCAGCCACCATCTCACCTGCATCCCACCCGTGTGGTGGGAGGAGCTCGACGCTCGTGATGAACTCGCTGCCGGCCAGCCGTGCTCCCAAATCAGAACGCTCCGCGAGGGCCACGACAGGGAGAGGGTCATCTTCGGTGTGCCCCGTAACCACCTTCACGCGTGCGGTGGTGTGCCCGTGGGTATGGATAGGCTGCAGGCTCGATACCACGTCTTTGATCCGCTTTACGTGCTCGGGCATAGTGCCGCAACAGCCGCCCACAAAGCGGGCGCCGGCGTCGATCAGTCGGCGTGCGTACGCGGCCATGTAGTCCGGGCTCGCCATGTAGATCTTGCGGTCACGCACGGTGCGGGGCACGCCGGCGTTTGGTTGTGCCGAGAGAGGTTTGTTTGTGACTCTGGCCATCCGCTCCACGGCGTCCAACATCGCGGCCGGTCCCACTGAGCAGTTCAGCCCTACGACATCAACTCCCAGTTCGTCCAGCTGCGCGGCCAGGTGCTCAACTTCCGTGCCGTACGAACTCTTACCATCCTCCCCCACCGTCATCTGGGCGATGATAGGCGACTCCGAGAGCCCCCGAATGGCGCGATACGCGGCGGACAGCTCGGTGGGGTCCGAGAATGTCTCCAGCACGAAGGCGTCGACACCGCCCTCACATAGACCGGCCACATGGCGTCGGAAGAGTGCTTCGGCCTCTTCGACACCGGTGGGACCCCAGGGCTCGATTCGAATCCCGAGCGGGCCCACGGCTCCGGCCACGAAGGCGCGGCCCGCAGCGGCCTTCCGTGCCACCCGTGTGGCCTCGCGGTTGACCTCCTCCGTACGGTCCTCTAGAGCGTAACTCGACAGCTTAACGGGGTTAGCCCCGAAAGTGTTTGTCTCGATGATCTCGGCGCCGGCCTCTACGTATTCGTTATGCAACTCCTGCACCAGCTCCGGTCGAGTCACCGCGAGCTCGTCATAGCAGACGTTGACGAACACCCCACGATTGTATAAAAGGGTGCCCATCGCGCCGTCCATGACGTGCACACGCCCATCCGCGATAAGGTTTCTGATGGTGGGTGCCGTGGTTGCCGGGGTAGTGGTCATGTTGGCGAACGCTCCCTCTCGTACGCGAGCACCGGCCCAAGCCAAGATTCCACTTCTTCAACCGCCATGCCCTTCTGACGTGCGTAGTCCTCGACTTGGTCCTCTCCCACCCGTCCGGTGCCAAAATAGGTGGCCTCCGGGTGCGCCAGGTAGAACCCCGAGACCGAGGCTCCGGGCAGCATCGCGCAGCTTTCGGTGAGGGATATGCCCGTGTGCGCTTCGGCGTTGAGGAGATCGAACAGCGTGCGCTTTTCGGTGTGGTCGGGACACGCCGGATAGCCCGGTGCCGGGCGGATCCCGCGGTAGCGCTCTGCGACCAGTGCGTCGTTGTCGATCTGCTCTTCGGGTGCATACCCCCACAGGTCGGATCGCACCACCCAGTGCATGCGCTCGGCGGTCGCCTCGGCTAGTCTGTCTGCTAGCGCCTGCGCCATGATCGCGCTGTAATCGTCGTGATTTGCGGTCAGCTCCGCGACGAACAGGTCGAGGCCTTCCCCAGCGGTGACCGCGAACGCTCCGATCCAGTCCTCCAGACCTGTCTCCACCGGTGCCACGAAGTCGGCGAGTGACAAGTTCGGGCGGCCTGGCTTGTCGAACTGCTGGCGAAGGAAATAGAAGCTCTCCAAGTGCTTGTCACGCGTAGTTGCGGAGTTCCACACTGCCACCTCGGCTGGGCCTACGGCGCTGGCCGGAAAGAGCCCCACCACGGCGCGCGCGCGCACGCGTTTCTCGGAGATCATGCGATCCAAGAGCTTGTGGGCGTCCCCGATCAAAACTCGTGCTTGCTCTCCCACCACGGGGTCGTCGAGCAAGTCTGGGTACTTGCCCCGCATCTCCCACGCCTGGAAGAAGGGTGTCCAGTCGATGAAGGAGCGCAGGTCATTTAGGTCGACGTTGTCGAAGGCGTGGATGCCCGGATGCTGCGGCAGTGGAGGTCTATACGCTTCCCAGTCCACGTGCATGCGGCGGCGCACAGCTTCCTCGTAGGGGAGGAGCGGGGCCTGGTTTCTGCGGGCGGCATAACGCTCACGGAGCAAGCTATATTCCTCCCGCACCTCACCTAGGAACCCGTCGCGCCGGCGCTTGTCCAAGAGTTTCTGGGCGACGCCCACGCTGCGAGAGGCGTCTAGCACGTGGACGACCGAGCCCGAGTACTCGGGCTCGATGCGCACGGCAGTGTGGGTCTTGGAGGTTGTAGCACCACCGATGAGCAAGGGTAGTCGGAGTCCACAGCGCTCCATCTCCTTCGCCACGTATACCATCTGATCGAGGGACGGTGTGATTAGCCCCGAAAGCCCGATCATGTCTACCGATTGGCCAACCGCTTCTTCCAGGATGCGCTCGACCGGGACCATCACCCCGAGATCCACCACCTCGTAACCGTTACACTGAAGAACGACTCCTACGATGTTCTTGCCTATGTCATGGACGTCTCCCTTCACAGTAGCCACCAGTACGCGCCCAGCCGAGTGCGCGCCCACGTCGGCCTTTTCAGCTTCCAGGTAGGGGATCAGATGAGCGACCGCTTTCTTCATCACGCGTGCGCTTTTGACCACCTGGGGGAGGAACATACGGCCAGCACCGAACAGGTCTCCGACGACGTTCATCCCGTCCATGAGCGGGCCTTCGATAACCTCGAGTGCTCGTGTTGAGTCCTGGCGCGCATCCTCGGTGTCTTCCACGATGAACTCGTCGATGCCCTGGACGAGCGCGTGGGTGAGGCGCTCGCGCACCGGCGCTCCGCGCCACGCGCGATCTTCCTGCTTCCGGTTTTCCCGTCCCTGAAGGGCCTCGGCAATGCGTGTTAGCCGCTCGGTAGCGTCGGGGCGGCGGGCGAAGAGCACGTCCTCCACGGCCTCGCGTAGATCGGGTGGAATCTCATCGTATACGGGGAGCGCGCCGGCGTTCACGATTGCCATGTCCATCCCGGCCTTGATCGCGTGATAGAGGAAGGCCGAGTGCATGGCTTCCCGCACCGCTGGGCTGCCGCGGAACGAGAACGACAAGTTGCTCAGCCCTCCACTCACCAGCGCGTGCGGAAATAGATCCTTGAGCCTTCCCGTGGTCTCGATGAAATCGATCGCGTAGCGTTCGTGCTCATCGATCCCGGTGGCGATCGCGAAAACATTGGGATCGAAGATTATGTCTTCACGAGGGAAGCCCAGCTCATCCACCAGGATCCGGTGGGCGCGCTCGAGCACCGCCAGGCGGCGCACGACGGTGTCGGCTTGCCCTTCTTCGTCGAATGCCATCACCACGACCGCAGCGCCTAGGGCGCGCACTTCTTGGGCAATGCGTCGAAACTCTTCCTCGCCCTCTTTGAGGGAGATCGAGTTCACCACACCCTTGCCCTGCAAGCATCGAAGTCCCGCTTCAATCACCTCCCAGCGCGAGGAGTCGATCATCACCGGTACCCGGCTCACGTCGGGCTCCGCGGCTACCAGGTTCAGGTACGACCGCATCGCCGCTACAGAGTCGAGTAGACCCTCGTCCATGTTCACGTCGATGAT
>DEAG01000009.1:52702-52838 GCA_002346665.1 Gemmatimonadales bacterium UBA2988
GTCCATGTTCACGTCGATGATCTGTGCCCCTCCGTCCACTTGCTGGCGTGCCACCTCCACGGCCGTGCCCAAGTCCCCCTCGTGGATGAGTCCCCGGAAACGGGCGGATCCGGTCACGTTGGTGCGTTCGCCCACG
>DEAG01000009.1:53139-53746 GCA_002346665.1 Gemmatimonadales bacterium UBA2988
CACGTTGGTGCGTTCGCCCACGTTCACGAACAACGAGTCCGGTCCGACAGTGAGTGGCTCCAATCCGGATAGCCGGGTGCGTGGGGGTACCTGAGGCACTGCGCGTGGGGGCAGCCCGGCCACCGCTGAGGCCATGCCTTCGATGTGTGCGGGGGTGGTTCCGCAACAGCCGCCGATGATGTTCACGAGTCCGGATTCGGCGAACTCGTGCGCTGCCGCTGCCATCGCGCTTGGGTCCTCGTCGTAACCCCCGAGTTCGTTTGGCAGACCGGCGTTGGGATGGCAGGTTACCCACACGTCGGCCAGAGCCGAGATCTCCGCCAGGTAGGGACGGAGCTGCTGGGCACCGAGCGCGCAGTTGAGTCCCACGGAGAACAGGCCAGTATCTGACTCCGCGTGCACCCGCCAGGGTGGGCGACCCCCCTGAAAGGCGACGCCGACGCCGTGGCGCATCGAGTGCCAGAAGGCCTCCGGAGTCTGGCCGGTGAGGGTGCGTCCGGACAGGTCGGTGATTGTCCCGCTCACCATCACCGGAGTCTCGAGTTCCCGGTCGGCAAGGAGGTCGGTCAGCGCGTAGAGCGCAGCCTTGGCGTTGAGCGTGTCGAAC
>DEAG01000009.1:54122-54279 GCA_002346665.1 Gemmatimonadales bacterium UBA2988
ACGCCTCGACCAACTCATCGAACGTGACGTTTCTTCCTCCCGGGTCGTTCACGTCTGGCGAGATCGAAGCGGTACGGTTGGTGGGCCCGATCGAGCCGGCCACCCAGCGTGGACTTCCCGTTGCCTCAGCCGCGTCGTCGGCGGCGCGGCGAGCCAA
>DEAG01000009.1:54583-65372 GCA_002346665.1 Gemmatimonadales bacterium UBA2988
GGGCGAGCCAAAGCCGCCGCCGCCCGGTTAATCTCTTGGGCCACGTTCTGGAGGCCGTAATCGGCCAGCGAGATAGAGGTCGCCACGAACGTATTCGTTTCGATGATGTCCGCACCTGCGTCCAGGTACGCTCGGTGGATCTCAGCGATCACATGCGGGCGCGTGAGTGCGAGCAGATCCCCCGCGCCCATGAGCGAGTGGGGATGATCCTTGAAGCGCTCCCCGCGGTAATCTTCTTCGGAAAGGCTATAGGACTGGATCATCGTGCCCATGCCGCCGTCGAGGATCAACACGCGTCGGGCCAACTCCTCGCGGAGTCTGGCGATACGGTTGGTGGCGGGAGTGTCTCGCCAACGGGAGGGGAGGGCCGGCTTTGGGCCGGCTGATGGTCTTTCTGTCACGTTGGCACCGCCAATAAAAATGGCTCCGGCATATAGCCCCGGAGCGGTGGCCTTTTAGCATGTTGGCGGGCCACCCAAATAGGATCCCCGCAGGGCTGCAATACGCCGCAAATCGCCCCGAACTCCGAATTATCGAGTGATAAGGTAGGAAAGGCCACTCCGGATTCCAAGGGTGATCGTGCGTTGTACGGGCGGAGTGGCGCAGGGTGCAGCGGCACGTAGCCAGGCCCAGGGGTGCGTTCTAACTCAAGGGTCTGGAGGTTACGTCACCCACGTCATACGCTTCAGGTAGGCAGAGCGTGTCAGCGATACCGGCAGAGGGGTGTATGGCTAAGGACTATGGAGCGCGTCCTACGGTCGGACGCAACTGGTACAAGGCGCACGGCTTGGGCAACGACTACCTGGTCTTCGAGGAGGGAGACGGGTGGCGTGCCGAGCCCGAGGCGGTGGCCCGCCTATGCCACCGGCGTGAGGGTTTGGGTGGGGATGGCCTCGTGGTCGTTCTGCGCGGTGCCACTGATCCCCTCGGCATCAGAATGTTCAATCCGGACGGCTCCGAGTTCGAGCGGAGCGGCAACGGCCTGCGCGTTCTGGCCGCGTATTTGCATTACCGGGGGCGGGTGCGTGAGGACACGTTCGAGGTGGAGTGCGGGGGCGACCGGATCCGGATGCAGGTCCACTCCAGAGGCTCCAACGGTCGCTACGACGTCGAAGTGGAAATGGGGCGTGCCCGCTTGGGTCCCGAGAGTATCGCGCTCGATCCTGCAGCGCTCGATGAACAGGGGAGGATCGCACATCCCGACCTCGGTTGGGTCCCGTTGGTGCCAGTGTCGGTGGGGAACCCGCACGTGGTGGTGTTCTCGGATACGCTTGGTGGACCTTTCGATGCTGCGGCCTTGCTCCGTCTCGGTACCGGGCTCGACACCCATCGCGCTTTCGCCCACGGCGCGAACGTCCAGCTCGTCCGGGTCACGCCGCCGAGCGCGATCGACATTCTGATTTGGGAGCGCGGGGTAGGGCCTACCAGCGCTTCAGGCACGAGCGCGTGCGCGACCGCTGTGGCCGCAGTCACGTCCGGGCGGCTCGACCCGGGTGACGTGGAGGTGCACATGGAGGGGGGAAGCTTACACGTGCGGGTGAGCCAAGGCCTTGACGTGGTGCTTCGTGGCCCGGTGGAGGAGGTCGCGTGGGGGGAATTGGCGGACGGCTTCGTGCACGCGCTCGCGAGCGCACGTGCAGGGGACCTCTAGGTGGTCCGCTCCCGCACCGGCTTCAGGTGCGCACCCGCCTGAGGAGCACCAACCCGACGATGAGAAAAACGATGTTTGGCAGCCACGCAGCCCACAACGGTGGAAGTGCGTTTCCGGCGCCGAAACCCGCGGAGATCTTTAGGAGGAGTAGGTAGAGCATGGTCGAGCCCAGCGACACACCGATTCCGTAGGCCCCGCCGCCCCGCCTAGCGCTGGTTGCAAGAGGGGTACCGAACAGGATGATGATCAGTGTGGCGACCGGTAGCGAAATCTTCTGTTCCCTCTTCACCAGAAGTTTATTCGCCTGGCCTCCCGATTGCTCGATTACGCGGGCGAGCCTGCCTAGCTCGCGGTACGTCATCTCCTCCTCCTCCCGTGGCTCTTCCAGGAGATCCGACGGGCTCTCGTTCAGTCCCGCGATGCGCAAGCGGCTGAAGTGGAAAGAACGGAGCGTGTCGGGGGCCTCAATCAGCCTCAGGTCACCCCCGTGGAACGTCCAGCCTTCTCCATCTGTGTAGCCGGCGGACTCGGCCTCGATATGGATTCGTGGACGCCCGTCCTTCCCCCGCCGCATTGCCATCAGCCCGATCATGGTATTGTCGTCCAGTGTCATACGCGTCACGGCCAGTGCCAAGCCGTCGTCGGTCTGGAATACGAAGTCAGTACGCCAGGCGCGGGAAGGCTGGTTTTGGAGGACGTCGTTAGCTCGCAGGTAGGCCCGCGGGGCGAGTGCGGACAGCCCGAGAGCCGCGATCATGAGTACGCCTCCTCCGACCAGGACCGGGAGGATAAGCCTATGGAAACTGATGCCGCCGGCCTTGGCGGCTACCACCTCATGGTGAACGGTCATGTTGTGGACCGTGAACACCGCAGCTACCAATGCCGCGATCGGGAACGACCACTGTACGTAGAGAGGGAGCATCCAGACGTAGGCCAGCGCCACCTGAGCTCCCGTGAGTCCCCGGTCGAGGTACCGGTCCATATTCTCGGTCACGTCACCCAGAATGAAGAGCGGTGGGGTCGCGAGGATGGATAGGACGAAGAGCCGGGAAAAGGTCCTAGCCACCAGACGATCGAGGATCCGCATCAGGCGGGTTTTCCAGCGTGGGCGAAACGTCGGATGACCCGCGCGACCCGAGCACGCATGGTCCAGTACAGGTTGCCCCACTCACCGTCCCGCATGGTGACTGCCTCGTTCCCCATCCGATTCGCAAGCCACAAACCCACCAAAAGGAACATCGCGTTGGGCGCCCACATGGCCACCGCCGCCGGCGCGATCCCGCGGTCGGCCAGGCTTTCTCCGCCGATCAATCCTCCCCAGGAGACGGCGAAGATTCCCGAGGAGGCTGCGATCACTAGCCCGAGGCCGCCCCGCGGAAATAGCACCGCCAGAGGTGCGCCCAGCAGTACGAACACCACGCAGGCGAAGGCCAGCGCGTATTTTTTGTGAATTTCGACCTGGTACCGGTTGATCGATGACTCTATGGCCCGGGAGCGGAAAGTCGCAGTGCGTGCGTTGGACTCGGCCTGTTTGATCAACGGGTCCAGTTTCGGATCTTCTGCCGTGGCCATAGGCTGCGGGAGCGGGATGGCGTCCTGTCCGGGTGCGCGTCCGAGGGCTTCGAGCACCGCTTCACGGGCTTGGGATCGGCCCAGGAGCTTCACATCGTCCAGCTCGACCCTGCGTTTGTCGATGCGGTCTTGTAGCATTGCCGTCGTCATCTCGCGGTCACCACGATCGCCTCCGGATGCTCCACGCTCCAGCTCGTTCCCGACCCCTCTCAGAGGTATGATCTGCTTTGTGAAATAGAGCTGCCGGAACGCACCTGGGCGGCCAGGGTCGGTTTCCAGCACCACCCCATCGTGCAGGGTCAAGAACAGGTCCGTGCGTGCGGGGTTGAACGCCATGCTGCCCGAGTCGGCGTAGGTTGTACGGTGCGCTCCTGTGGTTTCTGAGTCGTATATGACCACCTGTTCGAGTTGATTTCGGACGTTGTCGATGCGACTCGCGGTGAGAAACACGGGGTTCAGGTTATCTGATACCTGGATCTGATTCACCACCTGCTCACGAAGCTCGAAGGTGGGGGACTTCCGATTCAGGTCTATCAGCAGATCCTTCAATCGATGGTTGGCCTCGGGGAGCACCTGATCGTTGAAGATGAACATCAATTCGGCCAGGATGAACCCGACCCCGAGCAGGGGGAGAAGGAGGCGCTGGGGGCGTACGCCGCCGGCTTTCATAGCCGTGAACTCATTGTGCGCGGTGAGCTCGCTGAACGCGTAGAGCACCGCGACGAGGGTGGCCATCGGGAGGGTGAGGGCGATGGTGTGGGGGAGAGACAGAATCATGAACGAGACAACGACCGTCCAGTCGAGACCCTTGCCGGTCAAATCTTCTAGGCGCTGCGCCACGGCGTTCAGGAAGAGCAGTCCCGTGATCGTGGTGAACGCGAACAGGAACGGTCCCACGTGGGCGCGGATGACGTAGCTGGTGAGGATCCCCATAACGGTCCAGGCCACACGCACGCTTGACATCGATGCGTGTGGGCGGGAAAGGTTTTCGCCGTTGGGTAGGGGTGCGAAGTTAGAGTACCTCGAACCCACATCCGGATACTGATACACTCGAGCTTAGGGACCGGTCCTGGGAGTACGCACGTTCCTCCTGCGCTGGAAGCCCCCCGTTCCGTGCCTTTAGTGCTTCTGATCCTGGCCGGGATCCTTCCGGTGGCGCTTACACCGACTTCCCTGACAGCGGCAGTCGCCGGGGTGGGTGCAGGTCGTGTTGTCCTGGCAGCTGCTGACACCATCGTGAATCCGATACGACCGGGGGGGGCGCCCTCCCGGTCGGTGCGTCTCGGGCCGGCGTCCATTCCGCTGCCCTGGCCGATTCTCTTGCCTCCTGTTCCGGGGGCCGGCGACCCCTGGATCGACCCGGGCGGGTTCGCCCGCTCCGCAGAGGAGATCCTACTCCGCCGAGCAAGTCCTTTGCCGATCCCGCGACCCGGGTTCGCGGCGCGCTCGCCCCCTGCTTCGTCCCCAGCTGTGCCGGCGAGCCAAGAGCCGAGTGAGCCCACGCCTGCCCTGGCTGGCATTGCCCGCTCTACCGGGCTGGGCATACGTGTCGTGGGTCGCACTGAGTTGGGTGGGGATTGGAGCCGCTTCCGCCCATGCGAGCAGCGGTTACGGGAAAGTTGTAGCCCCACTCTTGTGCCGCGCCTGGAGCCCGACCTTCGCTTCGGCATCCAGCTTGGCGGGATGATCTCGGACCGGATCCAGGTGGACGTGGACTACGATCAGATTCGGGAATTCGAGGCCGCTAACACGATCAACGTCCGCTATCTGGGGGGTGAGAACGCCATCGTGCGTGGCCTCGAGGTCGGCGACGTCACTTTCCGGCTCCCGCCGTCGCGCTTCCTCACCCGAGGGCTGCCGGCGGGTAACTTCGGCTTCCAGGCCGATGGGCAGCTCGGGCCAGTGGATTTCCAGGCGGTTTGGGCCGAGCAGAAGGGAGACCTATCCTCACGTGAATTCCGTCTGAGCGGGGTCGGCTCGGAACGTGGCTTCGTTCAGGAAGATACCCTGGTGCTGGACGATGCCGACTACGTACGGGGCCAGTTCTTTTTTCTGGTGGACCCGAGCGGGATAGCGGACTACCCACACCTGGATGTGCTCACCCTGGACAATTCTGCGGCGAGCCCGTTCGTCGCGCCCGGGCCTGAGGCGATCCAGCTCTACCGTTTCGAAAATGAACCACTACTGCGCCAGCAGGTGGAGGGATACATCCAGGCCGATGCCGACGCGGGCCTGGGTGCCAACAGTGTGCGTGAGTCTGGCTGGTTCCGATACTTGCAACCCGGGCTGGACTATTTTGTCCATCCGAGTGGTCTCTGGATCGTACTCAGGAGTCCGCTTGCCCGTGACGAGATGCTCGCGGTCACCTACGTCACCGCGACGGGCGATTCGGTGGGGACGTACAATCCCGAGCGGGTGCAGGTGCAGGGAGGACGTCCCCGCCTCCGCTTGCTCAAGGCCTCCAACGCCAACCACCAACCGGGCCGACCGACGTGGGAGATGGAGTTCCACAATGTCTACCGGGTGTCCGGTTCGGGCGACGTCGATCCGGGCTCGGTGGACCTCACGATATCGCTGGGGGAGAAGAGCGCGGGTCGCACCTTTAAGCAAGCAACCACGGGTGAGGACCTTTCGTTCCTTCGCCTCTTTGGGATGGATGAGGAATCGCCGCTTGACCGGATCGATGAAGCGCGCGTGTACCGCCCGGCAGGAGAGCCCGACCCCTTCCAGGATCAGCCTCCGGTCCAGGGCACCTTCATCGTTTTCCCGACCCTGCATCCCTTCCGTGATCCGCCTGCGCTCCCATCGCTCCGTCTCTCTGCCGCAGAGAACGGACAGATCCTGGGACCCGACGCCAACAGGCACATCTACGATGCTCCCGATCCGTTCGAGCGGGACAACGGGGGCCTTTTTCGGCTTACCATCCCGTATCGAGTGCGGAGCGAGGGGTTAATCTCTTCTTTTTCGCTAGGGGCGCTGGGGATTCGGGATGGGAGCGAACGCATCTCGCTTGGGGACAGGGTGCTGGTGAAGGACATCGACTACGCGATTGACTACGCCGTGGGCCAGGTCACGCTGTACGACGCTGAGACTCTGTTTTCTGCGGACCCACAGGGGACCGTAAGAGCGACCTGGGAGCAGAAGCAGATCTTCCGCACCGCACCGACATCGGTCGCGGGTTTCAGGGCCACATACGGCTTCGGGGAACAGGGATCCCTGGACTTCCTCGGGCTCTACCGTAGCGAACAGACGTTGTTTACCCGTCCGCAGCTCGGCGTGGAGCCCGGTGCGATCGGACTCGGGGGCCTCAACGGGCGTTATCAAGTGAAAGTGAATTGGCTCGACCGATGGCTCAGCCGGGTACCAGGCCTGCGCAGCGGTGGGGGGTCGGGGCTCTCGCTCGCGGGCGAGATGGCGGTATCGCTGCCCAACCCCAACCTCCGGGGCGAAGTGTTCCTGGACGACTTCGATGCCACCTCTGCTCTTCCGCTCTCCTTGCTTGCGCATGAATGGGTACGGGGGAGCGCGCCCTCCACAAACGTAGGGATCGAGCATGTACTGCCGGAGGTGCCCGGACCCTACAACACTGCGCCGCTGGTGTGGCAGCATGCCTGGATCACCGAGACGCTTGCGGGTGACAGCGCTGGGGTCCACGAGGGCTTCCTCCCTCGGCAGGAGATCGACCGGCAGATTCGTGTGTCGGGGAGCGAGCTCCGCGAGCCGGGGCTGCTCATGACCTTCGGTGGCAGCAGCGACTTTGTGGAGAGCAGATGGCGCTCCATCACCACGCTGCTGGGGTCCACTGGGGTCGACCTGACTAAGACCGAGTTTCTCGAGTTCTACGCCACCGGCGACGATCATTTGAGTTTGGTGCTGGACCTCGGAGTGGTGAGCGAAGACGCGATGTTCGTCGACGCTGTCGGCAATACCCAAGGGATCAAAGCCAACGCTGATCCGTGGGGTATCGGGCTGTTAGACCATGAGGCGGATCCGGCCCGGGGGGAGATCTGGAGCGACGGCGCGCCCGACCAGCTCGGGGTATGGGGCGAGAGCTGTACCGCTTCGCCCCAGGCCATTTATCGTGTTGGCGACCCGCGAGCCGATTGCACGCGGGGGAATGGGCGCCTCGACACTGAGGACCTGGACGGTAACGGAAATTTAGGGCTTGCCGAGCGCCATCTGAGGTACGTGGTCGAGTTGGGTGGGTCATCGCCTTACTTGGCCCGCTCGTCCGCCGAGACCGGTACCTCCTTCCGGCTCTATCGAGTGCCTCTCTTGGGTCCGAGTGCCCTGCATGTGGGCGGTGTCCTGACCGAGGCAGACCAGCGGGCCGTGAAGCATTTGCGCGTGTCCGTGGCGGGTTGGAAAAGCGGGTCGGTGACACTCGCGCGTATGCGCTTGATCGGCTCGCGCTGGATCAAGCGCTCCGGCGAGGGCGTGTTGCGGGGAATGATCGGGGACACGTTGGCGGGAGGTCTTGGACGAGTCGAGGTGGCGTCGGTCTCACAGGTGAGTGAGGGAGAAGCCTACCAGTCGCCCCCGCGCGTGCTGGAGCAGCTTTCCGATCCCACCCTGGCGTTCGGTGGGCAGGGGGTGGAGTTCAACGAAAAGAGTTTGGGGCTGCGCTTCGACGACCTCGGCAGCGGCGAGCGGGCCGAGGTCTATCAGCGCTTTCCGCAACAACCACGTGACTTCCTCGGCTACCGGGAGGCTCGTCTCTGGGTCGTGCCCCGATCTGGCGATTGGGGCTCCGACCGGCCGCGGTATTTCTACTTCAGGGTGGGAAGCGATCCGGAGAATTTCTATCTCTACCGCACCCGGCTTCGATCTCCTTCCAGCCCGGGTGTTGTGACCTCTGGGGACTGGATTCCCGAGGTGGTCGTGGACTTCGATGCCTGGCTGGATTTGAGGCGTCTTGCGGAGGAACGTCTGAATCTGACGCAGAGGAGCCCCTGGGACCCGCCCCTAACCATGTGGAGTACGGACTCGACCTACGCGGTTGTGATCCGAGACCGAGGCCGCGGTCCCGACCTCGCCAACGTCCGCGAGATATCGATCGGAGTGTGGAACGACGGCGCTCCCTTCAGCGGCGAGGTCTGGGTGGACGAGTTACGGCTCTCGCGAGGCGTACGCACTGCGGGTGCGGCGGGGCATCTGGACATCGACCTGACGGCATCGGATTTGGCAGACGTGAGACTGACGCTCAGGAGTCGGGGCGCCCACTTCCGCCAGCTCGAGGAGCGACCAAGCTACCAGACGGACCAACTCCTCACCGTGGCCTCCCTCATTCGTCTGGATCGCTTCACGCCCGAGTCTTGGGGTCTCGAGATCCCGCTCACCGTGTCCCACGATCGCACGGCCTTAGAACCGCTCTTCCTTCCAGATAGCGACGTCAGAGCGGGTCGCATCCCGGGCTTGCGGTCCACCGGGAGCGCGCAGACTCGTGTGAGCCTCGGATTCCGCAAGCGTACACCATCTGCGGATCCGATCTTGCGAGCGCTTCTGGATGGTGTTGACGCCCAGTTAGGCTGGTATCGTGCCGCCAACGGCACCATAACCAGCGATCAGCGCTCGAGCGGCGTCGACGCCCGTGTCGGGTACTCTCGCACGCTGGATGAGCGAGACTTCGGATTGGTGCCTTCCTTCCTGAAATCGGTGCTGAGGGCTGTCCTCCCGGGATTCTTGGAGGAGCCGGTGATCGGCGCTCGCCTGCGGTGGTCTCCAGAACGATTCTCACTCGGTACCGTCTGGAGCAGACAGGATGCGTCCATCACGCGCTTCGATCGGATCATAAAATTGTCTGAAGACGCCCAGGCCCTGCCTACCCTGCTGCCTCGCGAGACTATGGAGACTGCGGGTGCACTTCGACTCCGCCCAATCCCTTCGTTGACCGCAGATATCACCGTGCTCACAGATCGTGACCTACTCGATCCAGAAAAGGCCGTGACTGATCCGGCTCTAAGCGCTCTGCTGGAGCGTGAGCGAGGTGGGCTTCTGGGGACCGACCTGGGGTGGGAGACCCATCGCGATCTTCGGACTCGCGTAATCTTCGGGCCACAGCTGGTGCCGTGGCTCCGGCACGACGTCACGTGGAGCACCCGCTATCTGTCCGACCGAAACGCCACCTTCGCTAGATCCCGCACAGTAGGATCTGACACTGTACTTGATCTTCCACGCACCGCCCGTGGCCAGCGGGACGCGCGCGCGTCGATCTCGATCGATCCCGGCGGATTATCGGAGGAGATCTCAGGAGGTGGTGATCGGGATGTCGTCGCGCGCCTGCTCAGCGGCATCCGTCCCTTTACACTGGTCTGGCAGGACGGCATTACGTCCCGCTTCCACCAGGCGGAGGTGGATCCGGGCGTCGCCTTCCAGCTCGGCATAGAGGACGACGATTCGTTCCGATTCGTGGATGGTGACACAGCGGTGTTTGTGACGGACCGAACGATCTGGACGGTCCGGTCAGGACTCGCCGCTGGGCCGTTGGTCACCGACTTCGGGTGGGCCCGCACGCGCGCGAACACCCTCGATGCCCGAAGCGACCGCAGCGTGCGCATCGACGTTTGGCCTGACGTCCGCTTCTCGCTGCGCGACCTGGCGATGCCAGGGGGGCTGCGCGTCTCACTCGGCACAGGGGTCCAACGCACGTTGCGTGAGACCTCGTTGGGGTTCGGCGGACAGCAAGTGCGCACCGACGAGGATCTCCAGCTCCCGGCTGATCTGACGCTGACCTGGGCCGGCGATGCTTCGTTAAGCTACCGAGGCTTGTTCCGTGCCGGGGAGGGGAAGGATCCCATCGGCGAAACGCAACGGGAACGCGCCACTCATCGGGTGGCGCTCAGCTCCTCGATGGTGGTGCCTTCCTGGCTTCCGTTCGTGTTCGATCGGCCGATCCGCACGGCAATAGTGTGGGGTTACATCGCGGAGCGCGATTGTAGACAGGTGAGCGGCCGCTCCTCGTGCGTGGCGTTCGTGGACCAGCTCAACCGTAGCCTCAATCTGTCCGTCGACACGCGGATTGCGGGGCTGGACTTGGGGTTCAACGCGAGCTTCGTGAATCGCCAGTCGTTTGTTGGACAACGGAGCGGATCGACCCAGCTTCAACTAGGACTTTTCGGTCAATTCATGTTTGAGGCTGGACAGTTGCCAGCGCGCACGTTCCCATAGTAGGGCTTCCGGCCAGAACCACTTCGCCCCTCTCGCCTAGGCATCCCCCTTGAATGTCCTATTCCTCTGTCTTGCTCAGGGAGGAATGGCACGGCAGACGTGGCCAAACTCGGCGGCTGGAAGAGCGTGGTCTCCCTGAAGGCCAGCTACCAGCAGGCCGATGCCGAGACTATGCTTAGAATAGTCTCGGAGCCTCGGACGTTGCGGGAGGTTCTGTGACCGGGAGCGAGCGTACATGGAAACGTACACGGTAGGTTCCGGGGCCACGGTGGCAGACGGCCCAAGACTCGTACCATCGGTGGACGAAGTACCGAAGGGCGCTTAGCTCAGCTGGTTTAGAGCGCCTGCCTTACACGCAGGAGGTCAGAGGTTCGAATCCTCTAGCGCCCACTGAAGTAA
>DEAG01000018.1:0-15834 GCA_002346665.1 Gemmatimonadales bacterium UBA2988
CGGATCTTGGCTACAAGGTCGATGAACTCCGACGCGATGCCGATCACAAGGCGGACACACTAAAGACTGATGCCACGTATGCCAGTGAGCGACTCGCGGCCTTAGAGATAAGAGCGCAGCAGCAGGATGAAAGCATCAGCAATCAGAACTGGTCGGGCGAGGATCTGCAACGACAGGTCAGCCAGTTGGTGGCCGATGTCCAGTCGATGCAGAACAGCGTTCATGATGTGGAGGAACTGACCCGTGAGATTAACTACGTCAAGGAGCGCCTGTCAGCGCTCGACGTGCTGGTCAGCCAGCCTGCCGATCTGGATACCAGTTGGCTGGAGAACGAGATTCAGGTGATCTCCCGACGGCTGACGGATACCGAGAACCTGATCAGCGAAGTGAACAGCCGCACAAGCATTCAGTCCGAGGACTTGTACCGACTGGTTGAGGGCTTGGAAGAGCGCCTCTCCCTGCTGGAGCGTGTCGGGAACCATAAAAAACTACTGGAGAAAGCACGGCGATGATAGATTCGTTGTGCGGTCTCCCGGAAGTTAGGGCGACCGGGGGACCGCCCCTCCTATGGACCGCCTGACCGACGCCAAGCTCCCGATTGGACTGGTGGCCGTCATCGTCGGTCAGGCGATGGGGCTGGCCGTCTGGATTAACACCTTGCAGGGTGAAGCGTCCAGTGCGCTATCCAGTGCGAGTGCGGCACAGGCGCGGGTTACGGAACTCGAAGATCGACTCGCTGCCACCGAAACCCGGCTGGCGATTCTGAACGACCAGCAGAAGCAAATTAACGCGGAGCATATGCAGATCGGGGATTCGTTCCAGAAGATCTGGGATGAACTCGACAAGCGCTCACCGGCCCCGGTGCCCACTGGCACCCAGCGCAGTTACGGCTATTGAGCGTCCGGTGCCATGCGTGCTCTGCAAGTGAGCCTACGACACGTGCGGCTTTCCGAAAGCAGTGGGTACGCCATACCCAAGACCAGCGCCTTTGGTGGAGCTGTCCGACCTGTGACCAAGAAGCGTATCGGCGAGCGCGGGAGCGGCGAGGCAGAACCTCGTTCTTCCTCAAGCACCCAGAAAGGGACTCACAATGATTCCACCGCTTGACGGCATTATCCGGGTTACGGATGTCTTCGGCACCGCACGTGGCACCTACAGTCACGGGGGCATTGACCTCGGGCTGACCAACGACTATGTGCATCGTAAGCCCATCCGATCTCCCGAGGCTGCTGAAGTGGTAGCGATCTTTGATGGGGGCTACCCCTATGGGAACGCGGTGGCGATCAAGGGCGCGTCAGGGGTCTGGCGGTTTATGCACATGGACGAGCCACCACCGGTAGCGGTCGGGCAGACCGTGCCAGCGGGTGGCGTGCTAGGTCTGGTAGGAAGCACCGGGAACTCTACGGGTCCACATCTCCATATGGACGTAGCTCCTGAGGGTGAGATCTACGACTTCAAGATCTCCGGGGAACGTGTGGATCCGCTCAAGCTATACGCCGATGCGTATGCCACAGCCGTGGGCTATGACAGCGAAGTCTTCCGTTCGCAGATTACGATGGAGTCTGGCTGGGACCCCAACATCTCCAGCTTTGCGGATGCTGAGGGCGTGGCCCAGATCATCCCGCGGTGGCATCCCGCCATGCGCGGCAAGACCTTTGATCCGTTTGCCAGCCTTGACTATGCCGCCAACCTGATGGCCGCGCACATTGCCTTCCGCGATGGTGACTATCGGGAGGCGTTGGCCGATTACAATACCGGGCGGAATAGCTCCGGGGACTTTCGCAACGAGGGCTACCACTACGCCGAGATCATCCTGAGAGGAAAAGATGTTATGGCAACAACCAGCGAGCTAGAGCTACTCCGTGCAGATCGGGACCGCAACCACGCCCAGAAACTGGGAGCGCTCCATCACTTGGGGGTTACCATTGAGTTGCTGAACCGGATCGACCCCTCGGCGTTTGCGAGCGACGAAGACCGGGCCGCACACGATGACGCGCAGAAGTACTATCACGACCCGAAATGAGTGCCTCCTTGACACAGCGTCAGCTACGCCGTCTCGCCGTATTGCGCGTGATGGTGGATCTCGGGGTGATAGGTGGTCCAAATGACGCCGCAAGACGTTACACTGGGAAACGGTTCAAACTTAAAAGGACTGGGAAACTATGGCGAGCAAATGGGTCTCACGAAAACTAGTTGTTGCGGTGACCGCTGTCATTGCGGAGGTCGTGGTCGGACTGGGCGGATCCCCAGAGCTAGCCAGCGAACTTAGCTTGGCAATCGCCGGGATCGCTAGCGCCTACTTGATTGGGCAAAGCGCTGTAGACGCCCGTAAGTAACCGATATCGTCAGGGGAGGTCGATAACGGAGGTTATCTATGGCTGGACCACCACGCTGGACCCCTGAAGAAGTCGAAGTCCTCAGCAACCCAGACACAGACTCGTTTGATGTCTGGAAGGCGCTCACTGGCAACCCGAACAAACGGTCGTTCGAGGCGTGGAAGCAGCGCCGGTATGCGATGGGGTTCAGAGCGCTCATGCGGAAGCACAATGAGCGGGGCCGCAAGCAGAGCTATTCCCTGAGGTCGCGTCGCTCAGAGGAGAACGAAGAGAACGCGGACCAGCAACTCGCACTGGCGAACGAGGAGATCGAGCGCCTGCGTGCCCAGCTTTCCGATGTCAAGGCGGATCGCCGCCGTGCCCGAGAGTCGGAAGCATGGGCCGATATCGTCACTGCCGCCGTGCATGACTCGATCCCCCGGCTCCCGCGCATCCGCTCATCGGACCTTGCGCTGCCTACCCCGGACACGTCGAACAGCGAACAGGAACTGATCTTGGTCCTGTCGGACCTTCAGATCGGGAGCCACGTCTCCTCAGAGGAGACCGGGGGGCTGGCGAGCTTTTCGTTCGAGGTCTACGAGCAGCAAGTCAAGCTCTTGGAAGAGGCGGTTGCGTCGATTAAACTCCGGCAGCTTTCCCATGTCCCGATCAAGCGGCTCAATGTCTTCGGGCTGGGGGACTTCATTGACGGGGACGCGATCTTCGAGGGACACCCGTGGGAAGTAGACCGGCACCTTGTGGATCAGATCACGGAAGGTTCACAGGTACTGGCGAAGTGTCTGGCTCGACTCTCGGGCATGTTCGATGAGGTGGTGGTCAAGGCCATCCCCGGTAACCACGGACGGCTGGGGAAGAAGCGGGAAGCCGCGCCGATAGGCCGGAACGCCGACCTGCTGTTCGCCCGGTTCCTCGACCTGCAACTCCAGCAGCATGACAAGATCCGGGTGGATATCAGCCCGTCGTGGTGGATGCTGGTGCAGCGGATGAACACACGGTTCCTGCTCGTGCATGGCGAGGACGTGCGCTCATGGATGTCCATTCCGTACTACGGGTTCGAGCGGGCAGAGCGCCGCTGGTTCGGATTGATCCAACTGCATCTCCCCGAGGACGTGGTGGGCGCGGCGTTCCACTGGCTGGTCGCCGGACATCACCATACCCCGGCCTGCCTCAGCACGACGCAGGGTGGGAAGATCCTGCTCAATGGCTCATGGCCGGGAGGCTCCGCGTTTGCGGCGAAAGCCCTGCAAGCCTCGAACGCTCCGAGCCAATGGCTGCTGGCCCTGCACCCGGAACGAGGCGTCACCAGCATGTGGGCCTTGGACCTCAGTGTGGAGGAAACTGACCGGAAATACGTGGAAATCGACTCGGCTTAACATAAACGACCGCTCAGGATGGACGAGGAGCGGAGGTAGGCGGTCAGTCGTACATGATCAGCGGAGGCGGACTGCCGTGGAGGTCGTCTGACCACCCCATCAGGCTCCCGAGGCAGTTGAACTCGAAGTGTTCCACCGCCTCGTCTTCGACCATGCCATCGGACATCAGGGCGGCGATGCAGGAGTCGTAGCGGTAGACCAGTTGGACCTGATCGTCCTCCTTGTAAAACACGTAGCCCGTAATAGCCGAATCGAACCCATCCATCTTCAGGGCGCGGAGGCCCATCTCCTCCAGCGCGGCAAGGATCCCCTTCCCGCTTCGCTTCATATCCGCCATCGCTCCTTGAGCTTGACCCACGCATCGAAGGCCAGTCCTGCCACCATGAGTGGAGGAGCGAGAATAAGGATGAGCAAAAACCCTGCAACCTCACGCATCTGTACATGGTACGCTTCTGCATCAGACCGTGCTGGATTTTCCAGTACGTACATCAAACCTAGTCAGTCATTGGTGTTTCGTTGGATTCGGATACTAACGACGTAGATTGATCGTCTGACCTTTACCCATGTTGTGGCTGTAGCCCTCGCCCTTACCGGCGGGGGCTACAGTTTTTCTACGGAGAACTCACTATTACCACAAGAGACCAACTCCTGTTCCTCGCCGTCGCGTTCCTCTGGTTGCTGGTCGCCAGTGGCTAGACCTCGCAGGCACTCCAGCCACAGGCCGGACATTCCATGCACCCGGAGGCCGCTCGTGTAGCGCCGCCGCAGTTGGGGCAGGTGAGGTGGAGGGCGGTCATTGCGTCCCTGACCGAGCGAACCTCGGCGGCGAGACCACCGGATGCTTCTACGGTCTTGATGCGGTGCTGCTGGAGCTTGGAGAGTTTGTCCCGTCCGACCTTGATGTCCAATTCGGCGTACCTTCCTGATGGGGTGCAGATAAAGAGGTCCAGCACACCTGCGATGCTGCCGTTGTAGGACGTAACGAGGCATCCGGCCTTGCGGAGAGCCACCATAACACGACGCTTGAGATTGGTGTGACTGCCCATTACAAACAGAACGACCCCCGTCGTAGGACGGAGGCCGTGCTGCCGTTTGAAAGTATGGAGTGTGTGATGGCTCCACGCAGAGTATACACAACTAGAGACCCATACTGAGCCGGGGGACGGTTGGTGATAGGACTACCAGTTCTTCACGGGCGCGAGTCATCATCACATATCCAAGCCGCACGACGGCATCAAGTCCGGCAACTCCCTGTTCCATGTGGTCGCGCCATGCAGCGGAAGAGAGGTCGGGGAAGGTGTAGACGACATCAGCCTGCCCACCCTTCACACTGTGCCCGGTGCCCACGATGATCTTCGGGGTCTCCCGAAGGGCCGCAGGGCCACTGCGTTGCAGGACATAGGTGATGTATCCGATGCCCCGGCTGTACTTGGACAGTACGTTGAGCCTGTACCAGTCAAGGTCGATGTCGTAGATCGCTCGCATGGCCTCCGGCTTGAACAGAGGTTCCAGTTCTTCACGCATCCGAACTGTCTGCCGAGCCCTACTAGGGTCTCCAGCGTTTGCCGTGAGCGTGGTCCGAACGCCACGCCCACTGAACACACTGTCTTCGCCACGAGCTTGTAGGATCCCCGCCCATCGAGCGACATCGCCCCACGTCCAGAGCCGAGCCTCGTCGCCCCAGTAGTCCGGGCTAGGCCGGGTGAACGCATTTACCCGGTCGAGGATGCTGGTCTCCCCACGCTGGGCCTGCCCGAGCGGATTCCATGCGCCGTTCGACCGGCGGTAGGGGTTGTGGAACGGGATGCCCCGGTTGCGGAGTTCCCCCACCAGCGGGTTGAGCATGTAGGAGCAGGAGGCCAGCACCATACTGGTGCGTCCGGCGGCGGCGTTGGCGATGATCTCATCGAGCACTTCCCACGGCCCCGGCAACCCGACCCCGGACTTCCATGTCGCGCCGAGGTGCCGCACCTGCCCATCCGCATCACGTGGCTGGTACTCCCGGTCATCGCACATCGGCGCGGAGTGTGTCCGCAGCCAGCGCTCGGCATACTGATGCACCATGCGGGGCATTCGGTAGGTGCCCCCGGTGCCGAGGAGCCGCTGACGCTCAGGGGCCAGTGGATCCAACAATTCCTTGGGGCTTGCGCCGAGGAACCCGTAGAGACACTGGGCGGGATCCCCGACCACCACCAGTCGCTCCACGGACTCGGCCCAGAGCCGCACGAGCTTCCACTGGAGCGGGGTCAGGTCTTGGGCCTCGTCAACCATGAGGATGCGGGGGTCCGTTGGTGGCGTGAGGAGTTCGTCATATCCCTGCACCAAGAGGTCGGTAAAGTCCACGCTATTGGTCTGGTCCTTATAGTCCTCCCAGCGTTCGGCAAATGCCTTGGTCATCGACCACGCCGGATGCTCCGGGGGGAGCAAGGCAGATCGGGCGGTGCCGTACATCGCCAGCATGGAGCCAACCTCGGTGTCCGAAAGGCCATCCTCCAGCGAGGCCATCGGCTTGCCGATGCGCCATGCCGGGGGCACGCCGCTCTCGTTCCAGTCCTTGGCAAGCGGACCAGTCTCGGCTATCGCAGGCTGGTCAAACGCATGGAAGCACACGCTGTGTAGCGTGCCCACTGACCCGCGAGGCATGTCCAGTCGTCCGGCCAACTCCACCGCCGCCGCTCGTGTGAACGAGGTCAGCAGGAAGTCAGCGGGATCGTAGGCTTCGTCGCACCACTTCTCGACCTGCCGCTTGATAAACGTCGTCTTGCCCGCCCCGGGCGGTCCCACCACACGGTACTCGTTCATGGCTAGTCATAACCACGGTAGGCATCGTCTTCTTCGGCTGTGCCCACGCCCTGCCACACGACACCCGGGAACAGGTCGTTCACACCACAGTTATAGAGGCGTGACATCTTGACGGCGATCTCCCATGCGGGGGTCACCGTGCCGGTCTCGATGTTGGAGAGCAGGTAGCGGGGGAGGTCCAGTTGTTCCGCAGCCTCGGCCTGCTTGAGGTCGGATGTCCTCCGCCACACAGCGGCTGAATTAGCGGTCTTTACTACAGTAGGGGGTCTCAAGGCAGTCGTCCTCTCTAATCGTGTAGACACGGGGAATACACGGAGTATACAGGATGTGCTACCCTTGCCTCACGCAGAATTTGGCAGCGCATGGAGTAACAATGCCTATTGACCAAAAAGCGTGGACGGATTACGCCGAGCTAGCCCAACGCAAACGTGTGCTGGAGCATGAGCTTCGGGAAGTCCGCGCCCAGATGAATACGACACAGGAGCCACTGCTTGACCACTTGGCCGAGCAGGGTGTCCGGTCGATAAAGCTCGACGACGGGTCTTCGGTGTACATCCACCGGGCCGTGTACGTCGGCGCGAAAGACACCGACTACGACCGGGCGTGCACGGCGTTTGCCGATGCAGGGCTGGGAGAGTTTGTCCTACGACGCTTCAATACCAACACCGTGAGTGCGTGGTATCGCGAGGCAACAGCAGAGGGGTCAAGCATTCCACGCGCATTGGAGGATGTGCTGGATGTGAACGAGCGCATAACATTGAGAGTTCGGTCTTCATAGACCACAAGGAGCACGGATCATGGCGAAAGAATTAGCGACCATTAAGGAATATGCGGTGATCAAGAGTGATGCCGCCCAAGTCCTGTCCGAGTCTCTGAGCGAGGGCGAGAGCCTTGGGTTCGGTGACTTGGCCCGGATCAAAACGCCAGCCGGTGGCGGCAAGGCGTGGGAGTTACCGAGCGGAGATGTAAGCAAAGCGTGGGAGGGAGTCCTCCTCCTGCGTCACCCGGTGCGAGCGTACTGGCCGACGAGTATCGACGACACTGGTGGCGGCGAGCCGCCCGACTGCTCGTCACTGGACAGCGTGACCGGGGTTGGGAACCCCGGTGGGGCGTGCGCGGAGTGCCCCATGAATGAGTGGGGATCGGCTGGGGACGGTCGGCGCGGGAAAGCCTGCCGCCAGATCACTCGGCTATTCTTCCTGCTCTCTGACAGCCTGTTGCCCGTGCTGTACCCGGCCCCGCCGTCAGCGTTCCAGTTGGCGAAGTCCTACGTGGTCCGACTGGCCGCGCAGGGAGTGCCGTACCACCGGGTAATCACGCGGGTCTCGCTGGATGCCACCACCAATCAGGCTGGGGTCGCGTATAGCCGCCCGGTACTGGAGGCGGTTGGCCTGATTCCTGAGAAGGAAGTTCCGGCGATCACGGAGTACCGTGAAGGTATTCTGCCGGTCCTGTCAGGGATGACCCTCGACGCTGACGAAGCGATCTAGAGGTCCATGAGGGTGTGTGCGCTGAAAAAGCCTTATATAGCCCCCCAGCGCACACACCCTATTTTTGTCGATGTAAACCGTAAACCCGTAAACTTTAGCCAAACAACAGAGTATCTTCGGGATACACCACAACCGTAACCGTATACATTTATGAAGCCCTTACCAAACGAACGACTCGAGCAAGCCCTCAGCTACGCTCGACGGGGATGGAGCGTGGTCCCGGCCCATCATCTGCGGCGGGACGGCGACTGCTCCTGCGGACGACCGGCCTGCGGCAACCCCGGCAAGCATCCCCGCATCTCGTGGACCGCGCATCAGACGCAGGCGGCAGACGAGGCCACCATCCAGACGTGGTGGTCGCGGTGGTCGGAGGCCAACGTCGCGATTGTGACCGGCGCAATCTCTGGACTGGCCGTCTTGGATATCGACGTGGCCCACGGTGGTGATGAGAGTCTGCACGTGCTGGAAATGGCCCACGGCAAGCTACCCGAGACCCCGATGGTGCTGACCGGCGGGGGAGGCCGCCACTATTACTTCGCCCACCCGATGGACCGGGCGATCAAAGGCGGGTCCGGCTTCGCTGCCGGAGTGGACCTTCGGGCTGACGGCGGTATCGTGATCGCCCCGCCCAGTGTCCATGCCAGTGGCCGGTCCTATGAATGGGAAGCGTCGAGCGACATCACCGATGTCCCGCTGGCTCCCGTGCCGCCGCTCGTCTCATGGTTGGTCGAACAGCGACCCCACGTACTGGGCGAAGACGTAAATACGAAGAGTGCGTCTTTTGAGATTGAGTCGGCGCTGGACCGACCCATCCCCGAGGGTGAGCGTAATGGCACGCTGGCCCAGATCGCTGGGTACTTCGCTGGGCGAGGGGACAGTGAGAGTGTGTGCACCGCCATGCTCACCTCCATCAACCTGCGGCTCTGCCAACCTCCGTTGCCTGATGCGGAGGTTAGGGACATTGCCCGGTCGATCTGCCGACGTGAGCAGCGGAAGGCGCAGGCCCAAGAAGCGCTGGCCCAGCAAGCGGAGTCGTTGTCAGAAGACGCGGAAGTCGCTGAGGATGACCGGCTGTTGCTTGCCCGTGAGCTATGGGCCAGCCTCGGCGTGGAATCCATCTCCGACTGGGTGGTCCTACATGCCACCGATGAAATCGAATACGTGCTTGAGACCCCGAGCGACGAGATCCACCTTGGGGCAAGCCTGATCTCTCAGCGGCCCATACAGGCGCGGCTGCTGGACTACGGGCGCATTTGGATGACCCCGGTGGCCGCGAAGGAGTGGCCGAGCAAGGCGCTCCTGTTGAGGAGACTGGCCCGCGAAGTGATCATCGACAGCACGACACGGATCTCTGATCGAATCACCGAGTGGATGGAAGCCTATCTTGAGGGTCGCCATCCGGCAGAAGAGGTGCCGAGCGAGAGCCGGAAAGATTATTTGCGATCAGGGCCAATTCTTGTGGGAGGCCGGTTGCACCTGCGACCGAACAAGCTGGCCGAGTATGTCAACAGTGCGCTCGGAGAGCGCGTCAACACGCAGCAGGTGCGAAAGCTGCTGCGGCAAAGTGGGTGGGAGCCAGTGATCCTCAAGGCTGGGGATAGCACCACTCGTGCTTGGAGGGGACCAGCGTGATGAAGGTACTCGTGGTGGTGGGTCTTGTGGCTTTGTTCCTGTGGTCGGCGTCTGTCGTGGCCCTGCACATTACATACGGGGTTGACGAATGACCCCCCGAATGTGGAAACACCAGCGGGAGGCATTGTCGTTTATCGACCAGCGGCTAACCTCGGTCCCCGGATCAGGGGTCGGGGTGTGGGCAGGTATGGGCGCAGGAAAAAGTCGGATCTGCTTGGAAGCGATCCGCAAGTATGCCCTCAAGCGTGTCCTTATCCTTGCCCCAAAAAGTGTGACCGAGCATGTCTGGGCTGACCAAGTGGAGGCATGGGCACCCGAGTACACCTGCCTGAGCTTGGGGTCGGGGTCCGTGGATGCTCGATGCAAGAAGATCCAGAAGCACGCCGACACCGAGCGGCTGATCGTGGTTCTGAACTATGAGGCCGTCTATCGCAAGCAAGCGATCAAGGTGCTGGGGAGTCTGAAGTGGGATGGGCTGGTATTGGACGAGGCACACCGCATCAGCAGGCCCGGAGGAAAAACGAGTCGTACGGTTCGCCGGTTGGCCGAATGGATCCCGTTTAGACTCGCCCTAAGTGGAACCCCCATCTCAGGGAGTCAGGGACCGCTTGGCATCTGGGCCATTGCAGCGGCGATTGATCCCCGTGTTTTTCAAACGTCGTTTTCAGCGTTCCGTGCCGCTTATACCACCCCGACGAGGTGGGGTGACCATGACGGCGCGAGCGCCGGAAAGGGTGGCGCGGTCACCCCGTGGAAATTCCATAACCTTCAGGATTTACAGGACCGCATGGCCTCCTTTAGCTGGCGCGTGGAAACCGACGACGTACTGGATCTTCCTGAAGAGACGGACGTGGTTCGGAGTGCCAAGCTCGAACCTGCGGCTCGACGGCTCTACCAAGAATTGGAGAACGATTTAATCACCGATCTTGACGAGGGGAGCGTGACGTTGAGTAACGCCCTCGTCAGGCTGCTCAGGCTCCAGCAACTCACGGGGGGGTCGTTGCGTCCTGATGGTAAAGACGACTACGTAGAAGTCTCAACCGCTAAGGCCGCATTGCTGGCCGATGTCATCGAGGATTTTCCGCTAAAGAAGAGCCTCGTCGTTGTCTGCCGGTTCCACCACGACATGGATGTGGTGGAGCGCGTGGCGATCAAGGCGGGTCGTCGGTGCTATGAGCTATCAGGACGTAAGAACGAACTCCGGCAGTGGAAAAGCATGAGTACCGCAGGGCACGGCCCCGTGCTCGCCATGCAGATCCAGAGCGGGGGCATTGGGATCTCCTTGGTGGAGTCCGACACGATGCTCTGGTACAGTCCCGACTTTAGCCTGACCTCTTACGACCAGTCGCGAGCGAGGATCCGTCGTCCGGGCCAGCGTCACCCCGTGACCTTCGTCCACCTGACAATCCAGAACAGCGTGGACCAGTACATTTACGCCGCGCTTCGGGATCGAACGGACCTCGTGGAAACGACCCTAGAAGCCCTCCGGCGCTAAGGGCAAAAAAAAGGGCAGCACCGGAGATCCGGTGCCGCCCTTTGTTTATTCCCAAGGCATCGCCTCGTCGCCCTCGCAGGTGCGAAGACTCGTCAGGTACACCCGCGCCGTCCCCCCACAACTCGGGTTCGCCGAGTTGGAGTCGTTGGCCGGTGTCACCACCACATCCCATCGCCCATGCGACATCGACGCATCGGTAATGACCACCTTGAGCCAGAGGTTCCCGCTGCCCCGCCACGGGAGCAGGAACTCTTGCTCAGATTCAACGAGTGCCGCGACCTGCATAAAGCTCAGGGGAGCCGTGGCCTCCGGCACGTCGTTCTTGGTTATAAAGGTATCGGTCGCCATGTTATCCCTCCGGTGTGAGCGCCCGTAACGGGGGTCGCTCAGTAGTGGTCCCGTACCCATGCTGGGGACAGAACCGTGGTAAATCCTCGCGGAGCCTGTAAATGATGGGCTGAACGCCCCAGTCCCGCGCTGTGAACCCCAAATAATTGACCAGTGGTTGGGTCATGTCGATGTCCCACGGGGCATACGGCCCACGGTCAATGACCCTCGCCAGCACGACCGTCACGCCGCGCTGATCAGGAGTCGGCACTTGAATCTCCATCCATGACCCCAGTGGGGCCGTTCGATGGGCCACCCCGAAGGTGCGACCACGGTGGAGGCCACTCCACAGGGAGCGGCGATCCGACCAGTCACAGTGCCAGTAGTGCGAGGTCTGGGTGTAGGGGAACCAGTACCCACGGCACTGGTCCTCTACGTAGACCCCACAATCCCAGCGACTCGGATCCCCGTATACCGAAGCATACGAATGGACCCACCCTGCATCGGGGGCGTGCCCCGACGTGGCAAAGGCCGTGACGACCAGTGCCAGCGACAGGACGACGCGCTTGGCCCAGTGCTTGAGGCTCATGGGGTCACCCCCATACGGCGCAGGATCTCACGAGCCTCCCGCGCGTGCGCTTGGTACGTCTCTAGGGTGATATCCCACGGCGGGGTCGTATCCACTGCCGCCAGTCGGCGCAGCAGGTCCACGGCCTCGCGTAAGACCTCGCCGTCGGGTCCAAGATCAATGTCAGTCACGGTGCTATATCCTTTCTCATCACACACCCCCTTAGGGGACTATCAGCGGGAAAATCCCGCACTGCCCTTGATACGATCTCCGGCATGGGGAGCGAAGCTGGGAATCACCCCAGCCCCGCCCCGTGCTAGGCGCTTACGCGCTTTGCCTGAAGCCCATCTTCTGCCACAGCTTTTCACCACTGAGCGTCGGGGTCTTGATGTCCCCTGCCTCCGGTGGTCCGGCCTTACGTTCTATAAGCTCGCCGCCCTTACGGACAAAATCCGTGACGTAGGCGAAGCTAGCCTCGAACATTTCCCGAGCCTCAGACTCTTTAGCAAATAGCTCTGTCTCTACCCACGTCGCTCCCGACTTGCGGAGCTTGTACTGGATCACCGCAAACTTCGCGTCCGCAAAGCCGCGACACCCGTTGGTAAAAACCCTGTCGTCCTTAGACGAGTAGCTACTTCTATGTCCTCGATCCATCACACACCCCCTTAGGGATGAACTCAGCGGGAAAACCCCGCACTGCCCAGCCGGTAAGGGCTGGGCATGGGGAGCGAAGCTGGGAATCACCCAGCCTCGCCCCTGTGGTCTATGGTAGGACCACCCACATTCCGACCACGAACAGCACCGCGAACAGGGCGATCATCGCCCCGTCCGTGAGCCAGTCCCTCGTGGTGCCGTGGGCTGGGGGAAGCCCCCAGATCTTGACCGTGTGGATCTTCTCAAACCTCACGGGCTTCATCGGGCCACCACTCCCTTTCCTGCTGCGAGATACGGGCCATCGCCTCCGGCACCTCGTCGGCCCGTAGGAATGCCTTCACGTCGCGGAGCAGGTCGTGATACTCGTTGAGCATGACGCTCACCTTGTCCGACGCTTGCCCCAGTTCCTCGGCTGTTACCTTGAGCTTGGAACCGGCTTCGATGGCCAGTTGCGCGAACTCGCGCAACTGGTCGTTCTCATCCGTGATCTCCAAGACCCTCTCGACCAGCCGGTGCTGATCGGGGGAGAGCCCCTCGTCATCCGTCGCTCGCCGTTGCTCCAGCTTGGATCGACTCCACGCTGGCTTGAGCGGTTGAACCATCACACACCTCCTGTGCGTCCAGTCGGGCTACGTGCCCTCCTGGGTTTATAATACACGACTCATTAGCCGTGTAGGGGCCGAAGCCCGAACCACGGGCGGGGTATCACCCCCGCCCGCAGCATCTCTACTCGCGGACTACCACTGGAACTTGCAGTGGGGACAAGTGGTCACCTCACGCTTGTTCGGGTCTACCGCTGGCAAAGGCTCCGGCTTCTGAATCGAGAACACCGTGATCGGGTCATAGTCCCGAGCCGCTGTTTGCAACGTTCCAGTTACCGCCAAGCGCTTTCTCGTCTCCGGTGTGAACGACGATCCGTGAATAATCGTGGCTCCTCTGGCCGTTGCGTGAGCATTGACCATTGGATCCGACGACCATGACACGGCGTTCTCGCCGTAGATGTTATCGCTGACGACCTTGAGCGCATCCTCATCACGCACCCAATCCAACGTGGATTTGAGATGCGTGCTGTTTTGTGCGTCCTCGGCCAGCAGCGCCACGCCATCCATCGCCGCAGACTCGACAACCTTGCCGAGTAACTGCGCGAGGTAGGCCGGTGTCACCATGTCGCGAGACATGGGCAGCGGTACTTTCTGCTGAACATCCAGCGAGAACGGAAACTCGGACGTACTGATGTCGCAGACGGGGACACCAAGCTCGTACAACCACGGCTCGGGTTCCTCGTACAGCAGCACCGTCGTCTTACGACTGGTTTTGCTCATCCCAGTCTCCGTCAACACCTCCGTCGGCACGGTGACGGTGGCTTGGTGAGCCACGGTCGGAGCTTCCACCTCAAGCGCATTGATTGAGACGGTTAACCCTGACGGCTTCACGCGCAAGAGCCAGTCCTGAATCGTCGGCAGATCACCTTTCGGCATATCTATCAGCGACTCAATCCGCGTGCCAACAAACGGCGTCCGCTTGGTGCGAACAGTCCGCTTGCCGCCCTTGAAGACCACCTCAGTTTTCCCCGTCTGGATCACGGTTTCACGCGCACAGGCAAAGAAGTACTTGTCACCCGCATTGAAGCGGCCAGCAACACTTGGTGCCTGACGTTTCCCCGTCCGTCCAAACAGCGTCCACACGTCTTCAACATCGCGGAACCCTGCCCCGTCATCGGTGTACACCACCCGTATCCCTCGCGGTTTTGGTTGGTGCGACAACTCGATCTGAAGGTGCGTCGGCCTTGGCCGATCATCGTACCCACGGTACTCGTCGAGAACATTGGCGACCGGCTCTAGGAAAAGCCGGTACTTCGCCTGCCCTCCCACGAGGTCACGTAGACCTTCGACGTTGACAGCAAACATATCACTCATCACACACCCCCTAAGGGTAAGAATCTCAGCGGGAACGATCCCGCACTGCCCAGCCGGTAAGGGCTGGGCATGGGGAGCGGCTGGGGAAACTCAATCCCCCAGCCGATCAAGGCTAGTTAGCCGCGCACTAAATCCCACTCACAGCTAGGGCAGTAGCCTAACTGCCCCCAATCTTGTCCGAACTCGGACGGGGTGCACCCGCTATGAGTGCGACGTTGGATCGTGTTGACCGGATGTACCGTAGCCCCCTCCACTGGGGAGTCCGTGCCATCGGTTTCTGCTGCCCACGCTTGCTGTTCGCGCTCCAGATAGGCACGGGCGCTAGCCTCGCTGGGCCAGTCGGCGGCATCGTCAATCCTACGGGTACCGTCGCTGTGGAGAATCGCGTATCTATTACTCATCACACACCCCCCTTAGGGGACTATCAGCGGGAACGATCCCGCACTGCCCAGCCGGTAAAGACTGGGCATGGGGAGCCGTGCTGGGAGTAACCCAGCACGGCCCCTCGACGGCTTCTAGAGGCCCTCGTGGTCGAGAATCATACGGATGGCTTTATCCGCTAATTTCAGCGACTCATGCAGCAACTGCGGCGAGCCTTTGAACGCTTCCAACCATCCTTCAAGGTAGGCGGCGGAGTTGTCGTAGTCAGGCGTGAACCCAACATGGGCGGCACATATCGCGCCGACCAACTCAGCCACCAATTCCTCTTTGGAATAGTCGATTTTGTTCGTGGTCGAGTACCCCTTAAGGCCACGGTTAAGCAAGTCATCGTGACCGGTCGAATGCCCGAGTTCGTGAAACAGCGTCGAGACCCAATTGGCGGTAACTTTTAGCCGCTCATCGTGACAAGCATCAGGCTTCGGCATTACAACCCGACCCCGATCCTCACGAGTCCCAGAACTAAACCCCATGTAACACGGGCTTTCGTTCGGGCCAAAATCCTTCTCAACATAGCCCACACGGGCCTTCCGACAATATGCCTCACGAATAGCATCAGCCTCAGCCGAACGTTCGACTTCGGGCCGGTCGGCCTGATCCGTTGCCAATGCTGGCAACGTACCTTCAGGCCAGTCAGCTTGCTCAACGTTGAAAACATTGAGCAGTCGATACCCGTAAAATCTCACGATCTTTTGCCCATGCTCATCGCGTACGGGCTTCCCATCCTCGCCACGTTCAAACACTGGTTTCGCTTGGATCACTTGGGTAGACTTTTCACCCTTGCGAACTTGTCCGCCAGCATC
>DEAG01000018.1:16203-16791 GCA_002346665.1 Gemmatimonadales bacterium UBA2988
CCCATGAGTTGGAGAAACAATGCGTTACCCATTGCGTAGGACTTGCGGGTTGTTTCTGACTTCGACCACGGGTTATGCGGTCGATTGTCTCCGGTATACCGTTGGGTAATGCCGGACTGCCACGGCAGTAGGCCGCCATCGCTGATTTTCTGAATGAGTTTTTCGGTCACGTCACTAAGAATTTCAGCGTTGGTTTTCTTTTTCTTACGTGCCATCACACACTTCCAAAATTGATCCGACTGCCTGCCCAGCAGGTACAGTTCTGCTCAGAGGCTGGCATGGGTCGGCAGTGGCTCAGTAAAGAGCCACTGCCAAACGTTGGCTAGTCAAACTGGCTAGGCGTACCGGAAGCCTTGCGGTACTTCTTGAATGCCGCCCGAAGTTTTTCTAGGCGGTCGTTTTGTATCTCTTGAGACTCACCTAGAACGAGTCCGTTGACCATTGCGACGGTAATCTTTTCAGCTTCGTCGATAATGTTGCTGGCATCAGCCATGAATGCTTCGACACGTTCGTGGTACGTGTTCGTCGCCATGCTAAGAACCATTTTCGCCATCTCACACACTCCGATCCGACTGCCAGCCCAGCAGA
>DEAG01000018.1:17110-19339 GCA_002346665.1 Gemmatimonadales bacterium UBA2988
GCTCAGAGGCTGGCATGGGTCCGCCAGTGGCTGCAAGGCCACTGGCGAAGCTTGGCTATTCGCCGTGTTGTAACTGGTACTGCTCATCAATCAAGCGATCAATCTTTTCTTGTAGATGATCGCGTGACATTTCTTCAACGATGTACAGGGCATAATCTGTACGTCAAGCGTTTTGGCTACGATTTTTACCCCCTACGCCAACGATAGATTGGCATTGGTTCGCATTTCGTTCAACGCGCAATCGGAGTGCATCACCGAATATTCAACGGTGATCGTCCGGCCTACTGTCCGGTTGCCGTTGATACTGATAACTTCGGCGACCTCGGCTAGCTCGTCGCGTTCGTAGTCAAGCGTCTCGCCGCACGTCCCGCATTCGGTCGCATCAAGATATTTGGCGTCGGTCTTGTCGCTGTGTACGTTGGACATTTGCCCTCTCCTTTGCCTTTCGGCGATATCTGAAAGTTAATCGACTGCCAGCCCAGCAGAACATATCCGCTCAGAGGCTCGCATGGGTCCGCCAGTGGCTGTAAGGCCACTGGCGAAGCTTGGCTAGACTGCCGCCACAACCACGTCGCCATCAACGGTGGTAATGGTGGTGTTTCCATGATCATTAACGTGTAGCACGTGACCACATTCGGATACGATCCGACCGTCGGTCAGCTTCACATGTGCATCGTGTTGGAACGCACATTCAATGTGAAACTCGTGCAACATCCAGCCATAGGTATTGTTGCCATCAACGAAGCCAGCGAATACCAGATACGGATTGTCCGTGTTGGCTTCGTTGATGTGATCAACCACTTCGTCAATCAGTTCCGAAATCGCTTGGTATGCGTCGCCAACGTAGTACACACCAAACTTTTCTTGAAGATCCTGCATCTCATTCCAATCGGTAGCCTCACCATCCCGAACGGTCTTGATCGCTTTTCGAGCCTCAAGAATCGTGTCGTAGGCCGGTCCTACCAGAATGGTTGTACCATTTTGCAGCGTCGTTGCGGCGAGGTCTTCAAGATAGCCTACGAGTTCTTCCAGAAGATCGGCGTCGTTATATACGTCACTGGTAACCGGTCCTAATTCAATTTTCATTTCACACAACTCCATGAAACGCTACTGCCAGCCCAGCAGAACCTATCTGCTCAGAGGCTGGCATGGGTCCGCCAGTGGCTGCAAGGCCACTGGCGAACAATGGTTATCCGTAGATTTCGCGGTCACGAAACAGGCAGTTGTCTATTTCACCCTGCACATACTTGGCGAAATGCTCATCGGTTAACTCACCAATTTCCAAGCCGTATACCTTGGCAATAGTCTTGATACCTTCACGGTCTATGATCACATCATCCACCCATGTTTTTACTTCGTAGCGTTCGTTGGGATGACCATAGCCTTTGTCGTCATGTAGTCGCTTGAACTTTGCCATTTCACACACTCCAATTGATCCGACTGCCTGCCCAGCAGATACAGTTCTGCTCAGAGGCTGGCATGGGAATGCTTGCTGGAGTTGAACCAGATAACCGCACCAGTTGCGGCAAGCATTCAAGCGAGGCTGAAGCCTCGCAGTTTGTGTGTCATGTGATGATGATGAAATCGGGAATAGCGCCAGCCTTGTCAGTCCGTTACTCGGTTCCGATTTATTTGTCACTGCTGCCACTTTGACCTACTCGTTCTGGCTTCGGGCTGGTCACCGCGTTTTCGCTAGTGATCATTGGACTTCGTATTGGGTACCGCCATCACATCCCTACTGGCGACTATCGCAAATTTGGGAACCCATCCTCTCCGAGCCTCTGACATAGGCATGGCACAGGGGGGGGAAGGTAAAGGATCTAAGCTATATATTCACACTCCTACACTATTCAAACGATGGGTACATCGTACCCATGTGGGCTGTTGGAAGTCTAGTGACGCAAGTAGCTAGGGACGTAGTAACGATGGTTTTAGGCTATTTGAATCGAGTGAGACGGCCTAAAAGAATTTTCTGAGGCTGGCTGGAGAAATGTACGTGACACCCGTCGCGACGGCTGAGGCTGAAATAGTTGGTTCGCGTGTTCGTGTTCGCGGCGAATTCTCAGCGTCGCCGCACTAGCCTGCAAGCGATGGTCTAGGCATTTGGTGGGGTGGGGATCGGGATCATGGATAGTTACACGTGGAACTATCGCCACCCTGCCACATAGTTGTGTCGAGTAGAATTTCGTCAACCTAGTTGACGATAGGTTTGACGCGCCGACCGTCTGA
>DEAG01000018.1:19356-40515 GCA_002346665.1 Gemmatimonadales bacterium UBA2988
GGTTTTAGGCTATTTGAATCGAGTCAGACGGCCTAAAAGAATCTAAAAGAATATTTTCTAGGATCGCTGGAAAATGTACGTGAGACCCGTCGCGACGATTGAGGCTGAAATAGTTGGTTCACGTGGTCGGTCGCGCGACGAATTCTCAGCGTGGCGGCACTAGCCTGTAAGCGATGGTCTAGGCATTTGGTGGTGGCTGGATCGCGGTCGAGACCGTCAAGCAAGGTGACGGTCGCCACCCTGCCGCATGGTTATGTTAAGTAGGATTTTCGTCAAGCAGCTTGACGGAGGTTTGACGCGCCGACCGTCTGACCAGTGTAAGAGTATTCCCCGTCTCGAAAAAAAACCAAAAAAAGAGGGGGGTCTTGTTGCTTCGTCCCTCAAATCGTCAATAATGGGTTTGACGCGCATATAAAGGACGGAATATGACCGACGCATTGGCGACAGTTGACCACGCCGAGCAGGGATGGGCGGGTGTGGCCTCGAAGGATCAGGCGTTATTGCAGGTCTTGGCCGACGAAGCGGATGAAATGTTCAGTGATGGCCGGGATGTGTACGAGCGGGCCTGCCAGTTGTTGGCGATGGGCCGTCCGTATCGGCGGTTGTACCGCGAGATGAGTCCGGCGCAGCCCTTGAACCGGCATGGGGGCAAGACGGCGAAGATGTTTGCGCGGCTCTGGAACGCCCCGGGGACACGGGACTACATCATGGACCTGCGGCGGCGGACCCAGCGGGATATGGTGCAATTCCTCGACGAGAACGCGCCCTTGATGCACGATGTGTTGGAGCGGGCCTTGCAGGGAGACGAAGATGTTACGAAAATGCAGGTCGATGTGGCCTTTAAGATGTTCCACCAGCGGTACGGGCGACCGACGCAGCGGATAGCGCATGAGCACAGTGGCGGCATCACCCACGAGCACCTCCAAGACTCCGAGCAGTCCCTTGTTGCGGCATTTGCCGCCGTCAGTGAAGACCCCCAGCCCATTATTGATACGGAAGCTGTCGCGGTGGAATCTGGCGAACCAGTGGCTGGAGCGGAACCGGGTGCCGGACATGCCGCCGTTCATCCCGAGTCCCGAGCACTGGCCGGTGATTCTGGATGAGGGGCGGGAGCGGCTGGTCGCCGGGGGTGAAGGCTCCGGGAAAAGCCGGGTCGGGGCGCAGGAACTCTTTGGGATGGCCGAGCCGGGGGAGTTGTACTGGCTAGGCGGCGAGACCTACGACGATACGTTGCGGGAGTTCGAGTACCTCGTCCACCTGTTTGAATCGGTCGGGGCGATTGAGAGTTCGCGGGGGCCGACCAAGGATGGCTGGGAGATTGATCTGAAAGCGCCGTTCAAGGGGACGCGGATCCGGCCACGCCTCGCCTCGGACGTGCGGAAGATTGCGTCATACGCGCCGAAAGGCATCCTGATCTGCGAGGCGGCGAAAGTTGCGGAGGAAGCGTTTCAGCGCTTCCGGGGCCGCATCCGTCGTGGGCAGCACGGGTGGGCCTTGTTTACCGGAACTTTTGAAGGGAGCCTGCACTGGTACGCGGACCAGTTCACGGCATGGCAGGTGCCGGGGGCGGGCGGCGCGAGCTACAGTATCCCGTCATGGGCGAATCTGGTGTCGTTCCCCGAGGGGGCGAAGGACTCAGAGATCCAGACCCTGCGGGCCTCGATGCCCAGTGCCCGGTTCATGGAGCGCCATGCGGGAACCCCGGTGCCTCCGGCCACGCTGGTGCATCCCGAGTTTGATCCGAAGGTCCATGTGGGCGACCACCCGTTTACAGCGGCTCGCCGACCGGGGGACGGGATGCCGCCGGAGCGCTGGCCGGTGGAACTGGCGATAGACCCCGGCGGGTTGGTGTACGCGGTGTACGCGATCCAGCGGGATGGAGACATGATCTATATTCGGGACGAGGTGTATGCCACGCCGCCGCAGTCAGTGGCCGAGCGCGTGATCGCCGAGTGCCGGACCCGCCCGTGGTGGAAGAACGTGACCGGCGGGGTGATCGACATCGCCGGATCGCAGCACAATGGCAACCACAGCCAGATCGACATCTGGTCGGCCCGGACGGGGATCGGCCTGCGCCGCGCCTACTGGCGGGTGAATGAGGGCATTGACCGCATGAGTACCTACCTGCGGGATCCGGCAGGGGAGGCCAATGGTGAGACGGATCCCCGGGCGCTGACGAAGATCCTGATCGACCGGAAGTGCCAGTCGCTGGTACGAGAATTCCGGCTCTACCGCCGCCCGGACGTGAAACCGGGACGTGCGATCAGAGAATTACCCATAGATGCACATAATCATGGCATAAAAGCGATAAGCTATTGGTTATTGATGTCATTCGGACCAACTGCACGTATGCGACAACGGGCACACGATCTCGTCTGGAGCGGATAAGACATGGCGTGGGAACCCACACAAGATTACGTCCTTGATCTCAAGGGAGATCTTGAAGGCCGGTATCAGGGCCGCAATGACCGCATTGACAGTTGGCGCAGCATGTTGCGGGACGACGTGGACATTCAGGTGCCCGAGGCGTATCGCACGACCACACAGGACATTCGACTGGGCCTGCCCCGGATCTGGGTGCGGCGCACGGTGGGGGTCCTCACCTCGGAAGACTTCCGGGTCAAGGTGCCGACCCCGCCGGATCCGACGGATGCTGATGTACGGAACGCCGCATCACGCGAGCGGTTCCTGTCAGCCCTCTGGGGACAGATCGAACGCCAGCAGCACATGACGCTATACCACGACCTCGCACATTTCATTGCCGCTGACGGGCAGGGCTGGCTCAAGCTGGTCTACCGCCCGGATGCGTGGCACACGATGCCCGAGGTGCAGGATCTCTTTGAGGAACGCTCGGATGTCGAAGACCTGACCGCTGACGAGCAGCGCGAGTATGTCCGCCGGGTGGCGGCATGGAAGCGCGGGGCACCCTCGCCGTTTGCGATCCGGGTGCCGGACCCGACCACGATCTATCCCCTCTGGGGCGAGTTCGGGCTGGATGCGGTGCTCGAAGTCTCGGAGCGACCGTGGATGCAGGTCCAGCGGATGGGTACCAAGCTGGGGGGCCTGCCACAGACCACGGACGACAGTAACGACGAGCCGGATCTGGTCAACGTCGTCGAATACTGGGACAAGTACTGCCAAAAGGTCTTGGTGGAAATCAAGGGCGAGTGGCACGAACTCCCGATGCACAAGCACAACTATGGCTTCGTCCCGTATTTCCATGCACCGGGGTGGAGTGAACCTTCGACCGACCCCGCCGAGCAGCACCTGTCGGTGCTGACGCCGCTGGAAGGTCAGATCTCGTGGTTATACACGATGCTGACCGCCAAGGGGAACCGGGCATGGCGGACGGGCTACCCGACATACCAGACGGATGGGTTCGTCTCCGACCTCGACAGCGAGGACGGCTCACCGAAACCCTTTGAACTAGAGATCGGGAAGGTCCACCCGCTGATGCCGGGGGCCGATAAGGGGATCTTCGAGGTGCCCTTACCGAATTACAGCGATGACTTTGAGCAACTGTTCGGCGTCCTTGCGGCGGCGAGCGAATCGTCCCAGATGTCCGATGCAGCGACCGGTGGGGGCGCGTTTGCCGGGGAAAGCGGGTATTTCCGCTCCTTGCAGGCGCAGTTATCGCGGGTGCCATTTGACCAGTTGGGCGAGAGCTTGGCCCGGTCGATTGGCGATTGCATGGCCCGGATCCTTGAACTGGTGGAAAACCGGGTGCGGGATGTGGTGCCGGTGCGCTACAGCGATAAGAACGTCCGCGAGTGGATCTCGATTGGTCCCGAGCAGATTGATGGCTACTACGATGTCGAGGTGGTGGTCCGCAGCGGTGACCCGATGAACCAGATCGCGCTTGAGAACCACTACATGAATGTCTGGCGCGGTGGCTTTATGCCGCAGCGCACGGCGCTGGAACGTGCCGGGGTCGAAGGCCCCGAAGAAATGATCGACGAACTGGCGTGGGAGAAGATCCTCGCCAGTCCCGAAGTACAGGGCTGGATGCTCGAATACACGCTGGCCCGTATGGGCCGCTTGCCGCGACCAACGCCGCAACCGCTGCTTGGTCCTGATGGGCAACCGATGATGAGCGCTGCCGAGGGTGGAGCCGCGTTTGGCGGGAGACCCGCCGGACAGCCGTCACAACCCGGCGTGGGCCAACCCGTACAGGGTCCGGCCAACCAGCCGGGGCCGCAACAGGTTGAGGTGGGCCGCTAATGGCGCTTGAGAATCCGTTCCTGTTACCGCGCAAGCTCGATGGCTCCGTACCTGACCCCACGCATCAGCGGGGGTGGGCGGATCAGGACGATCCGACCCGGCTTTCACGGTTTTCAATGGTCGGAGAGCGTATGATTGTCAAGGCCCTAGCCGGATTAAGTGCATTTGCCGACGAGCAGTACGGGACTGACCAGATCCCCCTGACCGAGGCCGAGGAACTGATGATGGAAGCAAGCAAGGGAACCAGCGATCTTGAGGCCGAGGCCGGGATCTTTGGGGTGGATCAGGTGATGGAGAACCGCATGGAGACCTTGAAACAGGGACTGGCTCCGCATCGCCCCCCTGAAATGGCTCCCTTAGAAGAGGAGTTGCCCCGTGGCCTCTGACAAGAAGTACACGGTCTTGGTCCCTGATCAAAACCTCAAGAACATAGAGTTTGATCTCACCAGCATGACCCGCGCAGACATCGACTTGCTGTTCAACCAGTTGCAGACCCTCCATACGATGTTTCAGGAAACGATACAAGCCGGGGTGGGGTATGACCTTGAAAGGTTACGGGTACACGTAGATGCGTTGAGCCGGTTCGGGCATAGTATGCCTCGGCGAGAGCGGGGGACTATCGGGGAGGTTCTTACACCAGAGTCTGTGCTGGGCGTGTCTATTCTTACACCAGAGCGATTACAAGAGGTTCCGCGAACAGGCTCAGGATTTGCCTTTCAGACCGATCCTCCATCGTCAATACCATCCCCTGAACCCGGGCCTGCCTACGAGTCTGAGCTTAGGGATAAATGGGCGCGGGCCGCGTCGAGGATCAAGACGGGGTATAACAGCGCACTTCAGGCGATGGCTAATATGGTGGGGGACAAGAAGATCGGACCCGCTGGCGATGCACGGGACGCGCGGCGCGACGATACGATACTAGCCCTCCGTGCGAAAGGCGAGTCTGACGACGAATCGGTAGCTGCGGGTCTCCCCTCGGCCCCCGGCATTGAAACTGGTCGGGGGATCGCAGGGTCGGAGCAGTACAAAAGAATTGATAAATGGATCAACGACTATGACATGCTCAAGCAAGAGGATAAGGATGCCCTGTACAACGAGGTGTACGTGGCCCTGCGGGATGCGCGGGAGCGGGTTAGTCAGGGTCTTACAGCGGCGTACGTAGACGAAGCAGGTATCCAGCACAGGTCTGTGGATGACATTGTGGGGGACGTCGGAGTGCGGCTCACGGCCTTCAAGAAGGAAGCCGAGGCCGCTCCGACAGTGGAAAGCATCCGGGCGAACGAGTTCGCGGAGGGCTTCAAGCAGAGAGTCGCTGACACCATAAGCCGCAGGGGTGGGACATATGAGGCGTCAGCGATTCCGGGCATCGTAGAGGACGCGGCCCGAGCTACCGCCGAGGCCCTAGTGGGCCTGCCTGATACGCCTGAAGGGGCTGTCGCCACAGACCTGATGGACGTTCAACTAATTATGAGCATTGCTCAAGACTATCTGAGTAAAAAGGGCGGTCTTGATGAAGACGCCGCAGGCCGGATAGCAGAAAACCTTGGGCTGGTCCTCAAAGATCCCGGCGCCTATACGGTTGACCGTAAGCCTGAAGACACGCAGGCGCTTACCCGAGAGTGGACGGCAGTCTTTCTCGACAGACTCACGCAGGTGGAGACACAGGCGGATAGAGACTACCCCGGAGGGTTGGCGGCACTCAAGGGAAATCCTCAAGCGGTACTGGACCTAGTAACTCGGGCTGCGGATGATGCGAACTCGATGACGGTGCTGCCTGAGGGGGTGGATATTACGGCCGTCAGTAACACCGCCCTAATCGAGCGAGAGGCTGGCCGCTTGCTTGCTGGAGGTCTCGACCCGGAGACGCAAGCCGCTATTCATGAGCGATATGGGGCACCTCCGGGGGCGACCGAGGCGGCGGGCAAGCGACAAGTCTTTACGCAAGACCAGACGATCCGAACGGCGTGGATGGAGGCTTTTTCAGCGGACTTCAACGCTCGCATTGAAAGGGCCGGTCGTACGTCTGGCGAGCGAGCGGAACTCCGAAACAACCCTGCACAGGTGGAGGGTCTTGCCAAGCTTGCTGCGTCAACGGCCAGTTCCATGATCAGGGGGTCTAGCCCGGAATACCGAAACCTCACAGACGCTGACATGATGAACATGGACTACTTTCTCCGCGAGGTGGGTGCCCAGCTTAATGCGGGGTTGACCCCGGAGATGCAGGAGAGATTGCAGGCATCGTATGGCCTTGAGTCTTCGGTAAAGGCGTCAGATTCCCGCTTGGATGCCGCGAGAGCCGTCAAGGATGGGTTGGCCGCAAGGATTGGTGACGGCACCGATCCCATGACGGCGCAGGAGGCCGAACGGATCTTCGGGTACGTGACCAACACCCTGCGACAACTGGACGACGATGGTCGCCCGCTGGATCGGGAGCGTTCCGCGCAGGAAGTCGAGCTACTGCGCGGGTTTGAAGGGCTTACGGTAGACCAAGCCCAGAGACACGCCGCGTCCATTATTGATACCCGTGCGGCCATCCGCGAGGCCGAGCGCGAAAAAGAAAACCTGATGTTTACGCGAGCGCAGGGACTGGAAGCTGCGGAAGAAGCGCGAACCCGATATGGCCGCGAAGAGCAGATGGGGGTTCGCACAGACATTCGCGACATGCAGCAGCGCCAGCAGGAGCAGACCACCGGGATTCATCGAGCCGTGGCTGCGGCCCAGCAACAGATGGCTTCCGAGTACTTAGGACAAGCCCCGATGTTTGGCCCGGTGACCCCGGGAGCCAAGATCGGTGGAGCTAATATCTATGAGCAACTGGCGGGCAGTCGGGGCATTGTAGATCCCGGCTACCTAGAGTACGGGAGCGCGGTGCCAAGCCTGCCGCAGGCCTCGGACATGCAGGCGTTCCACGAAGCACTGGCGAGCGCACGAGCGAAACTGGCCTACGGGACAGAGGCAGAAGCAATGGCTGGGCTTCCCGAGTACACTCCAGAACCCGGTGTCTCCGCACCGGGGTCAATCAGGCGCTAGAATGGCACTGGGCACTGTAGGCAAAGGACCGAGGTAACGTGGAACCAGATACGGCCATAGCCCCCACAGGGTTAACAAAAAAGCAACTCGCCGACTGGGATTATTTCAACCATCTGTACCGGCATAATCTTCGCGCCAACCAAATTGGCGAGGCGGACAAGTGGAGACAGCGCCGGGATGCCATTGCTCCACGTGCCCCTGTCGCACAGACCCCGTTAGCCGGTGCGCCCACAGGTTTTGACACAAGCATTATTGCCCCTTCTCCCACTCAGCTATTCTCCGAAGCCATTAACAACCGTCAACAGGCACCGCCCGCTGGAGGCGGAGGGTCATCCAGTAGCACCTCGGTAGCTAACAAACCACCTGAATGGGTGGCCCCTACGGCGCGAGAGAACCTGTCCTACCTGATCCAGCAGCCACAGCTTGTGCCTTCGGATCGACGGGCAGCGGCGACGGCAAGAGACGGGCAATCTATATGGGGGCAGAAGTACGAGACGCGCAAACTCTTCCTCGACACTTATGGCGAAGACTTTGAGCGTGTGTGGAAAGAGCAGCACGAGGCAGGGTTGCCACCGACACCGACACCGATAGCAACAACAGCAACGGAGACAGCACAGACACCGGGTGGTGAGACAGCCGAGCAGAGAGAAGCACGGGAGAGGCGTCAGAACGCGGAGTCTAGGGCACGTGCAGCCAGCGGGGGACCACCACCCGTAGTGGATGCGCCGGTACATACCGGGTCGCCCACACCATATGCGCCGTCTTCCGTCGGGGGACAGGAACAGGAAGCCTTTAACGCGGCTATCGAAGAAATCGCGACCAAGCTCGCGACCACTGAAGATGAGATGCGAAAGACGCAGGCCGTGATGGTGGGCTTGGATCAGGCCCGGATAGACACCGAGCAGCAACAGGCCGCCGCCGCCCAGCAGCTTCAGGCGCTGGACATACTTTCTGACCCGCGTACAAGTTTCTTTGAGCAGTTCTCACGAGCGCCGCGAGGCACCCCGATCCAGATTGGACCGGAACTCTCAGCCGTGATGCGCGGACAGACGATCCCTGCATATGGCGAGATACGTCACTACACGCCGGGGCAACCCCAGCTTGAAACGATTGCCAACGACCCCGAGTCCATCCGCCGAGCCTTTGAAGGGGCAGTGGGGCGACTCACCACGGAGAGTATCCAGAATCTCTCCCCACGGGCGATAGACCAACTGAGCGTACTGGGACAGATCGGCGGGTACTTCCCGACCGACGTGTTCCGCGCACGGGAAGCCGCCATTCCCAAGCAGCCACGCCTCGTCCGTAGTCTGCAACTCGGATAACCGATGGCCACACTGGGCCGTCGCTCTCTCCGGCCTCGACGGGGATCTGTCGCGACCCGCTCTGCGTTTAGCCAGCTTCAGTCGGACCTGTTCACCCGTAAAACTGACCGCCAGATGCGGAACATGGAGAGCGAGTCGTTTAATCGAGCGGCGACGGCTGAAATCGAGCGGTTGCAGGCCAATCCTCGCTACCAGCAGCACGAGAAAGACGACGAACCGGGCATCTACAAGGTGCCGGGAGTCAAGGGCTTCTGGGAAGGCACAGGGACCGCGCTGGGTGGCGCACTGGACATACTGGGCAAGCCCGCAGCAATCCTGCCGGGAACAATACAGGCCGTACAGGAAGGCCGACCCTTCTGGGAAGGGATTGGCGATGCCCTGTGGGGCGACAAGCAAGATCTCAACTTTGCGACCGTTTTTGAAAAAGCCGGGTGGGAGCATGAAGGTTCCAGAAATGTCATGGGCTTCGCACTGGACGTGGTACTGGACCCGCTGAACCTCTTCGCCATCGCCAAGGTGCGGTCCCTGACGGGCAAGGTCATCGAAGGCGTGCAGGGGCCGATTGCAGCCGTCCCCATACGCGGGAAAACGGTGGGCCAGCGCATGGATGCGTTTTCCGAGCCAGTGCAGCGACGGTTTGCCAAGCTTTTTAGCCCCCGCATCGGTCTCGGGCAGGGCGACACCTACTGGGAACTGCGTCGGCGGCATCGGAACAATCCAGAACAGTTAAAGATTGTCGAAGAGATGATCGAGCATGATCGGGTCTGGAAAAACTTCTCGTCGGACAAGGACAAGCTCGCCGCGTCAGAGTTTTACGAAGTCCTGCACGGGGAGCGCAAGGCATGGGCCTTGCGGGATCAAGGGCGGATGGGCCGGGAGGCGGCGACCGAGGCTGAGGCGACCCGGATCGCGGACGACTTCCTCGCGACGATCCAGACCGATGATGACTTGGCCCGTGCTATTGGGAACGTCCTGCATCGGTTCCGGCACGATCTTGACGAGGTGGCGGGCATGAAGAAGCCAGCGGCCCTGCGGACACGGAAAGAGACTGGCGAGATCATTGACGCGGCGACCGGGGAAGTCCATGTTCCGCGACCAGAGACTGAATCCATGCGGTACGACATTGGCGCGTCTGCATTGGAGACGCTGGGGCGAGAGGGGCGGGTAACCATCGGCGGCGAGGTTATTGAAATGGGCGTAGCCGGTCGCGAAGGCTTCTCCATTAACGGGTTGGGCAGCATTGCGAAGACGGTGCAGTTACTGTACGGAGCGCAGGCGAACACATGGCGAGCCGGTAGCAAGCATTTGCCGCTCTTGCAGGCCCGAGGGCGCATCCGGGAGCTTTCCGAGCAACTCTGGGGCAACTTTCATGCGACCGAGAGTTTCTACTACCCCAAGTTCATGCCGGACATGCAGGTACTAAACAATCTAGAGAAGTCAGGCACGAAGGCAGCGCGGGTGCAAAAAAGCCAGCGGGCACTGGCCTCGAAGTCGGGCCGGGACGCGCCGGTGGAAATGGACTTCCGGGTAGCGTACATCCACGATATCGCCGCTCGACGACAGGGGTTTGAGGCCCAGAAGATCATCTCAACCAAAATGCTCCGGGGACTTGCGCCGACAGGCCGCGCAGCGCCCTTTCTGTTCAAGGAGTTGCGGGAGAAGCAGGTGGACCTTCAGCGGCGATACGGCAAACTGCTCGCCGGGGAAGGCAACCTGCAAACCGGCAACGAGGTGGAAAACGTCCTGCGGGAATGGGTGGCCTCAGCGCCCGACGCTACGCGGTCGATTGACGAGCAAATCGACGAGTTTCTTAACCAGTTGGGGGTGCTGCCCGAAGCGTCGATGGACATGCGCTGGAAGACTACCCCGCGACAGCAACGCCGCCTTGACGAAGCGAGTGAAGCCCGCGAACGGCTCGCAGGACTGCGGATGCAGGTTGACCGGAGTGCCCGTGACCCGCAGGGGCGGTTTGTATCGGCGCGGGTCACCGCAGCCGACGAAGCGGCGCTTGCGAAGGGCGAGAGCATTGAGAAAGGGTTGGCCTCCTACCACGACTGGGCACAGAAGGTGCGACAGGATCTGCGGGATGTCTTGGAAAGCACTCCGCGTGACGGCGAGGGGGTCTTCACCCGGGGCGAAGGGCACAGCCTGTTGAGCGGGACGGAAGCCGGGGCTGCACTGGACGACGCGCTCAAGGAAGCGGGGCAACTTGTTGGCGGCACGGACCAGTCCTCGTGGATTCTTCCTGATGTGGTGGCTGGCTCGCTGAACAAGTTCAACGATCCGTATGAATTGACCGGCTTCCTGCGGACAGTGGATGCGTTTAATAACTTCTGGAAACCCACCGTGACCGTGTTCCCGCTGTTCGTGTCCTTCTTTACGAGAAACGCCATCGGACTGGTCCAGAACCTCGCCCTGAGCGGGATGGGGCCGCAGGCGATTACCAGCGGCACGATGCGGTCCATGGGCATCATGCGAAAAGGGATGTTTAACGAGTACGGGCGTGTGTCAGGAACGCTGAACGCTGAAGGCCATCGAAAGGTCGCTGCGCGGCACTTTAACGTGGAACCGGAGCAGGTCACGGAGCAGATGCTCCGTGATGTGAAGCCTGCGTACGATTTCAGTCAGCCCGAGTTGTTGCGGGAAGCACAAAAGCACGGGGGGATGCAGGTCGGATCAAGAGACCTTGCCCCGCTGGACGTAGGCGCTCCGGGGCGAGAAGGGCTGGCGAGTGAAGCCGCCGCGTCCATGCGTGGAGAAGCCGTCTTCGCTGGAGGCACTCGACCGAGAGCCGGGGCCGGGGTTGAAGAGTTCCGTGGACCCACCGGGGGCGTGCGGGCGACAGGCCGCAAGTTCTGGAGTGCGCTGACCAACGACGATGCTATTCGACTTACGCCAATGGAGCGCACCAAGGCGGTGATCGCAAACTACGACCAAGGCTTAAAAGAGCGCCACGGGTTCAACCTGTTCGGGTACGGGACATCGTTCAACCAGTACATGGACAACAACGCACGGCTGGCGCACATTATGTGGCGGCTTGAGCATGGCGACACGATTGCCGAGGCGTCACGCAGTGCGGCCAAGTTCATCGGGGACTACACCGAGCTTGGTCGAGCGACCAACGAACTCGCGTCGGTGATCCCGTTCTTCCGGTGGACCCGGTTCAACGTGCCCCTGCAAGTCGAAGGACTCCTGACCCGGCCATACGTAGGGTCAAAACTGGCGGCGGTTACCGGGGATAGCGCGGAAGAGCAGCAGTTACTGTCAGAGGGAGCCACCCTCCCCGACTGGGTGCTGGACCGGCACCATATCGTGATGGGGAAGACTAAGGAAGGGCGCATCCAGATTATTCGGGGGCTGGGCCTGCCGATTGAAGACCTCAACAAGCTCTTCGCCCGGACGGGGGAGGAGACGTTCCGAAACATCCTGAGTGAAGCGACCCCGATCCTGCGGATGCCTATTGAGCGCATCTCGAACCAGTCGTTCTTTACCGGTGAGGCCATTGAGGATGACGATGACCTCTACGGGTTCTACCGGCGCGGGTATGCGTGGGCGACTGCGCCGGGAGTCTCGCAGACCCTCAACCAGTGGTTGCAGATCGAACGGATCGAGAACCCTGACACGGGCCGGATCAGCTACCGGTCTGGCAACCCGATGGCGATGTATGTCTGGTCCAGTTTCTTCGGTCGGTTCTCGCAAACCGGGGACAAGTTCATTCAGGCCGTGGAGAGCCGGGACGAGGTGGGGTGGGGCATGGGTCTGAACCTCCTGACCGGGGTCAAGAACTCGGAAGTGTACCCGGATCGTCCTGAGACCACCGGGTTTAACGAAGTGATCAATGCCTCCCCGTACCTGCGAAACCTGCACGACCAGTACATGCAGATCCCGCTGTACCCGCAGTTTAACGACATTGACATGAGCCGAACTGCACAGCGTGGCGCGGCGAGCATCAATAGCTTCCGCCGCACCCTGTCAATGGCTGTGGGGCGCAAGGTTTCGTGGCACGAAGCGGCCAAGCGATGGGGAGAGATCAGTCAATCGCACCGTGACGAGGAACTCGCGGCTCGAATGGTTAAGGACAAGAAGTGGAAGCAAGAAGGCCGGAAGAAGCGGAAGGCATTTCGAGAGCGTTACCCCGCCTACGCGGTGGCCCTTGACCAGAACCTGACGGACTTTGAGAAAAGTATTGCCCTTGACTCTGACGCGCTGCCGTCGTAAAGGGTTACACTAGGGACGTAACCGACTATCAAAGGGGTCACTATGGCTGAGGACACTGCACCTCAGACTTCAGCGGCTTTTGGAGTCCCGGCAGCGAAGGTAGAAGAAGCAAAGGATCTCGACCTCGAAGCGATTGGCCTTGAGCCAGTGGCTCCCGAGGACGCCCCTGTAGCAGAAGCTCCCGCCCCGGCTTCAGAGGAACCACCGCAGGAGGCTGTTCCGGCAGTTGAGGAGCCACGCGCTGACGACACACCTCCCGAAGTGGAGGCTGAACCTTCTGGACCCGTGAGCCGCGAGGATCTGAACAGGATGCTTGAGGAACGCGAACGGGAGTGGCAGCGGCGCAAGGATCAGGAAGTGCATCGAGAGCGGGCACGCTTGCAGGGGGAATTGGACACGCTACGGGCGCAGCAGGAGCAAGAACGGCTCCTGTCAATGGACCCAACAGATCTCCATGACCACGTTCACCAGCAGGCGCAGCAAGCCTCGCAGCCTTCGCTAGATCAAGTCACGCATGAGGTCACACGTCGCATTTACAGCGAGGATGTCCTCGCGCCGATTCGCTCACTGCCTAAATTCAGTGGACTGTCGGACGAAGACTTCCAAGCGACGGTGCGGCAGGCGATTGTTTCGCAGGACCGACCGGTCTCCGATGTCATTAACTGGTTGTACGATCAGGCATATGACGCAGGGAAGGCGGCTGTTGGTACAGCCTCTGACGCTGCACGGCAGGCAGAGTCGGCCTCGAACATTAAGGCACAGAGTGCCCCGGCAGACGCCGGGGGACAGGTGCCGCGACCGGCCTCCTACGAACAACTCCGGGATCGGTACAACGATGATGAGGATGCGTTCAACGACCTCTCCGCCATTGAAAAGGCGGCGAAGTCTGAGGGCGTAGACCTCAGGAAATCTATCTTTGGATAATCAGGAAGGTTGAGTCTTTAGATGGCCATTAATTTAGCCAGTAACTTAACCGCGATTGCCAATAACTTTATTCTGGCTGCGAAGCTTACGGAGCGTGACAGCACTGTCATGCGCCCGTTGGTTCGTGTCATTCCCATGAAGAAGGGCGTCAACCAGATTGACCTCCCGAAGTTCGGCACAGTCTCTGTGGCTGCGTTGACTGACGGTGTAGATCTGGCAACCCCGACTTCCTTCACGCCAAGCTCCACAACGTTCACCGCCTCCGAGCGAGGTGCCATGATCGTTATTACGGACAAGGCGATGCGGGAATCACAGGATATGGTTGGGCAACTCGCGTCACGAGAGCTTGGACGGGCTTGGGGTTACGACCAAGACACCCAATTGTTCTCAAACTTTGACTCCTTCTCCGCCTCCATTGGGGCTGCGGGGACAGAGATCACAGCCAAGTACATCCTTGCCGGTCACGCGCTCTTGCATGGCAACAGCACGCAGCCGATTCCAACGGATGGCAAGGTCAGCGCGGTGCTGCACTCTTTTCAGGCGTATGAGCTTCAATCGAACCTCACCCTGCCCGGAACGAGCAACGTCCCAACTGATCTGCAAAACGACCTCATCAAGCGGCTCTTCGTAGCTCGCATCTTTGAGGTTGACGTATTCCAGTCCAAGGACATCACGGTTGATGGTTCAGACGACGCCAAGGGCGCGATGTTCCATCAGGACGCGATTGTTCTGGTCGAGCAGCAGGCCATGCGGGTCCGCCAGCAGCGCGATGAGTCGTTGCGGGCTACCGAGTTCGTGCTGGTCGGTGACTGGGGTCACGGAATCTGGGAAAACGAGTGGGGAGTCGAATTGCTATTTGACGCCGCCACACCATCCGGTACCACCCACTAGGTTAGGAGGTATATAACCTATGTCTATTGGGGCACCTACATATCGTGACGCGAACATCGAAACGCTGTCCGGGGGTAAAACCCTGACCGTCAACGATGCGTGGCACCAAACTCTCGATCCGGGGGGCGCAGGTCGCACAGTCGTGCTACCAGCGGAAGCCTCTGGTCTAGAGGTCTATCTCAGTAACGCCGCAGACGCATCAGAGGACATCACTGTTAACAACGATGGTGGCTCTGGCATTGTCACGGTTTCGCAGAACGAGGATTGCTATTTGGCCTGTGATGGCACAAATTGGAATGCCGTACTGTCGAAGGGCGCTACTTAGTAGCGACGGTTCTGGGGTGGGCTTCGGCCCACCCCTTACCGAACATCTATGGCTAAACGAAACACGGGCATCACCCATGTGCCGACACCCAGTGCCGATGATCGTGGCGAGGTCCGCAGCTTTCGCAAGCGGATGAAGAATGGCCGCGACATCTTGGTGATCGGCACCGACTCCAAGGAAGCCGAAGACATCATTGGTAGTCGCAACGAAGACATCGAATCGAACGAACGCAGACACGGATACTGGCACCCCGATGTCCGTGACAACGCCGACGAGATCGAGATCCCGCAGGATCACATCACGAGGCCGGGTGCCGAGGCCCCGCCCTCGCGAGAGACTGGCACCGGACGTAGTATCTTTATGGTGCCCGCCTTACCGTGGAAAGATAACTAATGCCTGCACGACGACCGATTCCGAACTCGCGGAGTGGCTTTTCGGGTGTCCAACTCATTGGCGTACCGGACGAGATGGTGCGGATGGTCGATCCGGGGGGTGATGCGGTATCCAACATCCGGGTCAGCTACGTCGAAGAAGCACTGCGCTTGGGGTTTCGCCACCCCCGTGATGGTGAACTCAACGAGGACGGCACCTTTGCCGATGGCCGCCAGAAACAGGTGTTGCCGCCACAGGTGGCCCATCTGGTAGATCTTGACGACGACGAGCTAGAGGATGCGAAGATAGAGATGCCTGCGAACCGTTGCTTTGTCTGCGGCTTCGAGGCCAAATCTGAACGGGGTTTGAAGACCCACCGCAAGCGGAAGCATAATATCTAATGGCGACCACCACGCTGAAAGCGATCCGGCAGGAAGTTGCCGCACGACTGGGCAGCTATGCCTCCGGCACGGCGACTGGTGGCACCACGTCTACGGTTGTGATCAATAACGATGCCGAGTTTATCGGCGATACGAATACGCCGTCGCCAGACCTGTATGAAGCCTCGTGGGTCTTGCCTACGAGTGGTGATAACGCCGGAGTCGTGCGCCGGGTGAAAGACGATGGCTTTGCTCCAAATACCGGAACCCTGACCGTGGTGCCGGTATGGAGCAATGCGATGGCAAACACCAATACGTTCGAGGTCCACGGCACCCTGCACCCGGATCGCATTAAAGAGGCGATCAACCGGGCGCTTCGCAAAATGCACTTCCTCCACACCTTCGCGCTGACCCTAGTCACGGACGGTGACATGGAGACCAGTGGCGTGGGGTCGTGGACGGCGAGCAATGCGTCACTGGCGAAGACCACGAGCGCCGCGCAGGTGATCTCCGGGGCACAGGGGATGTCGGTCACGACGACCTCAGCCAACGGGTACGCCGGGAGTACCGCGATCCCTGTTGAAGAAGGCCAGAACTACTACGCACAGGTCAGCTTTAAGAACGTGGCCGCAGCCACCACCCCCAAGCTGGTGGCCTACGATGCCACCGGGTCAGCCGAGATTGACTCCACCACATGGACCGAGGGCGGCGACGGGACACTCCGACTGGCATTCAGAGTGCCGGATGATTGCCGCAGCTTAGTTCTCCGGCTCCAAGTGGTCGAGAACTCCAAGGTGGTCTACTACGACGAAGCGATCCTGCTACAGCAGGGGCGGCGGTCGTATCCGCTACCGACGTTTGTCTTGAACCCTGAATCAGAAATCCACGAGGTCTACACACTGGCGTACCAGAGCGTACGAACTTCCAGTGACCAGTCGCGTCCGATGCACCGTGAGTACGAGGTCTGGCCGAACTGGGATCATCTCGCAGATCCCTTGGGTCCATCCGGGCAGCAATACTCGATCATCCTCGCCGGGGGCGGCACCACCGCTCGTCCGGTCTGGGTGCAGATGTGGCGGCGCTTTGATGAACTGAGTGCGGACTCTGACACGACCTCGGCGGCACTGGATTGGGCAGCGGCTGGCGGATTGATGGAGTGCTACAAGATCTTGCGCTCCAGTGCGCCCGCTGCGGATGTCACGATCTGGGATGACCGCTTGAGCGAGGCACGGTCGAATTTCATTGCCATGAACCAACGGTACGTCCCTCGTAAGGCAATTCGAGTTCGTGCCGGACATTTAGAGAAGATGTGAGATGCCGCGCAACGAGTCGCGGTTTGACATTACGTTTGGTGGCACCGGATACCAACTCGCCCGCACCGGGCCACGCACCCCGGACACGGCAGTCCCGCGACCGTTCTATGCCGAGACCCGCGAACAGTACGCGGCGGCTCGAACGGCGACCGGGGCGCAGGGGTACGCGAATTGGGATCCTCAGCGCGAGTACCCGTGGCATATCGCCGATACGACGCTTGGCTATGGCGCACGGGTCTGGGAACAGGGACGGTTCTATTACGCCACCGACATTGATGCGCGAGTGCCGAATGAGATCAAGCTTGGACCCCTCGTTAATAGTGGATCTATCACCGGAGAAGACCGCATCCACGATGTGTTCATGCGGACTATTGGATCCACCGACACGATGTTCGCCTGTATGGGGCGGTATATTAAATACTGGACCGATCCATCCAGCCCGGACAACACGAGCAAGGATCTGGGTACGGGGATCCGGGCGCGGTCGGCAGCCACTTATCAAGGAACCAATAGCTCAAGTCCACTAACGTACGTGGCGACCGAGGTCACCTCGGGCGGGATGCCGCAGCCCTACCAGACCTTTACCGGGGCCGGGAACACCTCGACATGGGCGCAGGACACCCAGATCACGACAGCCACCCCGCTCTCCGCGCTGTTCTCGGATAACGGGACATTCACCGAGGACGCTACCGCTGCGTTCACCCTGACCTTAAATAGTCTGGTCGCGGCTGATGACAAGGTATATGTCCGTGGCGATGAGCCGTTCGAGGGCATCAAGGTGGATATCAACGCGGACAATGACAACGCCACCACCCTGACCGTGAAGTACTACAACGGTTCGACCTACACCACCGTCTCCAGCTTGAGTGACGGGACATCCAGCAGCAGCAAGTCGTTCAAGCAGGACGGCAGCATCACATGGACCCTCCCGACCGACTGGGCCGTGGATGAGATCAACGGGTCCGCCGGGTATCACGTGGAACTGACATGGAATAACAACTTCGACTCATCGGTTAGCACGACGGACATCACCCTGATCCAGCGCAATACCGCGCATCAGTTCGCTGTCCTCAATCGCACGCTCTATCGCATCGCGAAGACCGCACAGGGCTTCAAGCTCTCCTCGACCACCAATGGTGGCGCGGATGCGACATGGGCCGGGATCGCGACGGTCTCGGATCTAAACAATCCGGTGACCAACATGCTGGTCGCTGGTGGTCGCCTCTTCATCACCTTGGAGTCCGGGCTACGCGCACTGGCTGCCGCCGGGGACGCTGTGGCCGAAGAGATCTGGCCGCATACGCTGGAAGTCAGCGATGCGGACAACGGCGTCGGAGCTACGAACTGGCGGGGCAACCTGTGGTTGCCGCTGCGCCGGGGTCTCTACCATGTCTTTGAAGATAACGGCGTGCTGTTCTTCGATTCCCGGCGAGGCCCGCAGAAGCGGGAGATGCTGGGGAATGACAGCCCGGTGCGTGGGCGGATCACTGCCGTCACAGGCGATGACTTCTATCTCTACGCGGTGATGCAGAACGAATCCGGCAACTCCTACCTCCTGAGTTACGACTACGAAGCCAATGCGTGGTTCCCGCTGTCCGACCTTGGGGAGATCACCTCGCGCAAGATGTGGATCTCTGACGTGGGTCATGCGAACAATCCGACGCTGTACCTCAGTGCCGGGGATGATCTGCGCTATATCACCCTGCCGCGCTCCTCACCGAACCCCCTGCACGACAGCAACTGCCGGTTCGCGACCAGTGGCGAGTTCTATCCGGGGCAGCATCACGCGGACTTCCCCCGAGAGATCAAGTCCTACCTGACAGTGCATGTCGGTGCGGAGAAGCTGGCCTCGGGACAGACGATCAAATACGAATACCGCCTGACCGATGATGCGAGCTACACCACGCTGGATACCTTTAGTTCGGACCCCGGTGGGCAGGCGGCGTTTGCTTCCAGTGTCAATGCCCGGTTCATCGAACCGAAGATCACCCTCGCGACGAGCGATGCCACGACCACGCCGGTGATGCGGTTTGTGCAGACCCGGTACGCCGTCCGCTTTCCGTACAAGCGACTCTTTAGTTTCGCGGTGCATCTGGCGGATTATCAGGCGACCCGGAGTGGGCGGCGCATTCAGTCCGCCGCCACGCTGGAATCGAACCTGCTCACCACGGTCTCCAGTAGTACGCCGGTCGAACTGGTCTCGCCAACGGGCACGAGCTTCGATGTGCTGCCAACGGCTGGCGAGAAGTTCGTGGTCATGGACGCAGCAGACAAGCCGGTCGAGTGGGGATTCTTGGTTGAAGCGGTGGAGCATCAATCGACAGTTCTGGGCACATGGGCGCGTGCTTCCGCTTATACTTGGTCTGGACTCAGTGCCCTCTCTTGGGGAACGGTAGCAACAGTCTAATGGCAACTTCAACAACGACACTTGGCTTACGAAAACCGGCAACGACGGATACCGTCGATGTCTCCACAGATCTCAACACGCCGTACGACACGATAGACGACCAGTTTCAGAAGGGCAGCGATGTCGCCTCGGCCACCAGTATTACGGTGCCCGACGAAGGCTACTTCGACATTACCGGGACCACGACCACGGCGGGGTTCAGCACCGTCAACGCAGGCATCATGAAGATGGTGCAATTCGACGGGGTGCTTCAACTCACGCACAACTCCACGTCCTTTAACTTACCGACCGGGGCGAATATCACCACGGCGGCAGGGGACCGGGCGCTGTTCCGATCTGAAGGCTCTGGCAACTGGCGCTGCATGTGGTATCAGCGGGCGAGCGGCGGAGCACTGGCTATCGCTGACAACAGCGTGGATTCGGATGCCTATGTCGATGGATCTATCGACACGGCGCACCTCGCGGCAGATGCTGTCACGGGGGCTAAGATCGCAGACGACGCGCTGGACAGCGAGCACTACACGGACGGAAGTATTGACGCGGCTCACTTGGCTTCGTCAGCCGTGACGACCGCCAAAATAAATGCGGACGCTGTGACCGGAGCTAAGATTGCCGACGACGCACTAGACTCAGAGCATTACACGGACGGGTCAATTGATACGGCCCATATTGCTGATAATCAAGTTACCCTTGCGAAGCTCAGTGATGGGACACAAGGCGGCATTCTCTACTACGCAAGTGGCGGTGCCCCAACAGAATTGTCCGCAGGCACCAGTGGGTACTACCTGAAAACACAGGGGGCCAGTGCGAACCCCGTATGGGCCGCTGTCGCGAGTGGCGGGAAGATCGACCAAGTGTCGTTTACGTCCGGGGCTACCGGCTCAACGACTTCCACGAGTTACGCAGATGTCTCTGGCGGCGAGGTGGATATCACCACCGATAAGGGCGGCCTGATGGCGTGGTACTTCCTCAGTGGATATAACAGCAGCACGTCAGGGAACACCTACATCGCGTTGCAATTGGACACGGCCACCGAGGTCGCCCAGTCGCAGGTGACGCAGAACCTCTCGAATCAGGATTACGTGTACTCTGGGTTCCATGCGTGGACGAGCGTGAGCGATGCAGCCCATGAAATTAATATCAGGATGAAAGTCAGCGCAGGGACGTTCACAATTCGCGGGGGAGCGATCCTCGTCATGGAGTTCGATGACTAATGGCTGTAACAACTGATGCCACCATACGACCTGATCAACTCGAAACCGAACTGGCCGATGCTGGCATCGACGTGAGTCACGGTATCGGCACCAGCGCGGCAAATACCGGGACGATCTATACCTACGATGCGAATGGGAAAATCGTGGATCTCCCGGATGAGGCGCAGAGCGTGGTCAATAGTCACGACCCGCAGCCCATCGTGGATCCCCGGATCGAAGTTATTGATGGGATGGATTCCATATCAGATGCAGATAAGGCAGCGCTCAAGTCGCTGATCACCGGATAGGAGCCTTGCAATGCCACGAGTCGGACGCAAGCATTACCCGTACACGAAGGCTGGAAAGAAGGCGGCGCGTAAGGCGCGAAACACGATGCGCCGCAAAAAGCGCAAGAAATGAACGGGCTGCTCAGTCACAAGCTGCCGATCAGTCTCCTCGTATCGAACGGGGGGATTCTGGTAGGACTTGTGATTGGGGCCGTCAACTTCTACAACCAATTTGAGAACAACACCAACGCGATCCACCACCTCACCGAGCAGATG